>DATGGU010000132.1:0-67924 GCA_035308365.1 Streptosporangiaceae bacterium
GTGCGAGCAGACGTCGCGCAGCGCGTACACGTCGCCGCCGGCCCGGATGATGGCGACGGGCTCGCCGTCCACCTCCACCCCGATGGCTCCCTCCTCGGGCAGGTCCGACAGGGCACAGGCGCGAGCGAACCCGGTCATGACAGCTCCAGTTCGATCCCGGCCGCGATGCGCTGAGCCACCTGCGGCACACCGATCCGGCCGATGAGCGTGCCGAAGAAACCCCGGATCACCAGCCGCCGCGCCTCGGCCTCGGGGATGCCCCTGGCCATCAGGTAGAACAGGTGCTGGTCCTCCAGCCGCCCGCTGGCGCTGGCGTGCCCGGCCCCGGCCACCTCACCGGTCAGGATCTCCAGGTTGGGCACGGAATCGACCCGGGTGCCGTCGGTCAGCACCAGGTTTCTGTTGTACTCGTAGGTGTCGGTGCCGGTGGCCTCGGCCCGGATGACCACGTCGCCGATCCACACCGCGTGTGCGTCCTTGCCCTGCAGCGCACCCTTGTACTCGACCCGGCTGCGGCAGCTGGGTACCGCGTGATCGACGAAGAGGCGGTGCTCCAGGTGCTGGCCCGCGTCGGCGAAGTACATCCCGAGCAGTTCGGCGTTCCCGCCCGGGCCGCTGTAGTGGACGGACGGGGCGAGCCGCACCAGACCGCCGCCGAGCGTCACGGCGGCATGCCTGATCGAGGCGTCCCGGCCGAGCCGCACGTAGTGGTGCGAGACGTGGACGGCGTCGTCAGCCCAGTCCTGCAGGCTCACCACCACCAGCGACGCGCCGTCGCCCACCGCGAATTCCACGTTGTCGGCGTAGGTCGCGCTGCCGGCGTGGTCCAGGATCACCACGGCCTGGGCCATCGGCCGCACGTCGACCAGCACGTGGCCGAACGTGGCACCCTCGGCGTCGTGGCCGCGCACCGTGACGACGGTCGGCCTGCTGGCCGCCAGCTCCTGCGGCACCGTGATCACGGTCGCCTCAGCGAACGAGGCATAGGCGCGGGCACTGACCCGGTCGGTGGGTACGAACGAGCGACCCAGCCTGCCATCCGTCCGTTCGGCAGAATCAACGATCACCCCGGGGGCGGGGTCCGTTTCCACGGCCACCTTCCCCGGCGTCAGCGGCGAGTCGCCGGGCAGCCCGCGCAGGCGGCGCAACGGCGTGAACCGCCACTGTTCCTCGCGCCCGGTGGGCACCGGGAAGTCCGCGAGGTCGAACGAGCGCAGCTCGTGCAGCCTTGAGACGGGCGCCGAACCCTCTGGCGCCCTGCCGATCCCGGCCATCAGCCGACCGCCCCCTCCATCTGCAGCTCGATCAGCCGGTTCAGCTCGAGCGCGTATTCCATCGGCAGCTCGCGGGCGATCGGCTCGACGAAGCCGCGGACGATCGTCGCCGCCGCCTCGTCCTCGGTCATCCCGCGGCTCATCAGGTAGAAAAGCTGGTCTTCGGAGATCTTGGAGACCGAGGCCTCGTGGCCCATCTCCACGTCGTCCTCGCGGACGTCCACGTACGGGTAGGTGTCGGACCGGCTGACCGTATCCACGAGCAGCGCGTCGCACTTCACCGTGGACCTGGAGTGCTCGGCACCCTCCTGCACGTTGACCAGGCCGCGGTAGGAGGTCCGGCCGCCGGCCCTGGCCACCGACTTGGACACGATCGTGGAGGAGGTGTTCGGCGCGCAGTGCACCATCTTCGCCCCGGCATCCTGATGCTGCCCGCTGCCCGCGAACGCCACCGACAGCGTCTCGCCCTTGGCATGCTCGCCCATCAGGTAGACGGCCGGGTACTTCATCGTGACCTTGGAGCCGATGTTGCCGTCGACCCACTCCATGGTCGCACCCGCCTGCGCCACGGCCCGCTTGGTAACCAGGTTGTACACATTGTTCGACCAGTTCTGGATCGTCGTGTACCGGCAGCGCGCGTCCTTCTTCACGATGATCTCGACAACCGCCGAGTGGAGCGAGTCGGACTTGTAGATCGGCGCCGTGCACCCTTCCACGTAGTGCACGTAGGCGCCCTCGTCCACGATGATCAGCGTCCGCTCGAACTGGCCCATGTTCTCGGTGTTGATCCGGAAGTAGGCCTGCAGCGGGATCTCGACGTGGACGCCCTTGGGCACGTAGATGAACGACCCGCCGGACCACGCCGCGGTGTTGAGCGCGGCGAACTTGTTGTCGCCCGGCGGGATGACCGTGGCGAAGTACTCCTGGAACAGCTCCGGGTGCTCCCTGAGCGCCGTATCGGTGTCCAGGAAGATGACGCCTTTGTCCTCCAGGTCCTCACGGATCTTGTGGTAAACGACTTCCGACTCATACTGGGCAGCCACGCCGGCGATGAGGCGCTGCTTCTCGGCTTCGGGGATGCCGAGTTTGTCGTAGGTGTTCTTGATGTCGGCGGGGAGCTCGTCCCAGCTCGCTGCCTGCTTCTCGGTGGAGCGGACGAAGTACTTGATGTTGTCGAAGTCGATGCCGGTCAGGTCGGCGCCCCAGGTGGGCAGGGGCTTGCGGCCGAACATCTTCAGCCCGCGCAGCCGCAGGTCCAGCATCCACTCCGGCTCGTTCTTCTTCGCCGAGATGTCCCGGACGACTTCCTCCGACAGGCCACGGCGCGCGGACGCGCCGGCCACGTCGGAGTCAGCCCAGCCAAACCTGTAGCTGCCGAGACCCTCGAGCTCGGAAGGTGCGGTAGTCGTCATAGTGAAGAGCCCTCCGGACTCTGTTGTGTCATGGGTCCCTGGCCTTGCGGCCCTTTCGGCTTGGTATCGCCCCGGCCGGCGGCAAAGGCTCTGCCGCCGGCGAGTGAGCGGTCGGTCACGTGCGTGGTGCAGACGCCGTCGCCGCGGGCGATGGTAGCCAGCCGCTGGACCGGCGTGCCGAGCAGCCTGCCGAATACCTCGGTCTCCGCCTCGCACAGCTCGGGGAACTCGGCCGCCACGTGCGCGACCGGGCAGTGGTGCTGGCAGAGTTGCTCGCCGGTGCCACCGGCCGGAGCGCCGGTCGCCGAGGCGGCGTACCCGTCGGCCGACAGAGCCTCGGCCAGCGCCTGCACGCGCAGTTCCGGCGCCGCTCCCTCGACCACTGGAGCGTACCGGCCCTCAAGATCGGCAAGCTGACGCCGGGCGAACTCCGTCACCGCCGCCGGGCCGCCGACCTCGGCGAGAAAGCGCAGCGCACTGCTGGCCAGGTCGTCATAGGCGTGCTCGAACGCGCTGCGGCCCGCGTCGGTAATCGTGAACAGCTTGGCCGGCCTGCCGCGCCCCCGGCTGCGCTGCGCCCTTGCCACCCTGGTCTCGATCATGCCCTCGGCCAGGAGGTTGTCCAGGTGGCGGCGGATCGCCGCCGGTGTGAGCCCAAGCCTGCTGCCGAGCGAGGCCGCGGTGGATGGGCCGAGTTCCAGGATCAGCCTGGCCACCCTGGCCCGCGTCCCGCGCTCTGACCAGCCCTGCTCGGGCAGGCCGCCGGGGACAGCACTGAGCGGCCCGGCGGCGGTCACTGCCATACCGGGGGCCTGCTCACGGGCTGCCCTCATGTTTTTCACAACATCAGTGTGGCGTAAATCCTTCCAGCCTCGCAACACGATCACGTGTGAAGGCCGGCACACCCGGGACCGCCGGTGCGGCGGCGGCTGCCGCCTGCTGGCCGCAGGTGGCTGGCCACACCTGCGGCTCCCGGCAAATAGTCACAAGTCGGTCATGTCCGACACGTGATTATTTGGCGTCGGGTAAAAGGGTCTTCTCAAACCGTCAATGCCCGTATAAAGTGTGGCATTACGTATTCTCCTACTCGGGGGTAGGGAATCCCGGAAAGAAAGGTTAATGTGTATGACCCTGCTTTCGTCCAGGTTTACTGGATCACGTAGGCCCTTGGTGCTGAGTGGTTTGCTCGCTGTATCGCTCGGTGCCGCACTAACCGGTTCCGGCATTACGGCTGCGGGCGCCGCAACTTTCGGCCACACCGTCTCTCATCCTCACGTCACGCTCAAGCCGCGTGGCTCCGCTCCCAACCTGCGTGCGGGCAACCTGATCAACCACGGTGGCCCCGTGCAGAACGCGCCCAAGGTCTACATCGACTTCTGGGGCTGGACCTCCGACCCCAGCGGGGAAAAGACATACCTCAAGAACTTCCTGTCGTCCATCGGCGGGACCTCATGGCTGTCCACGGTCAACCAGTACGGTGGCGGCTCGGCCGGGAACCTGCTGGCGGGGAGCTGGTCCCACACCGCGACCGTCCCACTGCACCCCACCGACACCCAGATCCAGGCCCAGGCCGTCAAGACGGCTAATCACTTCGCGGCCGGCAACTCGGTCAACGTCCAGATCGTGGTAGCCACCCCCACGGGCCACTCCACGTCCGGCTTCGGCACGCAATGGTGCGCTTATCACGGCGCCGTCAGTGCCGACCCCAACATCACCTACACCAACCTTCCCTACCAGACCGACGCCGGCTCCGCCTGCGGCGAGGACTCGGTGAGCAAGGCGCTGGACGGCGTGAGCATCGTCGAGGGCCACGAGCTGGCGGAAGCCATCACCGACCCGCTGCTCAACGCCTGGTACGACTCGTCGGGCCAGGAGATCGGCGACAAGTGCGCCTGGATCAACCTGCACGACATCACCACCTCCAAGGGCTCCTTCGCTGTTCAGCCGCTGTGGAGCAACGCCATCTCAGGCTGCGCCGGGTAACCGGCAGCGCCTCATTCTGGGCAGGCCGCCAGCCAACGTGCTGGTGGCCTGCCCGCGTTGTGCGCTCACCGCACGCCGAGATTCCACGATCATGGGCCAAATCAGGTCAGAATTGTTCAGCAGAAAGGTCAAGGTTTATGCCGCCGCATTTCTTCAGGCTAATTGGGCCAGGCCGGCGCCGGGTGCTGAGTGGTTTCCTCGTTGTGTCGCTCGGTGCCGCACCAGCCGGTTCCGGCATTTCCGCCGCGGGTGCCGCCGCGCCCGGTCATGGGACGGCCTTACATCCGTACGTCAAGCTCCAGCCGCGCGGCACCACTCTCAACAGCAACCTGATCAACCACGGCGGGCCGGTGCAGGCCGCGCCCAGGATCTACCTGGACTTCTGGGGCTGGACCTCCGACCCGAGCGGCGAGCAGCCCTACCTCACCGGCTTCCTGCAAGGTGCAGGCGGAACCAACTGGCTGCACACGGTCGCCCAGTACGGTGGCGGCTGGACCGGGAATCTGCTGGCGGGGAGCTGGTCCCACGCCGCGACCGTCCCGCTGCACCCCACCGACGCCCAGATCCAGGCCGAGGCCGTCACGGCAGCCGGTCACTTCGGCGCGGGCACCTCGGTCGATGTCCAAATCGTCGTTGCGACCCCCACCGGTCACTCCACGTCGGGCTTTGGCACGCAATGGTGCTCTTACCACGGCGCGGTCAGTGCCGACCCCAGCATCACCTACACCAACTTTCCCTATCAGACCGACGCCGGAGCCGCCTGCGGCGCGTCCCTGGGCAACCCGCTGGCCGGGGTGAGCATCGCCGAGAGTAACGAGATGACGGGCTCCATCACGGACCCGCTGCTCGATGCGTGGTTCGACTCGGCCGGCCGGGAGATCGGCGACAAGTGCGGCAAGATCGAGGACATCACCACCGCGAAAGGGACCTTCCCCGTGGTGGAGCTCTGGAGCAACGTCCTCGGCGGCTGTGCCTGATATTCGCCAATGACCCGGCAGAACCCGTTCCGGCCGGGCCGCCATATCGTTGGCTGGCGGCCCGGCCGGGTATCTCAGGGTGCTTATTCTTTTACTTGGCACGCAATTTTCACTGTAGCCACAGAAAACTTCCTTGAACCCGGAATTCACACTATTCAAGATCTTGCCATAACGGCAGCGGGTGCCACGTATGATCACAAGACCGGGTATCCGGAAGCTAGACTGCCGGTCATGTCCAGCATTCTAAGGAATGTTATTGATAGCCCAGCGTAACTAATATTACCGCAGTGGGACAGAAATGGCTGGCCGAGCGGCTCCTACCTGGGCAGCCATCGCATTAATACATTACATATCGTGAGATGAATCCAAAGGTCTTCTCAATTAGGTGTAATCGGTATATGGGGGTGACCCCGTCCATTCTGCTGACCCGCTGGCAGAATCACAGACGAAGGGTGCAGGTGCAGGTTGCCCCGTTTGTCCAGATTAACTGCCCTACCAGGGCGCTGGGCGCTGAGTGGTGTCCTTGCTATAGCACTGGGTGCCACACTCGCCAGCTCCGGCATTACCGCCGCCGGCGCCAGCACGCTCGCACGCCAGGCCGGTACCCCGGCCTCGCATCCGGTCACCTCGCTCACCCCGCGCGGCGCCACCCACAACCTGGGCGGGGGCAACCTGACCAACCACGGCGGCCCGGTGCAGAACGCGCCCCACGTCTACATCGTCTTCTGGGGCTGGGCCAACGATCCCAGCGGCGAGCAGCCCTACCTCATCAACTTCTTGTCAGGAGCAGGCGGGACATCGTGGCTGTCCACGGCCGCCCAGTACGGTGGCGGCTGGACCGGGAACCTGCTGTTCGGGACCTGGTCGGACCCCACGGCGGTACCCTTGCACCCAACTGACGCGCAGATCCAGGCCGAAGCGGCGAAGGCGGATACCACTTCAACGCGGGCAGGTCGGTCAACGTCCAGATCGTGGTGGCCACTCCCACCGGGCACTTCACGAATGGTTTCGGCACCCGGTGGTGCGCCTGCCACGGTGCGGTCGCCGCCGCTCCCAACATCACCTACACCAATCTCCCCTACATGACGGACGCCGGAGCCGCCTGCGGCGAGGGTTCCGTGAACAACCCTGGCACGCTGGACGGCGTGAGCATCGTCGAGGGTCACGAACTCGCGGAAGCCATCACCGACCCGCTGCTGAACGCGTGGTTTGACAACCAGGGCTTCGAGATCGGCGACAAGTGCGCCTGGATCAACCTGCACAACATCGCCACCTCGAGAGGAAACTTCGCAGTGCAGCCACTGTGGAGCAACCGCATCTCAGGCTGCGCCGGGTAACCGGTAACCATCTCATTCCGGCGGGCCGCCAGCCAGCAGGCTGGCGGCCCGCCCCCATTACCCGTCCCGGAATAGCCCGAAAGAAGGTCAACGGATCGGGCCATGGCATTTCTTCAAACCACATCGGCTGTGCGTTAAGTGGCCCGCTGGGCCGGCCTCAGCATAGCCGGGAGCATCGAGATGAATGGCTCCATCACGGACCCGCTCTCAATCCGTGGCATGGCCTGGACGGCCGGGATATCGGCGGCAGGTGCGCCAGCACCCAGAACATCACCATGGCGAACGGAATCTTCCCGGTGAAGCAGTTCTGGAGCAACGCCGGCGGAGGCTGCGCCGGGTAGCCGCCGCCTCCCTGGCCCGCGGACCTCACTCCGGTCACCGGGAGTGCCCGAACCCGAAAGCCAAATACCGGATATTACCGGCATTTGGTGGAATGGTATGGATAGTCCTGATGTGACGCTCCGCAGCCGGGCAGAAATGCCGGGACCGGATCGTCCGCACTGGCGGCCGCCGCATATCACAACTTGGATCTATTAGGTCTTCTCAAATAGGTGCAAGCGGGATATGGTGTGACCCCGTCCATTCTGCTGACCCGCTGGCAGAATAATCAGAAGAAGGGTGTAGGAGTATGTTGCCCCGTATGTCCAGATTAATAGCCCCACAAGGGCGCTGGGCGCTGAGTGGTTTCCTCGCTGTAGCGCTGGGCGCCACACTCGCCAGTTCCGGCATTACCGCTGCCGGAGCTAGCACACTCGCACACCATGCTGGTGCCCCGGCCTCGCGCCCCTACGTCAAGCTCCAGCCGCGTGGGGTCGCTCACCCCCTGCGTGCGGGCAACCTGATCAACCACGGCGGACCGGTGCAGAACGCGCCCCGCGTCTACGTGGTCTTCTGGCACTGGACCTCCGACCCCAGTGGCGAGCAGCCGTACCTCACCAGGTTCCTGTCGTCGATCGGCGGGACGTCGTGGCTGTCCACGGTCAACCAGTATGGTGGCGGCTCGGCCAGCGGCCTGCTAGCCGGGACCTGGTCCGACAGCGCGTCGATCCCCAACCATCCCGGTGACTCAGCGATCCAGGCGGAAGCGGCGCGGGCGGCCAGCCACTTCGGTGCCGGTACTTCGTACAACGTCCAGATCGTCGTCGCAACCCCCACCGGTCACTACACGCGGGGCTTTGGCACTCAGTGGTGCGCCTACCACGGCGCGGTCAGCTCCGATCCCAACATCACCTACACCAACCTTCCCTACATGACCGACGCCGGCGCGTCCTGCGGCGAGGACTCCGTCAGCAGCACGCTGGACGGCGTGAGCATCGTCGAGGGCCACGAGCTGGCGGAAGCCATCACCGACCCGCTGCTCAACGCCTGGTATGACTCCTCGGGCCAGGAGATCGGCGACAAGTGCGCCTGGATCAACCTGCACGACATCAGCACGTCGGGTGGGTCGTTCGCGGTGCAGCCACTGTGGAGTAACTCCGCCGGAGGCTGCGTCGGGTAACCGCCGATGACCCTCTAGCACTCCCTTTCGGGCAGGCCGCCGGCGCTGGCGCCGGCGGCCTGCCGCATTGACCCACCTGACTTTTGTCACTGTCGCCGGCCGCAGCTGAGCGCGATGCGCTGACCTGGTGTTCTGGGCCGCCGGCGGCGCAGGACACCGCACTAATCTGGGGTCGTAGAGTGGCCGGGTGGCGTATGTGCGAACGGTGAAGACGGCCTCGGGCGCGACTGCGCAAATCGCATGCCGGTGAGTTTCCCACGCCGCGCCGGTCTGTACGCGTGAGACCGGCTCGCGGGAGGCTGACGCCATGCGGAAACTGAGCTACGGCATGAACGTGACCCTGGACGGCTACATCGCTGCGGCCGGCGACGACATCGGCTGGAGCGGGCCGCCGAGCGACGAGCTGTTCCAGTGGTGGACCGGCCAGGTGCGGGCGAGCAGCCTGTCGCTGTACGGGCGCAAGCTGTGGGAGACGATGAGCTCCTACTGGCCGACCGGCGACCAGCAGCCGAACGCCACGCCGATGGAGATCGAGTTCGCGCGGATCTGGCGGGACACCCCGAAGGTGGTGTTCTCCTCGACGGCCGGCAAAGTCGACTGGAACACCCGCCTGTTCACCGGCGACGCGGTTGCCGAGATCGCCCGGCTCAGGGCCGGGGACGGCGGCCCGATGGACATCGGCGGCGCGACGCTCGCCGGGGCGGCCATGCGCGCCGGGCTGATCGACGAGTACACGCTGGCCACCTACCCGGTCCTGGTGGGCGGCGGCACGCCGTTCTTCACCGCGCTGGAGAGCTGGGTAAACCTAGACCTGGTGGAGACGCGGACATTCCCCGGCGGCGTGGTCCTGACCAGGTACGAGAAGAGGCGCTGAGCGGCCGGGCCTTATGCGTGGCTCGTGCCCGAGGAGCTGCCGCGGTTGCGCCGCGCACGCGACCTCATGGACCGCGAGTACGCTAGCCGCCCGACGACCTCAACGACGCGCTCGATGCCACACACCGCCCGCCAAGTGTGCACCAACTTGATAAAAGCCGGGTCTGCGGCAGGCCGCCAGCGCTGGCGGCCTGCCGCATTGAACCCTGCGGCGGTATGCTCCGGCGGCACGTAGCCTTGGGCCTACGGCAGCCAGCGGCGAAGAGGGAGGGAACCGGCGCATGTGCGGGATCGTCGGCTATGTCGGGCAGCGGGAAGCCACTCCCATCCTGCTCGAGGGTCTGCGCAGGCTCGAGTACCGTGGCTACGACTCGGCCGGGCTGGCGGTCGCCCACGAGGGCAGGCTCCAGGTCAGCAAGAAGGCCGGGCGGGTGGCGGGGCTGCGCGAGCTGACCGGTTCATCGGCGGCGACCTCGGGCATCGCGCACACCCGGTGGGCCACCCACGGTGAGCCGAACGACGTCAACGCGCACCCGCACACCGACGCCGAAGGCCGCATCGCCGTCGTGCACAACGGGATCATCGAGAACTTCGAGCGCTTCCGGGCCGAGCTCATCAACGACGGCGTCACGTTCGCCTCGGACACCGACACCGAGGCGCTCGCGCACATGATCGCCGCCGCCCTGCGCGGCGGGGCCGGGTCGCTGGAGGAAGCGGTCCGCGCCGTCCTGCGCCGGGTCGAGGGGACCTACGGCCTGGTCGTATTCGACGCCAGCAACCCCGGCGAACTGGTGGCCGCCCGCAACGGCAGCCCCCTGGTCATCGGGGTGGGCGAGGATGAGACGCTGGTCGCCTCCGACGTGGCCGCCCTGGTCAGGCACACCCAGCGGGTGGTCTACCTGGAGGACGGCGAGCTGGCCACGCTGAGCGCCACGGACTTCCGCACCAGCACCCGCGAGGCCCGGCCGATCGACCGGCAGCCCACCACGGTCGAGGTCACCGCCGAGGACTACGAGCTGGGCGACTCCCCCGACTTCATGCACAAGGAGATGCACGAGCAGCCGACCGCGGTCAGCCGGGCGCTGCTCGGCCGGCTGGACGACCAGTTCGCCACCGCCAGGCTCGGCGGCATCGAGGTCACCGCCCGGGATGTGCACGCGATCCGCCGGGTCAAGTTCCTCGGCTGCGGGTCGGCCTACTACGCCGCCCAGCTCGGCGCGGGCCTGATGGAGGAACTGGCCAGGCTGCCCGCCGACGCCGAACCGGCGTCGGAGTTCCGCTACCGTAATCCGGTCATCGACCCGGACACGCTGTTCATCGCGGTCAGCCAGTCCGGCGAGACGCTGGACACCCTGGCCGCCGTGAACGAGCTGCGCCGCAAGGGCGGGCGGCTGCTCGGCGTGGTCAACGTGGTCGGCAGCGCCATCGCCCGGGCCTGCGGCAACGGGATCTTCCTGCATGCCGGGCCGGAGGTGGCGGTGGCCTCCACCAAGGCGGTCACCAACATGGCCGTGTCGTTCGCCATGCTCGGCCTGCTGTTCGGCCGGGTGCGCGACCTGTCCTTCGCCGACGGCCAGCGGATCGTGCGCGGCCTGCGCGAGCTGCCCGGCCAGATCTCCCAGGTGCTGGCCTGTGAGGCCGAGATCGCCGAGGTGGCGAAGCTGTACTCCGGCGCCCAGCACATGTTCTTCACCGGCCGGGTGCGCGGCTGGCCGGTCGCCCGCGAGGGCGCACAGAAGCTCAAGGAGATCTCCTACCTGCACGCCGAGGCCTACCAGGCCTCCGAACTCAAGCATGGCCCGCTCGCCCTGATCGACCAGGACATGCCGACGGTGACGGTGATTCCCGGCGACGAGCTGGTCTCCAAGAACATCGGCACGGTGGCGGAGATCAAGGCCAGGGGTGGCCCGGTGATCGCGGTGACCAGCGCCGACCTGCCCGATGGCCTGGCCGACGCGGTGATCCGGGTACCCAGGACCGAGCCCGAGCTGAGCCCGATCCTGCTGACCATCCCGCTGCAGCTGTTCGCCTACCACATCGCCGTCACCCTGGGCCGGGACATTGACAAACCCCGCAACCTGGCCAAGAGCGTCACGGTCGAGTAGATCCCCGCTGCCGCCCGCCACGGTGAGCCGCTGGCCCGGCCGACCGGATCCGGGCTAGCGTGATGCAATCGCATCCTGCGGCTGCTGCAGCAGGCCGGCCCGCAGCCGGCCATCGACATCCGCACCTACCGCCCATTCGGCATCGGATCCGAGCTGGTGGCCGGCGGGCTGAACATGATCGCTGAACACGCGGGCCTGCGCCGGATGGACCGCATCTATCCCTACCTGACCAACCTCAACCGCCAGGGCCTGATCGACTTCTCCAGGGAACAGGTGGACGACCCCGACCGCTACCAGCTCATCGAGGCCCAGCCCAACGTCAGCGAGGCCCGCGCCCGGGCCGGCCTCGCCCCCAAGATCGTCTACCGCAGCATCAGGCTCACCACCCTCGGCCGCGACTTCTGCGTGGCCTGCCTGCCAGCCAACGGCAGCACCGGCAACGGCTGGTGAGCCGCCGGGCCCCTGGCCCGGCCACGCGGCCGGGCCACCCGCAAGGCGGTCGATGCGGGCATCGACCGCCTTGGAGCGCGGTTGGGGACGGTGGCTGGCGAGCGCGACGGCCGCCGAACCCCTGGCCCGGCCACGCGGCCCGGCCACCCGCAAGGCGGTCGATACGGGCATCGACCGCCACCTGAGGGGGTCGATACGGGCATCGACCGCCTTGGAGCGCGGTTGGGGACGGTGGCTGGCGGGGGAGCCGGCGGGGGTGGGGTCATCAGGCGAGGAAGCCGCGCAGCAGGGCGGCGGTTCCCTCCAGGTGCTCGGCCACCGCGCGCCGGGCGGCCGCGGGGTCGCCGGCCAGGATGGCGGTCACGATCGCCGCGTGCTGGGCGGCCGTGTGGTCGATGTTGTGGCGCAGAATCGGGATCGCGTTGAGGAAGTCGTTGAGCCTGATGCGGGCGTCCGCGACAGCGGCGGCCAGCAGGCTGGAGCCGGTCAGCTCGGCGATCGCGAGGTGGAACCGGGTGTCCAGGCGGCGGTAGTCTGCGGGGGCGGCGCCGTTGACCTCGGCCAGCCGGGCGGACAGCTCGGCCCGTACCTGGTCGGCTACCGGGCCGGCCTGGCCGCCGCCTGCCAGCTGCGCGAGCGTCTCGGCGGCGCCGGTCTCCACGGCCATCCGGAACGTCAGCGCGTCGGTCAGGCTGCCGGATTGCTCGCGGGCGATGCGGCGGGCCTCGCCGTGGCTGGGGGCCGCCGGCGCGGCGGTCACGAAGGTGCCGCCGAGCCTGCCCCGGCGGGACTCCACGTAACCGGATTGCTGCAAGGCGCGCAGCGCCTCCCGCAACGTGATCCGGCTGATGCCGAGCTGGGCCGCGAACTCGCGCTCGGGGGGAAACCGTTCGCCCGGGCCGACAACGCCGAGACGGATGGCGGTGAGCAGCCGCTCCACCGTTTCCTCGAAGGCGTTGCCAGCCCGCACCGGCCGCAGGCTGGCCAGCCTGAGTCCCTCCGTCACGATGATCGTCCTCCGCCGAGTAACAGCCCTGTGGCACTGAGGGTACGCCGCCGGGCAACCCGGACGTTACTGACTGTACGAGACTATTGACGCCAAGTTATTTGCATGCTAACGTTCCTGCACCATTAGGAAACTTTCCTAATAGACGATCTACCGTACATTGCCTGACACCGCCTTCTTCACCACGATGCGGATCAACCAGGCCTCGCTCGACCTGCAGAACCAGTTTGGCGTGGCCGACGACGTCAACGGCCTGGAACGGTTCCTGACCGCCACCCGGCGGCAGAACTTCCTCATCCCACCTCGCAGGCACCGCGCCTTCCCACTCGCCGAGTTCACCTCACCGGGAGCCCGGCAGCCGGCCGGGCTCGCATACCCGCTGGGCTGGGACGGGTCACTCTCCCCCGGCAACGGCCGGCCGGCCCTGGCCCGGCGGTTCCCCCTCCGTAATGAAGAAGACAGCCAGTAACCGGCCACGGCGGCCGGCGGGCAGATTATCCCGGCCGAGGCAGGCCCTTGACATCGCCATGGTTTGACCTGCAAATGGTCTCTTATCAGACCATTAGGAGGTCGCCGTGGCAGTGAACGAGCAAGCCGCCGGGACGCCCACCGACGACGAGCAGCGCCTGCATGAGCTCGGCTATGCGCAGGAGTTGCGCAGGCGGATGTCCGGCTTCTCGAACTTCGCCGTGTCGTTCACGATCATCTCGATCCTGTCCGGCTGCCTCACCCTGTACGGCTACGGGATGGGCACCGGCGGGCCCGCCATCATCACCTGGGGATGGCCCATTGTCGGCATCATGACGCTGATGGTGGGGCTGGCGATGGCCGAGGTCTGCTCCAGCTTCCCCACCGCAGGCGGCCTGTACTACTGGTCGGCCAAGCTGGCCAGGCGCAACGGGCCGGCCTGGTCCTGGTTCACCGGCTGGTTCAACTTCCTCGGCCAGGTGGCGGTCACCGCCGGGATCGACTTCGGTGCCGCGTTCTTCATCAACGCGCTGCTGAACCTGCAGTTCGGCACGCCCACCTACCACTGGGTCACGATCCTGATCTTCGCCGCCGTGCTGCTGGTCCACGGCCTGCTGAACCAGTTCGGCATCCGGCTGGTCGCGCTGCTGAACGACATCAGCGTCTGGTGGCACATCCTCGGCGTGCTGATCATCGTCAGCGTGCTGGCCTTCGTGCCGTCCCACCACGCCTCGGCCAGCTACGTGTTCACCTCCACCTTCAACGTCACCGGCTGGCACAGCACCTTCTACGTGCTGCTGCTCGGCCTGCTGCTGGCGCAGTACACCTTCACCGGGTACGACGCCTCGGCGCACATGACCGAGGAAACCCACAACGCCGCGCGCAGCGGCCCGCGCGGCATCGTGATGTCGATTCTGGTCTCGCTGTTCGCCGGCTGGCTGCTGCTGATCGGGATCACGTTCGCCATCCAGAAGAGCCACTACGCCACCTACCTGGGTGCGCTCGTGCCACCAGCGCAGGTGTTCGCCACCGCGATCGGGAACACCGGGGCGAAGCTGCTGCTGCTCGTCGCGATCGGCGCGCAGCTCTTCTGCGGGATGTCCTCGGTCACCGCCAACTCGCGGATGATCTACGCGTTCTCCCGGGACGGCGCGCTGCCCGGCTCGGCCTTCTGGCACCGGGTGAACAAGCGGACCAGGACGCCGACCAACGCGATCTGGCTCGCCGCGGCGGGCGCGCTGATCCTCGGCCTGCCCTACCTGTGGAACAGCGCCGCCTACGCCGCGGTCACCTCGATCGCCACGATCGGGCTGTACATCGCCTACGTGTCGCCGACGTTCCTGCGGCTGCGTCAGGGCGCGGACTTCAAGCGCGGTCCCTGGCACCTGGGCCGGTGGAGTTACCCGGTCGGCATCATCGCGGTGACCTGGGTGGTGTTCATCACCATCTTGTTCATGCTGCCGACGGCCAGCCCGATCCACTGGTCGAACTTCAACTACACCGTGGTCGCGGTGGCGGTCGTGCTCGGGTTCGCCGGCGTCTGGTGGCTGATCTCGGCGCACAACTGGTTCACCGGGCCGAGGGTCCAGGGCAGCCCCGAGGAACTGGCCGCGATCGAGCGTGAGCTGGCAGGCTGATGCGGCGGGGCATGCTCAGCCTGGAGCAACTGCGGGCCGAGGCGAGTGCGGACAGGATCGACACCGTCCTGATCGTCTTCACCGACATGCAGGGAAGGCTGGCCGGCAAGCGGCTGTCCGCCGAGTTCTTCCTCGACGAGGTGGCCGGGAAGCACTCGGAGGGCTGTAACTACCTGCTCGCGGTGGATGTGGACATGAACACCGTCAGCGGGTACGCGATGTCCTCCTGGGAGCGCGGCTACGGTGACTTCAGCCTGGTGCCCGACATGAGCACGCTGCGCCGGATCCCCTGGCAGCCGGCCACCGCCCTGGTGGTGGCCGACCTGGCCTGGGAGGACGGCAGCCCGGTCGTGGCCGCACCGCGGCAGATCCTGGCGGCGCAGGTTCAGCGGCTGGCCGAGCGCGGGTGGATGGCGCTGGCCGGCACCGAGCTGGAGTTCCTGGTGTTCCGGGACAGCTACGAGGAGGCACACGGCAAGCGCTACCGCGGCCTGACCCCGGCGAACCAGTACAACGTCGACTACTCGATCCTTGGCACCGCCCGGATCGAGCCGCTGCTGCGCCGGATTCGCAACGGGATGGCCGGGGCCGGCATGTACGTCGAATCGGCCAAGGGCGAGTGCAACCTCGGCCAGCACGAGATCGCCTTCCGTTACGCCGACGTCCTCACCACCTGCGACAACCACTCGCTTTACAAGACCGGGGCGAAGGAGATCGCGGCCCAGGAGGGCATGAGCATCACGTTCATGGCCAAGCCCAACGAGCGGGAGGGCAACTCCTGCCACATCCATCTGTCGCTGCGCTCCGCCGACGGCGCCGCGCTGATGGCCGGCGACCGCCCGCACGGGCTGTCCGAGCTGGGCGAGCACTTCCTGGCCGGCCAGCTCGCCGCGCTGCGCGAGCTGACCCTCTGCTACGCGCCCAACGTGAACTCCTACAAGCGCTACCAGCCAGGCAGTTTCGCGCCCACCGCGGTGCGCTGGGGCGTGGACAACCGGACCTGCGCGCTGCGGCTGGTCGGTCACGGCCTGGGCCTGCGGGTGGAGAACCGGGCGCCGGGCGGCGACGTGAATCCCTATCTCGCGGTCGCCGCGATGATCGCCGCAGGCCTGGACGGCATCGACCGCCAGCTTTCGCTGGAGCCGGCCTTCACCGGCAACGCCTACACCGACACCGGCCCGCGGCTGCCGTCCGGCCTGGCCGATGCGCTGGAGCTGTGGCAGAAGAGCGACCTGGCCGCCGCGGCGTTCGGCACCGACGTGGTCGGCCACTACGCCAACTACGCCAGAACCGAGCTGGCCGCCTTCGACGCGGCGGTGACCGACTGGGAGCTGTTGCGCGGCTTCGAGCGGCTGTGAGGTACCGGAAACCGGCACTGACGGGAGCGGATGCGCATGCCTGATCTCACCGTGCTCAACCCGGCCACCGAGCAGGTGGTCGCCACGGTCGCGGCGGCCACCGCGCAGGAGGCGGACGAGGCGGTGGCACGCGCCGTCGCGGCGCAGCCATCCTGGCGGGCGATCAGCCCGGGCGACCGGGCCAGGCTGCTGCGCGGCTTCGCCGACACGGTGGACGCCCACGCGGAGGAACTGGCCGGGCTCGAGATCGCGAACTCGGGGCACCCGGTGGGCCAGGCCCGCTGGGAGGCCGGGCACGTCGCCGACGTGCTGCGCTATTATTCGGCGGCGCCTGAGCGGCTCTGCGGCCGGCAGATCCCGGTGGCTGGCGGGCTCGACGTGACCTTCCTCGAACCCGTCGGGGTGGTCGGGCTGATCGTGCCGTGGAACTTCCCGATGCCGATTCTCGCCTGGGGGCTGGCGCCGGCGCTGGCCGCGGGCAATCCGGTCATCGCCAAGCCCGCCGAGCTCACTCCGCTGACCGCGCTGCGCATCGCCGAGCTGGCGCTGGACGCCGGGCTGCCCGAGGGCGTGTTCCAGGTGCTGCCGGGCAAGGGCAGTGTGGTCGGCCGGCGCCTGGTCGAGCACCGGTGCGTACGGAAGATCGTGTTCACCGGATCCACGGCCACGGGCCGCGAGGTGATGGCCGGCTGCGCAGCCGGAGTCAAGCGGCTGACGCTGGAGCTGGGCGGCAAGAGCGCCAACATCGTGTTCGCCGACGCGCGGCTCGACCGGGCCGCGGCGACCGCGCCGCAGGCCGTCTTCGACAACGCCGGCCAGGACTGCTGCGCCCGGTCAAGGATTCTGGTGCAGCGCCCGGTGTTCGACACCTTCCTGGAACTTCTGGAACCCGCGGTGACGTCGATCCGGGTCGGCGACCCGGCCGACCCGGACACG
The DNA here is from genome assembly GCA_035308365.1 of Streptosporangiaceae bacterium. GTDB lineage: Bacteria > Actinomycetota > Actinomycetes > Streptosporangiales > Streptosporangiaceae > PALSA-505. The sequence goes on from DATGGU010000132.1 coordinate 17,315, forward strand.
GTGATGGGCCCGCTCATCTCGGCCGGTCACCGGGCCAAGGTCGCCTCCTACGTGCCGGACGGCGCGCCGGTCGCGGTGCGCGGGTCCGCGCCCGGAGGGCCGGGCTTCTGGTTCCCGCCCACGGTGCTGGCCCCGGTGGGCCGGGAGGACCCGGCGTTCACCGAGGAAGTGTTCGGCCCGGTCGTCACCGTCGTGCCGTTCGAGGATGAGGCCGAGGCGATCGCGATCGCCAACGACACCGACTACGGCCTGTCCGGATCCATCTGGACACAGGATGTGGGCCGGGCGCTGCGCGTCGCCCGGGCGGTGGAGTCGGGCAACCTGTCGGTGAACTCACACTCCTCGGTGCGTTACTGGACGCCGTTCGGCGGCTTCAAGCAGTCCGGGCTGGGCCGCGAGCTCGGGCCGGACGCGCTGGATGCCTTTACCGAGACCAAGAACGTCTTCATCGCTACGGAGGACTGAGGCAGATGCAGGGCCTAGCCGGCCGGGTCGCGGTCATCACCGGTGCTGGTAGCGGGATCGGCCTGGCCAGCGCCATGCGCCTGGCCGCCGAGGGCGCCCGGATCGTCGCCGTGGACGTGGACGAGACCGCCGGGAAGCAGGCCGCCGACGAGACCGGTGGCCTGTTCGTCCGGGGCGACGTGTCCGTCGAGGACGACGTGCGGCGGATCTACCAGACCGCCCACGAGGCCTACGGCAGCGTGGACATCGCCTTCAACAACGCCGGCATCTCGCCGCCCGACGACGACTCGATCCTGACCACCGGCCTGGATGCCTGGCACCGGGTGCAGCAGGTCAACCTCACCTCGGTGTACCTGTGCTGCAAGCACGCAATCGGCTACATGCGGCGGCAGGGCAGGGGATCGGTGATCAACACCGCGTCGTTCGTCGCGGTGCTCGGCTCGGCCACGTCGCAGATCTCCTACACCGCCTCCAAGGGCGGCGTGCTCGCGCTCAGCCGCGAACTCGGCGTCCAGTTCGCCCGCGAGGGCATCCGGGTGAACGCGCTGTGCCCGGGACCGGTGAACACGCCGCTGCTGCGAGAACTGTTCGCCAAGGACCCGGAGCGGGCGGCCCGGCGGCTGGTGCACGTGCCCATGGGCCGGTTCGCCGAGGCCGGGGAAATCGCCGCCGCGGTCGCGTTCCTGGCCAGCGACGATTCCTCGTTCATCACCGCATCCACCTTCCTGGTCGATGGTGGTATCTCATCCGCTTACGTCACCCCGCTGTAAGCGCACGGGTAGCCTCGATGGTCGTGACGACTGAGACGGTTGCCGTAGGGCGAGGTTCGGGCCGGTCAAGCGCGGACACTCGTCCCGTCATCGGGATCAGCACGTACTCCGAGCAGGCGAAGTGGGGATCCTGGGACACCCGGGCGCTGCTGGTGCCGCGCCGGTATGCCGATCAGGTCGCCGCGGCCGGTGGCATCCCGGTGCTGCTGCCCCCGTTCCCCGGGATCGAGCAGGCGACGCGGCGGCTGGACGGGCTGGTGCTGGCCGGCGGCGGTGACATCGACCCGGCGGAGTTCGGCGCGCAGCCGCACCCGCGGACCGGCGCTGTGCGGCCCGACCGGGACGCGGCCGAGTTCGCGCTGGTGACGGCGGCGCTGGCCAGCGGGCTGCCGCTGCTTGGCATCTGCCGCGGGCTGCAGGTGCTCAACGTGGCCCTCGGCGGCACGCTGCACCAGCATCTGCCCGAACTGGTCGGCCACGAGGAACATTCGCCGCTGCCGGGCGGCTACGGGTCGCACCAGGTCCGGGTCGCCCCGGGCAGCCGCCTGGCCGGTGTGCTGGGGGACGGCAGGTTCGCCGTGCCCACCCACCACCACCAGGCGATCGACCGCCTCGGCCGGGACCTGGTCGCCACCGCCTGGACCGACGACGGCGTGATCGAGGCCGTCGAGTCCGGCCGCGAGGATGACGCGTTCCTGCTGGCCGTGCAGTGGCACCCGGAGGCCGGGGACGACCCGCGACTGTTCCACGCGCTGATCGCCGCCGCGAAGTCGTTGGCGGGGGCGGCAGCCTGACGTGGGCATACCCGACCCTAGACTCGGCCCTGTGAGCAGTTCCCCGGCGGTCGTGGTCACCGGCCTGGTCAAGCGCTACGGCGGCGCGACCGCGGTGGATGGGCTGACGCTGGCCGCCGGCCGGGCGAAGGTCACCGCCCTGCTCGGCCCGAACGGCGCCGGCAAGACGACCACCGTCGAGATCTGCGAAGGTTACCGGCGGGCGGACGCGGGAACGGTCCGGGTACTCGGCCTTGATCCGGCCCGCGACGTCCGTGAGCTGCGGCCCAGGGTCGGCGTCATGCTCCAGGAAGGCGGCCTGCCGCTCGCCGTCCGGGCCGGTGATTACCTGCGGCTGATGGCGAGCTTCCACGCGAACCCGCTCGGCCCGGCGGCGCTGCTCGACCGGCTCGGGCTCACCGGCTGCGCCCGCACCACATGCCGGCGGCTGTCCGGTGGCCAGCAGCAGCGGCTCTCGCTCGCCGCGGCCATCATCGGCCGACCCGAGCTCGTCTTCCTGGACGAGCCCACGGCCGGCCTGGACCCGCAGGCACGGCACGCCACCTGGGAGCTGATCGAGGAGCTGCGCCGCGCCGGTGTCAGCGTGATCCTCACCACACACTTCATGGAGGAAGCCGAGCGGCTGGCGGACACCGTGGCCATCGTCGACCACGGCAGGCTGGTCGCGGAGGGCAGCCCGGCCGAGCTGACCGGCACCGACGGCCAGCTCAGGTTCCGCGCCCAGCCCGGGCTGAACACCGACAGCCTGCTCGCCGCGCTGCCCGGCGGCACGGCGGCCAAGGAATCGCCCGAGGGGTACTACATCATCGAGGTGCAGGGCAGGGTGGACCCCCAGCTGCTCGCCTCGGTCACCGCCTGGTGCGCCGAGCACGGCGTGCTGGCCAAGGATCTGCGGGTGGAAAGCCGCACCCTGGAGGACGTCTTCCTCGAGCTGACCGGCAGGGATCTGCGCTCATGACTTCACCGGCCGCCGGGCTGGCCCCGGACGCCTCCGGGGCGGCCTCGCCCTTCTCCCCCGCGCCCGGCGCGGCCCCCTTCCCGCGCATGGTCGCGGCGCAGGCCATCATGGAAGCCAGGACGCTGCTGCGCAACGGCGAGCAACTGCTGCTCGTCCTGATCATCCCGGTGCTGCTGCTCGTCGCGTTCAGCCTGGAGTCGTTCACCAGCATCGGCCGGGCCCGGCCCGGCCGGGTCGACTTCCTGGTGCCGGGCATCATCGCACTGGCCATCATGTCCACGGCGTTCACCAGCCAGGCCATCGCCACCGGCTTCGAGCGGCGCTACGGCGTGCTGAAGCGGCTCGGCGCCACGCCGCTGTCGCGGGCCGGGCTGATCGCCGCCAAGACCGTCACGGTGATCGGGGTCGAACTGCTGCAGGCGGTCATCATCATCGGCGTCGGCCTGGCCCTCGGCTGGCGGCCACATGCCACGGCTGCGGCCGCCGTCTGGGCGATCGTGCTGGCGGCCGCGGGAACGGCGGCGTTCAGCGGCCTGGCCCTGCTGATGGCGGGCACGTTGCGCGCCGAGGCCACCCTCGCCGCCGCCAATCTGGTCTACCTGGTGCTGCTGGGCCTGGGCGGGGTGCTGTTCCGGCTGACCCAGTTCCCGGCCGCGGCGCGCGGCCCGCTCAAGCTGCTGCCGTCCGGCGCGCTGTCCGACGGGCTGCACAGCCTGCTGCAGCACCACGGTGGGCCACCCGGTGCCGACCTCGCCGTGCTGGCCGTCTGGGCCGCGGTGGGCATCGCGCTCGCCGCCCGCACGTTCCGCTGGGATTGAGAGCACCCGCCCCGCTGCTGGCGGCGACCGCGATCATCTCGCTGCAGTTCGGCGCCGGGCTGGCCGGACGGCTGTTTACCCAGGTGCCGCCTGCCGCGGTGACCGGGCTGCGGATGTGGTCGGCCGCCGTGCTGCTCGCCCTGCTCGGCGCGCGCGGCCTGCGAGCCGCGCTGACCGGGCGTGGTTGCGGCCAAGAAGGCATCACCGGCCGGGACTGGCTGGTGGCGGCCTCATTTGGGCTGGCGCTGGCCGCCATGAACTTCTCGGTCTACCAGGCCATCGCCCGGATACCGCTCGGGATCGCGGTCACCATCGAGTTTCTCGGCCCGCTGGCCGTCGCCGTGGCCATGTCGCGGCGGCTCAGCGACCTGCTGTGGGTGATCCTGGCGCTGGCCGGGGTGGTGCTGCTGGGCCGTGGCGGCCCTGGGCTGGCCCACGGCGGCCTCGCCCATGGCCATGGAGCGGCGCTGGCCGGTGTTCTGTTCGCCCTGGTCTCGGCCGCCTGCTGGGCCGCCTACATCGTGCTGAGCGCGGCCACCGGGAAGCGGTTCGCAGGACCCTCGGGCCTGGTCATCGCCATGGTCTTCGGAGCTGTCCTGACCACACCGGCCGCGGTGACCAGCGCAGGCGCCGCGCTGCTGCGGCCCGGCGTTCTCGCTGCCGGTGCCGCCATCGGGCTGATGTCCTCGGCGATTCCCTACTGGCTGGAGCTTGAGACACTGCGCCGGGTCCCGGCCAGGGTGTTCGGCATCTGGATGAGCCTGCAGCCGGCCGGTGCGGCCCTGGCCGGGCTGGTCATGCTGGGCGAGGTCCTCGCCCCCTGGAAGTGGCTGGGCATCGGGCTCGTGATGGCCGCCTCGGCGGGCGCGGCCGCCACCGCGCGGCCCGTCCACCCCGTCCCCGACGCCTAGCAGGCTGCCGGCCTGCCCACCCGCCAGGTGCTGGATGCTTCTACGATGAAGGGCGTGCCAGCCGAAGTTACCGCCAGGCCCGCGCCCACCCCGGCGCCGCGTCGCTCGGCCGTGCGCCGGGCGCTGGCGTGGGCGATCGTGAGCGTGCTGGCGCCGTCCCGGGCCGCGATGCGCGGTATCTCGCTGGCCGGGGTCATATCCATCGCCGGCAGCATCGCGACCGGCGCGGCGGTCCGGCTGAGCCAGTCCGGCCTGGGCTGCACCACCTGGCCGAACTGCACCGGGCAGAGCCTGGTGGCGGCGAGTTCCAGGCATAGCTCGCTGATGCACGCCTGGGTCGAGTTCGGCAACCGGCTGTTCGTGACCCTGGTGATGATCGTGTCCATCGTCGTGCTGGTGGCGGCCTGGCGGTACAAGGGTGATGAGCTGGGCGCCGGAACGGCGCGCCGGTGGCCACCACGGCGGCGGCTGCTGGTCGGGCTGGCCGCCGTTCAGCCGGCCGGCGTCGTGGCCCAGGCCATCCTCGGCGGGATCGTGGTGCTGACCAATCTCAGCCCGGTCAGCGTCTCCATTCACTTCCTCGCCACGATGGCGATCCTGGCGGCCGCCGTGGCCCTGTACGACATGTTCGCCGTCGGTGCGCAGTCCGGCGCGATGGCGGTCAGGCCGGAGCTGCGCTGGCTGTCGGCCGCGCTGCTGGGCGTGACCAGCCTCATGGTCGCGGCCGGCACGGTGGTGACCGGCACCGGCCCGCTGGCCGGTGCCGCCGACGTGCCCAGGTACCGGCTGCCCCTCGAGGGGGTGACGCAGTTCCACGCCGACATCGGCTGGCTGCTCGGCGGCCTGACCGTGGCCATGGTGGTCGGGCTGCGATTCGCGGCCGCACCGCCCCCGGCCGTCCGGCTCGGCTGGCTGCTGCTGGGCCTGACCGTCCTGCAGGGAGTCATCGGCTACTCGCAGTACTTCAGCGGCCTGCCCGCCGGGCTGGTCTGGGTGCACGTGCTCGGCTCGGCCGTCATCTGGATCACCGTGCTGCGGCTGTTCTTCGCCCTGCGGCCGCGCGCGGCCACCCCAGCGGCGGGCTAGTTGCGAAGAGCCTGGTGCGGCCCGCGTTGAAACACGCCCAGACGGCAGGCCCCGCCGGCCTGATGACGGCGGGGCCTGCCCGGTGCGGAGCCGGGGATCAGCCGAAGTTCTCCCAGATGCCGAACGGCTGGCTGCCCAGGATGTTCTGCTGGTTGCCGCCATTGACCTTCTGCATGCTGATCACGTCGTAGCTGCCCTGAAGCCGCCCGGCGGTGGTGAATGCGCCGGCGTTGACCATCCCGTAGAACTGGTATGCCTGGGTGCCGGTCTTGGTGATGCTGATCGGGGCGATGCTGGGCGAGAGGTTGGCGTCGGCCGGCCAGGTGACCGCCACGTTGCCGCTGAGCGTGACGTCGCTCTTGACTCCGGAGCCGGTCAGGACGCCGAACATCGAGGCGCTGTAGGTCTGGCCGGTGCCGTTCAGGCTGCAGTTGCTCGCCGTCCCGTTGATCACCGCGGTCACCGAGTGCGAGGTGGTGGTCAGGGCTGGGAAGTACTGGATCGTGCCTGACCAGTTCAGGCACTCCTCAACGGGCGACCAGCCGTTCGGGCGGATGTGGCCGCTGGTGCTGGCGTAAGCGCTGCCCGCGGTGCCGAGCGCGACAGCCGCAACGCCGGCGACGGCGGCGGCCTTCACGGCGCGGCGGGAGAAAGCTGACCGGACGTGGCAGGCGATCCGCATGTGCTTCATTGGTCCTCCTTAGGTAGTTTCTGACCTGACTGCAGCCTGCTCCCACGCCGGGGGCCGGGACATCCGTGGTGACCACAGATCCAGCCCGGATGGGGCACGGATCTGCCACGGATCCGGAGTCACATGCTTGAGGCGCCTGCTCGCTCCGCGGCGGCCGGGATCAGCGAAATCTCAGCAGGCCGGAAGGGTTATCCGGCGGACCCGGCGAGCAAGATCACTGACCTGGGCCGACGGTTTCGCCGGCTCCTGCTGCTAAGTCCGGGGCGGCTGGCCCTGCCCGGGCGGTGGCGATCCCGGCGGGCTCTGCTGCGACGGTAGCCAGGGCTGCCGGGGCGGGAGAACCGGTGGTGGCATGGGGGCGGCGAACGACTGGCCGTGGGCCAGGCCGGACGCGCCGTTCACCGCCCAGGGCGGTGACGGCGGGGCCGGCTGGTAGCTGAGGAAGGCGCCGCGGGCCACCTGCATGAGGCCGAGCAGCGCCTGCTGGCGCTGGGCGAAGCCGCCGGGGTCGATCACCTGGCGCTCGGCGCGCTGGTGCAGCAGGGCGAGTTCGGTGGCGGCGAGCTGATAGTCGGTCATGGCGGCCCCGGCCGGCCTGCCGCCGGTGCTGCGCGCCCAGGCCCGGGCCCGGCGGCGGCCCTCCAGGCTGCCCAGCATGTACACGTCGCCCATTGTGATCAGCCCGGTGGGGATGTACCCGGGCAGCACCCGCCAGATCAGCCTGACGATCCGGCGCCGGTCGGCCACCAGTATCACCATGAGCCCGATGAACACGCAGAACAGGACGCCATAGGCGGCCCCGACGCCGCCGAAGCCGAACTTGGTGAGCCCGTTCCAGGTGCCATGCAGGATGACCGCGCCGAGCCAGCCGAGCGGCAGCGCCCACCAGGCACGGCGGCGCGAGGCCGCGTAGGCCACGCCCAGGCCGGTCATCGAGGTGAAGATCGGGTGGGTGAACGGGGACAGCACCCCGCGCAGCACGAACGTGAACTCCAGCAGGTGCGCCCCGCCGGCCGTCGGCTGCACCACGGCCTCGATGTAGTAGCCGATGTTCTCGGTCATGGCGAAGCCGAGGCCCACCATCGCGGCGTAGATGATGCCGTCGGTGGGTCCGTCGAGCTCGCCGCGGCGGCGCCACAGCATGCCGAACAGGAAGGCGCCCTTGAGGGTTTCCTCGACCACCGGGGCGCCGAACGTGGCCGAGATGTAGTCGCCGTTCGACGTGCCGAGCGCGGGCTGGGTGATGAACACCAGGCCCAGCGTGTTGATGATCAGCGCGAACAGCGCGGCGACCCCGGCACCCCACAGGAACGCGAACGCCAGGTGCGCCCTGGGCTCGGGCTCCAGCCGGTCGAGCAGCAGCACGAGGGACACGAACAGCGGCACCGGCACCAGTGCGAACGGCAGTGCGATGAAGAACGGCGCGACGCTGTGCTGCCCGCTGCCCAGGCTCTCCAGCAGGTCCGCACCGAGGGCGACCAGGGCACATGCCGCGGCGAGCACGGTACCCACGGTCAGCCCTACCCGTGCCCGGCCGGGCGTCCGGTCCTCGATGACAGCCTTGGGGTCAAAGGCCGGCGTAGCCCGCGCCATGACCGGCATGGTACTGGCAGGCCGGCCCCCGGTGAGTCATCGCAGTAGCGGGCTGACCGCCACGGCGAGGAAAAGCAGCGCCAGGTAGGCGTTGGACCAGTGGAACAGGCGCATCGGGCGCAGCGCGATGCCGGATTCGCCGGAGCGCACACGGTTGTGCAGCCGGTAGGCCTCGCGCAGGAAGAGCACGCCCAGCACAGCGGCGACCGCCAGGTAGACCACCAGGCCCGGCCCGCCCGGTGGCCAGATCAGCAGCGAGCAGCAGATGGTCAGCCAGGCGTACCAGAGGATCCGGCCGGTCACCGCCCGCTCGGCCGCCACGACCGGGAGCATCGGCACGCCGGCCGCCGCGTAGTCCTCCTTGAACCGCATCGCCAGCGCCCAGGTGTGCGGCGGGGTCCAGAAGAACACGACGCCGAACAGAGCGAACGGTGCCAGGGCGAGCCGTCCGGTGACCGCGGTCCAGCCGACCAGCACCGGCATGCAGCCCGCGATCCCACCCCAGACCACATTCTGTGCCGTGCGCCGCTTCAGTAGCAGCGAGTACCCGAAGACATAGAACGCGCAGGCGAACAGCGCCAGCCCCGAGGCCAGCCAGTTCACACCGAACCCGAGCCAGCAGGTGGAGCCGGCCACGAGCAGCAGGCCGAAGACCAGCGCCTCGCGTGCGCTGACCTCGGCCTTGGCCAGCGGGCGGCGTCTGGTCCTGCGCATCTTCGCGTCGATGTCGCGGTCGATGTAGCAGTTCAGCACGTTGGCGCCGGCGGCCGAGGCCGTTCCGCCGATCAGGGTCGCCACCACCAGCCAGAGCCTGGGCAGGCCGTGGGCGGCGAGGAACATGGCTGGCAGCGTGGTGATGAGCAGCAACTCGATGATGCGCGGCTTGGTCAGCGCGACGTAGGCGCGCAGTCGGGTCATCGGGTCCTCAAGTGGGTAGGCTGCCAGCGCCCTTGCCGTACGGAGGGCGTGGTTGCGGCCAAAGCGCTGCGCCAGCGCCCCGTCCGCGCCAGCCTCTCCGACACAGTGTAGTAGGACCGGCCGGCCTGGCCTCCGGCGGGTAGCTCCGGCCGGAGCGGGTAGCAACAGTCAACCCGCTGTTCGGCCGCCGGTAACCCGGGGCGAAGGTAGCTGGGCCGGCCCGGCGATAGGCTCTGGTTGCGACGGCGGGACGGCGGCCACGGGGCTGCCTCCCGGCAGGAAGCGCACGATGAAAAGAGATGGGTGATCTCACGGTGACCAGCCAGGGCGACTTCGAGTGGACTGATGCCGATCGCCGGGCGGTGGACCTGGTCAGGGTCCTGGCCATGGACGCGGTACAGAAAGCCGGCTCCGGGCACCCCGGCACCGCGATGAGCCTGGCGCCCGCGGCGTACCTGCTGTTCCAGCGGATCCTGCGGCACGACCCGGCCGACCCGCACTGGCCCGGGCGGGACAGGTTCGTGCTGTCCTGCGGGCACTCCAGCCTCACCCTGTACATCCAGCTCTACCTGTCCGGTTACGGCCTCACGCTGGATGACCTGAAGGCCTACCGGGAGTGGGGCAGCATCACTCCCGGCCACCCGGAGCACGGGCTTACCCCGGGGGTGGAGACGACGACCGGGCCGCTCGGGCAGGGCATCGCGACCGCCGTCGGCTTCGCCATGGCGGCGCGGCGTGAGCGCGGCCTGTTCGACCCGGGCGCCGCGCCGGGGACCAGCCCGTTCGACCACCACGTCTACGTGTTCGTGTCCGACGGCGACATCGAGGAGGGCATCAGCCACGAGGCTTCCTCGCTCGCCGCACACCAGCAGCTCGGCAACCTCATCGTGCTGTACGACGACAACAACATCTCCATCGAAGACAACACGAACATCGCCAAGTCGGAGGATGTGGCTGCCCGTTACGAGGCGTACGGATGGCATGTGCAACGCCTGAGCTGGCGGACCCCGGACGGCTATGTGGAGGACCCCGCGGAGCTTTACCGGGCGATCCTGGCCGCCCGCGAGCGCACCGACCGGCCCTCCTTCATCGCGCTGCGCACCATCATCGCCTGGCCGGCCCCGAACAAGCAGAACACCGGCGAGGCCCACGGAGCCGCGCTCGGCGAAGCGGAGGTGGCGGCTACCAAGGAGATCCTGCACTTCGATCCCGCGGTGAACTTCCCCGCCGAGGACGAGGCGGTCAGCCACGCCCGCCGGGTCGCCGAGCGGGGCAAGCGGGCCCATGCGGAGTGGGACGAGAGGTTCGCCGCCTGGGCGGCGGCGAACCCGGAGCGCAGGGAGCTGTTCGAACGGCTGGCCGCGGGCACTCACCCCGACGGCTGGGCCAGCGTGCTGCCGTCCTTCCCGCCGGACCAGAAGGGCGTGTCCACCCGGAAGGCATCGGGCGCGGTGCTGAACGCGCTGGCGCCGGTGCTGCCCGAACTGTGGGGCGGTTCGGCGGACCTGGCCGGCAGCAACGACACCACGATGAAGGGAGAGCCGTCCTTCATCCCGGTGGAGCACCAGACGGCGATGTTTCCCGGCAGCCCGTTCGGGCGCACACTGCACTTCGGCATCAGGGAACACACCATGGGCGCGATCTGCAACGGTATCGCGCTGCACGGCGGGACCCGCCCCTACGGCGGCACCTTCCTGGTCTTCAGCGACTACATGCGGCCGGCCGTCCGGATCGCGGCGCTGATGCGGGTGGGCGTCACGTTCGTGTGGACCCACGACTCGATCGGCCTCGGTGAGGACGGCCCTACCCACCAGCCGGTGGAGCAGCTGTGGGCGCTGCGGGGCATCCCTGGATTCGAGGTGGTCAGGCCGGGCGACGCGAACGAGACGACGGTCGCCTGGCGGACGATCATCGAGCGCAACAAGCCGGCCGGGCTGTGCCTGACCAGGCAGAACATACCCGTGTTCGACCGGTCAGGGGAGGTGGCAAGCGCGGAGGGCGTGGCCCGCGGCGGGTATGTGCTCGCCGAGGCCGCCGGTGGCGACCCGGCCGTGATCATCATTGCCACCGGCAGTGAGGTGCCGATCGCGATGGCCGCCAGGGACCTGCTGCAGGGCGAGGGAACGCCCACCCGGGTCGTGTCCATGCCGTGCGTCGAGTGGTTCAGGGAGCAGGACCAGGGCTACCGCGACCAGGTGCTGCCACCGCGGGCACGGGCGCGGGTGTCGGTCGAGGCCGGCATTGCCCAGGGCTGGCACGAGTTCACCGGCGACGCCGGGGAATGTGTCAGCTTGGAGCACTTCGGCGCGTCGGCGGCATACCAGACCCTGTACCAGGAGTTTGGATTCACCGCGGAGCGGGTGGCTGCTGCGGCGCGCTCCAGCATCGCACGCACCAACGGCTCGGAAGGATGACGCAGAGATGACCTCCAACCCCGATAACACGCTGCAGGCGCTAGCCGACGCGGGAGTCTCCATCTGGCTGGACGACATCAGCCGGGAGCGGCTGCGCACCGGGAACCTGCAGGCGCTGATCCGTGACATGCACGTGGTCGGCGTGACCTCCAACCCCACGATCTTCGCGCACGCGCTGAGTTCGGGCGATGCCTACGACGCACAGATCGCCGACCTGGCCCTCCGGAGGGTCTCGGTGGACGAGGCCACCCGGGCCATCACCACCTTTGACATCCGGTGGGCCGCCGACGTGCTCCGGCCGGTCTACGACGCGACCGGCGGCCTGGACGGCAAGGTGTCGCTCGAGGTGGACCCGCGGCTGGCCAAGGACACGGCCAAGACCATCGCCGAGGCGAGGGCGCTGTGGTGGATGGTGGACCGGCCCAACATGTTCGTCAAGATCCCGGCCACCGCCGAGGGTGTGCCGGCGATCGCGCAGTGCCTGGCCGAGGGAATCAGCATCAACGTCACGCTGATCTTCTCGCTGGAGCGGTACGGCGAGGTGATCGACGCGTTCATGACCGGCCTCGAACGGGCCGCCGAGGCGGGCCTCGACCTGTCGGCGATCCACTCGGTCGCCTCGTTCTTCGTCAGCCGGGTGGACACCGAGGTGGACAACCGGCTGGACAAGCTGGGCACGCCGGAGGCCCATGAGCTGCGCGGCAAGGCGGCCATCGCCAACGCCCGGCTGGCCTACGAGCTGTACGAGGAGCGGTTCGGCTCGGAGCGCTGGGCGGCGCTGCGGGCCAAGGGGGCTAACCCGCAGCGCCCGCTGTGGGCCTCGACGAGCACCAAGGACCCGGCGTTCGACGACACGATGTACGTGATGGAACTGGTGGCGCCCGGCACGGTGAACACGATGCCCGAGGCCACGCTGCACGCCACGGCCGCGCACGGGAAGCTGCACGGCAACACCGCGGCGGGCGGCTACGCCGAGGCCGGCCAGGTGTTCGACCGGCTGGAGCAGCTCGGCATCGGCTACACCGACGTGGTCGCCGTCCTCGAAGAGGAGGGCGTGGCCAAGTTCGAGGCGTCCTGGAAGGAACTGGCCGACACGATCTCGCGGGAAATGGAACCGTACCGCTCCAGCTAGCTAGCAGCGGGCCGGTACCAGCACCGGGTCTGTTTGGAAGGAGCAGCATGACCACACCGGCCAGCGCGGCCGGCGGCCCAGGGTCTGGGACGCCCGGTGCCGCCAACCCGCTGCGGGACCCACGCGACCGGCGCATTCCCAGGGTGGCCGGCCCGTGCGTGCTCGTCATGTTCGGCGTCACCGGCGACCTGGCGCGCAAGAAACTGCTGCCCGCGATCTACGACCTCGCCAACCGTGGCCTGCTGCCGCCGGGCTTCTCGCTGGTCGGCTTCGCCCGGCGGGCCTGGGAGCACGAAGACTTCGCCCAGGTCACCTACGAGGCGGTCAAGGAGCACGCGCGCACCCCGTTCCGTGACACCGTCTGGCAGCAGGTCAGCGAGGGCGTGCGGTTCGTGCCCGGGGAGTTCGGCGACGACAGCGCGTTCGACCGGCTGGCCGAGTGCGTGACGCGGCTCGACGCCGAGCGCGGCACCGGCGGCAATTACGCCTTCTACCTGTCGATCCCGCCGAAGTCCTTCCCTGACGTCGTCCGCCAGCTCAAGCGATCCGGGCTGTCAGACCCCGGCGAGCGCCGTGATGACGGCCACCAGCCCTGGCGGCGGGTGGTGATCGAGAAACCGTTCGGCCACGACCTGGCCAGCGCCAGGGAGCTCAACTCGATACTCGACGCGGTGTTCCCGGCGCACTCCGTCTTCCGGATCGACCACTATCTCGGCAAGGAGACGGTGCAGAACATCCTGGCGCTGCGGTTCGCCAACACGCTCTTCGAGCCGATCTGGAACCGCAGCTACGTGGACCATGTGCAGATCACCATGGCCGAGGACATCGGGATCGGCGGCCGGGCCGGCTACTACGACGGGATCGGCGCGGCCCGTGACGTGATCCAGAACCACCTGCTGCAACTCCTGGCGCTCACCGCCATGGAGGAACCACTGTCGTTCGACGCCGACTCGCTGCGGATGGAGAAGGAGAAGGCGCTGTCGGCCATCAGGCTGCCGGGCGACCTGGCCACGGGCACCGCCCGCGGGCAGTACACGGCAGGCTGGCAGGGTGGCGTCGAGGTCCCCGGCTTCCTCGAAGAGGAGGGTATCGCCCCGGACTCGCGGACCGAGACCTACGCGGCGATACGGCTCGGGGTGGACACCAGGCGCTGGGCCGGGGTGCCGTTCTTCCTGCGTACCGGCAAGCGGCTGCCGCGGCGGATGACCGAGATCGCGCTGGTGTTCCAGCGGGCGCCGCACCTGCCGTTCACCGCCACCGATACCGAGGAACTCGGCGAGAACTCGCTGGTGATCCGGGTGCAGCCGGACGAGGGCGTGACCGTCAGGTTCGGCTCCAAGGTGCCGGGCTCGGCGATGGAGGTCCGCGACGTGAACATGGACTTCGCCTACGGCGAGTCCTTCACCGAGTCCAGTCCGGAGGCCTACGAGCGGCTGCTGATTGACGTGCTCATCGGCGACCCACCGCTGTTCCCCCGTCAGGAGGAGGTCGAGCTGTCCTGGCGGATCCTCGACCCGATCGAGCAGTTCTGGGCGGAGCACACCAAGCCGGAGCCCTACCCGGCGGGCACGGCGGGCCCGGCGTCCGCGGACGCTCTCATGGCCATGTCCGGGCGCGCCTGGCGCCGTCTGTAAGGGGAGGGCGAACCGCGATGATGATCGACCTGACGGAGACCTCCACCGGCGCCATCCACGATGCCCTGACCCAGGCGCGGCACCATATGGGCGGGCCGGCGCTGGGCATGGTGCTGACGCTGATCATCGTGACCGACGAGTCCGGCCAGTACGACGCCATCCGGGCGGCCAGCCAGGCCGCCCGCGAGCACCCTTGCCGGGTGCTCGGGGTGATCACCCGCAACGCGGCGGGGCGCTCCCGGCTCGACGCCGAGATCCGGCTCGGCGAGACCGGTCCCGGCGAGACCATCCTGCTGCGCATGCACGGCCCGGTCGGCGAGCACGCCGACTCCGTGGTCACCCCGCTGGTGCTGCCCGACACCCCCGTCGTCACCTGGTGGCCGGGGCAGGCACCGGCGATCCCGTCCGCCGACCCGCTGGGGGCACTCGGCCAGCGCCGGGTCACCGACGCCGCGGCCAGCGACAAGCCGCGCCAGATGCTGGCCGCCCTCGCCTCGGGCTACCGGCCCGGCGACACGGATCTGAGCTGGACCAGGGCGACGTCATGGCGCTCGCTGATCGCCGCGACCCTGGACCAGCCCTACACCACGATCACCGGCGGCCTGGTCAGCGCGGAGGCGCACAACCCGAGTGCCGACCTCATCGCGACCTGGCTGTCCGGCAGGCTCGGCGTACCGGTGCGCCGGCAGGTCTCCGCCGGGCCGGGCATCACCGAGGTGAGCTTCACAACGGCCGACGGGGACATCTCGCTGACCAGGCCGGATGCCCGCACCGCCACGCTGACGCGGCCGGGCCAGCCCGAGCGCAAGGTGTCGCTGCTGCGGCGCGAGACCGCGGAACTGCTCACCGAGGAACTGCGCAGGCTCGACCCGGACGAGGTGTACGCGGAGGCGCTGGCCAGGTTCGCCGACCAGCCGATCAGCGAGGACGAGGTCGCGTGAGTGCCCCCGAGGTCCTGATCTACCGCGACGCGCCGCTGCTGGCCAAGGCGGTCGCCGCCCGGCTGGTCACCAGGCTGGTCGACGCGGCGGCGACCCGGGGCGCGGCGTCGGTGGTGCTGACCGGCGGCGGCATCGGCACGGCCGTGCTCGCCGAACTGTCCAGCGCCCCAGCAGCCGGTGCCGTCGACTGGCGGCACCTGGACATCTGGTGGGGGGACGAGCGGTTCCTGCCCGAAGGTGACCCCGAGCGGAATGAGACCGGGGCACGGGAGGCGCTGCTCGGCAAGGTGGACACCGATCCCGCCCGGGTACACCCGATGCCGGGCCCGGACGGGCCCGACGGCGACAACCCCGAGGCGGCGGCGGCCCGCTACGCGGGCTGGCTGCGGGACGCGTCCCGGCCGGAGGACCACGGCCAGGTGCCCTCGTTCGACGTCCTGCTGCTCGGGATAGGCCCGGAGGGCCACGTCGCCTCGCTGTTCCCCGGCATGCCGGCCCTCTATGACGAGCGGCCCGTGGTCGCCGTCCGCGGCTCGCCCAAGCCGCCGCCCACCAGGCTGACGCTGACCTTGCCGGCGATCCGCTCGGCGCGGGAGGTCTGGGTGATCGCCGCCGGGAAGGAGAAGGCGGCGGCCGTGCAGCTCGCCCTGTCCGGGGCCGGCCCGGTCCAGGTGCCCGCCGCGGCGGCGCGGGGCAGGCAGCGGACCCTGTTCCTGCTCGACCGGCCCGCCGCGAGCCAGTTGCCTCCCGAACTCGGCCGGCCGGCGAGTCCCTGACCTTGCCGGCGGCACCGCACGGCGAAGCCCGATGCGGCGGCCGCGGACTCCGTAATGATCGAGCCCGGCCGGTAAACCGTGACAAAAGTACCTGACATCGGCAGCGGCTTGGTTAGGATCGCGCCGTGCCCACGGTGCCGCGCAGAAGTCCACATCGTGACCATTTGGTCGTTTGCGGAGATGACACGCTGACGACCAGGACCATCGAGGAACTCACCACCAGATACGGCCAATCCGTGACGGTGATTCTGCCGTCCCGGCACAGCAATCAAGGCCCCCGCATCGCACAGATCCCCGGTGTGCGGGTCATCGAACGCGACCGGCTCGACGCCGAGGCATTCCGCGACGCGCACCTGCAGTCGGCCCGTGCCCTGGCGCTGCTCCGGCAGGACGACCTCGGTAACTTTCATGCCGCGCTGCGGGCGGTGGAACTCAATCCCGGCATCAGGCTGGTCGTCGCGATCTTCAACACGCGCCTGGGCGAGCGGGTGCGGTCGTTCTTCGACGACTGCGCCGTCCTGTCCGATTCGGCCATGTCCGCACCGGCGTTCGCGGCCGCGGCGCTGGGCGAGCCCGCACCCAGCCACATCCGGCTGTCCGGGCGCACCATGTACGTGGCCCGCAGCAGCGACGTGGACCGGGCCGACGTGATCTGCGGGCTTGCCGAGACGGGGGGAAAGACCGGGCCGAAGCTGCTGCCCACCGACACGGCCAGCGCCGACCTGGTGCTCGCCGTCGCGACGGGGAGGTCGAAGGATCCGCTGAGCAGACGCCGCAACCCGGTCCGCGGAGCGCTCAACGTCGCGCGCAGGCTGGTCTGGCACAGGTGGGGCGCCGCCTTCGCCGCGCTGCTCGCCGTCATTGTCGCCGGCTTCGTCCTGCTCAGCACCAGGTACACGCTGCCCCAGGCGGTCTACTTCACGTTCCTGGACTTCGGCGGCGACGCGGTCGCCCAGACCGGCCTGCCGGGGCACGTCGAGGTTGCTCAGTTCCTGCTCACCTTCGATGGGATGGCATTCCTGCCGGTCGTCACGGCGGCCATCGTGAGCGCCCGGCTGACCGGCTCGTGGCGGGCCAAGCCGAAGCCGGTGAGCGATCATGTGGTGGTGGTAGGCCTGGGCAACGTCGGCACACGCGTCGCCGGCCAGCTTCATGACCTGGGCGTCGGTGTCATCTGCATAGACCGGGACGAGAACCCGCAGGGGGCCGGGATGGCCCGGCGGCTGGGCATCCCGCTGATCGCCGGCGATGCCCGCAGGGAGGAAACCCTCCGGGCGGCCAACATCGACACCGCTCAGGCGCTCGTGTCGGTGACCAGCAGCGACAGCGTCAACCTGGAAACCGCCCTGTATGTCCGCGCGCTGCGCGACGATCTGCGCATTGTGCTGCGGCTGTTCGACGGCGACCTGGCCGAGCGGGTGGAGAAGGCGATCGGCAACACCATCTCACGCAGTGTGTCCTACCTCGCCGCGCCCACCTTCGCCCTGGCCATGCTGGAGCACCAGGTGCTGCGGACGATCGCGGTCGGGCGCCATGTCCTGCTCGTGGCCGAGGTGCAACTGAGCCCCGAAGCCGATCTGACCGGGTGTCAGGTCGGCCAGGTGCACAGGGCGGGCGAGGCGCGCGTCATCGGCCTGCAGCGCCGGGGCATGGCCCGGATCGACTGGTCACCCAACGACGAATACCGGCTGGAACCCCAGGACCGGCTGTTCGTGCTCGCCACCCGGGCCGGGCTCGGGCGGGTGCTGGCCCGCAGCCGGGCGAACGGCGAAGGGGCAGATCGCCCTTGAAGTCCGGTCCGTCCTGAAACATCCGATCTTTCGAAAACTATCGGCTTAACTGGGCCGCCCGATCCGTCCTGAAATGGCGCGAACCTCCGGCAATCTCTCAAGCGCAGGTCTCCCCCAAGACGATCTTTAGCGTTACGCTCAGAGCAGATCTTCCACCTGGTTCTGTTGAGTCACCTGTGAACGTAAGGCAGGTTCGGATGATCCGCTGCGTGCCGGCTCCACTATCCCGGTACGGGCTTGTCCCGCGGCGATCTCGATCGGCCCGGCGACATTCCGGCCGAGGCCGCCGCGACAATCACCACTCCCACGCGCCCGCCTTCCATCGCGGCATAAGTCTCTTGGCCGGCGCGCGGATCACTCTCGGGAGGAACATTTGAGCGTCAATGACCGCACCACCACCACGGAGGTAGCCCCCACGGCACCTGCCCTGGCCGTCGCTGATCCGGCTCCGCTGGGCCTCGCCGGATTCGCACTGACGACGTTCCTGCTGTCTGCGTCCAATGCCGGCTGGATGACGCATGCGACCGGTAACGCATGGCTTGGCTATGCGTTCGCCTACGGCGGCCTTGGCCAGTTGCTGGCCGGCATGTGGGAGTTCCGCAACAAGAACGTGTTCGGCGCGACCGCGTTCAGCACGTACGGTGGTTTCTGGATCGGGCTCGCCCTGTGGTTCAAATTGGTCGGAACGGCCGCACCTCCAGCCGGGGTGTCTGCGGCGGCCTACGGGGCGCAAACCACGAAGGACCTCGGCTGGATCCTGCTGGCGTTCGCCATCTTCAACACCTACATGATGATGTGGAGCTCGGCCGTCAACGCGGCCGTGTTCAGTGTGTTCGCCACCCTTGAAGCAACGGAGATCATTCTGTTCGCCGGCTTCTTCTCGGGTAGCCCGGACACCATCAAGGCTGGCGGGTACGTCGGTGTGCTCACTGCCCTCGTGGCCTGGTACACCTCGGCGGCGGGCGTGATGAACGGGCTGCGTGGGCGGCCGGTGGTTCCGGTCGGGAAGCCGTTCATCAGCTAGCGGCATCGCCTGGCTGGTCACCGCGGCCAGCCAGGTACCGCACTCAGCTAGCCGTGGATTCAGATATTCGGGTGGTCCCGGAGACCGGCAGGATCTCCGGGACCACCCGCGTCTACCCTCATGGGGATGGACCTTCAGGAGAAGCACCAGATCGACCGGGAGCGCCTGGCCGGGCAGCTCGCCAGCATGAAGGCGCGCACACGTCCCTGGCGGTCCATAGCCGCGCTGATGCTCGCCATCGCCGCCGGAATCACGTCTTACGAGCAGCACCTGGACAGTTTCGGCGATCCCAGGGCCACGCCCACCACCAAGCTGATCGTGGCGGGCACCGCCGCCGCGTTCTGCGTGCTCGCCGCGGGCGGCACGATGGGGCTCTCCGGCAGGGCAAGGGAGATGCTGCAGCCCAGGGTGGGATCGGCACACGCGGCGGTGGTCCGCTACTCCATCCTGCTCGCCGGCACGCTGACCACGCTGATCATCACGCTCCAGCTCTTCAAGATTCCGATCGGCCAGCTCGTGCTCGGCGGCGCACTGACCGGAGTCGTGCTCGGCCTGGCCGGCCAGCAGACGCTGTCCAACTTGTTCGCGGGGATCGTCCTGCTGTTGTCCCGGCCGTTCAACGTCGGAGACAGGATCCGGGTCCGCTCCGGCGCGATGGGCGGTCTCATGGAGGGCACGGTGAGCGAGATAGGCATCACCTACGTCCGCCTGGACACCGGTGATGGCGTTCTCGCGCTGCCCAACGCCCAGGTGCTGGCCGCGGCCGTGGGCCCGGCGCCCGCGGCCGATCCCGATCAGCCCCTCTGATCCCGCTTCACCAGGCAGGCCGGTGCGGCTGGCGGCGCAGGCCATCCCGTCACACCGGCCAGTAATGCCAGGAAGCCCGAATACGCCTGCACGGACTGATATACCCGGACCGCCCCCGGGCCGGGATGGTCAATCCGTACTTCCTTGGCCGGAACCGCACCCCGCGTGCTTCCCCGGCCGGAACCACGCCCTACGGGGAACGGCTCAGGCGCCTTTTTTCTTGGATTCAAACCCGGCGAGCACATGGGCCGGGATACGCCCGCGATCGCTGACCTCGATACCGCTCGTCTTTGCCCACGCCCGGATCTCGGCGCTGCGCTGGCGGTTGGCCGCCGTCCGCCGCCGCTTCCTGGGCACTCCCCGCATTGTCCCCCTGCGCGCGTGCTCGGTGAACTTTCCTACCACCTCGCTGAACTTCTCGCTGTGCCTGGCGCAAAGGTCAATCTCGTACTCCTGGCCGTCGAGGCCAAACGTAAGGCTTCGCTGCTGCCCTTCGGGAATCACTTTATCGTCGTAGTCACATGCGTATGAGACAGAAACTTTCTGTGCCACTTGCGGCCCCCCTTCTCCTGCGGCAAATATATCCCGCCGGCGCACAAGATAACCGCAGAGATTTCGGGACACGCGCAACCGGCGCTAACCCGGCCAGCGCGGCCGCCGATCCAATCAGCGCAGCCAGGAGCGTAAGGCTGTCAGGGACGGCGCCGGGAGGAACGGTAATCCCGGTCCGGCGATTCGGCTCGCCCGGGATGGTAGGCAAAGGATTCGGAGGGCAGGCCGTCCGGGCGGCCGCGCAGCGAGTAGGCGCTGGCGTCGTCCGCGTCGTCCTGGGGTGGCTCGTACCCGTCCTCTGGGCCGGGTGCGCCGTGACGGCTCGCCTGGCCGGTGTAGCCGGAAACCGGCGGTACGGGCCGGAAGGTCTCCGTAGGTGGGCCGGGCAGGTACCCCTGCTCGGCTTCGCCGGTGTAGTCGCCACCCAGTGGGTCGAACCCGAGTGAGCCGTCCGGCTCACCGGAGCCGTAGTCCGGTTCCGGGTGACCGCCGTAGCCAGGTTCCGGATGACCGGCGTAGCCCGGATCGGGGTGACCGGCGTAGCCCGGCTCCCGGTTCCCGCCATAGCCGCCGGCCGGGGAACTCAGCGGATCGGGGCCGGCCGGGTACTGCCCGCCCTGGTCGCCCTGCCAGCGGCCCACGGGCAGCGGCCCGGTGGGTGGGCGGCGGCCTTCCTGGTCACCGGAGGCGTGCGCGGCGTAGCCGGCCGGAGCCGGTTCCTCATCGTGTGACGGCGGCCCCAGGTGGCGGGGCATCTGCCGGTGGCGTGGCGCGTCCTGATAGCCGCCAGGCGGCCCGGGACCGTCGGCGGGGGCGAAGTCGCCATAGCCGCCTCGCGGCGCCTCACCATAGCCCGCACGGGCGTCCGGGTAACCCCGGGGGACGTCGCCGTAGGAACCACCAGGCGCGGGGCGGTCGTAGCCCGCCGCTGGGATGTCCTGGTAACCATCGTCCTGCCCGGGATCCTCGTAATCCTGGTCAGGGGCGTCGTAACGGTAGCCAGGTGCGTCGCGGTAGCTGCCGGACGTGATCGGGATCTCCGGTTCGGGCGGGAAGTCCTCGTAGCCATCGTCGTAGCCGCCGTGCGGAGGTCCGGCCGGATAGCCGGCGTCCCGCTCCGGGCCCTGGTGACCGGAATAGCCGGGGTCACGCAGCGGGCCGGGCGACGGGTAGCCGGGCGGGTAGTCGCCACCGGGCGGGTAGTCGCCACCGGACGGGTAATCGCCGCCGGGCCGCAGGGCGGCCGTGGCCGCAGCCGGGGCATCCGGGGCCAGTTCGGGGGCCATGTCGATGGCGGCGGTCGGCGGCCCGGGATCGGGCCCGGCATGCGTCGGCTCCGCCGGCTGCCAGGCCCGGCCGGGAGCGCCGGGCGTCTGCGATCCACGGCCGGCTGCGCCAGGCGGGCCCTTCCGGAGGGCTTCGATCATCCGGGGCAGCTCAGGAATGGGCAGCCTGAAGGTTCCGGTGCAGGTACCCCCCTGCCAGATGCTGAACACCGCGATCCCGGTGTCGGCATACCAGCTGACCCGCATGGACCGGGCTTCTCCGCGAACGTCGAAGAAAACCTCGCCAAGACGGGGCAAAGGGGCTGCGTCTGACGCAGACATGGTGCCCATGGTGACCCTGAACCCCGGAACTTGTCTACCTGATCGCCGGACATGCGACCCTACATAACAGACCGGAGCAGGCTGATCACGCCGGGAATCACTGTGGTCCGTGGCGGCGAAGCCATCACAATCGGGGGATCCGGGGGCCGTCCCACCGCAAGTGGCAAAACCAACCCCAGCCCCGGTCGTGGGGATCCGGGGGGCCGTCCCACCGCAAGTGGCAAAACCAACCCCAGCCCCGGTCGTGGGGGTCCGGGGGGTCGTCCCCCCGGGATAGCACAACGGGCTACGGCGAAGCTGATCGAAGATCGGCGAGCATGGTTGACCGCCGCGACACGCCCGCGTGGCCAATTTGGCGGCGTGGCTGCGCGGAGACCATGGCTGATGGCATGATTATGCGCCGGAGCAAGGCATGGTTCACACCCTGCACTAGGCGGCGGTCCCGCGTATCCCGCAGCCACGGGCGTAGTGCATGGTACCTGCCCAGAGAACCTGGTTCGTCCGCGTGGGAACACCACGGCTGTATGACGCGTTGCACTTCTGTGACGGGGCTGACGCCGTAACGCGAAGGTTCGTGTGGGCTACGAGCCGAACGCTCCGAGGAGCGATGAAAGACCCATTTAACTGGTTGAGGTGATCGAGTCATGTCTGAGGCACGTCGGCACGCAGCTGTGCTCCCCCGCCCCAATTGGGGGTGGCAGGATGCTGCCGCATGCCGAGGCGAGGATCTCCTGCTTTTCTTCGGGCCCGACGGTGAGCGCCAGCCAGAGCGCGAGTTGCGCGAGCGGAAGGCCAAGGCGGTCTGCGCGAGCTGCCCGGTACGCAGCGAATGCCTCAACTACGCGGTCGGCCGCCCAGAGAAGTACGGCACCTGGGGTGGCCTGAACGAGGACGAGCGCTCATCCGAACGCCGCCGCCGTATGCGGCGGGCGAACGCGGCCTAGCCTGCTCAGCAGGCATTTGGGGTGCGGCCGAGCAGTTCGAGGACGTCGGAGTCGGTCAGCTGGCGGAATGAGGTGTACCACTCGCCTACGGCCTTGAACGTGGCCGGAGTTGCCAGCGCTATCAGGTCATCCGCATCGCCGGACAGGGCGGCCATGGACGCCGGGGCCGCCACCGGCACGGCGAGCACCGTGCGGCCCGCCGATCTGGCCCGCAGCGAGCCCAGCGCGGCCCTGGCGGTCACGCCGGTCGCCAGCCCGTCGTCCACCAGGATCACCGGCCGCCCGGCCACGTCCGGTGGCGGCCTGTCGCCGCGGTATACGCGCACCCGCCGGTGGAGTTCGGCGCGTTCGCGCTCGGCCACCGGGAGCAGAGCCGCCCGGGTCAGCCCGAGCTTGGACAGCAAGAGCTCGTCGTAGACGGGCTCGCCGCCCTCAGCGATGGCGCCGACGCCGAGTTCCGGCTGAAACGGGTGGCCGATCTTCCTGGTCACCAGCACGTCCACCGGCATGGCCAAGGCGTCGGCCACCTCACGGGCCACCGCCACACCGCCGCGCGGCAGGGCGAGCACCAGCGGGCCGCCGGCGGCGTCGCCCAGCGCGTGATCCGCGCGGGCCAGGACCTCGCGGAGGCGCTGGGCCAGCTGGCGTCCGGCCATCCGCCGGTCGGCGAACAGCGGGCCCGCGGTCTGTAGCTCGTTCGCGGCCACCTGGATAATCCGCTCAGCTCGCGCATGATTCTCTCATCCGCACCTACCCAGGCCTGGCCCTCCACACTCGCCACCGGCGCCGGCGAAAGCGGCCGGCAGAACACGCGCCGGCCGGGCAGAATGCGGTCATGATCTGCGTTTCGTGCCGGGAGCAGCGCCATGAGGACTGTCCCGGTGGCAGCTGGTGCGACTGCCAGCATCAGCCGCCGCAGGGGCAGCCGCCGCCGGAACCGCGGCTCGGCTGGATCCGCCAGGGCTGACCTACGCGGAATACCGCGCAGGCCGTCCGTGGTTGACCCGGTCATGGCGTCAGATCCAGTCCGCACCCGGTGGCCGCACCGGGCTGGCTCACCTGCCAGAAAAGTTCTGGACTTTAACTATGTCGCCATGTGATCCTGCAGATATGGCTATCGCGGACCCGCTTCTCGTCGCGCGCAGGCACGTAGACCTGCTGCGTGTCCGCAGCGCCATCTGTCGTCGCGGCCGCTGATCACCGCCCGTCACGTATGCCGGGCGCGTGCGGCGAGCCCGCCCCCCCGGCTGAAAGCCCAAGTCAGCGGAGCCTGAACCAGGGCCATCGATCCTGAGCCGGATATGCGGCGCGTTGCCGCGCCTGTCCCCTGCCCCGGAAGACGCCACGTCCCGGAAGGACGCGCCGCATGCCAGCAAGCACTCAGGACGCGCCGGCCTGGCCGGCCCAGACGCGGGCTGCCCAGACGGGGGCTGCACAGACGCGGGCTGCACAGGCACGAGATCCACTGGACCGGCCGCAACGGGCGGCGCCGTCGCGCAAGCGCGGCGAGGGCCAGTGGGCACTCGGCTACCGTGAGCCGCTGAACAAGAACGAAGAGAACAAGAAGAACGACGACGGGCTGAACGTCCGCCAGCGCATCATCGACATCTACTCCAGGTACGGGTTCGACTCCATCGACCCCGCCGACCTGCGCGGCCGGTTCCGCTGGTATGGGCTCTACACCCAGCGCAAGCCGGGGATCGACGGCGGCAAGACGGCCGTGCTGGAGCCCGAGGAACTCGACGACCGCTACTTCATGCTGCGGATCCGGATCGACGGCGGCCAGCTCAGCCAGAGCCAGCTCCGGGTGATCGGCGACGTCTCCACCCGCTACGCCCGCGGCACCGCCGACATCACCGACCGGCAGAACATTCAGCTGCACTGGGTGCGGATCGAGGACGTCCCGGCCATCTGGGAGGCGCTGGAGAGCGTCGGGCTGTCCACCACGGAGGCCTGCGGCGACACGCCGCGGGTGATGCTCGGCTGCCCGGTGGCCGGGATCGACGCCGGGGAGATCATCGACGCGACCCCGGAGATCGCCCAGACGCTCGATCAGTATCTGGGCGATCCCGCCTTCTCCAACCTGCCGCGCAAATTCAAGACCGCAATGAGCGGGTGCGCTGCACAGTGCACCGTGCACGAGATCAACGACGTCGCGTTCGTCGGGGTGAGGGGGGCGGACGGTAAGCCGGGCTACGACCTGTGGGCCGGCGGCGGGCTGTCCACCAACCCCAAGATCGGGGTGCGGCTCGGTGCCTTCGTCCAGCCCGGCCAGGTCGCCGAGGTCTGGGCGGCGGTCACATCGGTCTTCAGGGACTACGGATACCGGCGGCTGCGGCACAGGGCCCGGCTGAAATTCCTGGTCGCCGACTGGGGCGCCGAGCGGTTCCGCGAGGTGCTGGAGAAGGAGTACCTGGGCTACGCCCTGCCTGACGGCCCACCGCCGGATGAGCCCCGCGGCGGCACGCGCGACCACGTCGGTGTGCACCGCCAGCGGGACGGCCGCTACTACGTGGGGTTCGCCCCGCGGGTCGGCCGGCTGTCCGGCGAAGCGCTCGGCGTGATCGCCGGCCTGGCCGCCGAATACGGCAGCGGCCGGGTACGCACCACCACCGAACAGAAGATGATCATTCTGGACGTTCCCGGCGACCGTACCGACGCGCTGGCCCTCGCGCTCGAAGCAGCCGACCTGCAGGTCAGGCCCAGCGTGTTCCGGCGGCAGACGATGGCCTGCACCGGCATCGAGTTCTGCAAGCTTGCCATCGTCGAGACCAAACAACGGGCGTCCAGCCTGATCGACGAGCTGGAGCGCCGCCTGCCGGACTTCGACGTGCCGGTCACCATCAACGTCAACGGCTGCCCGAACTCCTGCGCCCGCATCCAGACCGCCGACATCGGCCTGAAGGGATCCCTGGTCACCGGGGCCGACGGGCGTCAGGTCGAGGGGTTCCAGATCCACCTGGGCGGCGCGCTGAACGGCGGCGACGCCTCCGGATCCGGCTTCGGCCGTAAGGTCCGCGGGCTGAAGACGACGGCCGGGGATCTGCCGGACTATGTGGAGCGGGTGCTGCGCAGGTTCGCCGCGGCCAGGCAGCCCGATGAGACGTTCGCCGCCTGGACGGCCAGAGCGAGCGAAGAGGAGCTTTCATGACAGAGCGTGCAGTCCCCTTCTACTGTCCGTATTGCGGCGAAGAGGATCTACAGCCAGAATCACAGGAAACTCAGTGGCAATGTCGTAGTTGCACAAGGTCGTTCCGGCTACGCTTTGCGGGAATCGGAGTTGCGCCCATGACATCGACGACGAGCTGGAGGGAAAACGCCGCATGGAGCAGCTAGCCGCACAGGCAGCCGAAGCTCTCGCCGATGCCACCGCCGAGGAAATCGTGCAGTGGGCGGCCGACACCTTCGATGACCGGCTGTGTGTCACGTCGTCGATGACCGATGCGGTGATCATTCACCTGGCTTCACTGGCTCAGCCGGGCATTGACCTGATCTTCCTTGACACCGGCTACCACTTCGCCGAGACCATCGGCATGCGGGACGCGGTCGCGGTCGTTTACCCGGTCAACGTGGTGAACATCACACCCGCGCTGACCGTGGCCGAGCAGGACGCCGAATTCGGGCCGAAGCTGTACTCGCGCAACCCGGACCTGTGCTGCCAGATGCGCAAGGTCCAGCCGCTGGAGCGTGCCCTGCTCCCCTACGACGCATGGATCACCGGCGTGCGCAGGGACGAGACGCCGTCGCGGCGGAACGCCAAGCCGGTGGAGTGGGACGCCAGGCGCCGGCTGGTCAAGGTGAACCCGATCGTCAACTGGACCCAGGACCAGGTGGATGCCTACATCGCCGAGCACGGCATCCTGGTCAACCCGCTGGTCGAGGACGGCTACCTGTCCATCGGCTGCGCCACCTGCACCCGCCGGGTCGAGCCCGGTGCGAACCCGCGCAGCGGCCGCTGGGCCGGCACCGGCAAAACCGAATGCGGCCTGCACGAATAGATGAGGGCCCGCCACCACTCGTAGCCGTAGCACATGGGAGCCGCGATCCTCGGTCGGCGGCGACGGTTGAGGCGCTCCTGGAACTCGTGCGCAAGCGGGCCGGGCGTGGCGGGCTGAGCGGGCTGCGGGTCAGCGCCGCGTTCCTCGGGCATTGCGCGCCATCGCCCCGGCAGGTGCTCGACGCGCTGCCCGGCGGGCCGGTGGTGGTGCTCCCGCTGCTGCTGACCGCCGCCTACCACAGCGAGACCGACCTTCCGGCCGCGCTGCACGCCGCCAGCGCCCGGCGCGGCGGTCTGGAGATTCGCTACGGGCGGCCGCTCGGGCCGCATCCACTGCTGATCAGCGCGCTCGAACGACGGCTGGGTGAGACCGGCGCCGCACTGCACCCCGCCGAGACCTCGGTGGTGCTCGCCGCGGCCGGAACCAGTGATCCGGCGGCCACCGCGGCGATCGCCGCCCTGGCCGCCCGCTGGCGCGCACAGCGCGGCTGGCGGGATGTCGTCCCCGCCTATGCCAGTTCCTCCGCACCCGCACCCGCCGCGGCCGTGGCCGCACTCAAAGCCAGCGGCGCCCAGCGAGTGCTGGTGGCCAGCTATCTGCTCGCCCCCGGCAGGTTCGCCGGCCAGGTCCGCGACCAGTCCCTGACCACCGGCGCGACCGCGGTCAGCGGCGTGCTCGGCGCCGCACCGGAACTGGCCGCCATCGTCCTGCACCGGTATCGCGAGGCAGCCTTCGCCTTGCCCGGCACCGAGCAGGCCCGGATAGCCTGACCCTCATGAGCCAAGGGCATACCACGCACGCGGTGCTCAACCAGCCCCCGGTGCTCGCCGGGCACGACGTGGCGCAGGACCCGGCGCTGCTCGAAGGCCTGGACCGGGAGGGAGCGGCCGGGGTCACCGCCGAGCTGCACGAGCTCGGCCTGCTGGCCGCCGCGCCGCAGACCCAGGAGCAGGCCAGGCTGGCCAACGAATGCCCGCCGAGGCTGCACACCCACGACCGGTTCGGCAACCGGATCGACGAGGTCGAATACCATCCGGCCTGGCATGCGCTGATGACCACCGCCGTGGCGCATGGCCTGCACGCGGCGCCCTGGGTGGCCACCGAGCCGGGGGCGCACATCGCCCGCGCGGCGAAGTTCTACGTCTGGGGCCAGGCCGAGGCCGGCCACGGCTGCCCCATCTCGATGACCTACGCGATCGTGCCCGCGCTGCGGCACGCACCGGCCCTGGCCAGCAAGTTCGAGCCGCTGCTCGCCTCCCGCAGCTACGACCCGGGCCTGCGGGTCCCGGAGGCCAAGGCCGGGCTGCTGGCCGGGATGGCCATGACCGAGAAGCAGGGCGGCTCCGACGTGCGGGCCGGCACCACCAGGGCCGAGCCGGCACCGGCCCTCGGCGAGGGGGCGCACCTGCTCACCGGCCACAAGTGGTTCAACTCCGCACCCATGTGCGACCTGTTCCTGGTCCTGGCCCAGGGGCCCGGCGGGCTCACCTGCTTCCTGCTCCCCCGGGTGCTGCCCGACGGCAGCAGGAACGCGATGCGGATCCAGCGGCTGAAGGACAAGCTGGGCAACAGGTCCAACGCGTCCGCCGAGGTCGAGTACGACCAGGCCGTCGCCTGGCAGGTCGGTGAGCCGGGCCGGGGGGTGCGCACGATCATCGAGATGGTGACGGCGACACGGCTTGACTGCGTGCTCGGCAGTGCGGCGGCCATGCGCCGCGGCACGGTCGCAAGCCTGCACCACTGCGTCTGGCGAAGCTCGTTCGGGAGTTCTCTCATCCAGCATCCCCTGATGGCCTCGGTGGTAGCGGACCTCGCCATCGAGTCGGAGGCGGCCACCACCCTCGCCATCCGGCTGGCCGGGGCGGCGCAGCGGGCCACCGGGGGGGACGCGGCCGAGCGGGCACTGCTGCGCGTCGCCCTGCCGGCGGCCAAGTACTGGGTCTGCAAGCGGGCCGTGGGACACGCCGCCGAGGCGCTCGAATGCCACGGCGGCAACGGGTACGTCGAGGAGTCCGGCCTCCCCCGGCTGCTGCGGGAAGCCCCGCTGAACTCGATCTGGGAAGGCTCGGGCAACGTCACCGCGCTCGACGTGCTGCGCGCGCTGCGCCGCTCACCGGATTCGGCCGGCGCACTGCTCGCCGAACTCGACCTGGCCTCCGGCGGGGACAAGCGGCTCGACGAGGCAACCGCGGAGCTGCGCCGGATGCTGGTGAGCATATTTGACGATGGCCGGGACGCCGGTGCGCAATACCAGGCGCGGCGGCTGGCCGGTTTGATCGCCTCTTTGCTCCAGGCGGCACTGCTGGTCAGGCACGCGCCACCGCAGGTTGCCGATGCGTTCTGCGCCTCGCGGCTCGGCTCGGCGAGCGCGGGCGGGCCGGGCTATGCGTTCGGCACGCTGCCGGACGGCCTGGACCTGCCGCCCATCCTCGACCGCGCGCGTGCGGCTGTGCCAGCGGGTGGTCACGGTTAAACTGACCCACCTGAGGGGAGCGGGAAATCCTGGGGTGAGGGAGGCAGATGCGCGTCTGGCCCGGGAGCCCGTATCCGCTTGGCGCGACCTGGGACGGGGAGGGGACCAACTTCGCGCTGTTCTCCCGGGTCGCCGAACGGGTGGAACTCTGCCTTTTCGCCGGTGACGGCCCGGCGCATTCGGCGCAGGAGACCAGGGTCGAGCTGACCGAGGTGGACGGGTACGTCTGGCACGGTTACCTGCCCGGCGTCGGCCCTGGCCACCGGTACGGCTACCGGGTCCACGGCCCCTACGAGCCCGCCAGCGGGCACCGCTGCAACCCGGCCAAGCTGCTGCTCGACCCCTACGCCAAGGCGGTGGAGGGTGACCTGCGCTGGGCCCGGCAGGTGTTCGGCCACCAGATAGCCGACCCGTCGGCCCGCAGCATGGCCGACAGCGCCCTCTACGTGCCACGCAGCATCGTGGTCAGCCCGGACTTCGACTGGGGGGATGACCGCCCGCCGGCGACGCCGCCGCAGGACACCGTCATCTACGAGGCGCACGTGCGCGGCCTGACCGCGCGGCATCCTGACGTCCCCGCCGAGCTGCGCGGCAGCTATGCCGCGCTCGGGCATCCGGCGATCATCGAGCACCTGCTGCGGCTCGGGGTCACGGCGGTGGAGCTGCTGCCGGCCCATCAGAGCGTGCCGGAGTCCCCGCTGGATGGCCGGGGGCTGACCAACTACTGGGGCTACAACACCATCGGCTTCTTCGCCCCGCACAACAGGTACTCATCCTCCGGCCAGCGGGGTGAGCAGGTCCGTGAGTTCAAGGCGATGGTCGCCGCGCTGCACTCGGCCGGCATCGAGGTGATTCTCGACGTCGTGTACAACCACACGGCGGAGGCCGGGCAGTGGGGGCCGACGCTGTGTTTCCGCGGCATCGACAACGCCGCCTACTACCGGCTGCGGCCCGGCGACCCGCGTGACTATGTGGACGACACCGGCTGCGGGAACAGCCTGAACGTCCGGCATCCGCGGGCGCTTCAGCTCATCATGGACTCGCTGCGGTACTGGGTGCAGGACATGCACGTGGACGGCTTCCGGTTCGACCTGGCCCCGGCGCTGGCCCGGGAGCGGGGTGAGGTGGACCGGTGTGCGGCGTTCTTCCGGATGGTCCACCAGGATCCCGTGGTGTCGCAGATGAAGCTGATCGCCGAGCCGTGGGACGCCGGCCCGGGTGGCTACCAGCTCGGTAACTTTCCCGCCCCCTGGTCGGAGTGGAACGGGAAGTTCCGCGACGACATCAGGGACTTCTGGCGTGGCCGGCCGGGAATGCTGCCGGGACTCGCATCCCGGCTGGCCGGATCCAGTGAGATCTTCGAGCCGGGCGGGCGCCGCCCGGCCGCGTCGGTCAACTTCGTCACCTGCCACGACGGGTTCACCCTGCAGGACCTGGTCAGCTACGACGGCAAGCACAACGAAGCCAACGGCGAGGACAACCGGGACGGCAGCGACGACAACAGGTCGTGGAACTGCGGGGCCGAGGGCCGGTCCAGCGACCCGGAGATCATCGCGCTGCGGGACCGGCAGAAGCGGAACTTCCTGCTGACCCTGTTCTGCTCCCAGGGGATCCCGATGCTGCTGGCCGGAGATGAGCTCGGCCGGACGCAGGGCGGCAACAACAACGCCTACTGCCAGGACAACGAGATCTCGTGGCTGGACTGGGAGCTGTCATCGCGCGGGCAGGAGTTGCTCGAGTTCACCCGGGCGCTGGCCGCGCTGCGCCGCGGGCATCCCATTTTCCGGCGCCGGGAGTTCTTCACCGGGCGCCCGCCCATCGGGCAGCCCGGCTCCCCCGGTGATTCTGGCGTGTCCGGGCTGCTGCGCCATATCGGCGACATCGTGTGGCTCACCCCGGCCGGGCAGGAGATCGACTGGCAGGCCCCCGGCGAGGGCGCGATGGCGGTCTTCCTGAACGGCGACGCGGTGGAGGATGCCTGCGAGCGCGGCACCAGCCTGCACGACGACAGTTTCCTGCTGCTGTTCAACGCGCGTGCCGAGCCGGTGACGTTCACCCTGCCCGGTGCGGGTTCCGGGGTGAGCTGGGAGGTCGTGGTGGATACTGCCGGGGTGGCGGCTGGCGTGCTGGATGCGGGGACCGAGGCCAAGGTCACCGGCCGCTGCGTGTGGCTGCTCCGGCTGCGTGAGCCCCGAGCATTATGCAAAGCCGCACCGTGAGTGCGGGCCTGCGCGAGCGATCGGGCTAGATCAGCGGCCCAGCCACCTGGCACTGATTTGGCCGGCGGCCGTCTGACCCCGCCCCGGGACAGCCAGGAAATGAGCAGGCAGACGCCCACGACGGCAGTAGCGAACCAGAGGATCAGGGCGGCGGCGCGCACGTGGTTCCCCTCGCGATGTACATACACTATGCATACTGCATATAGCAGGACAGCCAGGAGTTGCGGAGTCAGCCCGTCCCGCGGAGCCGGTTCCCCGCCTTGATCTCGCCGGGCGCACGTGGCCGCGCGGAGTCCAAACCCCCCCGGATCTCTCTTTTGTGCGCTGATCTGTTACGCGTCACCCTGCCCCGGTCTGGTTGACTGCTGCACGTGCGCTTGATCTTCCCGCCCAAGGACAGCCCGCCCGGGACCGACGCCTCACAGGGCCTCACCCGGCAGGACCTCGCCGAGATTTACGCCTATCCCAGCACGGACCGGCCCTGGGTCCGCGCGAACATGGTGACCAGCGCGGACGGCGCGGCCACGATCCATGGTCGCAGCAGTGGCCTGTCCAGCGACGCGGACCGGAGCCTGTTCGCACTGCTCCGCACCCTGTCCGATGTGATCCTCGTTGGCGCGGGCACGGCGCGGGCCGAACGCTATACGGCCGTCCGCCCGCACGAGCTGTGGGAGGATCTGCGCGCCAATGGCGCTCCGGTGCCGGCGATCGCCGTGGTCACCAGGAGGGTAAGCCTCGATCTGAACACTCCCCTGATCACCGCCGCGCTGCCCGGTGCCAAGACCATCATCATCACCACCGAGCAGGCACCTTCCGAGCTGCGTGCCGCCGCGCTGAAGAACGCCGACGTGATCGTCGCGGGCGAGGACACCGCGGATCTCGGGATGGCGCTGGCCGCGCTGGGCGACCGGGGCTACCGGCGTATCCTCGCCGAGGGGGGGCCGCAGCTCCTCGGCCAGCTCGCCGCGGCCGAGCTGCTCGATGAGCTCTGCCTCACGATCAGCCCACTGGTCACCAGTGGCGTCGCCGGGCGCATCGCGGTGGGCACCGATGCCGCGCAAATGGGCAAGCTCGTGCTCCAGCATGTGCTGGAAGACCAGGGGTTCCTGTTCTGCCGCTACACCCGGCGGCGCCCGGCCATAGCCTGACGGCCCGCCGGCGGGCCGTCGCCGCCGGCCGGGATGAAGCAGACATGACAGCAAGGGAGACCGCGATGGCGCTGCACGGCAAGGTGAGTGAGGACGAGCGGGAGGCCGAGCTCGACATCAACCCGGTCTACGTGCGTGAGGCCGGACGGCAGATACCGCGTTACAAGCTGCCCGACCGCGAAATGCTGCCGGACACCGCGCTGCAGGTGGTACGGGACGAGCTGATCCTGGACGGGAACGCCAGGCTGAACCTGGCCACGTTCGTCACCACCTGGATGGAGCCCCAGGCCGCTCAGTTGATGGCCGAGTGCTTCGACAAGAACATGATCGACAAGGATGAGTACCCGCAGACCGCCGAGCTGGAGCGGCGCTGCGTCAACATCCTTGGCGAGCTGTGGCACGCCCCGCCGGGCAGCGCGGCCCCGGGCTGCTCCACGACCGGTTCGAGCGAGGCGTGCATGCTGGGTGGCATGGCGCTGCTGTGGCGCTGGCGGGCCCGCGCCGGCGCGGCCGGCGGCAGGCCCAATCTGGTCATGGGCGCCAACGTTCAGGTCTGCTGGGAGAAGTTCTGCCGTTACTGGCAGGTCGAGCCGCGCATGGTTCCGATGGAGCCGGGCCGCCTGCACCTCACCGGCCCCGAGGCGGCCGCCCGGTGCGACGAGAACACGATCGGCGTGGTCGCGGTCATGGGCTCCACCCAGGACGGCAGCTACGAGCCGGTGCAGCAGATCAGCGAGTCACTGGACCGGCTGCAGGCCGAACGCGGGCTCGATGTGCCGGTCCACGTGGACGGCGCGTCCGGCGGCTTTGTGGCCCCGTTCCTGCACCAGCATCTGTCCTGGGACTTCCGGGTGCCGCGGGTGCAGTCGATCAACGCCTCGGGACACAAGTACGGTCTGGTCTACCCGGGTGTCGGCTGGATCGTCTGGCGGGACGCCGAAGCGCTTCCCGAGGATCTGGTGTTCCGGGTGAACTACCTCGGCGGTGACATGCCGACGTTCGCGCTGAACTTCTCCCGCCCGGGCGGTCATGTGGCGGCGCAGTACTACAACTTCCTGCGGCTGGGCTTCGAGGGCTACCGCCGGGTTCAGCAGAACTGCCAGGACATCGCCAGGTACCTGTCCGGTGAAATCGCCAAGATCGGTCCGTTCGAGTTGCTCACCGACGGCAGCGAC
This sequence comes from Streptosporangiaceae bacterium, assembly GCA_035308365.1. Classification (GTDB taxonomy): domain Bacteria; phylum Actinomycetota; class Actinomycetes; order Streptosporangiales; family Streptosporangiaceae; genus PALSA-505. The sequence continues at coordinate 50,953 of DATGGU010000132.1, forward strand.
CTGCCCGTTTTCGTGGTGAAGCTGCGTGACGAGGTTGCCGGATATACGGTCTTTGATATTTCCGAACGGCTGCGCCAGCGGGGCTGGCTGGTCCCGGCGTACACGTTCCCGGAAAACCTGACGCACGTCAGCGTGCTGCGGTTCGTCATCCGCAACGGCTTCAGCATGGACCTGGCCAGCCTCCTGGTGGCCGACATCAAGACCCAGGTCGGCTGCCTGGAGGCCCACGCCCACCCGGCCGCCGGGCACGCCCCCCTGGTCCCGGCGCATCTCCGCCAGCCGTTCAGCCACTGAGCACTGGCGATACGCCCGCGATGCGCGCGCGATGCGGCGTGCGCCGAACATGGAATCGGTTCAGGATGCGGCGACGAGACAGAGCCCGATGGAGCGATTCGACGTGCATGGTCCGGGCAATGGCCACAGCAATGGCAGGCTTGACGATGACCGTAACCGCCCGGTAACCGCCGCATCCGGCAGGCCGTCAGCCTGGGCTGAGGATGCGAGCGGCGTTTTCGTACAGGAGTTTGTGCTGAACGTCTGGTGGAAGACCGAGTTCGCCGAGTTCGCTGAGACAGCGTTCGGGGGTGATGAAGGGGAAGTCGCTGCCCCAGACGAACTGATCGCACAGGCGGCCGCGCAGCTCGCGGATCACCTCGGCCGGGATCCGGCGCGGTGACCAGCCGGAGATGTCGATGTACACGTTGGTCTTGTGCAGGGCGACCGCGATCAGGTCCAGGTGCCATGGCCAGCCGAAGTGCGCGGCGACGACGGTCAGGTTCGGGTGGGCGGCCGCGACCGGGTCCAGCTTGAGCGGGTGGGCGTAGTCGATCCTGATGCCCTGCCCGCCGGGCTGACGGGCGCCGATCCCGCTGGTCCCGGTGTGGAAGAGTGCGAGCAGGCCATGCCGCTCGCAGGCGGCGAAGACCGGCCAGCAGGCAGGATCGTCCGGGGCGAACGCCTGCAGCGACGGGTGGAACTTCACCCCGCGCAGCCCCAGGTCTGCGATGCGGGCCACCTCCGCGACGGCCGCGTCGCCCTTGTGCGGGTCGACCGAGCCGAGGCCGGTGAAAACATCGGGATGATCATGGCAGGCAGCCGCCACGGTCTCGTTCGGCACCCGGGGCCGCCCGGTCGCGGTTTCGGCATCCCAGGCCAGCAGGACCGCCTTCACCTCCAGCCGGCGGTACCGCTCCGCCAGCTCATCGAGCGACTGGCGTTCCACCGTCGATCTGAAGTAAGCCTCGGCCACCTCGACATACCCGGCCATGCTGCCATCCAGCCAGTCCGGTGTCGGCAGATGCACATGAAAATCAACGGCTCGCACGGCTTGCCTTTCAGGTCGCGGGCACCGGCTCATCGTAGTGGGAGCGGTCAGCCGCCGAAGGCGCAGGCCACCCAGGACAGATGCTTGGCGATGTCGGCCGCCGGCCCGGCCGCGGCCTCCGCCAGCCAGGTGAGGGTGAGCGTACGGGCCAGCCATTCGAGCTGAGCCTGGAAGTTGTCGCCCAGCGGCAGGTCGTAGACGGCGGCAACCCGGTCGGTAAACCGGTAGCCGCCCAGGCCGATGAGCCCCACGAAGTCGTAGACCACGTCGCCAACCATCGCATCGGTGAAGTCGATCAGCCCGGTCAGCCGCCCGGTCCGGGGATCGGTGAGGAGATGGTCGGGGCAGATGTCGTTGTGGATGAACCGCCGTGGGGCGTCCTGCGGCGGCTCCGGGACACGCCCGGCGAGGTACGGCTCGGCCTCGGCCAGCAGACCGGGCTCAAGCAGCGGCCGGGCCGCCACCGCGATCGCGGTGAGATCGTCCCGTAGCGTGCTCCACGGTTCTTTCTCCCAGCCCGCGGGCGTCGGCGGAATGCGGCCGGGGTCAATACGATGCAACCTGGACAGCAGGAGGCCGACATCCTCAGCCAGCCCCGCTTCGTCCAGCGCGGCGTTGCGGTCCGCGCCGATGCCGGGGAGCAGCCGGTAGCCCACGAACGGATAGGGGAAGCTCCGGGAGGGCTGCCCGGTCAGCTCGAACCGGGGAACGACAGCCCCCAGTTCCTGCGCCACCACGGCCATGATCTCGACCTCCCTGACGAGCCAGGGCACCTGCCCGGCCCGTTTCGGAAAGCGCAGGATCCACTCACCGCCCACGGTGAACAGATCGTTGTCATCCCCGGCCCCCAGCCGCCGTACGGCACTCCCGGCCAGCTCAGGGAACTGATCCGCGACCAGCTCTGCCACCAGCCCGGCGTCGAGATCGATGTCAGCATGCCGCAACCCCACCAGGGGAGCGTAGCGTCAAAGGCCGCTGGCCCTGGCCGCGCTGGCTGCCATGGCCTCCGCCTCGGCCGCCTCCGCCGACGCGCCCGCGATGGTCGCACACCGCTCCCACAGCCTTGCTATTTCGGTCACGGTCTGCAGCGACGACTTGTCGCCCGCCTCCAGGTAACTCCGGCACAGTTGCCGCGTCATGCTCGCCACCGTCGCCCGCCGCCGGGGATCGCTGTCATACCGCCCCCGCACCAGCAGCACCGACACCAGCAATACCGTGAACTCCTGGCGGAAGCCTGCTGGCGCACGCTGGTAGCCGAGGCTGGCGAGCCGATGGGCCTGCTCGAGATCGATCGGGTCACCCCGGCTGCCGCGCCTCTGGAACCGCGCGAACAGAGCGGCCCCGGTCTTGAGCGCCTGGCTCCACTCCCCCTCGGCCAGCCCCTCGGCCGGCCAGGCTGCCAGCACCTCTTCGGCATGCGCCCGCAGACTGTCCCCAGCGTCCGTCATCTACCCGACCCCCGTCGTCCCGGCAGGACAACGATACTCCGGACAGTGACCATATGCCGGCAGCCAGGGCGAAATCGCCTAATCTACCGCCAAAGTAAGCCGTAAACGGCTGACGGTCGGCGCGACGGCAGCTCCCGCCGTACTGCCTTGCTTTCAGGCTCCCTGGCGGAGCCGGTTCAGCGCCTCTTCGAGGATTGCCGCTCCGTCTGCGTCGCTGCGCCGCTCCTTCACATAAGCCAAGTGGGTCTTGTACGGCTCGACCCGCGGCGGCGCCGGTGGGTTCTGCTCGTCCTGCCCGGCCGGGAATCCGCAGCGCGGGCATTCCCAGGTTTCCGGCACCGCGGCATCGGTGGCGAAGCTCGGCCGGGTCTCGTGCTTGTTCGAGCACCAGAACGATACCCATATCCGCGGCGCGGATTCGCCTCGCTCGGCCTCGCCCATCGGGCCCGCGCCGACCCTGCTGCCGCGGATGGCGTTGCCACTGCTCACGGAAGTACCCCTTGTCTCGTGGGTTTCTTGCACCCCGTGCCGATTTCCCGCCTCAGGCCTGTACGGGGGTGGTGCGTTGCTTGTGGAGTTACCTGCCCGGTGCTACCTGTGCAGGACGCCCAGGGCGACGATGCTGATGAACCAGATGATGCCCGTGATGATCGTGAGCCTGTCCAGGTTCCGCTCGACCACCGACGACGAGCCGAGTGAGGAGGTCACGCCGCCGCCGAACAGGTCGGAGAGGCCGCCGCCCTTGCCCCTGTGCAACAGTACAAGCACGACCATCAGCAGACTCGTAATGATCAAGACGATAGAGATTCCGATGGTCACTGGTGTCCTCTAGCCTTCTCTGCCCCGCACGCACTCACGTGTGCACACTCTTCTCACGATACCGGCAGATCCGCACGAATTCATTGGCATCCAGGCTCGCGCCGCCGACAAGTGCGCCGTCGATGTCCGGCTGCTCCATGATCGCAGCTATGTTATCGGCCTTGACCGATCCGCCGTACAGGATACGCACGGTGGCGGCGGTGTCGCCGGGGTGAAGCCCGGAAATCCTGGCCCGGATGGCGCCGCACACCTCCTGGGCGTCCTCGGGCGTGGCGACCTCGCCGGTGCCGATCGCCCAGACCGGCTCGTAGGCGATCACCATGGCGGCGACCCGCTCGGCCGGCACTCCGGCCAGGCCGCCGTCGAGCTGGGCCAGAACGTGCGGGACGCACTCACCCGCCTGGCGGATCTCCAGGCTCTCGCCCACGCACAGAATCGGCACCAGGTCCGCGCCGATCAGGGCCTTCACCTTGGCGTTGACCAGGGCGTCGTCCTCGTTGTGGTACTGCCGGCGCTCGGAGTGGCCGGCCAGCACGTAGCTGCAGCCGAGCTTGGCCAGCATCGGTGCGGAGATGTCGCCGGTGTAAGCGCCGTTGGCGTGCGGCGAGACGTCCTGGGCGCCATAGGTGATCCGCAGCTTGTCCCCGCTCACCAGCGTCTGCACGCTGCGCAGTGAGGTGAACGGCGGCAGCACGGCCACCTCGGTGGCGGCGAAATCCTTGTCGTTCAGCGTGAACGCCAGCTTCTGCACCAGCGCGATGGCCTCGAAGTGATTGCCGTTCATCTTCCAGTTCCCGGCGATCAGCGGCGTCCGGCCCAGCCCGGCCACCGGCTGGCCGGAGGCACCGCGCCGGGGACTCACCGGCCGTCCTGGAGCGCGGTCAGCCCGGGCAGCGTGACGCCTTCCAGGTATTCCAGGCTCGCGCCGCCGCCGGTCGAGATGTGGCCGAACGCGTCTTCGCGCAGGCCGAGCTGGCGGACGGCCGCCGCGGAGTCGCCGCCGCCGACCACGGTCAGCCCGGGCACCTCGCTGATCGCCCGGGCGACCGCGAGCGTCCCGGCCGCGAAGGCGGGGAACTCGAAGACGCCCATCGGGCCGTTCCAGAACACGGTCTTCGCGTCGGCCAGCTTCTCCGCGAACAGCGCCCGGGTCCGCGGGCCCATGTCCAGGCCCTCGCGGTCGGCCGGGATGGCGGTGGCGGGCACCACCTCGTGCTCGGCATCGGCGGCGAAGTGCGTGGCCGCGACGATGTCGACGGGCAGCACGATCTCCACGCCGCGGCTGGCCGCCTCGTCCATGAGCTTGCGGACGTGCGGGATCTGGGCGGCCTCAAGGAGTGAGTTGCCGACCTCGTGGCCGCGGGCGGCCAGGAACGTGTAGGACATGCCGCCGCCGATGAGCAGCCGGTCCACCTGGCCGAGCAGGTTGCCGATCACGCCGAGCTTGTCGGACGGCTTGGCGCCGCCGAGCACCAGCACGTAGGGCCGGGCCGGGTTCTCGGTCAGCTTGCGCAGCACGTCGACCTCGGCGCGGATCAGATATCCCGCCGCGTGCGGCAGTAGCAGCGGCAGGTCGTACACGCTGGCGTGCTTGCGGTGCACGGCGCCGAACCCGTCGCCCACGTACAGCGGCTCGCCCGTGCCTGCCCGGGCTGCGAGCGCGGCAAGGCGCCGGGCCAGCTCGCCGCGCTCCTGGTCGTCCTTGCTGGTCTCGGCAGGCTCGAAGCGCACGTTCTCCAGCAGTGCGACGTCGCCGTCGGCCAGGCTGGCGACCACCTCGGTGGCGGACGGGCCCGCCACGTCGGTGGCGAAGGCGACCGGCCGGCCGAGCAGCGTGGCCAGGTGGGCGGCCACCGGCTGCAGGGATGGCCCGCCCTGGGCCCGTTCGGCGAAACCGTCGCCCTTGGGCCTGCCGAGGTGGGCGGCCACGATGACGCGCGCGCCGCGCTCGGCCAGCTTGGTGATCGTCGGCAGGCTGGCCCTGACCCGGCCGTCGTCGGTGATCCGCGTGCCGTCCAGCGGCACGTTGAGATCAGCACGCACAAACACCGCGCGCCCGCCGGCCACCAAGGATTCGAAGTCCCTCATCGTCATCGCTTCTGGTGTCAGGCGAGCCTGGAACCGACCAGCCGGACCGCGTCGACCAGCCGGGACGAGTAGCCCCACTCGTTGTCGTACCAGCCGATGACCTTGACCTGGTCGCCCTCGGCCATGGTGAGGGAGGAATCGAAGGTGCACGAGGCCGGTGAGCCGACGATGTCGGAGGACACAATCGGGTCGCTGGTGTAGTACAGGTACCCCTTGAGCGAGCCTTCGGCGGCAGCCTTGAAAGCGGCGTTCACCTCGTCCTTGCTGACCTCGCGGCCAAGCTGTGCCACCAGGTCGGTGACCGAGCCGTCGGGGACCGGGACACGCAGCGACAGGCCGTCCATCTTGCCCTTGAGCTCGGGCAGCACCAGCGCCGTGGCCTTGGCCGCGCCGGTCGTGGTCGGGATGATGTTGATCGCCGCGGCCCTGGCCCGCCGCAGGTCCCGGTGCGGGAAGTCCTGCAGCACCTGGTCGCTGGTGTAGGCGTGCACCGTGGTCATCAGGCCGCGGACGATGCCGAAGTTGTCCAGCAGCACCTTGGCCATGGGCGCCACGCAGTTGGTGGTGCAGGAGGCGTTGGAGATGATCTGGTGGCTGGCGGGGTCATAGGCGTCGTCGTTGACCCCCATGACGATCGTGATGTCCTCACCCTTGGCCGGCGCGGAGATGAGCACCTTCCTGGCGCCCGCGGCGATGTGCTTGCGGGCGTCATCGGCGTTGGTGAACCGGCCGGTCGACTCGACGACGACGTCCACGCCGAGTTCGCCCCAGGGCAGGTCGGCCGGGTCGCGCTGGGCGAGGATCTTGATCGTCTGGCCGCCGGTGTGGATCTCGTCGCCGGACGCCGTCACCTCGCCGGCCAGGTTGCCGAGCACGCTGTCGTACTTGAGCAGATGCGCCATGGTGGCGACGTCGCCGAGGTCGTTGGCCGCGACGATCTGGATTTCATCGGTGGACTGGCCGCGGCTGCCTTGGTCGTTGACGGCTCGCCAGAAGTTCCGCCCGATCCGGCCGAATCCGTTGATGCCAACACGAATGGTCACAGCAGAGTTCTCCTAAAGCTTGCGTGCTGTTCTGGTTCCTGCTCGCCGCGCCGCGAGGCCGCGCAGTCCTCCCGGGCGGAACCCTACCTTGAGGGCCAGCCAGCACCTGCGTCAGCTAACTAACGCTACATGAGCATGTCCGGGGTGAGGCCGGCCTCGGTGCTGGGCACGCCGAGTTCCTCGGCGCGTTTGTCGGCCATGGCGAGCAGCCGGCGGATCCGCCCGGCGATCGCGTCCTTGGTCATCGGCGGGTCGGCGATCTGGCCGAGTTCCTCCAGGCTGGCCTGGCGGTTGGCGATGCGCAGCCGGCCGGCGTCGGTCAGGTGCGACGGCGCGTCGTCGCCGAGGATCTCCAGGGCACGTTCGACCCGGGCGCCGGCCGCCACCGCCGCCCGGGCGCTGCGGCGCAGGTTCGCGTCGTCGAAGTTGGCCAGCCGGTTCGCGGTGGCCCGCACCTCCCGGCGCACCCGCCGCTCCTCCCAGGCCAGCACGCTCTCGTGGGCGCCGAGCCGGGTGAGCAGCGCGCTGATCGCGTCGCCGTCCTTCACCACCACCCGGTCCACGCTGCGGACGTCCCGCGCCTTGGCGTGGATCTTCAGCCGCCGGGCCGCACCTACCAGGGCGAGCGCGGCCTCCGGGCCGGGGCAGGTGATCTCGAGCGACATCGAGCGGCCGGGCTCGGTGAGCGAGCCGTGCGCGAGGAACGCCGCGCGCCAGGCCGCCTCGCAGTCGCAACTGCCGCCCGAGACCACCTGCCTGGGCAGGCCGCGGACCGGACGGCCGTAGCTGTCCACCAGCCCGGTCTGCCTGGCCAGGCTGTCGCCCTCCCTGGGCACCCGGACGACGTACCTGTTGCCCTTCCGCAGCCCGCTCGGGGCGAGCACGAGCAGTTCGGAGGAATGCCCGAACACTTCGGCGATGTCCTTGCGCAGCCGGCGGGCCGCGGCGCCGGTGTCCAGTTCGGCCTCGATCACGATGTGGCCGCTGGCCAGGTGCAACCCCCCGGCGAACCTGAGCAGCGCGGACACCTCGGCCTTACGGCAGCACGGCTTGACCACCTCGACCCGGCTCAGCTCATCCTTGACTAGGCCGGTCATCGCCATCTGCGTCACTCTCCCTCGAAGATCTGAGCGTATGCCTGCGCGAGGCGCACCGGGTCATGCCGCGGCGACCCGTCCCCCATGGCCACGTCGGCAAAGGCCAGCCTGGCGCCCAGCAGGGCCGCCGCCTTCTCCAGGCCGCCGGCCCCGCTGGTGTGCTGGAGGTCGGCGAGGACCACGTCGGCCCGCAGGCCCGGCGCGTGGTCGGCGAGCACTTCAAGGAGGGCGCTGGGCGACCGTCCTTCCGACTCCTTGTCCTGCGGCGCGACGTTGAGGACCACCACCCGGCGGGCCCTGGTGCTGACCACGGCGCCGGCGAGCTCGGGGACCAGCAGGTGCACCAGGACGCTGGTGAACCACGACCCGGGACCGAGCACGACCCAGTCGGCCTCGCGCACCGCGGCCACCGCCTCGGGCCGGGCGGCCGGGGCCGGCGGCACCAGCGCGATGGACCGGATCAGCCCCTGCGTGGTGGCGCAGGAGTACTGGCCGTGGACCGTGCTCAGCTCGTAGGGGCGGTCCGGGTCGGCGCCCTCCACCGTGGCGGTGATGTCCAGCGGCACGGCGGCCATGGGCAGCACCCGGCCGTGCGCCCCGAGCAGCCGGCCCACCCAGTCCAGCCCCTCGACCGTGTCGCCGAGCAGCTCCCACAACGCCACGATGAGCAGGTTCCCGACCGCGTGGCCGGACAGCTCGCTGTCCCCGCCGAACCTGTGCTGCACCACCCGGCTCCAGGTGGTGCCCCAGTCGTCGTCGCCGCACAGCGCCGCCAGGGCCATCCGCAGGTCGCCGGGCGGTATGACGCCGAGCTGGCGGCGCAGCCGGCCGCTGGAGCCACCGTCGTCGGCGACCGTGACGATGGCGGTCAGCTCGTCGCTGACCCGGCGCAATGCCGACAGTGACGCGAACAGCCCGTGGCCGCCGCCGAGCGCCACGACCCGCGGCGGCACGGTACCTTTCCGTCCCGGAAGGTGTGACATCTCGCCGCTCACTCGCGCCCCAGATCCCGGTGCACCACCTGGATGGCGGCTCCCGTCTCGGTCAGCCTGGCGGCGAGCTGCTCGGCCATGGCCACGCTGCGGTGCTTGCCGCCGGTGCAGCCGACGGCGAGGGTGACGAACCGTTTGCCCTCCCGCTCGAATCCGGGGAGCGCCGTCCGCATCGCCTCGACGAAGGCGTCAAGGAACTTCTTGGCGCCCGGCTGGCCGAGCACGTAGTCGCGGACCGGCGGGTCCTGGCCGGTGAGCGGGGCGAGTTCCTCGATCCAGAACGGGTTGGGCAGGAACCTGCAGTCGGCCACCATGTCGGCGTCCACCGGCATGCCGTACTTGTAGCCGAACGAGACCACGCTGACCCGCAGGCCCGCCGCGCCCTCGCCGCCGAAGAAGCCGCGCATCCGGCCGCGCAGTTCGTGCACGTTCAGCGCCGAGGTGTCCAGCACCAGGTCCGCCTCGCCGCGCACGCCGCGCAGCAGTTCGCGCTCGGCCTTGATGCCCTCGCTGACCGAGCCGTCCTGCTGCAGCGGATGCGGGCGCCTGACGTTGTCGAACCTTCGGACCAGCGTGTCGTCGCCGGCCTCGAGGAAGACGACCCGGGGTGGCGCGCCGCGGCCGGCCAGGTCGCCGAGCGCGGCGTTCAGGTCGGTGGTGAAGGCGCGGCTGCGCACGTCGACCACGGCCGCGACCTTGGACACGGCCCCGCCGGAGCGGGCGGCCAGGTCCACCATGGTGGGCAGCAGCCCGGGCGGCAGGTTGTCCACGACGAACCAGCCCAGGTCCTCCAGGGCCTTGGCGGCCGTGCTCCGCCCGGCGCCGGACATGCCGGTAATGATCACAATGGCGGGGGCGTCCGCCTCGTGGTGGCTGTCCCCGTGACCGTCTCTCACCGCTCTCCCCCGTCCACTGGAACCCGCTGGCCACCCGCCACCCCTGCCGCACCCGGCGCGAGGGCGGTGAGTACCGCGGCCGCCACGCCGGGCCCGATGCCGGGCAGGCCGGCGATCTCGTCGGCGCTCGCCGCGGCGATGTTACGCACCGAGCCGAAGTGCCGCAGCAGCGTCGCCCGCCGGGCTGGGCCGAGTCCGGGCACGCCATCCAGCTCGCTGGTGGTGAGTGCCTTCGATCGTTTCGCCCGGTGGTAGGTGATCGCAAACCGGTGCGCCTCGTCGCGCACCCGCTGCAGCAGGTACAGCCCCTCGCTCGTGCGGGACAGGATAACCGGTGTGTCCTCGCCCGGCAGCCACACCTCTTCCAGCCGCTTGGCCAGGCCGCAGACGGCGACGTCGTCGATGCCGAGCTCGATCAGCGCCCGCATGGCGGCCGCGGCCTGGGGCGCTCCGCCGTCCACCACGACCAGGTTGGGCGGGTAGGCGAACTTGCGCTTGACGGCGGGCCCGGCCTCTTCCGGGCCGTGGCCGTCTTCGTCGTCGGCGCGGTCGCCGAGCGTGTCGAGTTCGCCGGTCTGCTCGCGCTCGTCCAGGTAGCGGCGGAACCTGCGGGTGATCACCTCGTGGATCGAGGCGACGTCGTCGGTGCCGTCGATGCCCTTGATGCTGAACCTGCGGTATTCGCTCTTGCGGGCGAGACCGTCCTCGAACACCACCATGGAGGCCACCACGTGGGTGCCCTGCAGGTTCGAGACGTCGTAACACTCGATCCGCAGCGGGGCGTCGCCGAGCCCGAGCGCCTCCTGGATCTCGTGCATCGCCCGGCTGCGGGTGGTCAGGTCGCTGGCCCGCTTGGTCTTGTGCAGCGCCAGCGACTCCTTGGCGTTCCGCGCCACGGTTTCGAGCAGGGCCTTCTTGTCGCCGCGCCGGGGCACCCGCAGATCCACCTTGCCGCCGGGCCGGGCGGCGCGCAGGGCCAGCCAGTCGCGCATGGCGTCCACGCCTGGCGGCAGCACCGGCACCAGCACCTCGCGGGGCACGCCGCCACGGCCGGCACCGTCACTGCCGCCGCCGTTGTTCGTGCCGCCGTACACCTGGCCGAGGAACTGCTCCACCAGCTCGGCCGGGGAGATGTCCTCGACCTTGTCCACCACCCAGCCGCGCTGGCCACGCACCCGGCCGCCGCGCACGTAGAAGACCTGGACCGCCGCCTCCAGCTGGTCCTCGGCCAGCGCGATCACGTCGCAGTCGGTGCCGTCGCCGAGCACCACGGCCTGCTTCTCCAGGGCCCGCTGCAGCGCCTTGATGTCGTCGCGCAGCCTGGCCGCCCGCTCGAATTCCTCGGCCGCGGCGGCGGCCCGCATCTCGGTTTCGAGCGCCCGGATGAAGCGGTTGGTCTGGCCGGCCATGAAGTCGCAGAAGTCTTCGGCCAGCACCCGGTGCTCGGCCTCGGTCACCCGGCCGACGCAGGGCGCCGAGCACTTGCCGATGTAGCCGAGCAGGCACGGGCGGCCGATCTGGCCGGCCCGCTTGAACACCCCGGCCGAGCAGGTCCGCACCGGGAAGACCCGGAGCAGCATGTCCACCGTCTCCCTGATCGCCCAGGCGTGGGAGTAGGGCCCGAAGTACCTGACGCCGCGCCGTTTGGCGCCGCGCATCACCATGACCCTGGGGTATTCCTCGTCCATGGTGACGGCGAGGTAGGGGTAGCTCTTGTCGTCCCGGTACCTGACGTTGAATCTGGGGTCGAACTCCTTGATCCAGGAGTATTCGAGCTGCAGCGCCTCGACCTCGGTGCCGACCACCGTCCAGTCCACCCTGGCCGCCGTGCGCAGCATGCCCTGCGTGCGCGGGTGCAGCGTGGCGAAGTCGGCGAAGTAGGAGTTCAGCCGGGAGCGCAGTGATTTCGCCTTGCCGACGTAGATCACCCGGCCGCGTTCGTCGCGGAACCGGTAGACGCCGGGGGACTCAGGGATGGAACCGGGGGCGGGGCGGTAGCTGGACGGATCTGCCACAGCCCAACTCTATGCAGTACTGGCTCTTTCTCCCCGTTGCTCGCGGGCATCGTAGGCGGTGCGCGCGGCTTCTATTTCGTCCAGGTGCGCATGGGCCCAGCAGACCAGCGTGCCGGCCGCGTCCAGCAGGGTGCGGCCCATGGGGGTCAGCTCGTAGTCGACCCTCGGCGGGATGACCGGGTAGATGGTCCTGGTCACGATGCCATCGCGCTCCAGCCCGCGCACGGTCACCGTCAGCATCCGCTGGCTGATGCCCGCGATGCCGCGTTTGAGATCGGTGAACCGCTTGGCCCCGTTGCCCAGCGAGAAGATGACCTGCAGCGACCACTTGTCACCGACCCGGCCCAGCACCTCACTGGCCCGGCAGGCTCCGGCCGGCGGTGGACCTGCGACGTCCACGGTTACCTCCGGGTGACAATGGCACCTCTATGTACCGGTCTTGCGTGATCCAGCATCAGGTACCAGGATAGGTGGCAGTTCCTCTTCAGAACCAAGACACTATTCAGTACCTTCATACTTCCCGAAACCAGCATCGGTGTAACAAGGAGACATCATGACCGCCGAGGTTGTCCAGATCCCCGGCTACGTGGCCGGCAAGTGGACCATCGACACCGTGCACTCCCACGTGGGCTTCATCGTCAGGCACATGATGGTGAGCAAGGTGCGGGGGCTCTTCAAGATCTGGGAAGGCGAGTTCGTCACGGCTGAGGACCCGCTCCAGTCCAGCACCACCGCGAAGATCGACCTTCGGTCGATCGACACCGGCAACGAGATGCGCGACAACCACATCCGCTCGGCTGACTTCTTCGATGTCGAGACGCACCCGTACATGACCTTCCAGTCCACCGGAGTGCGGGCGAACGGCCCGAACTTCATCCTCGACGGCGACCTGACGATCCGGGGCACCACCCGCCCGGTCTCCCTGGACCTGGAGATCGAAGGCTTCGGGCCGGACCCGATGGGCGGCACCCGGTGCGGGTTCTCGGCCAGCACCGAGATCAACCGGATGGACTTCGGCGTCAGCTACAACGGCCCGATCCCCGGCGGCGGCGTGGCGGTCAGCGAGAAGGTGCAGATCGTCCTGGAGATCGAGGGCGTCCTGCAGACCGAGGACCAGGCGGGGAGCTAACCGGTTGCGCCCGCGCTGCTGGCCGGGACCTGAGCGGGCTGCTCAGGCTTCCGGCCAGTTGGCTGCTCAGCTCTCCGGCCAGTTGGCTGCTCAGCTTTCCGGCCAGTTGCCAGGCAAGCCATCGGTGTCGGTGCCGGTAGCGTCGCGGAACCGCTCGCGGAAGCTGGCCAGCAGGTTCTCACCCCACACGTAACCGGCCGGGACCCGGACCGCCTGGGCCAGCACGTCGCGCAGTTCCCTGGTCCGGGCACCGCCCCTGGCCAGCGGCACGGCGGCCAGCGCGTACATGTGGTCGAGCGCGCCGAACACCTCGTTGGCCAGCAGCGGCAGCGTGCTGTGGCAGACGGCGGCCTCCACGAACTCCTCCCACCAGGAGGGCTCGTCGGTGCCGAACGAACGCCGCAGCCGTTCCCGCACACCGGCGGCCACGGCCGGGTTGGGGTGGCCGAGCCCGTGCTGCCAGGCCTGAGCCGACTCCTCGTCTCGCTCGCACAGCGGCAGCGTCCTGGCGAGCAGTTCGATGGCGAGCGGCACGATGTCGGCGTCGCCCGATTCGGCGGCGGCCGAGAACGCGGCCACAGCCTGCTCCAGGTGCCGGATGCCGTCGGCGACGCGCCCGGCCGCCGCTCCGGTGCCGGGCCGGTCTGGCCGGTCATGCCTGGCCGGTTGGCCGGGCCAGTCGGCGAGGGGTGTGCCCGTCTCTGGCGCCGCGCCGGAGCCGGCGTCACCCTCAGCGGTCATGCCGGAAGCGTAGAGCGGATCCAGGGCGCCCGGCCAGCCGGCCGGAGACTTATTCAGAACCAGTCCCACGAGTCCGGCGTCCAGGTCCGTGAGTGGCTGGCCCGCTCCGGTTACCGAACGGCCAGCGCCACCGGGGTGCCGCCGGAGGCGCGGCTGTCCTCGGCGGCGAACGCCATCAGGTGGCTCTCCAGGGATTCGCGCGGGCTGGACCGGATCTGCGAGGTGTCGCCGGTGGCGACGGCGTGCGTGAAGGCCTGCATCACCCCGTAGTCGCCGCCGTCGTGACCGCCGCTGGCGCTCTCGTCGTCGGTTTCGGCGGCTGTCTCGGTCCGCTCGGTGCGGCCGGTGGCGAAGCCGGTCACCGTGATCTGGCCGCCGTCACCGTCAAGGTAGCCGTGTGTCCCCATGATGCGGGTCATCCGCCGGGCCATCGGGGTGAACGCGCTCATGGTCAGCGTGGCGACCGGGCCGCCGTCGAACTCGATGGTCGTCACCTGATGGTCGGCCACATCGTTGTCGCTGGCGTAAACGCAGCGGCCGTAGGGCCCCTCGCGCAGCGCCCGGCGCACGCCTTCCTCGGTCAGCTCCGAGGTCACGATCGGCAGCGGCCAGCGATGCCGCGACGGGTCGGCCAGGAACCCGAGGTAGAGCCGCTGCGCCGAGTAGGGGCAGTCCGGCTCGGCACCGCAGTCGTCGCACCGCTCCCCCGCCCCGGCCGGCCGGCTGGCCGCGGTGAAATGATGCAGCCCGCCGATGCTGGACACCCGCCGCGCTGGCCGGCCCACCAGGTGCCGCAGCCAGTCCAGGTCATGGCAGCACTTGGTCAGGATGCTCGGCCCGGACCCGGCGGCCTGCCGCCAGTTGCCGCGCACATAGGAGTGGGCGAAGTGCCACCAGCCCACCGGCTCCAGGTGGTCGATGCCGACCACATCGCCGAGCCGCCCGCTGTCGATGATCTCCCGGACTTTCCTGGTATAAGCCGTGTACCGCAGCACGTGACACACTGCGAACACGACACCGGATGTCTCGGCCGCCTTGACCACGTCGGCGCACGCCGACGGTGACGGCGCCATCGGCTTCTCGAGCAGAATGTGGTAGCCGAGCCGGGCGAAGCTGGCCGCGGCTTCGGCGTGCTCGAGGTCTGGTGTAGCGATCACCACCGCGTCGGCCAGCCGCGGCCGCTCGGTCAGCTCGCGCCAGTCCGCGAACCGGTGCGCATCGTTGATATCGTGCCGCTCGGCCATCCGGTCACGGTCTGCGGCCCGGGGATCGGCCACCGCGACCAGCCGGGCCCGTTCCGGGAAGCGCTCGGCATAGCTCGCGTACGTCCGCCCCCTGGATCCCGTGCCCGCCATCGCCAATGTGACCGGCCAGCTCATAGGTGCCCTGCCCTCTCCCGTCACAGCCGCCCTCGGGGTGCTCCCACCCTAGTGGGCAGGTGCGAGAGCTGCCCTGGGTCCTTCCGCCTGCTGACCAGCCCTATTCCAGCCGGTGTGTTGTTCGCCGATCCCGTCAAAATGTCATAGCGATGCGATATAGTGTTCGAAGAATGTAATCAACCCGCGAAGTGGAGATATGCCGTGCCCGGTGCTGCGGAGCGCCCTGCGGAAGGGGAGTTCGCCACGGATGTCGCGGCGTGCCCTCCGCTCGCTGCCGGCGCCTCGGCACTGGACGAGATGGAGGTCCCACCCGAGGTTGCCTGGGACTGGCCCGATCCCGGCTGTGGCCGTCCCGCAGAGCTGGCCGGCCTGACCTTTGCGGAGCTGGACGCCCTCCCCTTCACCACTCCTGCCCGGTATGCCGAGCCTGGCTGGCTGTGCCAGCCCACGGATCCGGCGCCGGTGGATTCCCCCAACCGTGGTATCGGGTTCGCCGATGGCGGGGTGCTGGATACGGCCCCGGCCGGGCCGGCGCTGGCCGGGTTCGCCGAAGATGCTCAAGCCCAGCTCGGCGCCGTCACCGATGACGAGCTGATCGGTGTGATCAGGGCCTGGCGGCGGCTGTCGTCGTGGGCTGCCGCCCGCGAAATGGAAGCTGTCGCCGCCCTGGCCCGGCGCCGGCCCGCTGACGGCACTCCGCCCGCCTCGCCCGGCGAGGCGTTCCCGGCGCAGCTGAGCGAGTTCGTGCCTGACGAGATCGCTGCCGCCCTGACGCTGACCCCGCTGACCGCCCGCCGGGAGGCCGGCCTTGCCGTGGAGATGGCAGGACGGCTGGCCCCAGTGCGTGCCGAGCTGGCGGCAGGCTGGATCGACCTGCCCAAAGCCCGGCAGTTCGCCCAGGCCACGTTCGGGCTGACCGACGAGCACGCGAGCGCGGTGGTGACCAGCGTGCTCCCCAAGGCCCCGGACATGACCTGCGGGCAGCTGCGCCGGGCGCTTGACCGGGCAGTGCTGGCCGCCGATCCCGAAGCGGCGCGCCGCCAGCGTGAGGAAGCAGTCAAACATGCCAGGGTGGACTGCTGGCCCGACCCGTGCGGGACTGCCAACCTGGCCGGGCGCAATCTGCCGGCGGCCGGCGTGCT
This sequence comes from Streptosporangiaceae bacterium, assembly GCA_035308365.1. Lineage (GTDB taxonomy): Bacteria > Actinomycetota > Actinomycetes > Streptosporangiales > Streptosporangiaceae > PALSA-505. Next base: position 67,066 of record DATGGU010000132.1, read on the forward strand.
CGCCGCCAGCAAGCGGCTGGACGGAATTGCCCACACCTGGCGCAAGCTCGGCGCCACCGCAGACATGGACCTGCTGCGTGCCCACGCCTACCTGGCCCAGTTGCTCGGCGACGACACCGCCCAGCCCCCCGCTGACCTGCTTCCCGCTGTCACCACCGCCCAGCCACCCGCTGACCTGCTTCCCGCTGTCACCACCGCCGGTTCGCCAGAACCGGGCACCCCGCGGGTGCCGCCGATGGCCGGGGCGGTCAATCTCACCGTGCCGTTGACCACACTTCTCGGGCTTGGCCACGCGCCGGGGGAAGCCGCTGGATACGGGCCGCTGGATCCCGGTACCGCTCGTGCGCTGGCCTGCGCTGCGGCCGGGCACCGCGCCACCCGCTGGCACGTCACCGTCACCGGCCCCACCGGGCGCGCACTCGGCTATGGCAGCACCCCCGGAAGCCGCACCGGCGGCAAGGGCAACGGATGGCAGGTCTCGGTGACCGCCGAGCCGATCGCCGCTGGGTGTTGCGACCACCGGACACAGGAGCCGCAGTACCGGCCCAGCCCGGCGCTGCAGCGGATCATCCGGGCCCGCACCACCACCTGCAGCTACTACGGCTGCGGCCGCACCGCCACCCGCTGCGACCTCGATCACACCATCGCCTACGACGATGGCGGCGTCACATGCGAATGCGATCTGGCTCCGCTGTGCCGCCGCCACCACCGCTTGAAACAGAGTCAGCAATGGGGACTGGAGCAGGTCAGCCCGGGTGTGATGGCCTGGCTCACGCCGGCCGGGCGAAGATACGTCACCGTGCCCAGCCAGCATCCAACTTGATCATCAACACCGTGAGCTACGGGCGCGCTTCGAACA
>DATGGU010000133.1:0-29139 GCA_035308365.1 Streptosporangiaceae bacterium
TTTCACCGCCACTACACAATCATGTCAGCCCCTGACCACCCGGCGGCGGGCCAGGCTGACCGGCACGCCCCCCCACCTGCCCAAGGAGAAGGCGGTGACCCTCCCCCACCCACCAGCGCACCCAGCACCCCCCACCCTGGCCGACGTCGCCCTGCTGGCCGGGGTCTCCTGCGCCACCGCCTCCCGGGTCCTGACCGGCTCAGCCCGGGTCCGCCCACACACCCGCGACAAAGTCGAACAAGCCATCACCCAGCTCGGCTACGCCCGCCACCGCGCCCCCCGCACCCCCCACCCCCACCACACCGGCTCCATCGCCCTGGTCGTCTGCGAACAAACCGTCAAATTCTTCGCCGACCCCTTCTTCGCCCGCCTGCTCTGGGGCATCACCAAAACCCTCACCACCACCGGCCTGCAACCCGTCCTGCTCACCCTCTACTCCCCCCACGACTACCACACCCTGACCCGCTACCTGCGCTCCGGCCACGTCGACGGCGCCCTGATCATCTCCCTGCACGCCCACCCCAGCATCGACCTCACCAGCCTCGGCCTGCCCCTCGTCCTCTGCGGCCGCCCCACCACCAGCGCCGAACACCTCACCTACGTCGACGCCGACAACCTCCACGGCGCCCAGCAAGCCGTCCACCACCTCATCCACACCGGCCGCCAGCACATCGCCACCATCGCCGGCCCCCCCGACATGTCCCCAGGCATCGACCGCCTGGCCGGCTACCGCACCGCCCTGACCACCACCACCGGCCCCCCCGACCCCGCCATGATCGCCTACGGCGACTTCACCCGCCGCTCCGGCGAACACGCCCTCCACCGCCTCATCGACCACCGCCCCAGCCTCGACGCCCTCTTCGTCGCCTCCGACCTCATGGCCACCGGCGCCCTGCACGCCCTGCACCGCCTGGGCCGCCGCGTCCCCGACGACGTCGCCGTCATCGGCTTCGACGACCTCCCCCTCTCCCAGCACACCCACCCCACCCTGTCCACCGTCCGCCAGCCCGTCGACACCATCGGCACCCACATGGTCCACGAACTCCTCGCCCAGCTCACCACCAAAAACCGCCCCCCCAACCACGTCATCCTCCCCACCCAGCTCATCCTCCGCCAATCCACCTGAGCAGGCGATCAGCGCGAATAAATTCGTCAATCGCGTGGGAACGCTATCCGCAGGTAACCTGCGGATGCCCTCTGTCCGCAGACCGAATCCACAAGTGCGATTCTCATCCGCTGGAGATGGGCAATATCACCCCGGCTCCGGGCAGCCAGCCCGCGACCCGGAGCACCTCGGCGGCGGTCTCGGTGACCGGACGGTCGTGATTGCCGACCGTGTGGTCTTCGACGTGCGCGTCGTCCAGCCGCGGGGCCAGGTACTCGGCGACGTCCAGGTACCACCGCGGATCCCGCCCGGCCTCCCTGGCCCTGATCCGCGACCGCACCGTCTCCAGCGGCGCCCGCAGCCGCACCACGGTGATCTCCGCGCCGGGCACCGCCGCGGAGATCCGGGTGAGCAGGCTGCGGGCCTCAAGAACGCGGCACAGCAGCAGCCGGCCTGCTCCGGCCCGCTGGAAGTTGGCCCACATGCAGGCCAGGTTGCGGTGGATCAGATCCTCGTTCCACCGGTCACCGGGTGGCGGCGGCCAGCAGCCGCCGATCACCGCCAGATCCAGCACGGCGTGCGGGATGCCCGCCTCGCGCAGCAGGGAAGAGGCTTCGCCGGTCACAGCGGTCTTCCCGACACCCACGACGCCGGTGACGAGCAGGACCGGCACCGGGCCGGCCACAGGGGCTTCGTCCATGGCGCGGTCAGCGGGGCGGCTGCGGCCCGGCGGGGTGGCGGGCGGCCAGCCGTTCGACGATGCCGAGCTTGAACCGCTCATGCTGCTCGATGTGCAGTCCCAGGTCCTGGACGTGGCGCAGCGGGCGGCGGGTGAAGTGCTCGCCCTGCAGGGGCCCGGTGATCAGCTCCGTCGCCCGCTGGACGGCACGGACCGGCCAGGCGGATCCGGCGACGTGGTCGGCCAGCAGCATAAGCCCGCCGGGACGCAGCACCCGGCTCATCTCGCCGACGGCCCGGCGGTCGTCGGGGACGGCGCACAGCACGAACGTGCAGATCACGGTGTCGAAGGATGCGTCAGGAAAGGGTAGCGCGAGGGCGTCGCCCTGGCGCAGGTCCGCCGTCGTGCGGCCGAGTTCGGTTGCGCGCTGGCGGGCGAGGGCGAGCATGGCCGGGCTGAAGTCGATGCCGGTCAGCCGGACCCGCTCCGGGTAGAAGGGCAGGTTCAGGCCGGTCCCGATGCCGACCTCCAGGGTGTCGCCGCTCGCCTGCGAGCACACCCAGTTGCGGCTGTCGCCGAACAGGTGCCGGTCGAAGAACCCCATCTGCTTGTCGTAAGACGCCGCGCTCTTGTCCCAGTAACGACGCCACCGCTCCACGTCAGTCATCGGCTACGTCCCTTCCCGCATCGTCACGGCCGCGACCGCCGGCCATGCCTGTCATCTTCCTTGCGGGAGGTTGCGCCCGTCTACAGCGGACGATCAAGAGAAGGAACGATACACACTTCTCTCCAGTTTCAATCTATACCGCGCCCGGGGGCTTGCGGCAAGACCCGGGTCGTGCCGCATAATCGCAGGCCGAGGCCGGAAACTGCGGAAATGGGGGTCGCCGGATGCGGGTGTGGTCGCCAGCGTATGGGCCGGAGCTGATGACGTGAATCAACTGACCGCCAGCGCGTTCGGCCTTCCTGGCCGCCTCATGGCCAAGGCTGACCCGGCGCTGATCGCAGGCGACGAGCGGCACTTCGCCGCCCTCGCGGAGAGCCTCGGGCAGTCGATCGCCGGCCTGTCCGGCCGCCTCGAGGCTGAGCGCAAGGCGCCCGGCGGGATCGGCCAGGCGGCGATGGACCGGGACCTGGAGATCCACCGGCTGACCGCTCGGCTGCGCGTCCTGCGCCGCTTCGGCCTGGACCTGTGCCTTGGGCGCATCGTCGGCGCGGACAATCCCGAGCCGGTGTACATCGGACGGCTCGGCCTGCGGGACAGCGCGGGCCGCCAGTTGCTGATCGACTGGCGCTCCGCCGCGGCCGAGCCGTTCTTCGGGGCGACCCATGCCAACCCGATGGGCCTGGCAAGCCGCCGCAGGTACCGCTGGACCCGCGGCCGGATCAGCGACTACTGGGACGAGGTGTTCACCCCGGACGGGCTTGACGGGCACGCCGCACTCGACGACCAGTCCGCCTTCATCGCCAGTCTGGGCGGCAGCCGGTCGGCCCGGATGCGGGACGTGCTCGGCACCATCGCGGCCGACCAGGACGCCATCATCCGCGCGGGATCCCGGGGTGCCCTGGTCGTGGACGGCGGTCCGGGTACCGGCAAGACCGTCGTCGCCCTGCACCGCTCCGCCTACCTGCTGTACTCCGAGCCTCGCCTCGGTCACCACCGGGGCGGCGTGCTGTTCGTCGGTCCACATCGGCCATACCTGGCCTACATCGCCGACGTGCTGCCCAGCCTCGGCGAGGAAGGCGTGCAGACCTGCACGCTCCGCGACCTCGTCGCCGAAGGAACCACCGCAGCGATCGAGACAGACCCGGAGGTGGCCCGCCTGAAGTCGTCCGCCGGCCTGGTGAAGGCGATCGAGACAGCGGTCAGGTTCTACGAGAATCCGCCTGCTGAGGGGATGACGATCCAGACCCCGTGGTCGGACATCTGGCTGAGCGCAGACGACTGGGCCGAGGCGTGCGAGGCACCAGAACCCGGTACCCCGCACAACGAGGCGCGCGACCAGATCCTGGAGGAACTGCTCACGATCTTGATTGACAAGCACGACGGGGACGCCGGCGCCGGCGCCCCAGAGCACCTGCTGCGCAGGTCGCTGCTGCGCAGCAGGGAGTTGCTGACGGCCCTCAACCGTGCGTGGCCGCTGATCGACCCGGCCGACCTGGTCGGAGATCTGTGGACGGTACCCGCCTACCTGCGCCTGTGTGCTCCCTGGCTCAGCCCCGATGAGATCCGCACGCTGCACCGCAAGGACGCCCACGCCTGGACGGTGTCCGACCTGCCGCTGCTGGACGCGGCACGGCAACGGCTCGGCGACCCGGAGGCGTCACGACGTAACCGCCAGCGTGCCGCCGCCGTCGCCGCCGAACGGGAGCGGATGGCCCGGGTCGTGGACGACCTCATCGAGGCGGCCGACGACGAGTACGGCACCGGCCTGGTGACGATGCTGCGCGGCGAGGACTTCCACGACGCCCTGGTCGACCAGGCCGCGCTGCCCAGCACCGGCCGGGACCCGCTGGCCGGCCCGTTCGCACACATCGTCGTGGACGAGGCGCAGGAACTGACCGACGCGGAGTGGCAGATGCTGCTGCTGCGCTGCCCGTCCCGGAGTTTCACCATCGTCGGGGACCGTGCCCAGGCCAGGCACGGGTTCACGGAGTCGTGGCAGGAACGGCTCGAACGCATCGGGCTTCGCCAGATCAACCTGGCCTGCCTGAGCATCAACTACCGGACGCCGGAAGAGGTCATGACCGAAGCCGAGCCGGTCATCCGGGCCGCGCTTCCGGATGCCAACGTCCCAACCTCGATCCGCAGCGGCGGGGTCCCCGTCATGCACGGATCCGTCTCGGACCTGAGCTCGATCCTGGACACCTGGCTCGCCGATCACGCCGAGGGGATCGCCTGCGTGATCGGTGACCCCGCGTTCCAGGCGACCTCCCGCGTCCGGTCGCTGACCCCGGAACTGTCCAAGGGGCTCGAGTTCGACCTGGTCATCCTCGTCGACCCAGAGACATTCGGCACCGGCATCGAAGGAGCGGTCGACCGCTACGTCGCGATGACCAGGGCGACCCAGCAACTCGTCATCCTCACAAGCTCCTGACCCAACCGCAGTGAATGGGTGGTTCATGTTCGACGTGATCATTGCCGGCGGCGGCCCAGCCGGTTTGATGCTGGCCAGTGAGTTGCGGCTGCACGGCGTGCACGTGGTCGTGCTGGAGAAGGAGGCGGAGCCGGCCGGGCAGGCCCGTGCGCTGGGCCTGCACGTGCGCAGCATCGAGGTGATGGACCAGCGCGGCCTGCTGGAGCGGTTCCTCGCGCTCGGCAAGCAGTATCCCCTCGGCGGCTTCTTCGCCGGCATCAGAAAGCCGGCACCTGGCCGGCTGGATACCGCACATCCCTACGTCCTCGGAATCCCGCAGAACCTCACCGAGCGCCTGCTGGCCGAGCATGCCATCGAAGCCGGCACCGAGATCCGGCGCGGCTGCGAGCTGACCGGGCTGAGCCAGGACGACACCGGGGTGACCGCCGAGCTGGCCGACGGTACCCGGCTGCGCTGCCGCTACCTCGCCGGCTGCGACGGCGGCCGCAGCATCGTGCGGAAGCTGCTCGGGATCGGCTTCCCCGGCGAGCCCGCCAGGACCGAGTGGCTGCTGGCCGAGGCGGAGGTGGCCGCGGCACCGCCGGAGCTGGACGCCGCGGCGGCCGAGGCCCGCGCGGCCGGGGTGCGGTTCGGCCCCGTACCCCACGCGGACGGAGTCTACGGCTTCGTCGTGCCCGCCGCGGAAGTGGCCGGGGACGGCGCCGCCCCGCCGGCCCTGGATGAGTTCAGGCAGCGGCTGCGGGCGCTGGCCGGGACCGACTTCGGCGTGCACTCACCGCGCCGGCTCACCCGGTTCGGCGATGCCACCCGGCTGGCCGAGCGCTACCGGGACGGCCGGGTGCTGCTGGCCGGCGACGCGGCGCACATCCACCCGCCGATGGGCGGGCAGGGCCTCAACCTCGGCATCCAGGACGCCTTCAACCTCGGCTGGAAGCTGGCTGCCGAGGCCGGTGGCTGGGCGCCGGACGGCCTGCTGGACAGCTACCAGGCCGAACGGCGGCCGGTAGCCGCCGGCGTGCTGACCAACACCCGCGCGCAGGCCGAGCTGCTGTCCCCTGAGCCGGGCCCCCGGGCGGTGCGCCAGCTGGTGTCGGAACTGATGGACTTCGAGGACGTGACCCGGTACCTGATCGAGAAGATCACCGCGATCGCAGTCCGCTACGACTTCGGCGGCGGGCATCCGCTGGCCGGGCGCCGGCTGCGGGACATCGGGCTGAAGCAGGGGCGCCTCTACCGGCTGATGCACGGCGGCCGCGGGCTGCTGCTCGACCAGACCGGACGGCTTTCGGTCGCGGGCTGGGCGGACCGGGTCGACCACGTCGCCGACGTCAGCGAGGAACTGGACGTGCCCGCCGTGCTGCTGCGGCCGGACGGCCACGTGGCCTGGGCCGGTGACGATCAGCAGGATCTGCTCAGCCAGCTGCCACGGTGGTTCGGCACCCCCGGCTGAGCGGGCTCTCCGCTCGTCCTGCTCAGCTGGCCAAGGTGCCGTCGAAGCCGGTGATCAGGTCCGTGCCGTCGCAGAAGGGCTCGTTACCGGGGTGGCCGCACCGCCGTAGCGCCATCTGGTCAGGGTGTTCGATCTGCCGTAGCGCGGGTTGATGCCTGCGCATCTTCGAAAAGCTCGCCTATCTGATGCCTGGGCAGGTCGATGAGGCGTGCGCCGAGCGTGGCCGGACGCCGGGCCGCCTCCGCCACGATCGCCCGCGCGTCGCGTCTGGTCAGCCGGGCTCCGTGGTCATCCCCTACCGCCCCGATCAGGCCTTCCCGCCACACGTTGCCGATCTTCCCGTGGGCCCGCTGAAGGAGCCACGAGGTCACCCGGCCGCCGGGACCGGGCGCCTCCCCCGCGACCGCCGTGGCCTCGACGATCGTGTGACCAGGGCCGGGCTGGCCGCGCAGGAACCGCAGCGTGTACTTCGCGCCGGCCAGCGCGGCGAGCGCTCGCTGGCCGGCCTCGTCGCGTACGTCGGCGTGCCGGGAGGTGACCACGGCGGCGACCCGGTCCGCATTGACGGCCAGCAGGACCCGGAGCAGCCAGGCACCGGGATCGGCACGCAGATCCGCGGCCACGGCGAACCGGTCCCGGCCGGTCAGGCCGGGCGGAAGCCCGGACGAGATCAGCGTGCTCAGCCGCAGCTTCGCGGGCGCGGCCCCGGTGGCATCGCCGGCCTCCCGGGGCGGCGCCTGCTGGCCGGTCCAGGAATCTCCGACCATCACAGCGAGCGGGTAGCCCGCCTCCGTGGTCACCCGGTGCACGGCCGGTGGCACCGCGTTCCAGGCCGCCGCTTCCTCTGCCGCTGCCCCTTCGGCCGACTGTCCGCCGCGCGTGTAGATGTTGTGCTGAGCGTCGGCGAGGACGCCATCGAGCACGCGCCAGGACCGGCTGGTCGGCCGCCACACGTAAAGGTCGCTGGCGCTGCCGACCGCCTGGGCGCCGTCATACCGGCTGAAGGCCGGCCACTGGGCCTGCGCGGCAAGGCCGAGACGGTGCACGGCCGACTGTGCCTGCCAGCCGAGGCTCGGGTGGCGATCGCTGTAGCCGTAGGCGACGATGACCCGGCCCTGGTCCCGGTTCGCCAGGCCCTGCAGGCCCCTGGCGGCGAACAGCGCCAGGCCTTCGGGCGTGTACGGGGGGTCGGTGAAGACCAGGTCGGCGCACCCGGCCGCGGATTCCGCCAGCCAGAACCGGAAGTCACTGACGAAGCACCGGATGTCGAGCCCGAGACGGGCCGCGGCGGTGTCGATGTACTCCAGCGTCGCCTCGTCGATGTCGGCAACGACGATGCTGGCGCCAGGGCTGATCTGGGCCACGGCCAGTGACGTGAGGTCGTGGTCGCCCACGCACAGAAGTACCGTGCCATCCAGGTCATAGGTGCTGTCCAGCCACAGGGCGCGGCGCACCGCGGTCTCCGGAGTCGCCTGGACGTGATCGAGGTCTGACCGGGCCTTCGGCGCGGCGGCGATGAGCTTCGCCATCTCGGCGACGGTCTGCGCCGCGGCGGCCATCCGTTGAGCCAGCGGATCGCCAAGCTGGGTGGCGAGCAACCGGTCACAGCCGAACCGCTGGCGATAGCTGGTGACCCGGGCAGGCGCTATGGCCACGGTTTCACCGTCGCGCACCAGGTCGTCGCCGGACGCGCTGAGAATGGCTTCCACGGTTTTGCGCGGCAGGGCAGATTGCCGGATCAGCGTGGCGAGATCCACCGGCCGTTCGGTGAGCATACAGACCAGCCCACGCAACCGCCTGCTGTCAGGCCGGTGGGCGGCGATCAGGGCCGCGACCGCGCTGATCGGTTCGGTTGAGTCGCCGGCTGGCACGGTGTCGCCGGCTGGCACAGTATCGTCGGCTGGCACAGTATCGTCGGCTGGCACAGTGCAAGCGTCCCATCATGAGCGAGACAGTCAGATGCTCCAAAGCACCTGACGGGGACAGCCGGGCGGCGCCGATGGCGGGCAGCAGTCCGGCGAGGGCGCCGATGAGCAGGGCAGCGGCCAGGCCGGCGGCCCAGACGCCGGGCGGGATGACGAAGGCCCAGCCCTTGGCGCGGGCGTAGACGAGGGTGGCGGCGTCCACACTGACACCGGGCGTCCACCCTGAGACCGTTGGCCTGGATCGAGGGGATGAGCGGGGACTTGCAGACATTCACGGCGCAAGGCCGCATCCAAGCGGCGATCTTCGCCCTCCGCCACCAAGCCGGCAACTGCTAGCACGCGGCCTGGTCAGCCACCTGCCTTGGTGCAAGCGGTGGTGATCTTGTTTGAGTCCGCTGTCAGCGAGCTGATGAGTGAGCTGGCGCTGCCGGGATTGGTCGCCAGCGATCGCAGCGCCTGCTGCACCGAACTGGTGAAGTCGTTGACCGCCGTGGTCAGCGCCGCGTTGCCGGCACCGGCCGCTTCCTGCTTCAGCTGGTTGACGAAGGCGGTCACGGCCGGCTTGGCCGTCGAGGGGTGCAGCACGAGGCCGCCCAGCGTGGACGGCGCCTTCGCCAGTGTCGCCTGGATCTTCTGGCACGCGGCCGTGACCGTTGACGTCGAGGTAGAGGCCGACGGTGAGGTCGTCGACTTGGCGGACGGACTGGAGCTGCCGCAGCCGGCCGCCAGGATCATGACGGCGGCCAGTGCGGGAGTGAACGCAAAGACGCGAAATGCATGCCTGCGCATGCCTCTCCCCTCCTGTTTCCCAAGCGTAGTAGAGGCCGGCGCTGGTGCCGTGGCTTCCCGCGGAGGATGCGACGGTGTCTGTGGTGCGCCCATGTCCTGGACCGCGAGCGCATGCTGACCTCCGGCCCATCCTACCCGGCAACGAGATCACAGACATGCGTTAGCCGGGACCGCGGACACCCGGGCAAACCTGTGCTCCGGGTACCTCGGCTGACGACTGAACCTCGCACGTCAGCCACACGTGTGATCGGAAGGCAGGACCGGCCGTGGCGATGGTGTGCCGCCCGTACGCAAGGGCAAGAAACCTAAGATGGGCAACGCGGCATCCCTTGGCAGCGTGCCATGGACAACGTCGGCGGCGCGGTTTCAGATCGTCCAGTGGTGGCGGGGGTGTTGCCTTCTTGAAAGACCCGGATCGTGCCTTGATCATGAAATTCGACATGCTGACGCCTGTCGCTGGCCCCCCTGCGGGCCCAGCCGATGACATTCGGGGGATAGCCGGCGGTGGGCTCCCCTGGGTGATGGCAGCCGGATCGGGCTCGCTCAGCCGCGATGGACACCTCCTGGTACGGATACGCGGGCTGGTGCTCGCCAGCGTTCCCCCGGTTCCGCGCTCGTTGCGCGGCACGAACCCGTTCCCCGCCTTCCGGGTTGTCATCAGTTGCCTTTGCACCTGCCCAGACGGCACCGGCGCCATCAGGAATGTCAGCACGGGTGACTTCGCGGCTGACTCATGCGGGAACTCGGACATCGATGCCAGGCTGAGCCCTCCGCAGCCTTGCATCGCGCCGATCTTGCTCGTGACCGGCCCCAGCGGCGTCGACCACTGGCTGGCGGTTACCGGAAGATGAACTGCCCCCTCTCGCCTGGTAATGCTTCGTCAACAGGAACTATGGCCCGGTCGATGAGCCTCAGGGCATCGGCGATGGTCAGGGCCTCCATCCGGTTGCGGGCGCCGAGCTTTCTGAAAAGCCGTGCCTGGGTATTTTCAACGGTCTTTACCGCTATTCCCAGCAGGCGCGCGGTCTGCCGGATCGTATGGCCGCGGGCTATAGAGCCAAGAATGTCGAACTCCCGTGGTGTGAGCTTAGGCAGCGCCGGAGTGGGGGACGGGACCCATTTCAGCAGCGCACTAGCGTATCCCCAGCTCATCACCATCATACCCTGCACCACCGTATTCAGGATGGGTGTGAGACCGGCCATGACGTCCTCCTTGCACGCCACGGCGCTCGCCTGGCGCGCCAGGGCGTCAGCGATCGCGAGCTTCGCTGGGATATCACGATTATGGATGAGCACGGCCGGCGCGCCTAGCGTGATGGCCACCTCCCAGTCCCCGGGCTCGGGATCGACGAGCACCACGACGATGAACCCGCGTTGCCACCATAGCCAGTGATCACCGATCAGATCTTCGTGCTTTGCCGCGATAACGAGCGGCACGCGTTCAGAAATCAGCAACTGCCCAATCTCATCCCGGCTTTTACCGGCCGGGCCGATTAAAACCGCGAGCAGAGCGCGTCCCGGTTCGCCCGCATACTGCTGCGGGGCCGGTCCCCGGCGAGGCAGGGTAGGCGGCGGGCCGGGCTGGAGCAATCCAAGCCAGATCGCCTTGGCCACCGCGTGACTCTGGCTGCCGACTCCGAGCTTCTCGTAGATGCTCCGCTTGCGGTTCTCCACCGTGCGCGGCCGCAAATCAAGTAGCTTCGCGATCTCGGATGCGGTATGACCAGCGCTCATCAGGAAGACAATCATCATCTCCCGCTCAGTGAGGAGCGGGGGGATGGCGGCGGGTGAGGGGTCGTCGTTGACCGGCATACGGGTCTCCGTAGTGATGTCTCCGGCACCCTCCCGGAAGCGGAGACAGCGGTAATGGGAAGTCCACCCCCCACGGCAAACACGGCGCGCAGTCTTGGCAGCCGATGACGGCAAACGTTCGCAGCGATAAGCGACCCCCGGGGGAGCACGGGAGTCTGTCCTGGCCTCGGTCTGTCTCAATGCCTAGCGAGCGGATTCGGGCGCATATTCGCGGATGAAAGCCCGCGGCGTGGTCCGGGAACGCCCGGTGCAAACATTGGCCACGAGCGTCGCGGCCCAGCGAAGCTTATTCTAAGCTTGGCCAAGCTTGATCGATTGAATCCAACCATGACGGCCTCCCGGCTATGCGGACGGGCGCGCCGAGGCCTGCCAAGGGGTCTCGGACGGTCATGTAAACAGTGCGTAATGACTAGGTATACATTAGAGTAACTCCGCCGGAGTAACCAATGACGAATCCCCCCTAGGGGGTCGAATAGGATCCGCCCCCCACCTGCGAGAACGCAGTTTTTATGGTGATTGTATACTTTTATAGCGCTTTAACCCATTTAGTGTACGGTGACGGGAACGGCGACGGTCGTCTCGTCGAAGGCATCGCTGCGAATGGTTATTTGCAGCTGCCATTGTCCGGTAATGGTCACCGTGATCGATCCGCTGGCATAGCGCCCCGCACCGTCGGCCCTGAGCGGAACGGGCAGCGGTCCGAGGTGGCGGGCAGGCAGCAGGAGAGACGCCTCGATCTGCTTGGGCGAGTACGGCCTCCCCGCGCTGCCGGTGACAGAAACGCGAACCTGATTGGGGCCGAGCACCGCGGGCGCCACCGTGACGCTGATATCGCCACGCCCTCCGGGGCCGCCGGTGTTGAACGGGACGGCCACGCTGGCCGGCTGGGTGAAGGTTTCACGGGCCGTGGGGGTGTTGACCAGTACAGCGGTGACGGCGAGCACGGCCGAGGCGATCGTGGTCTCGGCGGCGACGGACCAGCGCAGCTTGCTCAGTGTCACGGCCGTATGCCCACAGTCCGGCGCTGAACCGTTGGACGAGCCGTTAGCCGCAGCCCCGCTGGGCGAGCCGTGACCAACGCCACCGCTGGGCGAGCCGCGGCCAACGGCACCGCTGGGCGAGCCCTGACCGACGGCACCGTTGGATGAGCCGTTGGCGGTAGCACCGGCCGATGAGCCATTGCCCACACCCGGCAGTCTCCGGCCTGATCTGGCGCCCACGCTGACCCGCGGCAGACCCGCCGCGACCAGTTGCATCACGGAAACGCGAGCCGCCGGTGCCGGGGCCCGCATCGCGGCGATCCTGATGCGGGCCAGATAGCCGAGGCCAATGAGCGCGCTCATTGCGGCGATCTTGATGAGCAGCAGGCGGCCATAGGTGGTGTCGAACAGGGCAAGCCAGCTGCCAACGTCGCGCCATGCCTGGTAGGTACCGGTGAGCAGGATGGCGCCGACGCAGGCCAGCGCGAGCGGGGAGAACCGCTCCACGGCCTGCACGACGTCCTGCGCCGCCTGGTCTTTCTTCCGGTCGGCCCGGCTTCTGGCCTGCCTGGGCAGTGCCGGCCCGGGCCGGCGAAGCACGATCGTGGCGAGCATGGTCAGCCCGCCCAGCCAGATGGCGACCGCGCTGAGGTGGATGATGTCAGAGACCAGCGACAGCGGCACCTGCATGCCGGCCCCGGCGTGATCGGCGAAGCCCCAGGTGGCCGCCAGCGCCACCGCGAGCACTCCCCACGTGGCCGACGCCACAACGGGCAGCCGCCGGTTGTTCTCCCGCAGGTTACCGAGTATGGCGGTGAAGACGAACAGGGCGATGATCACCAGGATCAGCCGCATGCCAAGCGCCCGGCCGTAGCGGCTGTACAGGGTCGCGTGCAGCACGTTGGGCCAGAACACCTGGCCGACGCCCTCCCCAGCGCCGTAGACACCCTGCAACAGCACCGCGCCGAGGACGGAGCCGGCGAGCCCACTCCACGCGCCCATCGTCAGCCGCAGCACCAGCGGGCTCGAAGCTCCGGCAGGCCAGCACCAGAGCACGAACGCGACCGCACCGATCAGCAGTGCGAAGCAGCAGAAGGCAACGAACCGCACGACACCGAACGCGATGCCGACCAGAGCGCTGTTGGCCTGGTTGACTGTGTTCGGGTTTACCGTGGTGGCACTCGGTGCGCCGATCGAGAAGGTCCAAGCACCCTGAACGTGGTGTGAGTCGGCGGAGACCACCTGCCAGCCGACCGTGTACGTGCCGCGGCTGAGGCCCGGCTTCAGGACTATGACGACCTGGGCCGGTGTGCTGCCGTGCCTTGCGCCGCCCGTGTCGGCACGGCTGCCGTTCGGCGCGAACACCTCCAGGCTGGTGGGACTCACGCCGACCGGTTGGTCGAACGTCGCGGTCACCTGGGCCGGCGCGTGCGGCACGATCGCGCCGTCGGCCGGGCTCGTGCTGACGAGCGTCGCATGGGCCCAGGCGGCCGTCGCCCCGGTCAGCAGAACGAACCCGGTGAGGAACAGCATTGCCACCAGGCGAGTGAATCTGCGGGCCAACTCAGCCACCTCCAGAAGTTAATGGAGCCGCCCTTGACGCTGCCTTACGCACGGGGTCAGCCGCGACGGCGCCGCTGAGGCTGCCGGCTGGATGCTTTCTTGTTCGCGGGCGCTGGCCGCCGCGTGGGTGCTTTGCTGCCCGCAGGCGCCTGATCGCGCCGGGCGGGTGCCCTGGTGCTGGCGAGTACCCATTCGCCACCCGGCTCGCTGGCCGGCCCGGCCTGGACGGTTGCTGCCGGAGCACCGGCCGCTGCCGGGGAACCGGCGCGAACTCCGCTCCCGGCGGCCAGCCGGCGGTTCTGCCTGGCCACCATCAGTGCCAGCAGGCAGGCCAGCAAGCCCACGACGAGGCCTGCCAGCCCGAGCGCACTGGAACCGCCGCCGGAGCCCGAGCTTGCCGGAGCGGTGCCGGCATGGACGGCACCGGCCGGTGCCATGGCCGTGCTGAGCTTGACTACGGGCGCGGGATGCGCTGGCGCGGGCAGACCGGGCTGCTGCAGATCGATCCAGCGGACGACGTCTCCGTTGGAGTAGGTCTGGATCGCCTTGAACGGCACCTGGCTTTCGCCGGCCGGCATCGGGTCAGCGGAAATCGTGAAGCTCTGGAACTGTCCTGGCACGATCCGCCCGCCGGACCAGATGACCTCGGAGACCGCCTGGCTGAACGACCCATCGCCGGTGACGAGCGGCTTGGCCAGCTTGACGGTCTTGACAGAGACGGTCCAGCCGGGAACGGGCTGGACGAGCAGCTGGGCGACCGGGTGATCGACCGGGATCTGCACGTCGACCTTGACGGTACTGGCGTTCGCCTCCTCGTTGGGTACGTGGAAGGTCAGCACGTCTGCCGACCCGGCGGGCACCGAGTCAGGGGTGACCGTGATGTGCGCAAACGCAGGCCCGGCGAGCAACAGCATCGCCGTCGCCGCGGCGCTGACGACTGTGGCACGGCGCAGGGTACGGGCACCCGGAACAAGTTTCAAAGGGCTGAACGCAGTGGACATGTCATCTCCGCGGTAGGTCGTTGCTGGCCGGCACAAAGCGGCGTGCTGCCGTCCCGGGCCTCGCGGCCCGGGACGGCAGCGTCAGCGGCTATTTACTACAGCCGGGTGAGTGTCTTTCCATTGACGGCCGGTGCCGAGAACGGGGGTGGGAGAACCCGCATGATGCCCCAGTCACCGGACTTGATGAGCGGGGCCCGGCCCATGTTGTACTCGAAGTCGCCGGTCGCGCCGGTCGCGCCGCCCGCACCGTTGACCAGGTAGGCGTCGAACGTCTCGCCGGGGGCCAGGGTCCGGGCTTCGATGATCTGGGATCCGGTCAGCCCGTGATCCAGCGGGAAGGAGTGGCCTGCCACCTGGAACGAGATGATGTTGTCCCCGGCCGCGTCGGCCACCCGCCATCGGACGGGATCGCCCGCGTAGGCCTCGAACAACGGCGTAGCCGGATCATTCCCGCCATTGACGCTGTCGCTCTTGGCTTGCCAGAGATTGAACGGGTCCGGGCAAGGACTGGATCCGCAGTTGCCGTTGCCACCACCTCCTTCGTCTGCCGGTTCCCGGTCCGTGAGCGAGGCCTCGTTGTAGTCGGTGTAGGAATGGTCGGAGTCGAGGTAGTAGATCATGACCTCGTGGGCGAGCAGCGGTTCCCGGTCACTGAAGATCGTCACGTATTCCCGGAACGGGCTGCCACTGCCCGGGAAGATGTCGGCGAAGATCCCGGACTGGATCTGCTGGCCGGTGAACGGGTCCTCGTACACCGAGCCCTGCGGTTCGGCGATGAGGGCGCCGTAGGCACCCTGCCGCCAGGTGGACTCGTTGGCCGTGTTGAGGATCAGGTTGGTGCCGAGCTCCCTGTCCACGTAGTAGACGTAGGTCCGCGAGCCACCCGGAGGCACGCTCGAATCAGGGTCGTACCCGATCGCGCCGCCGAAGGAGGTCTGCGGATTGTAGAGGACGTTGCCGATGTTGAACCCGGCTCTGGTGGTGCCCGATCCCCAGGTCCAGGTCCAGTTATCGGTTGGCAGGTCGTTGTGCAGGGTCACCTTCAGGCAGTCTCCCGCGTTGGCCCGGATGACCAGCGGGACGGCCGGCTTCGTCCCGGCCTTGATGGCGGCCTCGTCCTGGGTCAGCGAGTACATCATGGCCCAGGATCCGGTGCTGCCCGGTGCGGCATTGTCGCTCTCGCCCGGCATCCCCTTGTCGAAGGTGATCCCGTTGAAGACCGACACGTTGTAGCTGCGGACCGGTGCGCTGCCCGGGCAGACGGAGCTGCTGTCGCTGGGTGCGGCAGGCGGCGCGTTACCCGTGGTCGTGAGCGTCGGGAACCCTGTCCCGGACGGTGGTGGCGTCCGGTCCGGCAGCGCCTCCAGGGCGTTCGGCCCGGAGGTGTGCAGCGTGTTCATCACCCGGAAGATGCCCCAGGCGCCGCTCTCCAGCGACAGGTTGCGGCCGGAGTAGTAGAGGTAGTCACCCGGGAAGTTGCCGGCGTTGAAGACGTAGTCCATCTTCTCGGAGATTCCGGCCGTGCCGGCGTCGGTCAGCACGCCGTTCGGGTTGAACCTCTCTTCAGCGAACCGGTGGCCGGTGACCCGGATGTCACCGACCTGCTCGTCCAGGCCGACCTGCCTGATCACCACCGGGTCGCCAACGTAGGCCTTCAGCAGCGGCGTCGGCGGATCACCGTGGGCCACCGATGAGAACACGTACGGATCGTTGGACGTGCCGATGGCCGTACAGTCAACCCGGTCTGATCCCGCGGGCTCCTCGTGTGCCTCGAAGCCCATGGTGTAGTTGCCGACCCCGTCCGGGATGCTGACGCCGGGTCCCGGGGCGTTGTTGGGGTTGGCGGCGTTGGGATCCCGGTTGATCAGCGGTGCCGCGCGCAGGTTGAAGCTGGACATCTCGCAGCCCTGTGGGGAACCACTGCTCCTGATGCCTTCGTGTTCCCACAGGACGTACTCGCGGAAGTCGCCCTGCTCGCCGAAGCCGGCCGAGCCGGTCGTGTAGATGTCGGCGATCGGGCCGCTGTCGATCGGCGCCCCGGTCACCGGGTCGTGGAAGGTCGAGCCCGCGGGCTCGATGATGTGGGCGCCGAACAGGCCGTGGCCCCAGGAACTCAGCGCATCCACGTGGTCGTGGAAGAAGACCGTGCCGTTGTCGACGTCGCTGTACCAGCGGTACTGCACGAACTCGACCCCGGCCGGCTCGCCCGACGCGTGCGCGTTCTGCAGCGGGCTGCCCAGCGTCAGCGTGTTGCCGTTGATCGCCGTGATCTGGTTGACCACCTCGGTGTCGGTCAGGGTCTGGCCGACCTCGATGCTGACGCCCGGGCGCAGCCCGGCGGTGCTGGCCACCTGGAGCTGGGTCGCTCCGGCGGGCGCCGCCGCGGTCAGGGTCGTCTCCCCCGGCGTTCCGCCGGTGATCGGCCGAACCGCCTGCTCGAAGTTGAGGCCCGTGATCACGCCGTCGGAGGCCTGCGGGTCGAACTGCACGAAGTGGATGTGGATGTTGACCTCCCGGAAGATGTTCTCCAGGCTGGTCGCCTCCACCCCCGAGCTCGACGGGCTCAGATCGTTGGTCAGGGTCACGGCTATGCAGTCGCCGACATCTGACCTGACGGCCAGCGGCGTCGCGGGCATGGCGCCGCTGCGCACCGCGGCTATGTGCTGGTTGAGGACGAAGATCTCCCCATTGGGGTCGGACTGCGGGGCGATGGGGTTCCCATTGGCGTCCCGTCCACTGTCCGTCTGGTCGTTGATGGGAGTCTGGATGGCGCTGATGTTGTAGGTGCGCAGCGGAGCGCCCTGCGGGCACAGGCCATCCGGTCTCGTGGAGGTGACGTTCGGCCCCAGCCACGGTGCCCCGCTGTGGCCGTTGGGCGAGAACGGCGGACGTTCACCGAGGTGCGGCTGCAGCAGCGGGTACGCGTACCTCCCATTGCCCGGGTCGAACAGGATCTGCGGCCGCTGCCCAGGGTTGGGCGCGGTGTAGTTGGCCCAGACGTGGGTGTCCTCGGGCTCGCCGAGGGCGATCGGCTGGTCTGCCGTGCCGCCCCAGGTCCAGTCCCATACCGTCGCGTCTTCCTGGCTGAGCCGGGTACCCTGCGGCGGGAGTTGCTGGCTGACCAGTTGCTGCACGGAGATCTGTGTGCTCGGATTGGTGAGCTGGTCCTGCGGGACGACGGTCTTGCCCTCGATCACCTTGCCGATCAGGCCGGCCGAGTTGACCGCCTGCGGCCTGGCCGTGCGGCCCGGCACCGTCGCCAGAGTCGATTGCTGGGTGTCGAACACCCGGATGAAGCCGACCATCCCGGCGTCATAGTGAGCCGCGATGTGGCAGTGGTACAGGAAGTCGCCCGCAGCCTGCTGGCAGCCGCCGGCCCCGCACTCGGTCTCCAGGTCGTAGGACTCACCCGGCTCGATCGTCTGCGAGTCCAGCCGGATCGAGGCCTTCGTCACCGGCGGGAATTTCTCCAGCCCGCCCGAGATATCCGGGTTGGCGGCGCCGGGGTTGCGCAGCCAGCGGATGGCGCCGCCGTGCTCATGGAACACGTGGCCCATCTCCGAGTCCGCGTTCGTCAGGAGGATCTTGTAGGGATCGCCGATGTACGCCTCCGGGCGCGGCGTAGCCATGTCGCCGTTGCTGTACGAGCTGTAGTCCTGCGCCTCATCGGGAGTGAAGCCGGCCCTCATCTGGGCGAGCTCGCGCTCGAAGAAGCACTCGCTCCGGTAGTTGATGGCCTTGGCGCAGGGCCGGTAGGCGTCGGTGAACTTGTCCACCACGGGCAGTTCGCACCCGGTCGACGTCTGGACCTCGCCCTGATCGGTTGCGCAGGGCGCGCCGGCCGCCTCCATGATCTGCCGGTAACCCTCGTCGCCGATCGAGTGGAATATCAGGTTGAACTCGCGGAAGCTGGGCTGGGAGGCGCCGGACGGCATCTGGATCGTCGCGTCCCATCCGCTGGCGAGCGGCTGGTTCGTGTGCGGGTCCAGCCACTGTGACCCGGGCGGCTCGGACACCAGAACCCCGAACAGCCCGTGCGCCTGAAGCTGCCGGGTGTCGCCCGTGGTGTGGAACAGGTGAGCTCCGTAGCCCAGGGCGGGGTCCATGTAGACGGTGTAGCTCGCCGTCTGGCCAGGTGCCGCGGTGCTGTCCGCGTTCTGGCCGATGGCGCTCGATACGTCTTCGGCCGCTACGCCGGGCAGCCCGTCCACGTTCCAGGCGATGTTCTCCGGTGCGGTGTGCACCAGCGACCCGTCGCAGGGGAACAGTGGAGTGGGCGTGCACGCGTCCGCCGGGTCGGTGTCGGGTGGCGGTGGCTGGTCCATGGCGGCCAGCCCGAACGTGGTCGCGTTGGTGAGGTTGACCGTGACGCAGTCGCCCTCGTGCGCACGGATCACCAGTGGCTGGATCGCGTCGCCGCCCTGGAGCCCGCTGGAGACCTGCTGAGACTGCTCCTGCGCCCGTACCGCCGCGATGTTGCTGTTGAGCACGTACATGAACGCGTTCGGGTCGTGGACCCCGAAGCGGTTCAGCGGCATGTTGACGTTGATTGCCGAGATGTTGAACGTGTCGTGCGGCGCGGTGGAACAGGGATTGCTGGCATTGCTGGCAGTCGTGGCCGACGACGCCGGGCGTACGCCGGCCATCGCCATCGTCGCGCCCGGGCCAGCGAAGTAGGCCACGGCGGCCAGGGACGTCCCGATGGAGACGAACCGCGAGGGGCGCCTGCGGCCCATGGTCCGCGGCGCCGGTCTAGCCTGTCCCAGCAGCAGGCAGGCAGCCAGCAGCAGCGGCAGGCCGGTCACCTGGCCGATCAGCGCGTCGCTGACGCTGCGCAGCGCCTGCGCGGTCAGGCCCGGGATCGCCCCTCCTGCCGGGAGCACACCTGGGACGACGGTGATGCTGGCGGTCGCGAAGAACCGGCCGATGAGAGCCGACGGGACGAACAGCACCATGAACGTGAGCGAGATCAGCGCGCCCCGGTTCAGCGCCACGGCGAAGCTCCCCCGGTCCTGGCCGGGCCGGGAAGTGAGCCGGAGGCCGAGCCAGGCGGCCACCAGGGCGGCCGGGACCGACAGCAGCATGTCGCGCGGCGCGTGCGCCAGGCCGCCTCCGGCCCGCCCGAATATCGCATCGATACCGAGCTGGAAGCCGACAACACCCGTACTCAGCAGGAGCGCCAGCAGTGTGATCTCCTTGGCCCGTCCGGAACGCGGGGGGCTGGATCTGCCAGGAAATGACATATGTTCTTCCTCTCGAGGCCAGCCTGCCGGCTGGCAAAAAAGTGCTCGATGGGTTGAGCGACGTGGGCCGGCGCTTCCTACATCTGCATTCCGCCTGATGAGGCGCCGCCGATCGTGACCGGTATGGACACCGTGGTGCCACCGCGAGACCAGTTGAGGGTCAGATGCTTACTGTTTTTACCTGGAATATCGAAATAAACGTCGACGGTCACCTGAAAGCCGGGTGCGAGAGTTGCTGAACCCACCATGGAACTGTGCTCCTGGCCGTTGGGCTGCCAGGTTTTCCCGCCTGGACCGGACAGGCTGAAATCGGTGGTCGAATACCGCTGCATACCTGCGGTGACGTTGCTGAGTGCGACTTCGACGCGCAACCGGTTGTCGCCGGCTGGCTGGATGCCAGGCATCTGGCTCGCGGGCATCGAGTAACTGTTCGGGTTGACCTTCTGACCCGGCCCCAGGCCGGTCATGTCGTTGCTCATCCAATACATCGTGTCGACGGAGAGCGCGAGGCCACCGGCCCGGTAGCCCTGCTGGTGAGCGTTGGTCTCGGCCGCCTGACCCTGGAACGTGCCCATGACCAGCATGCCGATCAACGCGGCGAGCGCGGCCAGCGGCACCGGGACCCAGCGAAGGCCAGGCATCCGCAGAACCCCCGGCCCTGCCGCCCGCTCGCGCCTGGCAGCGCTCCGGGCCCGGTTACGCGCCATGGCATCCGCCCTTGCTTCCCGGCGGCGGCAAACCACCTTTTTCTTCGCCATTCATCTGTACCATCCGGATCGCATCGTCCTTCCCGCTGCCGTAACCTCCCGAAGGAATTCTTAGAGCAACCTCTGAGGCGAAGGTAGCGCCGAAAACAATCCGGTAACATGGACGAGCTACCATTGAGGGCTAAATACCCCTAGTGGAAATTCACTCCGGCGTAATCACGTCATTTGCCGGTAGTCGTGATATGCGGTGATGGCATCCGTGAGTTCGGCAATGGCCTGCGGGCAAACCAGCTTGGCCCGGGTCAGCACGCGGTCAAGCGCCCGGTCTATCCCGGCGGCGGGATCGTGTGAGCTATTGACCGCCCCGGCCAGGTCAGCCAGGAAGGCCCGCCCGGCCGCCGTCACGCCGGTCTGCCCGGCGGGAAGAAGCGCAAGGCCCCGGCTGAGCCGTCTGTGCAGGAGCACAGCCAGAACGATGTGCTCGGCCAGTACGCCGGTGCAGGACGGCTGCTGGCCGGAACGCCGGGCGATGAAGGCGGCGGCGCGGGCACTGGCCGCCGGTGTTTCGCCGGCCGGGAGCCGGTCCAGCAGGCCGGTGGCTGCCGTCCGCTGACGAATCCGGGCGATCCGGGAGGCGGCGGCGAGGCCGATGTTGACCTGGCGCAGTTTGCCATCGTCAGGAAGCAGGAACACGAACCAGAGAACATCCGGATCTGCCGCCGCCGGTCGTGCCAGCCGGGAAGCAGGGCACCGGCGCGCACGCGCATCAGATCGTCGATCACAGCGACGATGGCCGGCAGCATGACGTCGGCCACGCCCACGATGAGGTCGAGATCGGCCCCATCGCAGACGGCGTCGCCGGCCCCGGCCGCGCCGGAGAGCAGCAGGTGAGTGATCGCTGCGGTATCGGTAAAGATCCCGGTCAGCCGGGCGGCGAGCCCGGGGCACGCGGCCATTCCCACGACGGGTAGATCGCGCTGCGTACCGTCCGGGGCTTCCCTGGGCAGTTCCGGGACCACGCCGGGGGCAAGCTTCTCCTTGTCATTGGGTGGAGGCGATCCGCGAGCGGGCCCGAGGGCCAGCACCGTGTGCTTCGTTGACAGCCAGCGGCTCGCGGTCTGGGAATCACCGGATTCCTCATACATCCGGGCGATCAGATCATAAACCGCCCCTTCGGGCATGGCATGGCGATAGAACAGCCGGAGCAGGAGCCATTCGGCCGCATCGGTGAACCCGAGAGAGGCGAGCTGACGGGCGGCACCGAGGCGGTCATTCAGCACATCCGGCGTGGCAGCCGGAAGTGGCTCGACCTGCGAACGGTGCAGTGACGCCTTTGCGGCGAGCCGACGATAGGCAGCATCATGATAAACGTCCGCGATCAGGTGGATGCGGTCCGGGCCGAGAAGATTGCAAACTCCGTGGGCATGCACCGGGGCCAGCCGCCAGATTCCCCCACTCGCCAGGTGAACCTTGGTGCCTCCGGTTACCAGGAATGCGGACGAATTGGTGCGCAAAGGCAGGTGCAAGCGGTGCCGCTCCACCTGGCGCAATTCCCGGTAGTCGCGATGTTCCCACAAGAACGCGTTCGGCTCCAGCCTGGCCAGCCGCACCCACATGTAAGACAGGCCCAGTTCGGCCAGCAGTTCTGCGGTGGCAGGCATGTGTTTCAGCAACTCCGTCGGCCGCGCGGCACAATCGCGGATGGTCACGTCCGCCGCGTTACCGGTGTCATTCATGAGGGAAGCTGTCCACCAGCCGCCCGATTGGTACAGCCCGTACTCGGCCGTCCAGGGAACCGGGGCGGTGAGCGCTTCATGCCGCAATCGCGCGGCACGTGCCTTATCGATCTGCTCCAGATGCGCGATCTGCCCGGTCAGGGCGACCGGCAACTGGAATCCTCCATTCCCGTCCCCCAGCAGTCTGCTAATGGCTTCAGAAGGGGATACCGTCACCTGGGATATTACCTTATCACATGGGTTGCCATTTCGCTAGAGTGCTTACAGGGAGGCTCAATTCCTTCGGTTCGGGCCAGCCTTTAAATATCGGGATCGGCGCCGTTGCCCGGCCAGTGCGATTGGCTTCGCCGGGTTTCGGGGCTAATGCCCGGACCGCGGTTCGGTGTCCAGGCCGGCCCCGGCGAGCAGGTGGATGGCCTCGCGAGGGGTCATGGTGCCGGGGACGGCACAGCGGCCCAGCAGGTAACCGGGGAGCGTTCGGCCTCGGCCGCCGGAACCCCGGCTCGCGAACGGCGCGGCCGGCCACCGCTACGCTGTCTTCGCGGGCGTGCTCGACCAGGTAAAACACCCTGAGCCTGGCGCTTACTCTATTGGCAAGCGGCGCTCCCGCACTTTCAGAATATGCCAGGCAGCCGTCCACGATAAGATAAACAATACCGACGACATCGTGCATCAACCGCTCGCAGAAACCGGGGAGCGTGGCGGCGGGTGGATCACCGTAAAGTGCGAAACGAAGCTCTTCCTTGGTGCTTAATGCAAACATCATGGTTACCTGAGATTCTTGCGCACTATCATTCGCTGGCACCTGTATTCCGGCGTCGTGGAAACGCTGCGCAAGGCTGGGTATCGTTTTCCTGCCAACGAAATATACAACCGCGTCACCGGCTCGCGCACGTGCACGAATCGCCGGGTATTCCTCCGCCCACCAGCTTCCTCGCAGCGGGGCCCGCCGCCGGTCCGGGCGCTGCGGCCAGTCCGGCGTAAGACCCATCTTTGCCATCAGCCGCCCGACCGTAACCAGCGACAGGTCGACACCGAACTCCCTGCGGATGAGCTCACGCACCAGGCCTCTTGTCCACAGTGCCAGGCCAAAATGACGGTCGCGCGGATCGGTGCTCACCAGCAACGTCCACAGTTCGGCCAGCTGCACCGCTGAGATGCGGGGAGGCCGCCCGTGCGCGGGACGGGCGAGCAGCGCCTGGCGGCCGGCGGCCCGGTAGCTGGCGAGCCAACCGTACACGGCTGCACGGGAGAAGCCGAGCGCGGCCGCCACATCATCCGGGCGCACGCCCGCGAGCATCTGCTCTACCGCGCGTATACGCAACAACTCGAGTGCTTTGCGATCAAGCTTGCGCCCGTCGTTGTCGCGCACGGCTCCCCCATTATGAGTCGGCCCACCCGGCCAGGCAACGGCGGCTCCGCGCTGGAGCGGGCACAACCCGAACTGTCACACACCTGGTCTGAGTTGTCAGAAGGACTGGACCCAGGGAGGGTGCCTGGAGGCTCCGGGCGCCGGGGCCGGTTCAGCCGGCAATCAGGCCTGTCACCTGGCCAGACCCGCGCAAACGTGAGGCAGCCCCCGGCGGCGGAATCCGCGATATTTTGTCCACTTATATATGAATATATCATCTAACGCCCTTGACCGCTCCCTGACGTGGTGATACGAGACAAATATCCGTAAATGCGCACGTGACGTTCGGCCGCCGCAGGCAGGAAACACGCATGGTCCCCCGATTGGGAGATCAGAGCGGGTTACACCGGCTGAGGTGGCGGGTGTTCCCACGGATCGCAGTAGATGAGGTAAGTGATGGCAGGAACTGCCCTAATGCCCCGGTCTGCCAGGATGATCAGCTCGGCCAAGCGCCTTTGTGTCATTCTTCCGCTGGCTCATACGGCGACAAAGACGCAAACACTGTTATGGCTGGCATGACTTTCTTACCCGACCGGAGCAATTCGCATTGGCATCAGGTTGCACCGCCCGCCCCGGAGATTCCTCTTGATATAGCCGCAAGCAGCCATCTTCCGCCTCTTCCATGCCCTTCCCCGCAGGAGCGACGATGACCGACCGCAGCGATCCGGTTCCCGGCCCAGCGCAACACCTGGTTGTGCTCAATGACGAGGAACAGTATTCGATCTGGGCAGCCGACCGCCCGCTTCCGGCCGGCTGGCGAGCGGAGGGGTTCAGCGGCAGCAGGCAGGAGTGCCTCGATCACATCGACCAGGTCTGGACGGACATGCGACCGCGCAGCCTGCGGATCGCGATGGAGGGCAGATGACCATTCGCCCCAGCGGCGCCGGCGGCGTGGCCGGCACTGTGTCCGGGCCATACGTCTTGCCCGCGTCATTCGCCCAGGAGCGGCTGTGGTTCTTCAGCCAGCTGGTGCCGGACGTCGCGGTCTATAACATCGGCTACCCGGTCGAGCTCTCCTGGCTGGACCCGGAGCCGGATCCCGGCCGCTTCGAGGCCGCCTTAGCCGAAGTGGTCCAGCGTCATGAAACGCTGCGCTGCTGCCTGTCGGTCAGGGACGGCGAGCTGGTGCAGCTCACCTACCCGAGCCTGCGCCCCGTGGTGGAGCGAACGGATCTGCGCGGCCTCATCCCCGGCCAGCGGGACGCGCGGGCGATGGAGCTGGCGCACGAGGACGCTGCCACGCCCATCCCGCTGGACCGCGCGCCGCTGTGGCGCGCGCGCCTCATCCAGCGAGATGACAATGACTGGCTGCTGGTCTTCGTCACCCATCACGCGATCTGTGATGCCCAGTCCACATTCAACTTCCTGACGGAGTTGCGCACCGCCTATGCCATGCTGTCAGGAAACCCGGGCGCCGGCGCGACCGGACTGCCGGCCCTGCCCATCCAGTACGGCGACTTCGCGGCGTGGCAGCGCTCCCGGCTGGCGGCCGGGGAGCTGGATGAACAGATCGCGTTCTGGAAGAAGACGCTCGCCGATCTGCCCCCGCCGCTGAAACTGCCCACCGTGGTTCCGCCTGGGACGGGGCGGCCTGACGACGGCAATGCCGCCCGGTACCGCGGCGGCGCTGTCGCGTTCGGGCTGGACGCGCAGACGGCGGCAGCCGCCAGGACGCTGGCCCGCGACTGCCAGACCACCCCCTTCGTGGTGCTGATCAGCGGCCTGGCCACCTTGCTTCAACGGCTGACCGGCCAGACCGATATCGTCGTCGGCTCACCCGTGAGCGGCCGGGTCACGCCGGAACTCGAGCCGCTGATCGGCATGTTCGTGAACACGCTCGTGCTGCGCATGGACTGCTCGGGTGACCCCACGTTCGCAGGTCTCGTCCGCCGCGTCAGGGGTACCGTCCTCGATGCGCTGGAACACCAGGAAGTGCCCTACGACCGCTTGGTGGAAATTCTGCGGCCGGACCGCGGCGACGCGGGCTCGCCGCTGCACCAGGTGGTGCTCAACCTGCTGCCAGCAATACAGAACGACCAGATCCGGAACAACACCGCCAAGGTCGACCTGCTGATCGACGTGGCGGAATGCGACGGCGGCTACGACGGGCGCCTGGAGTACCGGAGCAGCGTGCTCGATGAGAGTGCGGCGACGACCCTGGCCGGCCGATTCTGCTGCCTGCTCAAGACCGCCCTGACCCATCCAGACCTGCCTATCGGCCGACTGCCGATCATGGCGGACGGCGAGCTCCGCCGGGTGCTGGCCGCGGCTATGCCACCCAGCCGGCGGCAGCCGCCCGCCGTGGTCGTCACCGAGATGTTCGCCAGCCAGGTGGCGGCCGGCCCCGGCGCGGCCGCGGTCGCCGACGTCACCGGCCGGCGCCTCAGCTACGGCGAGCTCGACCGCCAGTCCAGCCGGCTCGCCCGCCACCTGAGCACGGTCACCGCGGTAGGCCCCGACTCGCCCGTCGCGCTGCTGCTCGAGAACGGCGCAGACCTGGCAGTGGCCGTACTGGCCGTGCTCAAGGCCGGCACAGCTTACCTTCCTCTCGACGAGCAACACCCGCCCGAGCGGCTCCGCTACCTGATCGAGGACTCCGGTGCGGTGGCGGTCATCACCTGCGCACAGCTGGCGGACCGGCTGCCGGCCGCGACACTGCGCGAGCGGGAAATACCGGTGATCATGACCGGTGCGGTGGAGATCGCCCGGCACCAGGACACGGCGCCCGGGCCGCGCCCGCACCCCGACGCGCTCGCTTACGTCATCTACACATCGGGCTCGACCGGGAAGCCCAAGGGCGTCGGTGTCACCCACCGCAACCTCGCCGCGTACATCGACGAGATCGCGGCTTTGCTGGCGCTGGAACGGGGCCGGGTCTTCTCCCAGCTACAGCCGCTGACCTTCGATTTCGCGGTCACCATGTTCTACGGTGCACTGGCCACCGGCGGCACCTTGCACCTGGCACCCCGGGATTTCGCCGCCGACGGGCACTGGGTGGCCGAGCACCTGCGCAAGGACCGGGTGGACTACCTGAAGATCACACCCTCCCATCTGCTCGCGCTGCAGGCAGGCGCCGCGGACCCGGCCGCGCTGTTGCCGCGGCGGGCGCTGCTCCTGGGTGGCGAGGCCTCAGGCTGGGACTGGATGCGCGCACTCCGCACCCGGCGGAACGGCTGTGCGGTGATCAACCACTACGGGCCAACGGAGACTACCGTCGGGGCGCTCGCCCTGCCCGCCGATAGCACGCCCGCGGTCCGGACCGCGGCGGCGCCGCTGGGCCTGCCCATGGCCCACGCCCGCGCCTACGTGCTCGATGCGAACCTCGATCCGGTACCCGACGGCGTGGCGGGTGAGCTCTGTATCGGCGGCGTGACCGTCAGCCGCGGCTACCTGGGCCGTCCCGGGCTGACCGCGGACAGATTCGTACCCGACCCGTTCGCCGGCCACGGCGCCCGGCTCTACCGGACCGGCGATCTGGCAAGCCGGCTGCCCACGGGGGAGATCGAGTTCCTTGGCCGCTCCGACGACCAGGTCAAGGTGCGCGGTCACCGAGTCGAGCTCGGCGAGGTGCAGCAGGTGCTCGCCGCGGCGCCGGGAGTCGCCGCATGCGCGGTGGTGCTGGCCGGGGAAGGCTCGGTTGACGCCGCAGGCGCGCCCCGCCAGCCGCGGCTCATCGCCTACATCGTCACGGCCGGCGGCGGCACCTTCGATGCCGAGGCGCTGCGCGAGCACGCGGCCCAGCGGCTTCCCGACTTCATGCTGCCCTCGGTGTTCGTGCCGCTCGACGCCCTGCCGCTGGCCGCGCACGGCAAGGTGGACAGGTCGCGCCTGCCGGACCCGGATGCGGGTGCCACCGCGACCGGCCACACACGCCCGCCCGGTCCCGCGAGAGCGGCGGCCCAGGCCCCCCGCGATGGCACCGAGGAGATGGTGGCGAGCCTGTTCGAGCGGTTGCTCGAACGCGAGCAGGTCGGCCGCGAGGACAGTTTCTTCGCGCTTGGCGGCCACTCACTGCTCGCCATTCAGCTGGTCACCCGGCTGCGCGCGGCTTTCGGCGTCGGTATGCCGTTGCGTGCGGTGTTCGAGAACCCGACGGTGGCGGCGATCGCCGCCAAGGTGGGCGCGCAGCGCAAGAAGCGCATCCAGACGCTGCCGCCGGTCCGGGCATTGCCGCGGCCGGGTGCGCTGCCGACCTCTTACGGCCAGCGGCGGCTGTGGTTCCTCGACAAGCTGGAAGCCGGGCCCGATGGCGGCCCGCTCTACAACACCAACATCTGCCTGCGGGTCAGCGGCCCGCTCGACCCTGGCGATCTGCAGCAGGCACTGCGGCAGATCGCCGCCCGGCACGAGGTATTGCGCTGCACGTTTGCCGAGCGTGACGGCGACCTGATGCAGATCCCCGCGGCGGAACCGGCCGTCCCGCTCGCGGTGCTCGGCCTGCCCGGGCCGGAAGACCACGGCTCGCGCCCGCCGGAGGATGAGGCATACCGGCTGCTCGGCCACCATGCGTCCAGGCGGTTCGACCTGGCCGCGGAGCCGCCGGTCCGCGCCGCGATCGTGCCGCTGGATGCCACCACCCACCTGCTCCTGATCACCGTGCACCACGTGGCGAACGACGCCTGGTCTGCTGCGATCCTCACCCGGGAGCTCGCGGAATGCTACGCCGCAGTGCGCCAGGGCAGGACGCCACGGCTGCCCGGGCTTCAGGTCCAGTACGCCGACTACGCAGTCTGGCAGCGCGAGATGCTCGAAGGGCCGCTGCGCGACACGCAACTCGCCTACTGGCGCGACCGGCTCGACGGCATGCCGCCCAGACTCGAACTGCCCGCCGACCACCCATCGCCGGCTCGCCGCGGCCATGCCGGGGCGCACGCGCCATTCAGCGTGCCGCCGCCGATCGCCGAGCGTCTTCGCGCGCTCGGCGCAGACGAAAACGCCTCCCTTTTCATGACGTTGCTGGCTGGCTTCCTGGCCTTGCTGCACCGCTATACCGGCCAGGACGACCTTGTCATCGGCACGCCGGCCGCCAGCCGGCAGCGGCCCGAGCTCGAGCCACTGATCGGTTTCTTCCTCAACACACTGCCGTTGCGGGTTGACTGCTCCGGCGACCCGCCGTTCCGCGAACTGCTCCGGCGGGTCCAGGCGACGGTGCTGGAGGCATTCGCCAACCAGGATGTCCCGTTCGAGGCGCTGGTGGAGGAGTTGCACCCCGGCCGGGACCTTGGCAGCACCCCGCTGGTGCAACATCTGTTCACGCTGGAGGATGCGCAGCGGCCCACGGTGAGCGCGGCCGGCGCCGAGTTCGAGTGGGAACCGTTCGGCACCCCGACCGCGAAGTTCGACATCACCGTGTACCTGTGGCGGCGGCCGGACGGGCTGACCGGATCGGTGGAATACCGCACCGACCTGTTCGAGGCCGACACCATGCGGCGCTTCGCCGACCACTACACCACCCTGCTGGAGGGCGCCGCCGCCGACCCCGGTCAGACGGTGTCCGGCCTGCCGCTGCTGACCGCGGCTGAGGTGGGGTTGCTGGGTGGGTGGAATGCGACGGGGGTGGTGTGGCCGGGGGTGGGGCCGGGTGAGGGGGTGGTGCCGGGGTGGCTGGCGGCGGCGGCGCGGCGGTGGCCGGGGGCGGCG
>DATGGU010000134.1:0-69887 GCA_035308365.1 Streptosporangiaceae bacterium
ACCCGGGCACCGCGCGGAGCCAGGGCGGTCCGCGTAAGGAGCTGGCCGACCTGCTGAAGTCCCGGCGGGACCGGCTGACGCCCGCTGACGTGGGGCTGCCCGAGGGCACCCGGCGCCGTACCGCGGGGCTGCGCCGGGAAGAGGTCGCCCTGCTGGCCGGCGTGTCCACCACGTACTACACGTTCCTCGAACAGGGCCGCGACGTCCGGCCCTCGCAGCAGGTGCTGACCGCTCTGGCCGCCGCGCTGCGGCTGAGCGTGGCCGAGCGCGCCCACCTGTTCCAGCTCGCCGGGGTGAGCCTGCCCACGGATCCCGGGGCGCGGGCCGAGACCGTGGCTCCCGCGCTCAGCGCGATGGTGGACCGGCTCGACCCCTACCCGGCATACCTGAAGGGCCGGCGCTGGGATGTGCTGGCGGCGAACCGGGCCGCCCGGGCGTTGTTCACCGACTGGCAGGCCCGTGCGCCGGGCGACCGTAACCTGCTCTGGTGGATGTTCACCGACCCGGCGGCGCGGAAGGTCTACGTCCGGTGGGAGCCGGAGGCCGCCGCGATGCTGGCCAGATTCCGCGTGGCCGCCGCCCGCAGGCCGGACGACCCGGACTTCACCGGCCTGATCGACCGGCTGCACCAGGCTAGTCCCGAGGTCCGGAACTGGTGGCCGCGGCACGACGTGGCGCCGGTCGGCGGCGGGACCAAGGAACTGCACCACCCGGCGCTCGGCGATGTCACCTTCGAGCACACCGTGCTGCAGGTCGCCGACCACCCGGAGCAGACGCTCGTCTACTTCACCGCCCCGGCCGCCGGTGAGAGTGCCCTGGCCGCACTCGCCGCCAGTATCCGGTGACCGACGGGGAAGCCCACCATCGTAATGAAGTGCTCGGCTCTTTCTGGGGAGTTGGCTCCGGCGGCCCGGGATCCAGCGGAGCGGGCGTCCTGGGTTCGAGCGGCATGGTGACGCGAGCCACGATCACGTCGGCCCGGGAGCGCAGCGCCGAGGACAGCACCACGTCGAGGTGGTTGTGCAGCAGCCGGTACCGGATCCGCGGCGGGATGAGCGTGGGGATCAGCACCACGACCTGGTCGTCGCACTGCCGGCACACCTCGTCGATGTAGCCGACGATCGGCTCCACCACCGAGGCGAACTCAGTCCGCAGCACGTGCAGCGGGACACCGGGATCCCAGGCGGCCCATTCTGTCTCGATCCGCCTGGCGTCCTCGTCCCCGGAGTCTGTCTGGTCCAGCACCACCCGCACCGCCGTCACGTGCTGGCCGAGCGACAGCGCCTCGGAGACGGCGTACCTGGTGAGCCTGGACACCCCGGTCACCGGGACGATCACGCGGGTCTGCTTGCTCTGCGGCTTTGCCGGCACCTCGTCAAGCCGCAGGTCCAGGGCCACCCGGTGGTAGTAGGCGTGGATCCGGGTGAACATGAGGATGAACACCGGGATCGCGACCACCACGACCCACGCGCCCTCGATGAACTTCGAGATCAGGAAGATGATCGTGGCCGCCGCCGTGACCAGCGCGCCGAGCCCGTTGATCGCCGCCCGCCAGCGCCAGCCGGGTGCCCTGGCCCGCCACCAGTGCACGACGAGGCCGCCCTGGGCCAGGGTGAAGCCGATGAAGACCCCGATGGCGAACAGCGGGATCAGCGTGTTGGTATTCCCGCCGACCGCGACAAGGAGCACGGCCGACAGGGCCGTCAGCGCCCAGATGCCGTTGGCGAACACCTGCCGGTCGCCGCGCAGCGAGAACAGGTGTGGCAGGAAGTGGTCGCGGGACAGCAGGCTGGCCAGCACCGGCAGGCCGCCGAACGAGGTGTTCGCGGCCAGCGCCAGGACCAGCGTGATCGTGAGCGACACGAGGTAGTACGCCCAGTGCCTGCCGACCGCCCTGGCCATGATCTGGCTGAGCACCGTCTGGCCGGACCATTCCCCGATGTGCCAGCGCCGGGCCAGTTCGGCCAGGCCGAGCAGCATGGCACCCAGGATGACGCCGAGCAGCAGTTCGGTGGTCTTGGCCCGCCGGACGCGTGGTTCCTTGAACAGCGGCACGCCGTTGGCGATAGCCTCCACACCGGTCAGCGCGCTGCAGCCGGCCGAGAACGCCTTGAGGATGAGCAGCACGCCCACCACCTGCAGCGGATGCGGCGGCGCGACGGGGTGCCCGGGCAGCGGTGTGTGCAGTGCCAGCGGGTGGATCAGCCCGATCGCGATGATCGCCAGCAGGCCGACGACGAAGATCGCGGTCGGCAGCAGGAAGGCGCGCGCCGCCTCGCCGAGCCCGCGCAGGTTGAGCACGGTGACCACGGCCAGGATCAGCAGGCAGACCGGAACCGTGTCCGCGGTGAGCCTCGGATAAGCGGAGGTCAGCGCGCCCACTCCGGCGGCGATCGACACGGCGACGGTCAGTGTGTAGTCGACGATGAGCGCGGCGGCGGCCAGCAGGCTGGCGCCGCGGCCCAGGTTCTCCCTGGACACCGCGTACGCACCGCCGCCGCCCGGATAGGCGTCGATCACCTGCCGGTAGGAGAACACCAGGATGGCGAGCAGCACGATGATCGCCACCGTGACCGGCAGGACCAGGTGCAGCGCGGTGGCACCGGCGGCGCCGAGCACGACGATGATCGCTTCGGGCCCGTACGCGACCGAGGTCAGCGCGTCCAGCGACAGCGCCGGCAGGCCCTCCAGCGGGGTGATCTGCTCCTTGGCCACCTCGGACGCGCGCAGCGGCTCCCCGACGAGGACCCGCCACGCGGATCCCACGACCGACCTGCCCGGCACGCCACCCCACCCGGTCTCATCAAGAACAAGATCACTGAATCCAGCAGTCTAGCCTTCGGCCGAGGTCCGCCGGCGGAGGGTGACCGCCGCCAGTAGCCCGGCCAGCAGCACGAGCAGCGCGGAGAGATAGAGCGCGGCGTGCAGGCCGGAGTGGAACGCCGCGTAGGCCGCGTTGATCACCTCCTGCACCAGCCCGGCATGCCCGGCGCCCGCTGCGCCGCCGGCGCCCGAGGTGTTGCCGCTGGATGGCACGCCGCCGGTCTCCACCGCCTTGATCACGATCGACTGGAAGTTGGCCGGAATGCCAAGGCGCTTGAGCTGGCTGGTGAGGCTGGAGCTGAGCTGGGCATTCACCAGCGCGCCGAGCACGGCCACCCCGGTCACCGCGCCGATCTCCCGGCTGGTGTTGGTGGCCGACGCGGCCATGCCGGACCGTTCCGGCGGGACCGAAGTCAGGGCCGATGAGGTGATCGGCACCACGGTTGCGCCGATGCCGATGCCGGTCAGGGCGAGCGAGGTGACCAGCGCCCAGTAGTCCGGGTGCGGGCTGAGGCTGAGGTTGGCCAGCAGCAGTCCCGCGCTGAACAGCACGCACCCGACGAAGATGGACATGCGTGGTCCGGCCACGCCGGTCCAGCCGCCGGCCAGCAGCGCGGTGACGATCATCAGCACCGTCATCGGCAGGAAGACCAGGGCGATCTTGAAGCCGGAGTCTCCGACAACCTCTTCGAGGTACAGCGCCGTAAAGAAGAAGATCGCGAACGTGGCGAAATACGTGCAGAACGCCGCGATGTTCGCCGTCGAGAACCCGGGGACGCGAAGGAAGCGCAGGTCCAGCAGCGGGTGGGTGGCCCGGCTTTCCCACCAGAAGAACGCGGCCACGGCGACCGCGCCGACGACGAACAGGGCAAGTACCTCCGGCGAGGCGAAGCCCGCGCTCTCCCCATGGATGATCGCGAACACCAGGGCCACGATCGCGGCCGCGCCGAGCAGCGTGCCGGCCGTGTCCACCCGCTTCGCGTCCGGATCCGCGCTCTCCGGCAGGATGATCGCGGCCACGACGAGCGCGGCCAGGCCGAAGGCCAGGTTGAACCAGAAGATCCCGCGCCAGCTCCAGGCGCCGACGAGCGCGCCGCCGAGGACCGGCCCGACGGCCAGCGCCAGCGCGGACACCGCCGCCCACACCCCGATCGCCCGGTCGCGGCTGCGCTTGTCGGTGTACAGGTGCCGCAGCATGGACAGCGTGCCCGGCTCACTGGCCGCCGCGCCCAGGCCCATGATCGCCCGCCCGGCGATCAGCAACTGGATGTTCGGGGCGAGCGCGCACATCAGCGAGCCGCCGCAGAACACCCCGGCGCCACACAGCATGACCAGCTTGCGGCCGAACTCATCGCCGATCATCCCGCAGGCCAGCATGATGCTGGCAAAGGTGAGTGCGTAGGCGCTGACCACCCACTGCAGCGACGAGACGTTCGCGTGCAGGTCGAGCTGGACGCTGCCCAGCGCCACGCTGACCACGGTGTTGTCCAGGAAGGTCAGGAACAGCAGGGTGCACAGCGCGGCCAGCGCGAGGGGCCGACCACCATGGCGGGCTGTGGCCGCCACCTCGGTCGTTGCAGCCAAGGCAGTCTTCCGTTATCCGGCCGTCATGCAGGCCGACGGCACTCCTGTTTTGCCCAGCTCCAGTACGAGCAGGGCGCAGAAGCTCTTGTCACCGACCTTCCAGGTGCCGTTCTGGTTGACCGCGACTCCGGTCTGGTTGGCCAGCGCGGGTGTGCCCGCGACGGTGATCGAGTACAGCACCGTGGCCTGGCTGGAGGTAACGTTCGTCACCTTGGTCACCTTGGCCGCCGCACTGGAGGCCAGCGATGACTTGGACTGATCGGCGATCACCTTCTTGAACTGCGGCCCGTTCTGCAGCAACGCGACCCGCTGCGCGTTCGGGGTGCTCGACGCGAAGAACTTCTCCCAGTTCGCCGCGATGGTCTGCTCGGTGGGCGTCATGCCCGAGCTCGAGGAGGGCGAGGACGAAGACGATGGTGGCGAGGAACCCGGTTTGGCCTTGGGCGGCGGCGAGCTGCCACAGCCGGCCACGAGAAGGCCGAATCCCGCCACAACCGCGGGGGCCAGGGAGATCCGGCGGGTCAGTGGTTGGAATCGCATGGTCAGCGTCTCCCTCCTGCGCGCAATCCTACTCACGCCTGAATGACCGTTGAGGGTGGACGCACAGGACTTATATACATCAGGCAGGAGCCGGGCGGCTAACCGCTTCCTCGGGGTGAATGGCCTTAAATCACGCGGCTGGAGATCAGGCAGAGGCCCTCGTCTCGGCGTCGGACCAGCAGCGCACGATGTCGCGCATCGACAGCAGGCCGATGACGTCGTTCCCCTCCACCACGATCAGGTGCCGGAAGCCGCCGCTGACCATGGCGGTCGCCGCCTGCTCCAGCGTCCAGTCGGGCGAGGCCACCACGATGTCCTGGGTGCGGTGCTGCCCGACGACCTCAGTATCCGGATCCTGCCCGGCCGCGATCGAGTCGAGGACGTCCCGCTCGGTCAGGATTCCCACGCTGGCGTGTTCCGAGTCGATGACCACGGCCGCGCCGACCCGGCGCTTGGACATCTGCCTGGCCGCCTCGCGCAGCGTATGGGTGGGGCCTATGGTGAGGACAAGCTTCGTCATCCCGTCCCGGACGTTCATCTCATCACTCCCCGGCGGTGGGGTTTTTGTGAACTTGTGATACCCCGCCCAGCAGTCCGAGAACCTCGTCGTGCAGGTGCCCGTTGGTGGCCACCGCGCTGCCGCCGTCCGGCCTGGACACCCCGGACAAATCGGTGAACCTGCCGCCCGCTTCCTCCACGATGACCTGCACCGCGGCCAGATCCCACAGCGAAACGACGGGCTCCGCGGCGATGTCGACGGCACCCTCGGCGGTCAGCATGTACGACCAGAAATCGCCGAACGCCCGGGTTCGCCAGACCGACCGGGTCAGGCTGACAAAGCCCTGCAGCCCGCCCGTTTTCTCCCAGCCGGAAATGCTCGAATAGGAGAACGACGCGTCGCTGAGCCGGCTCACCCCGGAGACCTGGCACCGGGTGGCCTTCGCCAGGCTCCGCCCGGTCCAGGCGCCGGCCTCCTGCGCCGCCCACCACCGGCGGCCGAGGGCGGGCGCGGACACGACCCCGGCCACCGGTTCGTCGCCCATCATCAGCGCGATCAGGGTGGCCCAGACCGGCACGCCGCGGACATAGTTCTTGGTCCCGTCGATCGGGTCCACCACCCAGCACCTGGGCCCCACGCCGATCTTGCCGAGTTCCTCGCCCAGCACCGCGTCCCGCGGCCGGGACCGGCGCAGCACATGCCGCACCTGTTCCTCGACCGCGCGGTCGGCATCGGTCACCGGCGTAAGGTCCGGTTTGGTCTCCACGGTCAGGTCGAGCGCGCGAAACCGCTTGGTCGTGATGTCGTCCGCCGCGTCGGCGAGGACGTGCGCGAAGCGCAGGTCGTCGTCATAACCCGCCATGGCGCGCAACGGTACCGCTTATTACCCTGCGCTGACACTGCGGCACGGGTGTGACGCCGGAGGCTTATTCAGAACCTCCAGGTGATCACCCAGCTACCGCGGCCCGCAGACCTGGTGTCTCGTCCGCTGGGCTGGTTTTGAATAAGTCTCCCGATTAAGTCAAGATCGTAATTCTCTTTGACGGCTGTGCCTGGCCACCGTGGCCTGGCATACCGTGGTTCTCCATGGACTACACCCACCTGGGCCGCGGTGGAGTCTCTGTCAGCCGGATCTGCCTCGGCACGATGATCAGGCGCCGGCGCCCTCGCGGCTGCGGAGCAGGCGGCGGAAGGAGTCCAGGCGGGCCTCGGCGCCATGCTCGTGGGCCCAGTCGTCCAGGGCGCAGTCGCCGGTGTGGGTGCAGCCCGGCTGGCATTCGGTGGCCGCTTCGGCCAGCTCGGGGAAGGCGCTGAGCACGCGGTCGGGGGAGACGTGGCCGAGGCCGAAGCCGCGCAGGCCCGGGGTGTCGATCACCCAGCCGCCGTCGGGGGTGTCCAGGGAGAGGGCTACGGCGGATGAGGAGGTGTGACGGCCCCGGCCGGTGACCGGGTTGACCGCGCCCACCGCCCGGGCTGTGCCTGGGATCAGGGCGTTGACCAGGGTGGACTTGCCTACGCCTGAATGCCCGATGAGGACGCTCTCGCGGTCGTTGAGGCGGCCCCGGAGGTCGCCGAGGACATCGTCGGTGAATGGGCGGCTGGTGACGACGTAGGAGAAGCCGAGGGGTTCGAAGACGGCGAGGATGCCGTCGGGAGGGGCCAGGTCGGCCTTGGTCAGGCAGAGCAGCGGGTCCAGGCCCGCGTCGTAGGCGGCGACCAGGCAGCGGTCGATGAAGCGGAGCCGGGGGGGCGGGTTGGCCAGGGCGCAGACGATGACCATCTGGTCAGCGTTGGCGACGATGACCCGCTCGACCGGGTCGGTGTCGTCGGCGGAACGGCGCAGCACGGAGGTGCGCTGGCGGACCCGGACGATCCTGGCCAGGGTGCCTTGCGCGCCGGAGGTGTCGCCGGCCAGGGCAACCCGGTCGCCGACGACGACGCTTCTGCGGCCCAGTTCCCGCGCCTTCATGGCGGTGATCTGCCGGCCGCCGGACAGACACCCGTAGCGGCCCCGGTCGACCGTCGCGACGAACGCCTCGGGGGCATCTTCGTGGGCGGGGCGGCGGCGTGTCCTCGGCCGCGAGCCACGGCCCGGCCTGATCCTTACGTCGTCCTCGTCCAGGCGGGTGTGACTGGGTGGCCTGGTCAGGACTGTCCTCCCGGGCTGTCAGGCATCCAGCATCTCCGCCCACAGGCTGGTGAAGGCCGGGAACGTCTTGGCGACCGTGCCGGGGTTGGCCACGGTGAGGCCGGGGACGGCCAGGCCGAGGACGGCGGCGGCCATGACCATGCGGTGATCGTCGTAGCTGTCCAGGACGCCGCTGGCGGTCAGCGGGCGGGGATGGATCTCCAGGCCGCCGGGTAGCTCGGTGACCTGGCCGCCAAGCTTGTTGATCTCGGTGGCCAGGGCGGCGAGCCGGTCGGTCTCGTGGGTGCGCATGTGCGCGATGCCGGTGAACACCGACGGCGACGAGGCCAGCGCGGCCAGGGCGGTGAGGACCGGGGTGACCTCGACCGAGTCCCGCAGGTCGGCGACTATTCCGTGGATGCCGCCGGTTCCGGTGACGGTCATGCCCTCGGCGGTGAGCTCACAGGCCGCGCCCATCCGGGTCAGCAGGTCCACGATGTGCCCGGCGGGCTGGGTGGTTGTGGCAGGCCAGTCCGCGATCGTCACGGTGCCGCCGGTGACCAGGGCGGCGGCCAGGAACGGGGCCGAATTGACCAGGTCGGGCTCGACCCGCACGGTCCCAGGGCGCAGCGGGCCCGGGTGGACGCGCCAGGTGTCCGGACGGGCGGTGCGGAGCCCGGTGCCGCCGCCCTGCTGCCCGGATTCCTCCACGTCGGC
Source organism: Streptosporangiaceae bacterium (assembly GCA_035308365.1). GTDB lineage: Bacteria > Actinomycetota > Actinomycetes > Streptosporangiales > Streptosporangiaceae > PALSA-505. The sequence goes on from DATGGU010000134.1 coordinate 8,292, forward strand.
GCCGGCGTCGCGCAACATGCTCACCGTCATCGCGATGTGCGGTGCGGACGGGACCGGCGGCCCCTGGTGGCGCACTTCCAGGCCCTTGTCGTAGCAGCAGCCCGCCAGCAGCAGCCCGGACACGAGCTGGGAAGAGCCGGAGGCGTCCAGGGTGACCGCGCCACCGCCGAGCTGTCCCGTGCCATGCACGGTGAACGGCACGGCGCCGCGGCCGCCGTCGTCGATGACGGCGCCGAGCGAGGTCAGTGCCGCGATGAGCTGGCCGACCGGGCGGTGCGAGGCCCGCGGGTCACCGCTGAACCCGACGTCGCCGGTGACCAGCGGGGCGACCGGCGGGACGAACCGCATCACCGTGCCGGCGTTGCCGACGTTCACCTGTGCGCCATGGTCCATCGGGCCCGGCGTGACCAGCCAGCCCTCGGGCACGTCCTCGATGCTCGTGCCCAGGGCCCGCAGCGCACCGGCCATCAGATCGGTGTCCCTGGCGCGCAGCGGGCCGGTGATCGTTGTGGGGGCATCGGCGAGAGCGGCCAGGATGAGCGCCCGGTTGGTGATCGACTTCGAGCCGGGCAGCCGCACAGTGGTATGCACACGCTGCTTCGCGACGGGTGCGCGCCAGGCCTGCTGGTTCCGTACGGATGCGTTATGCATGAAGCCGAGCGTACTGGGCCGCAAGCACGGCAGATCTGAAGATCCTGCAGCGGCGGGGTGGCCGGATGAAGGAGATAGGGTAAACAATCAGAATCCGGGCAGATACTTGCAGACAGAAGGAACGGGGTCAGGGGAAAAACGACATGTGTGGCCGGTTTGCCTCCGCGCGTAAGCGCATCGAGCTCCTGGAGGAGTTCGCTGTGCAGCGCGACCGTGTGGGCGCCGACCGGGAGGCTGACTACAACGTCGCCCCGACCAAGCCCGTATACGCCGTCCTGACCAGGCGGCACGAGCCCACGGAAACCGCGGAGGCCGCAGCCGGCGAGCAGGTGCGGCCGGAGCGCGAGCTTCGGGTCGTGCGCTGGGGGCTGGTGCCGTTCTGGGCGAAGGATCCGGCCATCGGCAGCCGCATGATCAACGCCCGCGCCGAGACGCTGGCGGAGAAACCGGCGTTCCGCCGGGCGTTCTCGCGGCGCAGGTGCCTGCTTCCGGCGGATGGCTTCTATGAGTGGCAGGCCCCGGCCAACGGGGGCAAGCGCAAGCAGCCGTATTACATCTACCGCACCGACGGCGGCGTCTTGGCGTTCGCCGGGCTGTATGAGCTGTGGCGGGACCCGTCCGTGCCCGATGACCAGGATGGCGCCTGGCTGTGGACGGCAACGATTATCACGACGAGCGCTCCCGACGAGGTCGGCAAGATCCACGACCGGATGCCGATGATCATCGAGCGCTCGTCCTGGGGCGACTGGCTGGACCCGGACAACAACGAGGTCAGCGACGTGAGCAGGTTGCTCGTCCCGGCCGCGGCTGGCGGGCTGACCTCGCATCCGGTCTCGACGGCCGTCAATAACGTACGAAATAACGGGCCCGACCTGGTCAAGGAGCTGAGTGACCAGGACCCGGGGTCATCCAGCCTGCCCCAGTCCAGGTCGGGGCCGTCGGGGGAGCATCCGCCCGACGGCGCTACAGCCGACTCCGGCGGGACTTTGTTCTAACCCCGTACCGGCTGGGCAGTGCGTTTCATTTCATGCTGCTGGCCAGCCTGCGGATAGGAGGTAATGGTCCGTGGACATCGCCACAGCTCGAAAGCGCCTGGAAGAGATTTGCCATGATCTCGACAGGTCCATCACCGTGCTGCAGGGGGAAAACCACCGGGAGGACGCCTCCGCCGCCTATCCGCAGGACCCCGCCGACGCCGGTGCGAACCTGTCCGAGGCGGACCGGAGCCAGGCCGTTCTCGAGGCCGCACAGCGGCAGCGGACCGAGGTGCTGAACGCGCTCACCCGGATAGACAACGGGACCTACGGCATGTGTGTTGACTGCGGCGACAGTGTTCCCGACGGGCGGCTCGAAGCCAAACCAGAGGCGGCCCGGTGCGTTCGCTGCCAGTCCAAACACGACCGGCAGCGGCACTGATTCCCGCAGCTCCGTCTTCCCGGCGCGCCACGCCGGGCTTTCCCTGGCATGTCACGCCAGCCAGCCCGGTGCGTCACGCCCGGACACCCAGACCGGTCGATGTGACATCACCCGGACACAGACACGGTCGATGCGACATCGCTGGGGCTGTGGAGGTGCTGAGCGGCCGGCTGGCGGGGGCTGCCAGCCGGGCCAGCCCGGTGCGTCGTGCCGGGCTCATTGGCCGGGCAGCCTCACAGTGGCTTGCGGGCGGTGACGACGAGCTGGATGCCGAACGACTCGTCGGCCTCGGCGGTGAGCTCGGCCCGGACCAGCCGGGCCATCGCACCCGGGTCCTGGCGGAGCACGCGGGCGACCATGGACGGGGACAGCACGGTCCGCGGCCGGATCGCGCTCGGCTTCAGCCCGGCTTCGGCGCAGAGGTCCTTGAGGTGCTGCACGCCGTAGCAGCGGGTGAACGTGCCGTCCTGCCAGGGGATCAGTAGCACCTCGGCGCTCGGCAGGTCGGTCAGCTCGGCCCAGTGGCGCTGCTCGGCCAGCACCGCCATGCCGAGTACCAGCGAGTCCACGCTGGCGATCAGGCGGCCGCCGGGACGCAGCACCCTGGCGATCTCGGCGGCCAGGTATTCCGCGGCGATGTACCTGGACATGGTGCGGTCGTCGGCGATCACCCCGTCGGCGCAGCCATCGGCCAGGAAACGCAGGTTGCCCAGGTCGGCGGTGACGGCCGCGACGATCCCGCCCGGCCCGTCCGGCCCCGGCCAGCGGCGCGGGCCGGTGTGGGTATCGCTGCCATCCGCGGCTTCCCGCTGGGTGACCCGCAGGACGAAGTGGCCGGCCTTGGCCGCCTGCGCGGCACAGCGTCCCTGCGGGCCCGAGATGTCGATGAGCACCTGCCGGCCGGCCGGCAGCCAGGCGGCGAGCTGCGCGGTCGAGACGGCCCGGTGAAAACGCCAGTAGCTCGCCAGGGAGCCATCCCCCGCCACGGCGAGCGGGCTGGCCGTAGCTGCCACCGTCACTCCTGTCGCCACCCGATGAGAGCGTCTGGCCAGAAGACTTATTCAAACTAGACTCGCAGATCTGGCGCCCAGATCTGTGATCTGCGGCAACCAGCCAGCCACTCGCAGTTCTGAACAAGCCTCCTACGTACCGCCGCGCGCCGTACGGCCAGGCGACAGCGCACGCCACCCCAGTAAGAAGCCTTCCCCGCTGGAGTTTCTTCACTCGTTAACGTCAGGAATGAAGTGACCGGCGGTGACGTTGCAGGACGCATGCTCGCAGTCGGCTACAGGCCGGTCAATAATCCCCCAGCGGCGCCTCAGCGCAAGCCCGGACGGGTGAAGGATGTATCCTCCCGGCCATATGGTGCTGCCAAGCGGCTACCTGAGACGGTGGTCCCTGAGGGGGTGAGTCCGGTCCCGGAGACACTCACGGAGCGGAGCCAGCGCTTCGAGGACGACGTACTGCCGTACCTCGATCAGCTGTACTCGGCTGCCATGCGGATGACGCGCAACGCAGCGGACGCCCAGGACCTGGTCCAGGAGACGTTCGCGAAGGCCTACGCGTCCTTCCATCAGTTTCAGCCGGGAACCAACCTCAAGGCGTGGCTGTTCAGGATCCTGACGAACACGTTCATCAACACCTACCGCAAGCGGCAGCGCGAGCCGCAGCGGGCCGGGACCGAGGACATCGAGGACTGGCAGCTTGCCAGGGCGGCCGAGCACACGTCATCGGGGCTGAAGTCGGCGGAGAGCGAGGCGCTCGAGCGGCTGCCCGACTCCGACATCAAGAACGCGCTGCAGGCGCTGCCCGAAGAGTTCAGGATCGCCGTCTACCTGGCGGATGTCGAGGGTTTCGCCTACCGGGAGATCGCCGACATCATGGGGACACCGATCGGGACGGTGATGTCGCGACTGCACCGTGGCCGCCGGCAGTTGCGCGAACTCCTCCAGGACTATGCGGAGGAACGGGGGCTGGTCAGGTCTCAGTCCGGGGCCGGCGACGGGGCCGGTTCTCCGGCGGGTGAGGCAGGAGAGGACGCCTGATGAGTTGCGGGAATCCTCATGAAACACCGTGCAGCGAGGTGCTGGCGCGGGTCTACGACTACATCGACGGCGAGCTCGACACTTCCAACTACGCCGAGATCCGTCAGCACCTGGACGAGTGCGGGCCGTGCTTGCGGGAGTACGGGCTGGAAGAAGTCGTCAAGAAGCTGGTACACAAGCACTGCGGGCATGACCTGGTTCCCAGCGATTTGCGCGCGCGGGTGCTGAGCAGGATCCAGCAAGTCCGGGTCGAACTGGAAGTGACCGAGTTCAGCGCCGAGTGACGTTACTGTAATTGGTGTGATGCCCCCGGCGGTGCGTTACGCCGGGCGGTTCTGCCACCGTAAATTTTGATCATGACCATCAATGGTCGCAATCGGTGTTCAAGATTACCCGCGATCACTAACTGTGGGTTATGAGTTACGATTTGCGCACGATACTGATTGGGCCTGCGCTCGTGACGGCATCCGGGATACCCTGAAGGCCAGGCCGCAACCATGTTGGGCTGACGCCTGCGCGAGTTGGTTCAGGAGGTGGCCGAATGCAGGCGCTCGTGGTATTCGCTTCGGTGCTGCGCGCCACTGGATCAGGTAGGAGTGACGTCGTGCCGCGACTGGGCATCTCTTGGGGGTGACGGCGCCCCGACGCAGGTCGCGCGGCGGTACCGTCACCTAGGGGGGAGCTGTTGAGCAGACTATCCAAGACGACGTGGGTCTACGTCGTGGCGGTCATGACTGCTGCTGCCTTCCTGGTCGCTCGCGGACCCCTTGGTGACATCTCCTGGCCCAAGGTCGCTGTCTTGGGCGTCTTGTTCCTCGTTTGTGAGTCCAGTTCGGCGCCTGTCGGCCCGCGTCAGTTCACCTGGTCCCCGAGTTACGCCGCCACGCTGGCGTCGGTCGTGCTGCTCGGCCCGGCCGGGGCGGCGATCGTCGGGGTTTTCGCGGCACTCCGGTTGCGCCGCGGGCTGCTGGTTGTACAGCGCGTGTTCAACGGGGCCATGTACGCGCTGAGCGCCTACGCGGCAGGGAGGGCATTCGTTGCCGTCGGTGGCCGGTGGGGGGTTCCGCATCAGTCGTCTTTCCCTGGCATCATCGGCCCGTTCGCGGTCGCCGCGCTGGTTCACCTGGTCGTCAACCATGGGCTTGTCCGTGGCGTGCTCTGGCTGACCGCAGACTCCAGCAGCAAGCAGCGGCTGCCCGCCGTGGTGGACATCAGGCTCATGCTCTCCGACCTCGGCTATGCGGCGTTCGGGCTGCTGATAGCCGCCCTGTGGAGCGTGGTCGGCCCGTTCGCCGCCGTCCTGGTCGTGATCCCGCTGTTCGTGGCCCGGTGGGCGATGCGGCAGTACGCGGCTCAGCAGTCGGCCTACGAGGCCACGATGGCGGCGCTCTGCAAGGCCGTGGAGACCAAGGACTTCTACACCCGGGGTCACAGCGAGCGGGTGTCCAAGGGATCGGCCATGCTCGCCCGCGAAATCGGCATGCGGGCGAACCGGCTGGAGGCGATCACCTACGCCGGGATGCTGCATGACGTCGGCAAGCTCGGCGTGCCCACCAAGGTGCTGCAGAAGTCCGGCCGCCTCACCGAGGAGGAGTACGCGGCGATCCAGCTGCACCCGATGCGCGGCCTGGAGATCGTCCGGGAGATCGGCTTCCTGGACGAAGCCCTCGCCGGGATCATGCATCACCACGAGCGGCTCGACGGCCGCGGCTACCCGCTCGGGCTGGCCGGTGACGAGATTCCCGAGTTCGCCAGGGTGATCGCCGTGGCCGACGCGTTCGACTCGATGACCTCCACCCGGTCCTACCGAGGCGCCCGGCGGATCGATCAGGCAATCGCGGAACTGCGCAAATGGTCCGGCACGCAGTTCGACCCGGCGTTGGTCGATGCGTTCGTGACTGCTCTGGAGCGGGAGGGCTGGGAGCGGCCGGCCCCGATCGATCCGCCTGCCAGCTCGCCGGTGGGGGTGACGGCGCAGGATCACGACGATCCAACTGCCCCGCTGCAAGTCGTCGAGAACCGCTGAGCCCTCCAGTGACCGGTCACCAATCTGGGACGCGTGGCCCTGCTGGCTGGCAGGCCATGGATTCGGGACAGCTACTGCTCATATCCGCCGCGGGGATGCTCGCCGTGGCGGCCATCGCCCAGGTGGCGGTGAGCGGCATGGTGCAGGTCGGCGACGCTGTCGCGTTCGGCTCCCTGGTTGCGCTCGGCGAGCTGCTGCGGATCACGCTGCCCGGTAACCGCGAGTCGGCCCCGATCGCCGCCGGTGGTGCGCTCGGCTACGCGCTCCTGCTGGACATCGGCGCGCATCCGGCCGTCCAGTCCGCCCTGCAGGTGATCGTCATCACCATCGGCGGGATGATCGTGGGGGCGCTGCCTCATCTGGCGGCCGGCCGCCCGGCGAAGCTGGCCGGGATGGCGTCGCGGCTGGTGTCGGTGGCCTGTGTGGCCTTCATATTCCGGCCGCTCGCGCCGACCGCGCTGATGCAGCGCCACTGGCCGGTGGCGCTCGCGGTGATGACCTTGCTGGTCGTGCTCGCCTGGTTCGTTGACGCGCTGTTCGGGGCGCTGATCAGGGCCGAGGAACTGCGCGCGAGGTTTGGCGTGGCGCTGTGGGACGAGCTGCGGGTGCAGTTGCCGCTCGGCACGGCGGTGGGCGCGTCGGCTCTGCTGATCGCGTTCTCGTCCGAGGTCATGGGGCTTGCCGCGGTGTGGGTGTTCACGGCGCCGCTGCTGGTCTCGCAGGTCGCGGTGCGGCGGTACGTAGGGATCCGGACCACGTACCTGGAGACCGTGCGGGCGCTGTCCCGGATGACCGAGGTCGGCGGGTACGTGGAAGGCGGGCACTCGCGCCGGGTCAGCCGGCTGTCGGTGGCCATCGGGCGTGAGCTCGGGATGGGCGAAGCTGACCTGGAGGAACTCGAGTACGCGGCGCTCATGCACGACATCGGGCAGCTCTCACTCCGGGATCCGATTCCCGGGGGGGCGACCGTGCTCGTCTCGCCCGGTGATCAGCGGCGCATCGCCGAACTCGGCGCGGACGTGATCCGCCAGGCCGGCGTCCTCGATCAGGTCGCGGACATCGTCATGCAGCAAAGCGACCCGTGCCGCGCGCCGGGCGCGGATCAGGGTCCTCCGGTGGCCAGCCGGATCATCAGGGCCGCCAACGCGTTCGACGACCTGGTGGGCAGCTCCGCCGACCGCGACCGCGCCGCCGCAGCACTCGAGCGGCTGCGCCTTGACACCGCGTCCGAGTACGATCCCGGTGTTGTCGAGGCGCTCAGTAAGGTTGTCGGGCGGCGTTCCCTCAGTCTCACCTGAGCGGGCATCGCGTGACAGCCCGGCCGAGGGCGGAGAACGGGCCCGGTCGTGGGCGCGGAAAGGAGACGTGGGTGGCTGAGGAAGTGCGCGCGGAGATGGTCGCGAACGTCTGGAAGGTTGTCGCCACAGAGGGCGCGAACGTCGACGACGGGGACACGCTGGTCATCCTCGAATCGATGAAGATGGAGATCCCGGTCATCGCGGAGACGAGCGGCACCGTCACCAAACTGGCCGTGGCCGAGGGTGACGTCGTTCAGGAAGGCGACCTGATCGCCATCATCGGCTGAGGTCCCCCGTCTCTGCCGGTCCCACTTCTTCTCGCGCCCGGCTGTGGCTTGAGCCGTGCCTTGAGCAGTGGGCCGTCCAGCGGTCGGGGGTTACCTTCACTATCATCCGGCGGCCGCACCGTGCGCAGAAGCGCGGCGGGTCCAGGGTGCTGGCCCGCTCGCATGTCCCGTGGTCGCGCCGGTCAGCCGGTTGCCCGCAGTGGGCGCAATAGGCCGGTTCCATGAGGCTCGTCATCGTCTCAGATCCCCGTGGTCGACCGTGGGTAGGCGACGTCTGGGTCGGTGATCACGTTGACCAGGTACGGCACGCCGGACTCGAAGGCGCGGCGCAGCGCCGGTGCGATCTGTCCTGGCTCGGTGACCAGTTCGCCCGCACCACCGAGCGCGCGGACGACATCGTCGTACCGGCACATCGGCTGCAGGCCGGCGGCGACGTCGTAGCCATAGAGCGCCTGCATCGGGTGCTTCTCCAGGCCCCAGATCCCGTTGTTGCCGCAGATCATGACCACGGGCAGGTTGTGCCGGACGAGCGTGTCCACGTCCATCAGCGAGAATCCGGCCGCACCGTCGCCGAGCAGGAGCGCCACCTGCGACGACGGCCGGGCGATCCGGGCGGCGATGGCATAGCCGAGCCCGGTGCCCAGGCAGCCGTAGGGACCCGGGTCGAGCCACCCGCCGGGACGCCTCGGCTCGACGTATTTTCCCGCGTAGGAGACGAAGTCGCCGCCGTCGCCGATGACTACGGCGTCGTCGTCAAGGATCTTGATGAGTTCGCCGTACAGGCGCATCGGGTGGATCGGTGCCGCGTCGCTGGACAGCAGTTCATGATCCGCTCCGGCGGCCGTCCGGACCGCTTCCTGCAGGCGGGGGAGCCAGTCATGGTCGCCTGAGCCGGCGGCGTTCCGGCCGGCGCGGCCGGGGCCGACGCTGGCGAGCTGGCTGAAGAAGGCCGGGAGGCTGCCCGCCGCGGAGGCAGCGAGTGGGCAGTGCCCGGCGATCTGGTCCTCCGCGTCCGCTACATGGATGACCTGGGCTTGCGGTGTTCCGTCTTTGCCGCCGAATTCGCCGTAGCCAAGCCGGAAGTCCAGCGGCGCTCCCACAACGATGACCAGGTCAGCCTCGCGCAGGGCGGTGGAGCGGGCCCGGGTGACCAGCAGGTCGTGCCCGGCCGGGAGGATCCCGCGGCCCTGGCCGTTGGTGATGACAGGTAGCCGCAGTTCTTCCGCGGCGAGCCGGGCTTCGGCTTCGGCGCCGTTCAGCCAGACGTCCGAGCCAAGGATGAGGACGGGGCGCGCCGCCTCGGCGAGCAGGGTGGCTATGCGCTCGACGGCCCCGGAATCGATCGAGCCGGCGCCGGTTAGGCCGTCGGCGGGAATGTCAGTTCCGTCATCCGCGCCGGGTCGTGGCCCGTCCTGGCCGAACAGGGCCTCGAGCGAGATGTCGAGGAAGACCGGGCCCCGGTGCGCGGTGGCGGCGAGGCGGAAGGCCTGGTCCACGGCGCCGGCGATGTTCTTGGTCTCGTGTTCGGTCCAGGCGCGCTTGGTGACCGGCGTGACGAGCTGCGGATGGTCGATTTCCTGCAGGCTGCCCGATCCCCAGCGGTAGTCCGGGGCGCGCCCGGCCAGCACCACGACGGGTGAGCCGTTGAAATGCGCGGTCGTGATGGCGCTCACCCCGTTGGTCACCCCCGGGCCGGCGGTCAGCACGGCGAGACCGGGAGTCCTGGTCAGCCGCGCCGTCGCCTCGGCGGCGAACACAGCGGTCTGCTCGTGCCGGACGTCCACCAGCCGCATCGGCGGCTCCGCCGTGACCGCGCCGTCGTAGAGCGGGAACACGTGCCCACCGGACAGCGTGAACATTGCCGTCACGCCATGGCCTTGTGCGGTGGCAACGGCGAGCATGCCGCCATGCACCGGGGATACGGGACCTTGGTTCATGCGGGCGAGGTTACCAGCGAGTCACCTGGCCACCTATGACATGGGCCATGTACGGGGTCCTGCTCAGGCTCATTTCCGGGGGTCTTGCCGCGGGCGGCAACGATGGCAGCTACGTCATGGAAGCCGCTACCCTGAGTCATGGCAGAAGTCTGCTATTTGATCTATACTTCTTCCATGGCGCTGAGTATCAAGAGCGACGAGGCGGACCGGCTTGCCAGGGAGCTGACCGCCGAGACCGGTGAGACACTGACCGAGGCCGTCGTGATAGCGCTCAGGGAGCGGCTCGATCGTGAGCACGCCAGGCGTGCGGTCAGCATGAGAACGCGGCTGGCGCGGCTGGCGGCAGACGTAGCGGCCCTCCGGGTTGCCGATGACAGGACGCCGGAGGAGATCATCGGCTACGACGACGCCGGCCTGCCGCGTTGAGCGAGCCGGCCCGGGGGAGCCTCATCGTCGGTACGTCGGCGGCCGTTGCGGTCATCCTGGGCGAGCCTGGTGGCGAAGAACTCGCCGCCCATCTTGAGGATGCCCTCGTCCGGCTGATGCCAGCCGCCATTCGCGTCGAGTTGGGCATCGTCATCGAGGCCCGGCTGCGGCCCGCTGGGCAGGATGTCGTCGACCGGTTTCTTCGCGACGCACAGGTGGACATCGTGCCCGTCGATGCGGACCTGGCTGACCGGGCGATGAGTGGCTGGCGGCGATATGGCAAGGGGCGGCATCCGGCCGGGCTTAATTTCGGCGACTGCTTCACGTACGCGCTCGCTGACCGGACCGGGTACCCCGTGCTGTGCACTGGCGGCGACTTCGCCGCGACGGACATCGCAGTCGTGCGCCCCGGGGCAGGCCCGGGCGGCCGGCCTGCGTAGTCATCGCTTGCAGGGCGGAGTGCCGCCGGGCGGCTGACCAGCACCCGGCCGCCCGCTCTCCGCCACGACAGGAGCCAGCGGCGAGGTCGCGAGCGAACCTCAGCGTCGCATGCCTTTCTCCCCGGGTTGGGGCGGAAGATCATTGCCGAGTTGTCACAGTCGGTGCAAGATTGACTACATCGGCCGGGAAAGTGGTGACCAGCCGACCCGGCCGGAAAACACCGGCGCGCCGGGCGCGGCGCACCGGCCAAACCGGACCGAGCGGAGGAGTCCCGATGCATCCTCGCACCCCGTCACGTCGCCGGCGTCCGATCGTGCTGCTATTGCTGCTGTTGCCGCTGGTCGCGGTCCTGGTGCCCGAGTTCTACAACTTTGCCGACCCGTCGATCGGCGGCATGCCGTTCTTCTACTGGTGGCAGCTTTCGTGGATCGCAGGTGTCGCCGTCTGCACAGGGATTGTCTACGCGCTGACCAGGAGCACGCGATGATCCCGCCGTTCAGTTCGCTCGAGTTCGGCATCGCCGTCGCGATGTTCGCGGTCGTCACCGTGCTTGGTTTCGTGGCCGCCCGGTGGAACCGGCCCACCTCGCTCGCCAGCGTCGAGGAGTGGGGACTCGGTGGCCGCCGGTTCGGCACCGTTGTCACCTGGTTCCTCATCGGCGGCGACCTGTACACCGCGTACACGTTCGTGGCGGTGCCCGCGCTGCTGTTCGGGACCGGCGCGGCCGGCTTCTTCGCCGTCCCGTACACGATCGCCGTCTTCCCGCTGGTGATGCTCCCGGCGGCGCGGATGTGGTCGGTCTGTCACGAGCACGGCTACGCCACCGCCGCCGACTTCGTCCGGGGCCGGCACGGATCTCGGCTGCTCGCGCTGCTCGTCGCGATCACCGGCATCGTCGCGACCGTCCCGTACATCGCGCTGCAGTTGACCGGGATCAAGGCGATCATCGAGGTCATGGGCATCGGCGGGGACTGGCCGCTGTGGATCGCGTTCATCGCGCTGGCCGCCTACACCTGGACCTCGGGGCTGCGGGCGCCGGCCCTGATCGCGTTCGTCAAGGACATCCTCATCTACATCATGGTCCTCGTCGCGGTCATCTACATTCCCTACAAGCTCGGCGGCTACGACATCATCTTCCACCGGGCGCAGGCCGCGCTGAGCACCAAGAAGCTGAGCACCCTGCTGGCCGGATCGCAGTACCTCGGCTACGCGACGCTGGCGCTCGGCTCGGCGCTGGCCCTGTTCCTGTACCCGCACGCGGTGACCGGGGTGCTCGCCACCCGCTCGCGGAACGTCGTGAAGAAGAACATGTCGCTGCTGCCCGCGTACTCGCTGATGCTGGGCTTCATCGCGCTGCTGGGCTACATGGCGCTCGCCGCGCACGTGAAGCCGGTGGGTGGCACTGCCAAGGCACCCGACAGCACCACGATCGTTCCGGTCCTGTTCAACAGCGAGTTCCCGCACTGGTTCGCCGCCATCGCGTTCGGCGCCATCGCCATCGGCGCCCTGGTGCCCGCGGCAATCATGGGGATCTCCGCGGCGAACACGTTCGCCCGCGACATCTACCGGCCGTACCTGCGGCCGGGAGCCAGCGACCGGGAAGAGGGACTGGTCAGCCAGATCGTGTCGGTCATACTCAAGCTCGGCGCGGTCGGCGTGATCGTCGGGCTGAAGCTCTCGTTCGCCATCGAGTTCCAGCTCATCGGCGGCGTCATCGTCATCGAGATTCTGCCGGCTCTGGTACTCGGCCTGTACACCCGGTGGTATCACCGCTGGGCGCTGGCGATCGGCTGGGTGGCCGGCATGGGCCTGTCCATCTACATGCTCTACGTCACGCCCGGGAAGACAACGGCGCACTTCGGCAGCGCATCATTCGCGTTCAGTACCTGGGGATTCCACACCAAGGTGACCATCTGGACCGGCATCGTCGGCGTGCTCACCAATCTGATCGTCGCCACCGTGCTCACCCCGCTGCTCGCCCGGCTGCCCCGGGGACGGGACGAGACGAGCCCGGCCGACTACGAGGAGGCCGAGGCGCCGCCCATGCCGCTCACCCGCGGCCAGGCCGCCGGCGCGGATTGACCCGCACGCGAGACAGCGAGAACCCGCCGGGCGGCCCCAGCCGACCGGGAGGTTTTCAGAGCGTGGCGGAGAGCGCCTTGACCGGCATCCGCAGCCTGGTCAGCATGTCGATGTCGTCCTGGGCCGCGCGGCCCAGGGTGGTGAGATAGTTGCCGACGATGATGGCGTTGATCCCGCCGAGCATCCCCGCCTCGGTACCGAGGTCGCCAAGGGTCAGCTCACGTCCGCCGGCGTAGCGCAGCACGGTCCGGGGCAGCGCCAGCCGGAAGGCCGCGATCGTCCGCAGCGCATCCGGGCCGGACACGATGGGCCGGTCGGCCAGCGGCGTCCCCGGCCGCGGGTTCAGGAAGTTGAGCGGCACCTCGTGCGGGCCGAGCCCGGCCAGCTGCACGGCCAGTTCGGCGCGCTGCTCCAGGCTCTCGCCCATCCCGATGATTGCGCCGCAGCACAGCTCCATCCCCACCGACCGGACCAGACTGCACGTGGAATGCCGCTCATCCCAGGTGTGCGTGGTCACGACCTGGCCGAAGAACGACCGCGCGGTCTCCAGGTTGTGGTTGTAGCGGTGCACGCCGAGCCCGGCGAGCTCTCCGGCCTGCGACGGGGTGAGGATGCCGAGTGAGCAGGCGACGTTGATCTCCACAGCTTCTCTGATCGCCTCGACGGCGGTCTTGACCTGGGCCATCAGCCGCTCGTCCGGCCCGCGGACCGCCGCGACGATACAGAACTCGGTCGCTCCGGTTGCCGCGGTCGCCTTAGCTGCCGCTACGAGTTCGGAAATGTTGAGATATACCGAACGAACGGGAGTATCGAAACGCCCGGATTGTGAGCAGAAGTGGCAATCTTCCGGACACCCACCGGTCTTGACGGAAACGATCCCCTCAACCTCCACATCCGGCCCGCACCACCGCAACCGCACGTCGTGCGCCAGCGCAAGCAGCGCGCCGAGACGTTCGTCCGGCAGCCGCAGGCAGGCGAGCACCTGCGCCTCGCCGAGGCCGCGTCCGCCGGCGAGCACCTGCTGTCGTGCGATCTCGAGGATGTCATCGGTCACGCTGCTCTCGCGCGCATCGGTGTCCGTCACGCCGGTGCCTTCCACATCAGGGTCTTCCGCTCGGTGCGGGCGACTGCCTCAGTGAATACTGCCGGATCGAACTCGCCGCCGAACTTCGGGGTCAGCCCGGCCCGCGCCGCCGCCAGGAACTGCGGTGCGGCGGCCATGCCGCAGCCATCGGGCAGCACACCGGCGATGGGGCCGCCGATGATCGCCTCGAAGTCGGCCAGGTTACTTCGTTCCGCGAGCCCGGGATCGGCTGGCCAGCGGCCGATCACCAGGCCGGCCAGCGCAAGCCCACGGGCGGCCAGTCCCTCCAGCGTGAGCGCCGTGTGGTTCAGTGTGCCAAGGCCGGGCTCGGTAACGACCAGGACGCCGGCATCCAGCAGCTTGGCCAGGTCGGCCAGGGTGGTCCCGGCGGGGTCGTAGCGGACCAGCAGCCCGCCCGCCCCCTCGACCAGGACGAGGTCCCTGGTTCGTGACAGCTCACCGACATAACCGGCAGCGTCATGCAGATCCAGCGGCGGCAGCCCCGCAGCGCGCGCGGCGGCCTCGGGCGACAGCGGATCCGGGAACCTGGCCAGCTCATGCAGATCGGTGACCCTCGCGAGGCGGCGCACGACCTCCAGATCGGCCTCGTCCCCGGCGGACGTCTCCTGGGCTGCCCCGGTGCCCGGGCAAGGTGGGTTCGTGGCTTCGGGCCCGGCCGCCACCGGCTGGGGCTTTTCGCCGGGCCCGCGAAGCCCGGCCTCAGCGGGTACGCCCGTTTGGGCTGGCTTCACCACCGCGACCCGGGAACCTCGCGTCTTGGCCAGGGCGGCCAGGGCCGCGGTCACCACTGTCTTTCCGACGCCGGTGCCGGTGCCGGTGACGATCAGGATGCGCTGAGACCTGTTCAAGACCAGCCTCGCAGGGTTGACTCCAGGTCGGTGAGATGCAGTAGCCAGCTGAATAAGCCTCATTCACTACGGCGCAGCCTGGTCACGAACTTGTACCTGTCGCCGCGGTACCAGGACTGGGCGAACTCGACCGGCCTGCGGTCCACGTCGAAGGCATGCCGGGACAGCAGCAACAGCGGCAGTCCCACGTCCACGCCGAGCAGCCGCGCGTCCTCGGGTCCGGCCAGCACGGTCTCGATCGTCTCCTCGGCTTCGGCCAGCCGTACGCCGTAGCTGGCCGAGAGCGTCTCGTACAGCGACGTGTGACGGTCGAGTTGTTTGCGCAGCCCGGGGAAACGCCGGGCCGGCAGGTGCGAGGTGTCGATGGACATCGGCTCGCCGTCGGCCAGTCTGAGCCGGTGGATGCGGAACGCACGGCCGCCAGTCCTGATGCCCAGCAGGCCGGCCAGGTGCTCGTCCGCCGTGACATACCCGATCTCCAGGATCGTCGTCTTCGGGTGCAGCCCGTGTGCCCGCATACCCTCGGTGTAGCTGGCGAGCTCGAGTAGCTGAGCGACCTTGGGCTTGGCCACGAACGTGCCACGGCCCTGGATGCGCAGCAGCCGGCCCTCGATGACCAGCTCGGACAGGGCCTGCCGGACCGTTGTCCTGGACGTCCCGTACTGCCTGGCCAGCTCCCGCTCGGGTGGTACGGGAGAGCCTGCCTCCATGGCGGCGGTCAGGTCGAGCAGTCGCTGCTTCACGGCATAGTACTTCGGCAGCGGCCGGCCAGGTTCGTCCGGCGAGCCCGGCCCGGCCGGATCGAGCACCGGCGACGCGGTCACAACGATCTCCTTCCGGCCGACGCACCTACCCGGATGTTCTGGCGCACCGCGGTCAGCGCCAGCGAGATCGCGGCGAAGTCGCGTTCGGTCAGGGTGGCACGGGCTGCGAGCCGCAGGCAAGAGCTTCCGGCCGGAACCGACGGCGGCCGGAAGCATCCGGCGCGCACTCCATGTTCCGCGCAGGTCCGCTGCGCCCGGACGGCTTCCTCCGGGCTGCCCAGGATAACGCTGATCACACCGGCGGCCGGACGCGACGCCGGCAACCCCAGCCCACCGGCCAGCTCCGCGATCGCCATCGCATTTTCCCTGGTTCTGCCGCCAAGATCCGGCTCAGCCTGGATCATCTCCAGTGCGGCCAGCGCCGCGCCGGCGCACGGTGGGGCCAGCCCGGTATCAAAGATGAACGACCGCCCGATGTCGATGAGTGCCTGGATGACCTCGTCGCTGCCGAGCACGGCGCCGCCCTGGGCGGCCAGGGACTTCGAAAGCGTGACCGTGCGGACCACGTCCGGCTCACCGGCCAGCCCGGCGGCGCAGACCGCCCCGCGCCCATCCGGGCCGAGCACGCCCAGCGAGTGCGCCTCGTCAACCACCAGAATGGCACCGTATGCCCGCGCGACCTGGTGCAGATCCACCAGCGGGGCGAGATCGCCGTCCACGGAGAAGACGGCCTCGGTGACCACGAGCGCGGCGGGTTCGGTGCGCCCGGCCAGTGCGGCGGCCACCGCAGCGACATCGAGGTGCGGAGCCACCTGGACCCGCGCCCGGGACAGCCGGCAGGCATCGATCAGCGACGCATGGTTGGCCGCGTCCGACACCACAAACCCGCCGGAAATGGAACTGGAGCCAGCGGCCAGCGCGCTGACCAGCGCCGTGACCGTCGCCAGGTTCGCCAGGTAGCCGGAGGAGAACACCAGGGCGGCCGGGGCGGCGCAGAACCCAGCCAGGGCACGCTCGAGCCTGGCGTGAAGTTCCGTGCTGCCTGTGACGAGGCGGGAACCCGTGGAGCCTGTTCCCCACTGCAGCGCAGCAGCGGCGGCCGCCTCGGCGACCAGGGGGTTCCTGGCCAGGCCGAGGTAGTCGTTGGAGGCCAGGTCGACCATGTCATCCGGGCCGGGGGCGCGCGGTCGCAGTTCGCGGCGCAGGCCCATGGCCGCCCGGGCTGCGGCGGCGGTGCGCAGCATCAGCAGTGGATCGCGCGTGTCGTGCATGATCGCATATTGCCACCGACCGCCAGGCACCGCAGATGCCGGGATGGTGCACCATCGTGAATGGTGCAGGATCGTAAATAGTCCTGACGACGGGAGTCTGACCGCGTGCCCACCCTTTCCGACCTGGCCAGCCGCCACACCCTGCTCACCGGGGCTGACGTGGAATGGCTGCACGCGCTGGTGTCCGACTGGCAGCTTATCGCGGACCTGTCATTCGCCGACCTGATCCTGTGGGCCCAGGTGCGGGACGGGACCGGCTGGCTGGCGATGGCACACATGCGGCCGACCACCGGGCCGACGGCGGTTTACGACGACGTGGTCGGGCTCCAGATCAAGGCCGCCCAGCGGCCGCTGCTTGCGGCGGCACTCACCGAGCGGCGGATCTGCCGGGAGGGTGACCCGGACTGGACGACCGGCGTGCCGGTGCGGGCGGAGACCATACCGGTCACCAGGGGCGGCAAGGTTATCGCCGTGGTCGAGCGGAACACCAACCTGAACTCGGCCCGCACGCCCAGCCGGCTGGAGCTTACCTACCTGCGCGGCGCGGACGATCTTGCCAGGATGGTGGCCGAAGGGACGTTTCCGTTCGCCGGGGAGGAGCCGATACTCGTCAGGTCGCCCCGGGTGGGCGACGGGTTGCTGCGGCTCGGCCGGCTGGGCCGGGTCACCTATGCCAGCCCGAACGCGCTGTCCGCGTTCCGCAGGCTCGGCCTCACCGCCGACCTGGTGGGGTCCGAGCTGGGACCGGTGACGGCGCGGCTGTGTGCGCCGGACGAGCCGGTCGACGACTCGCTCATGATCGTGGCGAGCGGCCGCAGCCCGCGTGAGACCGAGGTCGAGGCGAACGGTTCAGTCGTCCAGTTGCGGGCGATACCGCTGGTCGTCGGCGGATCCCGGACCGGGGCGCTCATTCTCGTGCGCGACGTGACCGAGCTGCGGCGGCGCGAGCGCGAGCTGCTGTCCAAGGATGCGATCATCCGGGAGATCCATCACCGGGTGAAGAACAACCTGCAGACCGTGGCCGCATTGCTCCGGCTGCAGGCCCGCAGGCTGGACGAGCCCGAGGCCCGGGCCGCCCTGTATGAGGCGGTCCGCCGGGTCGGCTCCATCGCCGTCGTGCACGAGACGCTCTCGCTCACTCCGGACGAGATCGTGGACTTCGACGATATTGCCAGCCGGGTGCTCGCCATGGCCATCGAGGTCTCCGCGCCCGAGGTGGGTGCGCAGCCCCGGCTCACCGGCACGTTCGGCAGGCTGCCGTCGTCGGTGGCCACCCCGCTGGCCATGGTCTTGACCGAGCTCCTGCAGAACGCCCTGCAACACGGCCTGGGCCAGAACCGCCTCGGCCAGCAGCGCCCGAACCAGGATCCCCCGAACCAGGATCCCCCAGACCAGCAGCACCCAGACCAGCAGCACCCAGACCAGCGGGTGAACGGTCAGCCGGTGGACAACCTCCTGGTCACCGCCACACGGCTGCCGGGCAAGCTGACGGTCACGGTGGCCGACCGGGGCGCCGGGCTGCCCGAAGGGTTCGATCTTGACTCGTCCAAGAGCCTGGGCCTGCAGATCGTGCGGACGCTGGTGGTGGCGGAACTCGGCGGCAACCTGGAGATCAGTAACCGGCCGGACGGCGGCGCCCTGGTCGTCGTCGACCTGCCGGTGGAAACGGCTGCCGAAAGGCCAGACGACCCCGGTGCGGAACGAGACTTATTCAAAACCAGTCCAGCGAACGTGACCCGAGGTTCGTGAGTCGCGGTAGCTGGCCCAGCACCGGTGGTTCTGAATAAGCCTCGAAGCACAGGAGCCGTCGAGTTCCGTCGTCGCGGCGCCCTCGCGAGGGCGCTCAGACGTGGGCGCGTGCCCTGATCCTGGTGGTGCGCCGCTTGAGTGCGCGGCGCTCATCCTCACTCATCCCGCCCCAGACGCCAGCGTCCTGACCGCTCTCTATCGCCCACTGCAGGCACAACTCCATCACCGGGCAGCGCCGGCACACCTGCTTGGCTTCGTCAATCTGGAGTAGCGCAGGACCAGTGTTGCCTATGGGGAAGAACAGTTCGGGATCCACGTCACGGCAGGCGGCGTGATAGCGCCAGTCCATGCGGTCCACTCCTCTTCACCGGCGGGTCTTCGCGGGCCCGCCGCCTGGTTCCGTCTTTGTGAACATTTTCACGAGCTAGGTCATATGTCGGGGTCCATCAGGTTCCCGGCTTGTACTGCGATCTGTGCTGCGCGAGTGGTGATGCGCTGGTCCGAAGTACATGCATCCTCTCGCGATGCATCGTTTCTACTCTTTCAAGCCGGGACTGCCAGGCGCAAGAGATTAGGTCAACGTTCAGCAGGGTTTTCCATGTCAGATGCGTCACAGCCGGACCACGTACTCAGACGACCACACGCAGCGCACGCGGCACCGACCGGAATGCCACGCACTCACGCTCACCCATGTACTCTCCGTCTACCTGCATGGCGATCGGCCTGCTGGATCGCAGGGTGAGTTCGGATTCATCATGCAGATTGAGTACGTAGCGCCCTTTCGTCAATTTTCGCCCGTCAGAAAACATCTGGCCCAGCACTCTCATCGTGGAAACGGTCCTCAGCCGGCGAAGCGCGAAGACGTCGAGGCCGGTGTCGAAGCTGGCCAGTGGTGACGGGTTCACCGGGTGGTTGCCCACGTAGGTCCAGGGTGAGGTGTTGGACACCACCCCGAGGAACACGTCGCTGACCGGTGGGCGGCCGGGTCGTTCCAGGGTCAGCGCCGGGCACTTGCGGTCGGTGATGGAGTAGTACTGCCGGATTGTCAGCCACACGTAAAGCGCGTCCGAGGCTTTGCGCCCACTGGCCCGCAGTCCTTCGATGGCCCGCACCACTTCCGCGTCGATTCCGAGCCCGGCGGAGAATGTAAAGTACCGGCCGCCGGCCAGCCCGAGCCCGATGCTGCGGGTCCGGCCGCTGGACAGTCCTGCGAGAATATGCCCGGTGGCGTCGATCGGATCCGCCGGCAGCCCGAGGGAACGGATGAACACGTTGCCATTTCCGCCGGGAATGGAAGCCAGCGCAGGCAGCTTGTCTGCCGTATCACCGTGCGCCGTCACCCCCGCAAGCCCACGCGAAAGCCCGGGCGACCCGGCGACCGGCGAATTCATCAGGCCGTTGACGGTCTCGTTCACCGTGCCGTCACCACCGAGGGTGACGACAAGGTCCAGGCCCTCGCGCGCGGCATCCGAGGCGAGCGTGGCGGCGTGTCCCCGGTACCGTGTCTCCACGACTTCCAGCTCGATTTCGGAGGCAAGGGCTCTGACGAGCACGTCCAGGCGCAGCCTGGAGGTGGACGTGGCCTGGGGGTTGAAGATCAGCAGGGCGCGCACGCGCTCAGGGTAGCCAGCCCGAAGGGAGGCGGAACATGCGGGATCGCTCCTTTGCCCCGGCCGGAGCGGCCGGCGTGCAGGCGGTCGAGGCCGCCGGGGTGTGCATAGCAACGGTGATCTCGGGCATCGACGCGGCCTCGGGCAAGTCGTATCAGGTCAGCAGTGGCATCGCGCTCACGGTGATCGGGTTCGGCACCGTGGTGGCGCTCGCCGTCGTCGCCGTGGGACTGGCCAGGATACGCAGGTGGAGCTGGACGCCTGCCATGCTCATCCAGCTTTTCACCTTCATCGTGGGAATTTACCTGCTGCAGGGGCACCGGTACGACTGGGGTGGAGCGGCCGTGGCGCTGGCCATCGGCGCGGCCGTCGCGCTACTCCTGCCGCGCAGCCTGACCGCCTACGGCCGCCGCCCCGCCGAGCCGCCGGCCGCGCGAAAGGGCAGCTAGCCGGGAAACGCGGCTGACCGGGAAACGCGGCTAGCCGTCTTCGGTCAGGCCCTCGCGGAGCTGGGCCAGCGTCCTGGCCAGCAGCCGGGACACGTGCATCTGCGAGATTCCCAGCTCGGCCGCTATCTGCGACTGCGTCATGTTCCCGAAGAAGCGCAGCAACAGGATCCGCTTCTCCCGGGGCGGCAGCCGTTCGAGCAGCGGCTTGAGCGATTCCCGGTACTCCACGCCCTCCAGCGCGTCGTCCAGCATCCCGAGCGACTCGGCCACGGCCGGCGCGTCGTCGTCACCGGAGTCCGGGGCGTCCAGCGACACCGTGGAATACGCGTTCGCGGACTCCAGGCCCTCCAGCACGTCCTCGTCGCTCATCTGCAGGTGCGCGGCGAGCTCGGCCACGGTCGGCGCCCGGCCCTCGCGCTGGGCGAGGTCCCCGATGGCCTTGGTGAGCGCCAGCTTCAGCTCCTGAAGCCGGCGCGGGACGCGGACCGCCCAGCCCTTGTCGCGGAAGTGCCGTTTGATCTCGCCGACGATGGTCGGCGTCGCATAGGTGGAGAACTCCACGCCCCGGGACAGGTCGAACCGGTCGATGGACTTGATCAGGCCGATGGTGGCCACCTGGGTGAGGTCGTCGAGCCACTCACCCCGGTTCCTGAACCGCCTGGCCAGGTACTCGACCAGGGGCAGGTGCAGCTCGACCAGTTCGCCGCGCAGCCGCAGCCGCTCCGGATCATTGTCGTCGAGCGTGGCAAGCTGCTCGAACAGCTCGCGGGCCCGCGCGCGGTCCTCCTCCGCATGCGTGGACCTGACCACGGCAACCGCGGGAACGTCGGTGATGTCGACGTCCGCGGACAGGATCTCGGTTTCCCTGGGCACCGGGACCCTGGCTTCCTCGGTCATCCCGCCCCCGCGAGACCGCGGACCTTGCGCAGCATGATCGTCACCCGGTCACCGGGGCCGACGCGTGAGTCCACGCTGCCCGCCAGCGCCGACAGCACGGTCCAGGCGAACGTGTCCTTGGCCGGGGGCTTGCCCAGCGTGGACTCCGCCGACACGGCGATGGTCATGGTGTCGCGGCTCAGCGTGAAATCGCACTCCAGGGTCGTGCCCGCCACGGCCTGGGCCAGGAGCATGGCGCAGGCCTCGTCCACCGCGATCCTCAGGTCCTCGATCTCGTCAAGCGTGAAATCCAGGCGCGCGGCCAGCCCGGCCGTGGCGGTGCGCAGCACCGACAGGTAGGCGCCTTCCGCGGGCATCCGGATTGTTACGTGGTCACGCGTCGTGGGCGGCGACAGCGTGCCAGTTCCTGGCGCGGACGCCCACGGCGTGCTCTCTTCGGTCACATCACTCCTCAGCCGGCCCATGCTCGTACTGTTTGCAACTTACCGTCCACCGGCCAGCAGTTGGACACGGCGCGCGGCGATCAGATGACTGGCAGCCTGCCGGGCAAAGGCAGCGCGGCAGGCCAGAATGCCCCTCAACGTAGCAGTCCGGATCGCCGCCGCCCATCTCCGGCGGCGATCCGGACTGCTACGTGACGCTATGCCCGGCCTGGGGCCGGGGTGGAACCAGGGGCTCAGGCCTGCTTGGTCTCCCAGAAGATCTTGGCAATCTCGTCGATCTTGGCCAGCAGTTCCCCGGCCTTGGCGACGTCGTTGCTCCCCTTCGTGCCGGCCGCGCCGGCCAGCTTGGTGGCCTGGTTGAACAGCTCGTGAAGCTGCGGGTACTTCTCGAAGTGCGGCGGCTTGAAGTAGTCCGTCCACAGCACCCACAGGTGGTGCTTGACCAGCTCGGAGCGCTGCTCCTTGATGATGACAGCCCGGGTGCGGAACTCGGGATCCTCGTTGTCCCGGTACTTCTCGATGATGGCCTTGACAGACTCCGCCTCGATCCTGGCCTGGGCCGGGTCGTAGACACCGCAAGGCAGGTCACAGTGGGCATAAACGGTGGTCTTAGGTTCGAGGAGACGTGCGAGCCTCATCGTTCCCCTTCTTTCGTATCGGATCATTGGGTACAGGGTCCGACCCGACCCTACCCCGCGGGCCATCCGACACACGTGCGAGGGATACATGCGCTGGCCGCTGCTGCGCGCCGCCGTCGCCGAACGGTCCATGCAGCCCACCCTGCTGCCGGGTGACTGGCTGCTGATCCGCCGTTCCCGGCGCATCAGGCCCGGGCAGGTCGTCGTCGCCCGCCATCCCGCCCGGCCGGCGCTGCTGCTGGTGAAGCGGGTGATCCGGCACGAGCCCGGTGGCTGGTGGCTGGAGTCAGACTCCCCTGACGAGGGAGTGGTGGACAGCCGCAACTTCGGGCCGGTGCCACCCAGCCTGATCGAGGGCGTCCTGCTGCTGCGCTATCGCCGGGCCAGGCGCTAGACGAAAGCTGGGCCCCGCCTGTTGGCGGGGCCCAGCGTGGCCGGCGTTCCGAACCGGGTAGCAAGGGTCAGACGGCGGGAAGTTCCTTCTCCATCTGCTCGGAGGTCTCGGCCTGCCGCTCGACCAGGTTGAGCATCTCTTCCCTGGGCAGCCGGGTCATCTGCGCCCAGAGGTAGATCGCCAGGGCGAACACGGCGACGATCAGCATGTCCCACCAGAACGGGATGTTGTTCCTGGCGCTGCAGCTCGCGCCCGCCCCGGCCGCACCCGAACTGCAGTAGCGGCCCTGCCAGGAGATGATGCCCATCCCGATCAGGAAGACCGGCAGCCACTGCGCCGACTTCCAGTCCAGCGGCGGCCGCTTCGGGTCGAACATCATGGACAGGCCGATCAGCACGTAGCCGATCACGATGCAGATGCCGAGCTTCCACACGGTGTCGAAGCCCGACCAGTAGATGATCTCGCAGGCGAAGATGAATGCCAGCGGCGACAGCACGGCCGCCCCGGGCAGCCGGTACGGCCGGCTCGCCTCGGGAACCTGCTTGCGGAAGGCGCCCAGCGACAGCGGCGCGCCGGCGTACATCAGCAGCGAGGCCGAGGTGACCAGGTTGACCAGTTGCTTCCAGCTCGGGAACGGGAGCAGGAACAGCAGGCCGAGCAGGAACGCGAGGATCAGGCTGACCCACGGGACTCCGCGCTTGTCGACCTTGGCGAAGATCTGCGGGAAGTAGCGGTTCCTGGCCAGGCCATAGCCGACGCGCGAGGTCGAGGTCTCGTACATCAGGCCGGTGCCGAACGGAGAGATGAACGCGTCCAGCCGCAGGAGGATCGAGAGCCAGGCGAACCCGGCCAGCCCCGCCAGCCCGGCGAACGGCGCGATGGCGGCCTGGCTGGTGGTCGGGAAGTGTGCCCATCCATGCGCGAGCAGGCTGTGCGGGAGCGCGGCGATGTACACGACCTGCAGCAGGGTGTAGACCAGGGCGGCGATGATGATCGCGCCGATGATCGCCCGCGGCAGGTTCCGCTGCGGGTTCTTGATCTCGCCGGCCAGTTGGTCCGCCTGCTCGAAGCCGAGCAGGGCGAACACGATGCCGGCCGTGGGGAGCGCACCGAACACGGCCTGCCAGCCGAACGGCGTGAAGCCGCCCACGTTGAAGTTGTTCCCGTGGAACTTGGTGAACAGCACGATGATGGCCAGCACCGGAATGGCGACCTTCCACCAGGTGATGCCGGCGTTGACCTTGGAGAACAACCTCATGGCGAGGAAGTTGATCGCGGTGAAGATCGCCATCAGGGCGATCGTCAAGGCGAAGCCGGGCCCGGTGGTGACCTTCGTCGTCGAGTTGTAGATGACGAAATGGTGTGAGTCGAACCAGTACTGCCCGTACTGCATCACCGCGAAGCACTCGATCGGCGCCACGCAGACCGCCTGCAGCCAGGAGAAGAACCCGAACGATATCCCGGCGACGCTGCCGTAGGCGTAGTGCGGGAACCGGGCGGTCCCGCCGGCCACCGGGTACATCGCGCCCAGTTCGGCGTGGACGAGCGCGAGGACGATGATGATGACCGCGGCGATTCCCCACCCCAGGATGGCCGCGGTGCCAGCCGCCGTGGCCGCGTAGAACGCGCCGAACAGCCAGCCGGAGCCGATGAGTGAGGTCTCGGACGCCCACATCGCGCCGATCAGGCCCATTTCCCGTTTCAGGCCAACGTCTGCTGGCTTGGTGGGAGTGACTACGGACTGAGTTGCCATATCCGAACCTTCTTCCGGTCCGCGTATGCGAGCCATATGCCCGTGCGTAGGGTAGGGCTCATCGTAATGATCTTTACGGTGCCTGAAAAGTGGTCAACTCGCATCTTTTTCGTAACGCGGGCCGGGCTGGCGAGATCATGGACGAACCTCACCCCGCGCCCGCACAGCCTGCGCGAACACGCTTAGGAGCGGTCGCATCCCATGCTGTTTCTTACCCTCGGCGGCTGCCCCGGTAACGCATCGGGCCCGCAATACGCTCTAGATGGCTGGGGCCGGTATAGCGGCACCGCCGCCGGTGCGCCGGCGCTCTCTGAGCGCGGTCAGATTGACCCGGGACGAGCACCTTACCGAGCAGTAGCGCCGGGACCCGTTCGTGGTGGTGTCGATGAAGACCTGCTGGCAGGAAGGGGCCGTGCAGAACCTGAACCGGCAGGTGCCGTGCCTGGTGAGCATCGCCGCGAGGCCCATGGCGGCGGCCGCCGCGTACCGGTCGCAGACGCAACCGCTGGGCGCCAGGTGCAGGTGCCAGGGCTCGCCGTCGTGCCCGGAGATCTGTGGATGGGCCGGGTGCCGCACGAGCAGGCCATTCAGCCGGTCAACCGCTTCGGCGCCATTCCCGGCCGCGCATGCGGAGAATATCTCCCGCAACTCGGTCCGCAGCCCGCGCATCGCGTCAAGATCACCGCGGGTGGTGCCGCTGTGTGCAAACTCAAGATCGGTCAGCAGCGCGCGGAGTCCATCGAGGCTAACGATATTGCCTCTGGCCGGTTCGCCATCAGTTCCTTCTTCACCGTCGGCAGCGCTGTTTGCCAAGCGCACGGCGAGTTCAGCGTAGGAGCTGAGATCCACTCTTGCTTCCTAGTGCGGTGAGTCCGCGGTAAGGGGCAATGCCCGTCACTGAGTATTACAGACTTGCGGGCAGTACGCGATCATTCGTAAAACAAGGGCCTTTACTTTACACCTGCTGCCGGGCCCCAAGCGGGACATGTTGATTTTTGTCATCGGCGTGTCGCCCGCGGCTTGGGCCGCTCCTGGGACACCGAGCGCGTTGTGGCACAATAGCGACACGGGTGACCCCCGTACCGCGACAGACATCCGCGGCGTGTTGGCAGCCCACCGGCAGCTACCGTGCTCGGCCGGCAGGCCCGCGGAGTCCTCCTTTTCCCATGGGGGTCACTATGGCCGCAGAGCCAATCTTCACCCATACCTACGATCCGGTCTTCCTGCTGCATCGCGGCGGCAAGATCGCGATGCACTCGTCCGTCCAGGTCGCCGACGCCGACGACCTGGCCATGGCCTACACGCCCGGCGTGGCCAGGGTCTGCGACGCCATCGCCGAGGCGCCCGAGCTGGCCAGCCGCTACACCTGGGTGGCGAACACCGTGGCCGTGGTCACCGACGGCACCGCGGTGCTCGGCCTCGGCGACATCGGCCCGGCGGCGGCCATGCCGGTCATGGAGGGCAAGGCGCTGCTGTTCAAGCGCTTCGCCGGGGTGGACGCGGTGCCAATCTGCCTGGACCGCACGGACACCGATGGCATTGTCGCCACCGTGGCCGCGCTGGCGCCCAGCTTCGGCGGCATCAACCTGGAGGACATCTCCGCGCCTCGCTGCTTCGAGGTGGAGGACCGGCTCAGGGAGCTGCTGGACATCCCGGTCTTCCACGACGACCAGCACGGCACCGCGATCGTCACGCTGGCCGCCCTGCGCGGTGCGGCCCGGCTGGCCGGGCGCGAGCTGGGCGAGCTGCGCGCGGTCGTGGCCGGGGCCGGCGCGTCCGGCGTGGCGGTCACGAAGATCCTGCTGCGGGCCGGCATCGGCGACATCGCGCTGGCCGACAGCAAGGGGATGATCTACCGGGGCCGGGACGGGCTGAACCCGGTCAAGGCCGCGCTGGCCGAGGTCACCAACAAGACCGGGCACACCGGGTCGACCGAGGAAGCGCTGCGCGGTGCGGACGTGTTCATCGGGCTGTCCGGTAGCACGGTGCCGGAGCCGGCCATCGCCGCCATGGCCCCGCGCTCGATCGTGTTCGCGCTGTCCAATCCCGAGCCGGAGGTGCACCCGGACCTGGCCAGGGCGCACGCCCTGGTGGTGGCCACCGGGCGCAGCGACTTCCCGAACCAGATCAACAACGTGCTGGCCTTCCCCGGCGTGTTCCGCGGCGCGCTCGACGTGCGCGCCGCCGCGATCACCGAGGGGATGAAGCTGGCTGCCGCCGGCGCGCTGGCCGGCCTGATCGGCGATGACCTGGCGCCGGACTACGTCATCCCCGGCGCGTTCGACGAGCGGGTCGCGCCAGCGGTGGCCGCCGCCGTGGCCGCCCAGGCCCGGGCCGAGGGAGTCGCCCGCGCCTGACCGCCCGTCCGGCGCCAGTCACTTACCGCCCGGGCGCGGCCATTCATCGCCCCGGGCGGCACTCGCAACCCCGGGCGGCACTACCCGGCGCTGGGCACCTGCCGCCCGGGCGCGGCCATCTATCGCCCGGGCGGCACTCGCAACCCCGGACGGCACTACCCGGCGCTAAGCACCTGCCGCCCGGGCGCGGCCATCCATCACCCGGGCGGCTAGGGTTCTTCGCATGTTCGCTGTTACCGCTGCGCGCTTCAACGCCGAGGATCCGCTCGCCGGGCTGGAACTGGGGGAGCGGCCGGATCCCACACCGCCGGACGGCTGGACGACGGTCACGGTCAAGGCCACATCGCTGAATCATCACGACGTGTGGTCGCTGCGCGGTGTGGGGCTCGCTGAGGACCGCCTGCCCATGATCCTTGGCTGCGACGCCGCCGGGCTCGACGAGAACGGCAACCCCGTCGTGGTCTACGGAGTCGTCGGCGACGCCACCGGCGGCGACGAGACGCTCGACCCGAAACGTTCTCTGCTGTCCGAACGCTACAACGGCACGTTCGCCGAGAAGGTCGCGGTGCCCCGGCGCAACCTGCTGCCCAAGCCGGACGCACTGTCCTTCGAGGAGGCCGCCTGCCTGCCGACGGCCTACCTGACGGCGTACCGGATGCTGTTCGGCGCGGCCGGGGCCGAGCCAGGCGCGACCATCCTGGTCCAGGGCGCCGGTGGCGGGGTGGCAACCGCGCTGATCCTGCTCGGCCGGGCCGGCGGGTACCGGATCTGGGTGACCAGCCGCAGCGAGGCCAAACGGGACCGCGCGGTCAAGCTCGGCGCCGACCAGGCGTTCCCGACCGGGGAGCGGCTGCCCGAACGGGTGGACGCGGTGATGGAGACGGTCGGCGAGGCGACCTGGAAGCATTCGCTGCGCGCGGTCAAGCCGGGCGGGCGGATCGTGGTCTCCGGCGCGACCAGCGGCCCGGCCCCATCGGCCGACCTGACCAGGGTGTTCTTCCTTCAGCTCTCGGTGGTCGGCTCGACCATGGGCTCACGCGACCAGCTCGGCCGGCTCATGCGGTTCTGTGAGCAGACCGGGGTCCGGCCGCTGATCGACCGGGTGCTGCCGCTGACTCAGGCCGGGGACGGCTTCGCGGCCATGGCCTCGGGCGATGTGTTCGGCAAGATCGTGTTCACCGTCTAGCGCCGGGCAACAGCACGCGGCCCGCCACCCCACCGGGAGTGGCGGGCCGCACGCCGCTGGCCCGGACGGCCACGCAGCCTGCTCCGCTGAGGTGGATTACGTGTTCTGCTCCGCCAGGACAAGGTCGGTACCCGAGCCGTCCACCCAGAACCCCACGGCGGTGCAGTCGACGTTGGACCGGCAGGACACCGCCGACATGGAGCTGTTGGCCGCCCCCGGCGGGATCACCGTGCTCTGGAACTTCCAGCTCGTCCCGTTCCAATGCTCGGCCAGCGTCAGGTTGTGCCCGTTCTTACGCTCGTACCCGACGGCCGTGCACGGCCCGAACGTGGTGCACGACACCCCGGCGAGCCCGGCCGCCTTGGCCGTCGTCAGCGGAGCGGTCGGCTGCGGCGTCCAGCTGGCGCCGTTCCAGAACTCCGACAGCCCCAGTAGCTTGGTGCCGGACGAATAGGTGCCCACCGCGAAGCACGCGCTCGCATTCCGGCACGCCACACCCTCGAACAGCCCGTCGGTCCCGCCGGCCGGCTCGGGCGTCGTCATGATCGACCAGTTCGTGCCGTTCCAGGACTCGGCCAGCAGGGTGTAGCTCGGCGACAGGTAGTACCCCACCGCGATGCACGATGCCGGCGAGGTGCAGTAAACCTTGTTGAGCTGGTTGTTGGTGGCGCCCGACGGGTCTGGCGTGCTGTGCATGGTCCACGTGCTGCCGTTCAGGGTCTCGGCAAAGGTGAACTGGTCCCCGCCCGCCGTGCGGTAGATCCCCACGGCCGTACACTTCTGGCCCGACACGCAATAATCGCTGAGCAGGTAGCTGCTGGCGGCCC
This sequence comes from Streptosporangiaceae bacterium, assembly GCA_035308365.1. Taxonomy (GTDB): domain Bacteria; phylum Actinomycetota; class Actinomycetes; order Streptosporangiales; family Streptosporangiaceae; genus PALSA-505. Next base: position 37,192 of record DATGGU010000134.1, read on the forward strand.
CGGACGGCGCTGGCAGGCTCTTGGCCGTCCAGACCGACCCGTTCGACTTCTCCACCAGCGGCACGAGTTTGCCATTCTTGAGCACGTCGCCCACCGCGATGCAGATCCCGACGAACGGGCAGGACACGCCGGACAGATTACTGTTACTGGCGTTGGGGATGTTTTCGAGCGTCCAGGACGAGCCATTCCACGCGTCCGCGAACGCCACGAAGACGCTGCCGCTCAGCTCCGAGCCCCCGATGGCGACACAGGAACTCCCGGTCGTGCAGGACACGTCGGCCAGGTCGCTCCCGAGCGCCCCGGCCGGCACCGGCGGGTTCTGCAACGCCCAGGCCGCGTCGGCGGCCTGCGCCCCGATCAGCGTGATCGGGACGCTGATCGCGAGGGCAACCGCGATCCGCGCGGCCGCCGCCCGCCAGGCCGTTTTCTTGATCACTTCTGTCGCTCTGGACACCGGTCCCCACCCCTCAAGTTAGGCAAAATCTGGGCAATTATCGCAGTAGGGGTGGATAGGCGCCATAGGCCCGGCCGGCCGTCCCTCCCGAGCCAGCCAACGTTTCCCGTTCTTGAAACCATAAGCTCTTTTACGATGCACTCAGCGTCGCTGGTCACCACGGGACTCGGCCCAAGCCGATCCAGCCCAGGCAGACTGGTCGGTAAGTGACAAGCCGGCGCATCTGACCGTCGGTGGCCGTCGGAGTTACAGCCGTCTTCGCCGGGGATCAGGTCAGGTCGGACTTCCCGGCCCTGATCTTCGCCGTGAACGGCCGCCAGTCCCCGGGGGCCGGTATCAGCGACGACATGCCCTCGCCGCCGGCATCATCATCTGGGCGTTAGGGCTCGCCGTGGAATAACCCGTTGGGTCTTGGTGCACCTGCAACCCTGCGACCTGCGAAGACTGACCTCCACTAGCAAGATCAACCTGCGGGTTACTGGTCGGCGCCTCCTTACGCGCCCAGTTTTGAACGACCTCCCCTGCCCCGTGGACTGCGCGGCCCTCCCACGTCCCGGCCGTCGGGTCATGTCGTGGTTGTGACAGCGTGGACTACCTGCGGCGCTCCGCCAATTGCCGCAAAGCCCGGGCCCCCTCGCCACCCTCGTCCGCACCCCGGCCAAGGTTGTGAACGGGCTACACCTGAACCTGATGATCACCCGTGTCCGGGGTCCAGGAGGTGGGTCTTGTCCACGCAACCTTTCTCGTTGAAAATTACCGGCCAGGCCGCGTGGCGAGCCACGCTGCCGTCGAAGCCGAGGGCGACGAAGTCGCGGTAGGGGGTTCCCTGCTGGGTGTAGTAGACCGTGCTGCCCAGCGAGTGGAACGTGCCGGGGCGGATCATCTGCACGACCGCCCAGATGTAGAGGTTGTGGAATCCATGGTCGTTCCCGGGCGGCAGCGTGTAGCCGTGCGGCGGCAGCAGGGCCTGCACGTTGCAGCCGGCCGGGCCGAGCCGGCTGGAACGCGGGAAGTGAAAGACCGGCGGGTCGGTGACATACAGCCCGCCGGGGTCATAGTGCGCCGGGGCGATCTTCACCTCGGTCACCCGGGCGACCGTGCCGATCCCACGCCCGGTGATGGTGACGTTGGTGATGGTCAGCGGCGCGCCGCTGTGGTTGTAGAAGGCGAGATTCAGCACCCCGAGCCTGGCTCCGGGGGGCAAGGCGCGAATGCCCATGTCCGCTTCACCTCCACCAGGGAGGCTGAGCGCGGTTCCAGCGGCGATGCCGCCGCGGGAGGAGGCTGTCACCGCCACGGCCACGGCCACCGCCAGCACGGCCAGCAGCCATCCCAGCCGCCGGCCGGGGCGGCTAGTTCCCCGTGGGGGGGCTGGCAGTGGAGGGGTCAAGGCAGTCCGCCTGGACGATCGTGGCCGTTGACGGGTCAGTGTTGTAGCCCCACATGACCTCCTCCTCCGGGGAGTTACATCCGGAGGGGTGGTACCACCATTGCTGCTTGGTGATGCTGCCGTAGGTCGCCCAGTCCGTCACATTGATGAAGCCGGCCCCGGCAAGCTCGAATTCGTAGGTCTGCCGGGTACCCGAAGACCGGCCCCACCCCGAATTCTCTGGGGTTAGCGGGAACCAGCAGGTGCCGGGTCCGCCGCAGTAGGTGAACTGGGGGACGTGGTAGTTGACATAGCCGATCTTGCTGCCGTCCTTCCAGTAGTCCGGGTTGTCGTTCGTCACATAGCCCTCGAAGTGGTTGGGCTGCCACTCGTAGTAGTCCCAGCAGGTGTAGCGGCCGCAGCCCTGGATGTGGTATTCGAGGAACAGGTAGCTGGCCCACAGGTACTGATGAATCGGGCCGTCCTCCCACCATGGGGCATCAACTTCACGGTTGGTCTCCTCCAGCATGCTGCCCTGCAGCCCCCAGCCCGCGCCCACGTTCTCAAGCGGCACGCTGATGACGGTCTGGCGGGCGGTGGATGAGGTGTAGGTGTAATCCAGCTGGGTGCTCATCCCCTCGCCGCTGTTCATCGCCAGCACCTGCACATACCGGTACTGGCTAGCCACCGCCCCATCGGGGACCAAGGAAGAACTGGTGCCCTGCGGGACCGGGGGGCCCACCAGCGGCTGGCCGGCCGGGTCGAGCAGGGCGCTGGCCGTGCCGCTGTTGCCGGTGTTCAGGGTGAGCACCTCGTGCTCGATGATCAGGTGCCTGGCCGGGTCGGAGCCGACCACCACCGCGTTGAACGCGTCGTTCACCCCGCCCCCGGCATCGCCCAGGTCGCCAGCCGAAACCATGCTGGTATCCAGCGGCAGTCTCACCGTGCCGGCGGAGTCACTGGTGGCCTCGCCCATGAGCTGAAACGGCACCCCGGAAGTGATCCCCGACGGGTAGTAGTAGACGCTGACATCCGCCCCGGCCATCGCCGAACCGTCCGCCTCGGTCAGCGTCATCGTCAGCGTCGTCGCCGAGCTGGCCGACGCGGAAGACGCGGGCGTGAGTAACGCCAGCCCTAGCAGCAGGGCGGTGGTGAGCACGGCTGACTTGGATCGCTTCATAACAGACTGCCCCCGTACTAGATCAACTGCCAGGAAGCGTAAACTATGTACCACAATTACGCTAGTACGTAATTTTATCTACTCCGCAATGCCTGCTTCTGTCCGCATTGCTGACTCATGCGTTGGCTGTGCGCTCACACATCCGGAATTCCGCTGCCCACCAATCACTGTGAACTCTGCACATATCCCGTACACCATTGTGCACACGGACCGGTACCCGAGAGCTGACGGGCCACATCAGCCTCATCTCCACCTGGCCCCAGGCGGGCAACGATTGGTGGCATACGGCACGTCACGCTCTTGGGCCGATGTTGCCACAATCACGCCATTCGTCCGGCCGGTCACCGGGCCGGGCGGCCGGAATGGTTACTCCTGGTCCGGGGTGGCCGTGGCGTTGCCTGGCTCGGGTTGCTCCGCGCTGTCCTGCCCGGTGCCGGCCGCCTGCGGCCGGTCCTGGCCAGTGGTGTCGCCGGCTGCGGGCTCGCTGGGTTCGGGGGCCGGGGCCGCGCTGCTCTGGTCCTGGGGGCGGGCTGGTTCGAAGATCTCGGTCCTGATCCGGGCGAGGGCTTCGTCCAGGATCGTGCGCAGGTCGCCGAAGGTGTCTTCGCCGATGGCGCTGGCGTGCGAGGCCAGGCGGCGCAACTCGGTGGCGAACTGCAGGGCCAGGCGTTCCAGGTCGCGGAACTTGGCCGGGTCGGGCCAGAGGTCGCGGAACTTGGCCGGGTCGGGCCAGCCGGGCCGGCGGCCGGAGCCTGGCCAGTCGTGACCACCGGGCATGTCCCGCCAGCCGGGCCAGTCTTTCAGGCCGGACCAGTCGCGCCAGCCAGGCCAGTCACGCAGGCCGGACCAGTCGGCCCAGTCCTTCTTGGACCTGCCGCGCCCAGCGCGGAAGCGGGCGCCGGCCTGCTCGTAGTCTTCGCGCGTCTCGCGGGCCGCCCCGAAGGGGCCACGTTCCCAGCCGGCGCGCTCGTCCTGCTCGTCGGTTTCGCGCCGCCAGACATCCCGCTCCCGCTTGGCACTTTCGCGCTGATGCTGCGCGTTTTCCTTGGCCTCTTCGCGGGTCTGCCGGGCTTCCTCGCGGGTGCGCCGGGCCTGGTCGCGGGCCTCTTCGGCGGCGCGGCGGGCCTGGTCGCGGATCCGCTCGAAGTCATCTTGCGGCCGCCTGCCCTCGCGGTGCACGTCCCTGGCGGCGCGGGCTATTTCCTCGCGCAGGCTGCGGACGGTCTCCCTGACGTCTTCCTTCACCTCGCGGGCGATGTCCCGCACGGATTCGGTGATCTCTTCCTCGAGCTCGGCCAGGTCGTCCACCCGTTCGCGGATCTCGGCGCGGCCCTTCTCGGTCAGCCGGTAGACCTTCTTGCCTTCTACCTCGTCGTGGGTGACCAGGCCCTCTTCTTCCAGGCGGGCCAGCCGGGGGTAGATGGTGCCGGGGGAGGGAGCGTACACACCCATGAAACGGTCTTGCAGCAGCCGGATGACCTCATAGCCATGCTTGGGGGCATCGTCCAGCAGCTTGAGCAGGTAGAGCCGCAGCCTGCCGTGACGGAACACCGGGCTCATCGGGCATCGCCTTCCTCGGTCGAGCCGCCCATGCCCATGGTGGCTGCTTCTTCTGTGCGTTCTTCCGCGCGTGACCCGGCTGGTTCGCCGGGTTCCCCGCCGTCGAACAGGTCCTCGGGGGTTAGCCTGCGACTTCGCCGCAGGATTGTCACGTCGCCGGACATGCTGCTGACCGTGAGTTTGCCCGATCCGGTGCCGAGCGTGCCGGCCAGGGACTTCGTGCCCGCGCTGATGGACGGCTTCAGCGCGTCGAAGTCGCTGTGCATTCGTCCAGACTTGGTGCGCAGGTCCACCCGCGCATCCGTCCCCACCGGCAGCCGCAGCGCGACGTCGCCGGACAGTGTGCTGACCTTCATCTCACCGGCGGGGCCGAGTGCCACGTCGGCGGTCAGCCCGCCGCCCATGGTCTTCGCGTCCAGGCCCCCGATGCAGCCGTCGGCCAGGGTCAGGTCGCCCGATACCGAGTGGAAGACGACCTGGCCGTTCAGGTCCTGCGCCTCGACGTTCCCGGAGACCGTGTTCACGTCGACCGCTCCGGCAACGCCGTCCAGCGTCATGTCTCCCGACACGCTCTTGAGCGATGTCCTGGCGGACACCCCGGACACGACAGCGCTGGCGCTCATCACGCCGACCTGGGTGGGGCAGTCTTTCTGCACCATGATCGTGATGTTCGCCGAATGCCGCTGGGGCTTGAGCCAGCCGCGCAGCCCGTTCCAGCTCAGGTCCTCATACCCGATGGTGAGGATGCCGGCCTCGTGGGTCACCAGCAGCGGCTGGCCGGACACCTCGGTCACTTCGAGCCGGGGCTTGTCGGCGGTGGCGAGCACGGCGACTGAGCCAGCGACGATCCTGACCCGGAGCGCGACGATGCCGTCGAAGTCCAGGGCGGCCGGGGAGTCGATGGTCCAGCGAGTCATCACGCGAGTCCTTCCGTTGCGTGCGGTTCGCAGCGGTGAGACGCACCGCTGTGGGTTCTGCCGCTGCCATGCCCGCCCGTGCCGCGGCGGGCCAGGTCAGGGCGGCTCGTACAGCGCGCTTCAGTGCTGTACGAGACATTGCCGCACTCAACATACGATATATCGCGTTTACCGAAAGTCAACATGGCCGTGGTCCCGCCGGGATTCAGTCGTCGTCAGTGGTCGCGGCCAGCCAGCCGGCGAGCCGGTCGATCGCCGGCTCGAACTCGGGATTCAGGTCGACGAACTCCCGCAGGCGGTCGGCCAGCCAGGCCAGGCTGACCTCTTCGTCCCCCCGCTGGTCCTCGAGTTCTTCTATGCCACGATCGGTGAAGTACATCTCATCCACCCGCCCATTCTCGGCAGGCTCCAGGCTACGCGCCGGCGTTCTGGCCGGGCAGCAGGGCCGCCTCTACCAGCGCCTGGTGCTCGGTCCGGTGCTTGGTGGCCGAGCCCGCGGCCGGTGCGGAGCTCGGTGGCAGCGACATGCAGCCGATGGGCCGGCCAAGGTGCTCGGGGAGCTTCAGTGCCATCCGCGGCCACGCGCCCATGTTGGCCGGTTCCTCCTGCACCCAGATCAGCTCCGCGTCCTGCGGGTACCTGGACAGCTCGGCCCGCAGTTCGGCCAGCGGAAGCGGGTAGAGCCGCTCCATCCGCACCAGCGCGGTCGGCGAGGCCGTGGCCTGCTGACGCTCGGCGAGGTCGTAGTAGATCTTGCCGGTGCACAACACCACCCGGCGCACGGCGCGGGCCGCGTCGCCGCCGGTCAGCCGGTCCCCGATCACCGGCTGGAAGGCCCCGGTGGTGAAGTCCGCCGACGCGGATGTCGCAGTCTTCAGCCTCAGCATGGACTTGGGCGTGAAGACGATCAGCGGCTTGTGCCGGCCGGACAGCGCCTGCCAGCGGAGCAGGTGGAAGTAGTTGGCCGGCGTGGTGGGGATCGCCACCGTCATGTTGTCCTGCGCGCACAGCCCGAGGAAACGCTCCACCCGCCCGGATGAGTGGTCGGGTCCCTGGCCCTCATAGCCGTGCGGCAGCAGCAGGACCACGCTGGAGCGCTGACCCCACTTCTGCTCGCCCGAGCTGATGAACTCATCGACGATCGACTGGGCGCCGTTGACGAAGTCGCCGAACTGCGCCTCCCAGCAGACCAGGTCGTCGGGCCGGACCACCGAGTACCCGTACTCGAAGCCGACGGCGGCGAACTCCGACAGCAGGGAGTCGTGCACGTGGAACTTCGCGTTGCCCGTGTTGAACTGCCTGAGCGGGGTGTACTCGGCACCGGTCGTCCGGTCCACCAGCACGGCGTGCCGCTGGCCGAACGTGCCGCGCCGGGTGTCCTGCCCGACCAGCCTGACCCCGTGCCCGTCCATCAGCAGCGAGCCGAACGCCAGCATCTCGCCGGTCGCCCAGTCGATCGTGTCCCCGGCGACCATGGTGGCCCGGCGCTGCAGCAGCGGCTGCAGCCGCGGGTGCGGGGTGAAACCGTCGGGCAGGTTGAGCTGGGTGTCGACGATCCGCTTGATGATCTCTTCGTTGATCGCCGTCGGCACCGCGCCGTGGTCGATGGACTCGTCCGCCTCGGCCGGCGCCTTGAGCACGGCCCCGGGGTCGGCGGGCCTGCTCGTCGCCTCCCGCGTCTCGGTGAAGACCCGTTCGAGCTGCTGCTGGTAGTCGCGCAGCGCGTGCTCCGCCTCTTCCAGCGTGATGTCGCCGCGGCCGATCAGCGCCTCGGTGTAGAGCTTGCGGACCGACCGCCGCGCGTCGATCAGGTCGTACATCAGCGGCTGGGTGAACGAGGGGTTGTCCGCCTCGTTGTGCCCCCGGCGCCGGTAGCAGATCATGTCGATGACGACGTCCTTGCGGAACGCCTGCCGGTAGGCGAAGGCGAGCCTGCCGACCCGCACCACGGCCTCCGGGTCGTCGCCGTTCACATGGAAGATCGGCGCCTGGATCATCCTGGCCACATCGGTGGCGTACACGCTGGAGCGGGAGTACTCGGGCGCGGTGGTGAAGCCGACCTGGTTGTTCACCACGATGTGCACGGTGCCGCCGGTCCGGTACCCGCGAAGCTGGGACAGGTTGAGCGTCTCGGCCACCACGCCCTGGCCGGCGAACGCGGCGTCGCCATGGATCAGCACGGGCAGCACGGTGAACCCGGGCTCGCCCTTGTCGATCAGGTCCTGCTTGGCCCGCACCACGCCCTCCAGCACCGGGTCGACCGCCTCCAGATGGCTGGGGTTGGCGACCAGCGAGGTGCTGATCGAAGAACCGTCGGTGCCGGTGTAGGTGCCCTCGGCGCCCAGGTGGTACTTCACGTCGCCGGAGCCGTGCATGCTGCGCGGATCCAGGTTTCCCTCGAACTCCTGGAAGATCTGCGCGTAGGACTTGCCGACGATGTTGGCCAGCACGTTCAGCCGGCCGCGATGGGCCATACCGATGACGGCCTCGTCCAGCGGCGTGCGGGCCGCCTCGGTCAGCACGGCGTCCATCAGCGGGATCAGCGACTCGGCACCCTCCAGCGAGAACCTGCGCTGCCCGACGAACTTGGTCTGCAGGAACATCTCGAAGGCCTCGGCCACGTTCAGCCGGCTCAGAATGCTGATCTGCTCGTCGTGGCCGGCCGAGTCGTGCGGCCGCTCGACCCGGGCCTGGATCCAGGCGCGTTCGTCCGGCTCCTGGATGTGCATGTACTCGATGCCCACCGTCCGGCAGTAGGAGTCGCGCAGTACACCGAGAATGTCCCGCAGCTTCATCAGCGGCTTGCCGCCGAAGCCACCGGTCGCGAACTCGCGCTCCAGGTCCCACAGGGTGAGACCGTGCTGGTTGATGTCCAGGTCGGGGTGCTTGCGCTGCTTGTACTCCAGCGGGTCGGTGTCGGCCATCAGGTGACCGCGCACCCGGTAGGCATGGATCAGCTCGTGTACCCGGGCCGGCTTGGAGACGTCGTCCTCGTGCCCGGCCGGCAGGTCGCGCACCCAGCGGACCGGCTCGTAGGGCACCCGCAGCGAGCTGAACACCTCGTCGTAGAAGCCGTTCCGGCCGAGCAGCAGCTCGTGGATCACCCGCAGGAACTCACCGGACTGGGCGCCCTGAATGATCCGGTGATCATAGGTCGAGGTGAGCGTGACCGACTTGCTGATCGCCAGCCTGGTCAGGGTTTCCTCCGACGCGCCCTGGTAGGCCGCCGGGTAGTCCATCGCGCCGACGCCGATGATGCAGCCCTGGCCGGGCATCAGCCTGGGCACCGAATGCTCGGTCCCGATCGTGCCCGGGTTGGTCAGGCTGATGGTCACGCCGGCGAAGTCGTCGACCGTGAGCTTGCCGGTGCGCGCCCGGCGGATCAGGTCCTCGTAGGCCATCCAGAACTGGCGGAAGTCCATGGTCTCGGCGGCCTTGATGCCCGGCACCAGCAGCTGGCGCGAGCCGTCGTCCTTACGGACGTCAATGGCCAGGCCGAAGTTCACGTGGGCCGGCCTGATCAGCGTCGGCTTGCCATCCACCTCGGCGAAGGAGTAGTTCATCTCCGGCATCGAGGCGAGCGCCTTGACCACGGCGAAGCCGATCAGATGGGTGAACGAGATCTTGCCGCCCCGGCCCCGGCCCAGGTGGTTGTTGATCACGATGCGGTTGTCGATGAGCAGCTTGGCGGGGATCGCCCGCACGCTGGTCGCCGTCGGGACGCTCAGGCTCGCGGCCATGTTGACCGCCGTCCGTGCCCCGGCGCCGCGCAGCCTGGTCTGCTCCCCGTCGGCCGCAGGGCGCGCCGCGGCCGGCTGTGCCGGTGCGGCCGGCGCCGCCGCGGCCGGGGCAGCGGCGGCCGGGGCAGCGGCGGCCTGCGGCGCAGCGGGGGCGGGGGCGGGGGCGGGGGGCTGTGGCTGCGCCGGGGGAGCGGCGGGCGCCGGTGCGGCCAGCGCGGCGGCGGTCTCCGCCTCCGCTGTCAGCGGCGCCTCGCGGCCGGTGGCCGACGGCTGGTAGTCGGCGAAAAAGTTCCACCAGGCGGGATCCACCGAGGCGGGGTCGGCTTGGTATCTCTGGTACAGCTCGTCGACGAGCCACTCGTTGGGGCCGAAGTCCGTTGCGGTGGTGACGAGGCCGGGGTCGTGGCTGCCGTCCGCTGACCCGGAATCGCCGTTGGCGAGTGGGCCGGCTGCTGACCCGGCAAGGTTCGCGGACGCCCGCCGCGACTCAGGAGACACTGCGGACATCGGCCTCTCCGCTCGAATACCCATCCTGGCTAGCTCAAGGCTACCCGTCGTCAAGGGGGCCAGGTGCGGCGTTCGGCCGCCGCGACGCCGGGTGTTACCAGGATGAGAACAGGTGAATCCGGGAGAGGATTCCCTCGCCGCCGTGCACGTTAGCTGTCCTTCGCGCCGAATTGTCGCTGTATACGCCTGGGTCTGCCGTGCTTAGCTGTGCAAACGGAGGTGGGCTACGTGCGGGAGTTCGGGGAACTCGAAAGCGCGATCATGGACGTGATGTGGGCGGCGGATCGCCCCTATGCCGTCCGCGAGGTGCGCGAGCGGATGAGCTACGCCCGCCCGGTGGCCTACACGACCGTGATGACGGTGATGGACATCCTGCACCGCAAGGGCGTGCTGTGCCGCGACAAGCACGGCCGGGCCTGGCGCTACTGGCCCGCCGAGGCGCGCGAGGAGCACGACGCCCGGCTGATGGCCGAGGTCTTGCGCTCCGGCGGCAACCGGGTCATCACCATGCGGCGCTTCATCGAGCGGGTCAGCGACGACGAGATGGAGAGCCTGCGGCTCGCGGTCAGGGACCTGATCCCGCGCCGCGTCGCCGCCTCCTGAAGCCGTGACTGCGGGCCAGGGCATAAACCCGTCCAGGTCATCGCATGTAACGGGTTAGTGGCGGCCTGGGCAGAGGCAACTGGCTGCCAGGCCATGCCCGGTACGATCGGGGCGGCGGGAGATTATCCCGCGGTATCCGGATACGCATTCCATCACGGGCTGGGGTATTGGAGTGAGTACGACAGGCAACCCGCAGGGCGGTGAGACGGGGCACACCGGCCCTGGCACCGGCCCCGCCGGATCGCCTGACGAGAAGTCCGGCCAGCAACCCGTGGCAGGTCAGGAGGCTGAGGCCGGGGACGCGGGGGGACTTGGGTCCGAGCCACTGGCCGACTACGGCTACGACGGCGGCTACGGTTACGGGCCCGGCTACGGCGACCCGGACGGCGGCGGTGACTACAGCTACGGGCCTGGTTACGGACCGCCCGGGGATTACCCGCCGCCGCAGGCCGATGAGGGGGAAAGCCATGAGCCGCCGGGCGGAGGGCCTGGCGCCGGGCAGCCGGCCGCCACCCTGGCGCCCGGTCCCGGCGCGGGCTCCGGTGCCGCGGGCTATCAGCCGGTCCCGCCGGTGGTCGCCGCCACGCCGGCGTTGCGCGGCTACCCGGGTGGGCCGGGCCTGGGCACCGGCGACGGCGAGCCCGGTAGCCAGACCGGCCGGGAGGCGCGCGGCCTGAGCACCCCGTCGGTCTGGCAGTACGCCCAGAAGGCATGGCGGGAATCGGGGATCGAGTGGCAGCGCCCGGCCGGTGACTGGGAGCCCGCCGAGGCGGAGTGGGATCGCGTCCAGGCCACGCCGGCGGGCAAGCAGCGGGGTGCGGTCCAGGCTCTCACCCGGTCGCCGGGGCGGGCCGGCGCCAGTGCGGCCGGCCGCCTGCCGGCCCGGACCCTCGGTGGCCTTTCCAGCACGGCGCTGCCCGGCGGTTCGCGGGCTGGCGGCCCGCTGGCCAAGGCCGGCGCAGGCCGGCCCGCGGCAGGTGGCGGCTTGCGGCCCGGCCGGCGGGTCTGGCTGACCGTCCTCATCGTCATCGTGGTGGCGGCGCTGGTCGTGGCCGGGCTGTTCGTCTTCGGCCCGCTGCGCGCCAAGCCGCACGACAGGGCCGCCGCCCCGCCGTTCCCGGCCGCGGCGGCGGCCGGGGCCGACTTCGCCACCAGCCCCACCCAGGCGGCCCGTGGCATCTTCCAGTCGGTCAGTTCGGTGGCGGCCTACGGCACGACGGTGGTCGCCGCCGGTTATGAGACCGGCCAGTGGATCCCCCGCGCCCAGTTCCTGGTGTCCACCGACGGCGGCCACAGCTGGCGGCTCGCCCCGGTGAGCACGGCCAGCGGGGCGGCGCCGGCGCCAACGGCCAGGCCGCAACTGATCGCAGGCGGGCCGGGCGGCTGGCTGGCGGTCGGCGCCGGAGTGACCTGGACCAGCCGCAACGGCACGGCGTGGACGCTCACCGGCGACGGCGGGATCGCGCCGGTGCAGCCCGGCGACCAGGTGGTCGCACTGGCCCGGACCAGCACCGACTTTGTCGCCGTCGGGCGCAACGGCCACAGCCCGGTGCTGTGGACGTCGTCGAACGGGGAGATCTGGCAGCGGCTGGGCGCGGCCAAGCTGCACCTGGCCGGCCCCGGGCAGACCGTGCAGGATCTGCGTGGCGTGGCCGCCCACGGCGGCGACGTGATCATCGACGGAGCGGTCACCACCGTCCGTGGCAAGGGAAGGCACCGGACCACCTCGAGTTCGGCCGGCATCTGGCGGAGCACCGACGGCGGCGCGACCTGGGCCGCGGCGACCCCTCCGGTCACCGGCGGCGCGACGTCCTGGGTGGACGGCATCGCCGCGACCGGGTCCGGGTTCGTGGCGATCCGGCCGGGCAGCTCCAGGACGGCCGGATCTGACGGGGTCGTCTACACCTCCGCCGACGGGCGCACCTGGAGCCAGGCGGCCACGCTGACCGCCGGGAAGCGGGCCGGCCTTCACTTCGGCAAGGTCGGCGGCAGCGACCAGGGTGCCGCGGCGGTCGGCCAGCTCGCCAATGGCAGCCGGATCGCGTACGTCAGCACGAACGGCAGCTCATGGAACAGCGTCCCCGGCGTCGGCACCGCGGCGCAGTCGCCCGCACAGGTCACGGTGACCACCGGCGGCACCGTGGTGGTGGGCGGCACCACCACGCCCAGCGCGGTGCAGCAGCAGCCATACCTGGTCGTGGCCGGCCCGGGTGGGCATGTCACCCCGGTGAACCCCGGCGGCGCGGCGCAGCCCTCCCTCGGCGTCTACGACATCGCGACGGCCACCAGCGGGCAGATCGCCGTCGGCGCCGCGGACGGGTATCCGGCCATCTGGTCGGCCACGGGCCGGCGGTGGTCGCAGGTCAGATCGGCCGCACTCAGCACCCAAGGGCTCGCCGCTCTCACCGGTGTGGCGCACGGCGGAGCGGGCTGGGTCGCGGTCGGTGGTGTGGTCGCTGGCGGGCCCAGCCAGCCGCTGATCCTGACCTCGGCGGACGGGACGAACTGGCAGCCGGTGGCCGGCCAGAGCGCCTTCGCCGGCCAGGGCATCACCGTCCGCCAGGTCGCGGCGGGACCGGCCGGTTACGTCATCATCGGCAGCCAGGTCACCCCGGCGCACACGGTCACCACGACGACCGTCACCCATCACCGCAAGCGGACCGCCAAGAAGACCATCCCGGCGCGGACCGTGGCGGCCGCCTGGTGGTCATCCGGCCTCACCGGCTGGACCCGGGCGGCCGGCCAGCTCACCGGATTCGGCCACCCGCAGATGAACGCGGTGACCGCCGGCGGGCCCGGGTACGTGGTGGCCGGCGCGAACGGCAGCACTCCGGCGGTCTGGACCTCCGCCGACGGCAAGCAGTGGACGCTGACCCAGGTCGGCCCGCCACCGGGGGCGACGTCGGCCGCGCTGCTGACCGTAGCCGCCCACGGCAAGGTGATCGTGGCCACCGGGATGCAGGCCACGGCCAGCGGGGCGGTGCCGTTCGCCGAGTACTCCGCGGACGGCGGCACGCTCTGGCGGCCGGTCAAGCTCGCCGCGCCCGGCGGGCCGGCCGCGGTTACGGCACTGACCGCGACCGGGAAGCGGGGCTTCGTCGCGGTGGGCACCGTGGGCCCGCCGGGTAACCAGCGGGTCGTCTTCTGGACGTCGGCGAACGGGTCAAGCTGGCAGGTGCACGAGCCCACCGGCCCCGGGCTGGACGGGCCGGGCACCCAGCAGATCACCGCGCTCGCCACGACCCGCTCCGGCCTGATCGGGGTCGGGTTCACCGCAACCCCGCTGGCCGAGCAGCCGATCCTGTGGACCGGCACGGCCGGCCAGGCGGTGCCGGCTAAGCCGTGAACACATCCGGCCGGCGGTGCTGCAGGCAGGGCACCTCGGTCCTGACCCTGGCGGTCAGCTCGCGGTCGATCTCGGCGACCCCCACTGCGGGGAACGGGCCGAGGTCGAGCCTGGTCACGCCCATCGGGTCCACCACCAGGCTGCGCCCGACGCCGGTCGGCGCCCGGGTGGGCGGCTCGCCGGGGTCGGGAACCTGGCCCGCGGCCGCCACCCAGACGGTGTTCTCGATCGCCCTGGCCCGGACCAGCGTGACCCAGTGCTCCTCCTTGAACAGGCCCGCCGCCCAGGCCGACGGAAGCACGATCAGCTCGGCCCCCTGGGCGACCAGCGCCCGCGCGTGCTCGGGGAACCGGACGTCGTAGCAGGTGAGGAAGCCGACCCGCAGCCCGGCCAGGTCGGCGACGAGCGGCTGGGCGCCGGGCGCGACCAGGTCGGATTCGCGCTGCCCGAACGAGTCGAACACGTGAATCTTCCGGTAGGCCGCGACCAGCCGACCGGTGGAGTCGAAGGCGACCGTCGTGTTGTGCACCCGGCCGTCGGTGGCGGGCTCGAAGATCCCCGCGACCACGGCGATGCCCAGCTTGCCCGCGGTTTCCCCGAGCTGGCTGCCGAACGCGCCCTGCGGCGGCTCGGCGACCGCACGCAGGTCGCTGCCGAACCGGGCCTGCGTCCCCTCGGGGAACACCGCGAGGTCGGCATACTGCTCGGCCGCATCGGCCAGGGCCACCTGGATGCGGCTCATGTTCACGGCTGGATCGGCGCTGACCGGAATCTGGCATACGGCGACTCGCATGCCCGAAGCGTAGCTCGGCTTCTGGATACTGAGCACGGCATGATGTCATGGCGGGGTGAACCGACCTTTGCTCAATCGCAGGCTCGCCGGGATGGGTACCACGATCTTCGCCGAGATGTCGGCGCTCGCCGTCGAGACGGGCGCGGTCAACCTCGGCCAGGGCTTCCCCGACACCGACGGCCCACGTGAGATCGCCAAGATCGCGTCCGAGGCCATCATGGCCGGCCGCGGCAACCAGTACCCGCCGGGGCCCGGCATCCCCGAGCTGCGGCACGCCATCGCCTGGCACCAGAAGCGCTGGTACGGCCTGGACTACGACCCGGCCACCGAGGTGCTGGTGACGGCGGGCGCCACGGAGGCGGTCGCGGCGGCCCTGCTCGCCCTGGTCGAGCCGGGCGACGAGGTGATCGCGCTGGAGCCGTACTACGACTCCTACGCCGCCTGCATCGCCATGGCCGGCGGGACCCGGGTGCCGGTCACCCTGCGGCCGCCGGATTTCCGGCCGGACACCGGCGCACTGGCGGCGGCGGTCACCCCGCGCACCAGGATCATCCTGCTGAACACCCCGCACAACCCGACCGGCGCCGTGCTCACCCCGGCGGAGCTGGCCGCGGTCGCCGAGCTGGCCCGCAGCCGGGATCTGCTGGTGATCACCGACGAGGTGTACGAGCACCTGGTGTTCGACGGGGAACACGTGCCGATCGCCTCGCTGCCGGGCATGCGCGAGCGCACGGTGTCGATCAGCTCGGCGGGCAAGACCTTCTCCTTCACCGGCTGGAAGATCGGCTGGGTGATGGCCTCCGCCGAGCTGGTGACCGCGGTCAAGACCGCCAAGCAGTTCCTCACGTTCGTCAGCGGCGGCCCGTTCCAGTACGCCATCGCCGAGGCGCTCAGGCTGCCCGACGCCTACTTCACCGGGTTGCGCGATGACCTGCGCCGCAAGCGTGACCTGCTGTGCGAGGGCCTGGCCGGGGCCGGGTTCGAGGTGTACCGGCCGGCCGGCACCTACTTCGTCACCACCGACATCCGCTCGTTCGGCGAGACCGACGGGCTGGCGTTCTGCCGTGAGCTGCCCCGCCGGGCCGGCGTGGTCGCCGTCCCGAGCGGGGTCTTCTACGACGACAAGGAGGCCGGCCGCACCCAGGTCCGGTTCGCCTTCTGCAAGCGGGCCTCGGTGCTCGAAGAGGCCCTCAGCCGCCTGTCCCGGCTGCGCGCCCAGTAGCAAGGCCCCCGGGACAGGCCCCGGGGGCGCAGCGTGACTGGTGGCCGGGGACGGGTCGATCGCTACGGCCCCGGCCCGGTTGCCCAGGCCGGGTGCAGCGTGACTGGTGGCCGGCGACGGGACCTGATCAGCACCCCGGAAGATTCCTTCCAAAATCAATGTTCGCTGACTGACTGCCGAAGGCCAGGAACTGATTTCATGATCATCTTATGATTTTGGAAGGATCCTGGATCCCGTCGCCGGCGCTTTCTTGGCCGGGCTAGACGCCGGCCAGGGTGTCCCACCGGGCCGGCCCGGGCCCCCGAGGTCCGGGCCAGTCGGCGGGAAGGTCGCCGGGGTCCGGCCACGGGGCGGGACCGCCGTCCCGTGGCGTGTGCTGGTCCTGGCCGGGGCTCGCCACGCCGATGGCGTACAGGCCGAGCAGGCGGCGGACGAAGTGGGCGGCCCGGCCCGGAGCCGGGTCCGCCATCGTGAGATAGGCATCCTCTCGCCGGACGGCCCAGGCCACGAGCAGGATGACCGCGGCCACCGCGCCGGCGGCCGCGGCCGCGATGACGATCAGCAGACCGAACATGATGTGCACCTCCCCTGGGTGCTTGGTCCACGCAGAACTGGGGCGGACGGTCCGTCCGGTGAACCCGCCGCCACTCGCGGCGCGGCTCCTGAGGGTTGGGTTCTACATCCCTATATGATGTGTGTCACCTGACTCATACCAATGAGCTCAATGTTTTAAACGACAGAACGAGTGGAATGTTCTAGCCAAGTGGTTAGAACTATGTAGCTCCCTGCCATGAGAGGCATACATGCCGGAGCCCAAGTACCAGCGGATAGCCGACGACCTGCTGCTTCAGATCGAGCGTGGGCAACTGCGGCCCGGTGACCGGCTGCCCAGCGAACCGGAACTGTGCCAGACCTACCAGGCCTCGCGCAACACGGTGCGGCTTGGCATCGCAGCCCTGATGAACAGGGGTCTTGTGGTGCCCAGGCAGGGTCTCGGCACGTTCGTCGCCGACGAGATCATCCCGTACACGGTCCGGCTGTCGGCCGAGAAGGGCTGGCAGAGCGAGGCCGCGCCGGGTGGCGGCAGCGGCTACGTGCACGCGGTGAAGCTGGCCGGCCGGGACCCGCAGACGCTCCGCTTCGTGGTGGAGATTCACCAGGCCGCCGAGGACGTCGCCGCACGTCTTGACATCCAGCCCGGCGACTCGGTGGTGATGCGGCACGCCGAGCGGCTCATCGACGGCAAGCCCTGGTCGATGCTGAGCTCCTTCTACCCGCTGGACATCGCCAGGGGAACGCCGCTGGAACTGGCCGGGAGCATCCGCCAGGGCGTGATCCGGCTGCTGGCCGAGCTGGGCTATGAGCAGGTCAGCTACCGCGACGAGATCACCGCCCGGATGCCGGACGCGGCCGAGCACAACTTCTTCCAGCTCCCGGCCGGGGTCCCGCTGGTGATCGTCGACCGGACCGCCTACGACACGCGGCGCCCGATCAGGTTCACCCGGCACATCTACCCGGCGGACCGCAACCGGCTCGCCTACGACATCGGCGTGCTTCCCGAGCGCTACACCGCCCTGCCGCAGCCGCCCAAGCCGCAGACCGACTCCCAGCCGGCCTCGCAGGCCTCGTTACCGGGCCGGGCGGGATAGGGCCGGGCGGGATAGGACAGAGTCAGGCCTCGATGGGGTTGCCCTCGTTGTCGGTGAGCGACAGCGCCGTCTTGGGACACGACATGACCGCGTGCCGCACCTGGCTTTCCAGCTCCGGCGGAATGTCGGTCACCAGGATGTTCAGGTTGTCCTCGTCGTCCACCTCGAAGACCTGGGGCACGAGCCCCGCGCACACCGCGTTCGACTCACAGAGGTCATAGTCGGCGCGTACTCTCATCCTCGGCTGCCTTTCATCGCGCTTGGCGCCACACTACCGGGAGGGCAGGCAGGGGTGGATGCCGGACTCATCAAGGCGGCGCAGTCGGCCAAGGGGTTCATGCCGGACGACGAGGGCCTGGCGCTGCACGAGACCGCCGCCGGCTATGCCCGGCTCGGGCCGGTCGTGGAGATCGGCACCTACTGCGGCAAGTCCACGATCTACCTGGCCGCGGCCGCCCGTACGGAAGGCCAGTTCGTGATCACGGTGGATCACCACCGCGGTTCGGAGGAGAACCAGCCCGGCTGGGAGTACCACGACACCGAGCTGGTCGATCCCGCGACCGGGCGGCTGGACACGCTGCCGCACTTCCGGTCGAACCTGGCCGCGTCCGGCCTGGAGGACAGCGTCATCGCGATCGTCGGCCGGTCGGCCGACGTGGCCAGGCTGTGGGCCAGCCCGGTCGGGATGCTGTTCATCGACGGCGGCCACACCGACGCCGCCGTGATCGCCGACTATCAGGGCTGGGCCCCGCACCTGGCCCGTGGCGGCGCACTGGCCATTCACGACGTGTTCCCCGATCCTGCCGACGGCGGCCAGGCGCCCTACCGCATCTACCGGCGGGCCCTGGCTTCCGGCGCGTTCACCGAGGTCCGGGTGCACGGTTCGCTGCGCG
Source organism: Streptosporangiaceae bacterium (assembly GCA_035308365.1). Lineage (GTDB taxonomy): Bacteria > Actinomycetota > Actinomycetes > Streptosporangiales > Streptosporangiaceae > PALSA-505. The sequence continues at coordinate 55,425 of DATGGU010000134.1, forward strand.
TGCTGGAGCGCACCGGCGAGGGGATCGGCTGAGGCGCTAGCGGGACATTCCGGCGGCGGCGCAGCCGCAGGCGGCCGGGTCGGCGGGTGGGCTCCCGGTGAGCAGCCCGGCGCCGGCGTCACGGAACAGCCCGGCCCCGCCGGTCGCGCCGGACAGCGCGTCCGCGGCCAGGATGATCGCCGCCGCCGTCCAGCTGCTCCGCTCGGCCGGGAAGTGCGCCCGGTTGGCGAACTGCCAGCCGGTCCAGTACGCACCGTCGTCGTCCCTCAGGTGCTGGATGACCGCGAACAGTTCCCCGGCCGTGTCCCGGTCGCCAACCGCGTCCAGGGCGAGCACCAGCTCACAGGTCTCCGCGCCGGTCACCCAGGGCTCGTTGCTGACGCAGCGCACGCCGATCCCCGGCTCGGTGAACTCTTCCCACCGGGCGGCCAGCAGGTCCCGGGCCGCGTCGCCGCGCACCGCCCCGCCCAGCACCGGGTAGTACCAGTCCATCGAGAACCAGCTCTTGTCCTCGAACGCCTCCGGGTGGCCGGCGATGACGTGGGCGAGCTGGTCGGCGGCCAGCTCCCAGTCCGGCTGCGGCTGGCCGGCCAGCTCGGCCAGCGAGATCGCGCAGCGCAGGCTCTGGTGGATGCTGGAACAGCCGGCCAGCAGGGCGAACGACGCCGGGCTGCCGTCGGCCTCCCGCTGCCAGATGATCTCACCGCGCGGCGCGCGCAGGCCGAGCACGAACTCCATCGCCCGCTGGACCACCGGCCACATCTGTGCGGCGAACTCCTCGTCCCCGGTCACAAGGAGTTCGTGCCAGACTCCAACCGCCACGTAGGCGGTCTGGTTGCTCTCCCCGGCCGCGTTGGTGACCACCTGGCCCACCGTCTCCCTGGGCCAGGAGCCGTCCGCCCGCTGGGCCGAGCGCAGCCACTGGTAGGCGCGGCGCGCGGGGCCGGTCAGCCCGCACGTGGTCAGCGCCATCGCGCACTCCACGTGGTTCCACGCGTCGGCGTGACCGTCCGGCCAGCCGATCGCCCCGCTGGGCTGCTGCATGGCCGCGATGCTGCGGCCGGTGGCCAGGAGCTGATCGGCGGTCAGGACACCCGGCACCTCGGGCAAGCCGGCCGGGCGCAGCCCGAAGGCAAGGCCCTCATACGCCGGCATTCGCCCTCTCCCTGACTGGGAAGGTACCGCCGTAACAAGAGAATTTCTTTTCCGCATACACAACGAGGCTCTTCCCGATCAACGGATTGAGAGCCCGCTCCGCCAACCTGGTAACGGCTGGCCGCTTCATAATGTCCCAGACGAGCAGCCGGTGATAGGCCCGGGCGGCCGGGTGCTCGTCGTCGTGCACACCGACCGCGCACTTCAGCCACCAGTAGGGCGAGTGCAGCCCGTGCGCGTGGTGGTGCGGGCCGACGGCGAGCCCGGCCAGGGTGAGCTTGGCTTCGATCTCGGCCCTGGTGTAGATGCGGACGTGGCCGCCGGGGACGTTGTGGTAGTCGTCGGACAGCGCCCAGCAGATGCGTTCGGGCAGCCAGGCGGGCACGGTCACCGCGGCGATGCCGCCCGGGCGCAGCACCCGGGCGATCTCGTTCATCGCCCGCTGGTCGCTGGGGATGTGCTCGAGCACCTCGGCGGCGATCACCCGGTCGAAGCTGGCATCAGGGAACGGCATCGCGGTGGCATCGCCCGATACAGCCGTCGCCGACGCTCCGGGGGGTACCTCACCGGCCTCGAACATGGCCGCGAACATGGCGTTCACCTGGTCGAGTTCGCCCTTGTCGGCATCCAGCGCGACCACGTCCGCGCCGCGCCGCAGCGCCTCGAACGCGTGCCTGCCCGCGCCGCAGCCGAGGTCGAGCACGCGCGTCCCCCCGGTGATGGCAAGACGGCCAAACTCGACGGTCAGCATCCCTTGACTGCGCCGATCGTCGCGCGGTACTGCGCCACCGTGGCGCGGGCGACCGCGGGCCAGGCGAACCGCTCCTGCACCCGGCGCAGCGCCGCGTCGCCGAGCCGCTCCCGTTCGGCCGGGGAGGCGAGCAGCCGGCCGAGTACGGCGGCCAGTTCGTCCGCGTCACCGGGCTCGACCAGCGCGGCGGCCTCCCCGGTCACCTCGGGCAGCGCGCCGGTCCTGGAGGCGACGAGCGGGGTGCCCGAGGCCATGTGCTCGACGGCCGGCAGCGAGAACCCCTCGTACAGCGAGGGCACGACGGCGATCTGGGCGCTGGCGAGCAGTTCGGCGAGTTCGTCGTTGCTCATCCCGTGGGTGAACCGGACCGGGCCGGCCAGGCCCAGCTCACCCATCAGCTTGTCGGTCGGGCCGCCCGGCGTGGGCTTGCTGACCACGATCAGGTGGGCGTCCGGCGCGGCCGCGGAATCCAGCAGCTTCCGGAACGCGCGCAGTAGCGTGGTCACGCCCTTCATCGGCGAGTCCGCACTGGCCACGGCGACCACCCGGCCCGCCACCCTGGGCTGGCGGCGCGGGTGGAACAGGCGGGTGTCCACGCCGAGCGGGATGACCTTGACGCTGTCCGGGACGGCCCGGAAGTCCTTGATGATGTCCCGGCGTGAGGATTCGGAAACGGTCAGGATCGGGCCGTTCATGGACACCCGGTGCGCGACCCGGCCCTGCATCCGGACGAACGCGTACCAGCGGCGTTTGCCCAGCCGGGACAGCCCGCGGGTCGCCTCCAGTTCGATCCGGCGGTCCACGCTGACCGGGTGGTGAATGCTGGTGACCAGCGGCAGCCCGAGCCGGGCCAGGCCGAGCAGGCCGTAGCCGAGCACCTGGTTGTCGTGCACGACGTCGAAGTCGCCGCTGCGCGGGCGCAGTGCCCGCAGCGCGCGCAGGCTGAAGGTGAGCGGCTCGGGGAAGGCGCCGGTCTTCATCGCGGCGACCTCGAGCACGTCGATCCAGTCCCGGTACTCACCCAGCTTCGGCGTGCGGAACGGATCGTCATCCCGGTACAGGTCCAGGCTCGGCACCTGGCGCAACTGCGGCCCGGGTTCGAGCTCCGGGTAGGGCTGGCCGGAGAACACCTCGACACTGTGCCCGAGCGCGCACAGTTCGCGGCTGAGGTGCCTGACGTAGATGCCCTGGCCGCCGCAGTGCGGCTTGCTCCGGTAGGACAGCATCGCGATGCGCAGCGGCTGGTCCGCCTCGGCCGCGCCGCCGAGCCGGGCCACGGTGGTCTGCGGCGTGGCCGTTTCTGGGCGCCGGGCTCGCACGCTGGTCACGCAGTCGCCCTTCCTCGTAAGAAGCCTGATAGAACCGGATGTGCCGAGCTGATCGAGGCCTGCGCTGCGTGACCTCCAGGCAGCGAACATTACCATCCGGTACACCCCGTCCTGCGGGTATCCCGGCGGAGCGCTGGCCGGGGCTGGGTAGGCTACCGGCGACGTGGCCCGAATTCTGTTCGGGTCCCGAGCGTCATGGAGGTTCCGCTGGCTAAGCGCGCACTGATCACCGGCATAACCGGGCAGGACGGCTCCTACCTCGCCGAGCACCTGCTCGCCCTCGGCTACGACGTCTGGGGCCTGGTCCGCGGCCAGTCCAACCCGCGGGTGCAGCGGGTGCGGGAACTGCTCGCCGACGTCAAGCTGGCCCGCGGCGACCTGCTCGACCAGGGCAGCCTGATCTCCGCCGTCGAGCGGGCCCAGCCCGACGAGGTGTACAACCTGGCGGCCATCTCCTACGTGCCCATGTCCTGGCAGCAGGCGGAGCTCACCGGCGAGGTCACCGGCCTCGGCGTGCTCCGGGTGCTCGAGGCGATCCGGGTGTGCAGCGGGATCAGCGCGTCACGCACGCCCGGGCGCGGCCAGATCCGGTTCTATCAGGCGTCCTCATCGGAGATGTTCGGCCAGGTGCGCCAGTCGCCGCAGACCGAGGAAACGCCCTTCCACCCGCGCAGCCCCTACGGCGTGGCCAAGGTCTACGGGCACTTCCTCACCCAGAACTACCGCGAGTCCTACGGCATGTACGCGGTGTCCGGCATCCTGTTCAACCACGAGTCGCCGCGCCGCGGCACGGAGTTCGTCACCCGCAAGATCTCGGTGGCCGCCGCCAAGATCAAGCTGGGCCTGGCCCGGCAGCTCCGCCTCGGCAACCTGTCGGCCAGCCGCGACTGGGGCTTCGCCGGCGACTACGTGCGCGCGATGCGGCTCATGCTCGCCCAGGACGAGCCCGCCGACTACGTCGTCGGCACCGGCATCACGCACTCGGTGGAGCAGCTCGTCCAGCGGGCCTTCGAGGTGGCCGGGCTGGACTGGCGCGACCACGTGGTGTGCGACGCCGCGTTCATCCGCCCGGCCGAGGTCGATAAGCTCTGCGCCGACGCGTCGAAGGCACGGGAGCGGCTTGGCTGGACACCCTCCACCACGTTCGACGAGCTGGTCACGATGATGGTCGAGTCCGACCTGAACCTGCTGTCCGCTCCCGGTGGGTATGCCGACGACTCGTTCAGCCATGATGTGTGGTGAGTTCGGGGTGGGGCGCTGGTTCCCCGGGAAGACCATCATTGTCCATTACGGAGACATCCAGCCTGCTGGCCGGCCCTGACCTACTCCAGCGGGCCGAAGAACGCCTGCAGGTCCGCCGCCAGCAGGGCCGGGGCCTCCATCGCCGGGAAGTGCCTGCCGCGCTCGAACTCCGACCAGTGCGCACCGGGCGGCGCCGGGACCAGGCGGCGGACCGTCTCATCGGCACCGAACACCGCGAAGCCCTGCGGCACCTCCGGTGGCGCCCCCCAGTCGGTGGAGTGCGCCTGGTCGTACAGGGTGTGCGCGGCGCTGGCGCCGGACCCGGTGAACCAGTACAGGCTGACGGTGGTCAGCAACTGGTCCCGGCCGACCGGCAGGTCGGTCCACTCGTGAACCTTCTCCGCGATCCAGGCGAGTTGCAGCACCGGCGAGTCCGTCAGGCCGTAACCGATGGTCTGCGGCCGGCTGTTCTGGATCGCCAGGTAGCCGGAGCCCTCGTTCCCGAAGGCGGCCATCCGGTCCGCGATCAGCTTGTCGACCGGGTCGTTTTCATCGAGCTTGTCAGCCATCCCGGGGATGAAGGTGGCGGTGGCGGCGGCGGTCAGCGGATCGGTCACCACGTGCATGCCGATGACACGCTCACCGTCGAGCCCGGCGACCATGCCCGACACCCCGGCCCCGATGTCGCCGCCGTGCACGCCGTACCGCTGGTAGCCAAGCCGCCGCATCAGCTCGGCCCAGGCCCGGGCGGTGCGGCCCATGGTCCAGCCTTCCGAGGCCAGCGGGGTGGAGAAGGCATACCCCGGCAACGACGGCGCGACGACATGGAACGCCTGGCCTTCGGCCGGGTTGACCAGCGGCTCGATCAGCTCCAGAAACTCGGCCACCGAGCTGGGGTACCCATGGGTGATCAGCAGTGGCTTGGCATCGGCCCGGCCGGACCTGACGTGCAGAAAATGGATCCGCTGCCCGTCGATCTCGGTGGTGAACTGCGGATACTCATTCAGCCGCGCCTCGGCGGCCCGCCAGTCGAACCCGGTGCGCCAGTACTCGGCCAGCTCCCTGAGATACCCCAGCGGTATCCCGCGGGTCCACCCCGCCCCGGGCATCTCGCCGGGCCAGCGGGCGCCGGCCAGCCGGCCGCGCAGGTAGTCAACCTCGGCCTGTGGAACCTCGATGCGGAAGGCCTGAATGCTCATCGCGTTTCTCCTTGTCGCGGCGCTCGTACTGACAAGAAGAAGGCTAGGCATAATCTAGGAAAGGTCCTTTCCTAGATTATGGTCAGAGTTGAAGAATGCTGGAAACCTCGGCCCGCCTGCTGCGCCTGCTGTCCCTGCTGCAAGCCCGGCGTGACTGGACGAGCGCCGAGCTGGCCGCCAAGCTCGGGGTCACCACCCGCACCATCCGCAACGACATCAACCGGCTGCGCGACCTCGGCTACCCGGTCGAGGCCCGCCCAGGAGTGGCCGGCGGGTACCGGCTGGGCTCCGGGGGAGCCCTGCCGCCGCTGCTGCTCGACGACGAGGAAGCCGTGGCCGTCGCGGTCGGCCTGCGCACCGCCGCCAGCGCCTCGATCACCGGGATCGAGGAAGCTTCGGTGCGCGCCCTGGCCAAGCTGCAGCAGGTGCTCCCCTCCCGGCTGCGCCACCGGGTCAGCGCCGTCCAGTCGGCTACATTGTCCATGCCCTCGCCCGGCCCGGCGGTCGATCCGGACACCCTCACCATGATCGCAACCGCGTGCCGGGACCACGAACTGCTCCGCTTCGGCTACCGCTCCCATTCCGGCACGGCTACCCGGCGCTCGGCCGAGCCCTACCGCCTGGTCAACGACCGGCGGCGCTGGTACCTGGTGGCCTGGGACACCGGCCGCGACGACTGGCGCACCTTCCGGGTGGACCGGATCCAGCCCCGCCCTCCGGCCGGGCCGCGCTTCGCCCCCCGCCCGCTGCCGCCCGACGAGGAGATCATGGCCCGGGTGGCTCGCGGCGTCGGCGAAGCCACCTGGAAGTACCGGGCCAAGGTGATCGTCCAGGCCCCCGCGGCCTACGTTCGCGGCCGCCTGCCGATCCCGGTGGCGGTGCAACCCCTGGGCGAGGACCGGTGCTCGTTCGAGCCAGGCTCGGACCACCCCGAGATGCTCGCCCTCCACCTGGGACTGCTGGACGCCGACTTCACCGTCGTGGACTCGCCCGAGCTGGTGGACGCCCTGCGCAAGCTGAGCCGCCGCTACCAGCGCGCGATCGGCGCCCAGTAGCAGCCGGGCGCTCCGAAGCTACGCCGCCGATCTGGCCAACTGACTCAAGACACCCGCCGCCTGGCGGTGTGCACTGGCAACCGGCTACCCGGGCAGTATGCCAATTGGATGGTACTTTTATGGTATGCGGGCAACTATTGACAAGGCAGGGCGCCTGGTTATCCCCAAGACGCTACGGGACAGCATTGGCCTGGTGCCTGGCGAGGTAGAGGTGACCGCCGACGGCGCCGGCCTGCACATAGAGCCGCCCCCAGACGACCGGCTGGAAGACGAAGACGGCCTGCTGGTCATCCCGGCCGCTCCTGACGGCCCCGTCGGCGACGACCTGGTCCGGATGCTGCGCGATGCCGACCAGCGATGACCCGCCTCAGCTCCTGATCGACACCAGCGTCGCCGTCGCCCTTGTCACCGCCGGGCACGAACACCACCAGGCCACCAGGAAGGCCGTCGGCGACCGCCGGTGCGGGCTCAGCGGCCACGCGGCCTTCGAGACCTTCTCCGTCCTGACCCGGCTGCCCCCACCGAACCGCCGCACCCCAGCCGTCATCGCCCAACTGCTCGCCCACAATTTCCCCGGCTCACGCTTCCTGAGCACCCAGGGCGCGCGACGGCTCCACACCAGGCTGGCATCGCTGGGTATCGCCGGCGGAGCCGTCTACGACGCGCTTGTCGCTGCCGCGTCAGCCGAGCACCAGATCCCGCTCGCCACCCGCGACCGCAGAGCCGCCGAGACCTACCGCGCCCTCGGCATCGACTTCGAACTGATCGATTAGAGCGCTTGGTCAGCAGCCCACGTGGGTGAGCTCCCCGGGCGTGCGGGTGGCTGCGGCCAGATCCTCCCCAAAGGGTGGCTTGCCTGGTCAGCCCACTGCGCCGCCGACCAGGTAGCCGATGACGAATGTCAGGGCGGCAGCGGCGGCGCCGAGGATGAGCTGGCGGGCGGCGCCGCGGATGAAGGGCCGGCTGGTCAGCCTGGCCACGGAGCCACCGCCGACGACGGCGGCCAGCGCTGCCAGGGCGAGTGCCAGCGGAAGTGAGTTGACGCCGGCCAGGAAGGGCAGCAGCGGGATGATCGCGCCGACCGCGAACGAGAGCAGCGAGGCTCCGGCCGCCGTGAACGGCGAGGGCAGGTCGTGCGGGTCCACGCCGAGTTCCTCGCGGACGTGGACGTTCAGCGCCTCGGCCGGGTTCCTGGAGATCTGCTCCGCAACCTCCCTGGCGATGGCTGGATCCACGCCCCGCGCGCGGAACATCGCGGCCAGCTCCCGCTGCTCGGCAACCGGGTTGTTCTCCAGCTCCTGCCTTTCCTTGCTGACCTCCGAGCCGACCAGCTCGTTTTGCGACGAGACCGAAACGTACTCACCGGCTGCCATGGAGAAGGCGCCGGCCGCCAGCCCGGCCAGGCCGGTGAGGATGATGATGTGCGGATGGACATTGGCGCCGCCCACACCGGCGATCAGCGAGACGTTGGTGACCAGGCCGTCCATGGCGCCGAACACCGTCGGCCGCAGCCAGCCGCCGGATACGTCCCGGTGGTGATGGCCGCCCGGCGGGTGCGTGTCAGCCCTGGATTCGCGTGCGGTGGCCATTGTGGATTCCTGTCCCTTTCCGGCGCTGCTAATCGCCGGGACACCGCATCGTGTCCAGCTCATCTGCCGCTGACGAGCCTAGCGTGACCCGCTTGGTTGGTAATGGCCCAAGTCAGTGGGTTGCGGTTAGTTCTTGGTAGAGGGCGGCCGTCTGGGCGGCGATCGTGGACCAGCCGAAGTCGGCGGCCGCGCGGGCGCGGCCGGCCTTGCCCATGGATGCGGCCAGGTCCGCGTCGCGGACAAGGATGTTCAGGGCGTCGGTCAGGGATTCGGGGTCGCTGGGCGGGACCAGCAGGCCCGTCTCGCCATCCACGACGACCTCGGGGATGCCGCCCACGTTTGAGGCTACGACCGCGGCGCCGCAGGCCATTGCTTCCAGGTTGACGATGCCGAGCGGTTCGTACACCGACGGGCAGGCGAACACTCTGGCGTGCGAGAGCAACTGGATGACTTCCCGCTTCGGCAGCATGCCGGATATCAGGATCACCCCGGATCTGCTGGCGGTGAGCTGTGCGACCAGGCCGTCTACCTCGGCGGCGAGCTCGGGTGTGTCGGCCTGGCCGGCGCACAGCACGAGCTGGGCCGCCGGGTCGAGACCGGCGGCGGCCCGCAGCAGGACCGGCAGGCCCTTCTGCTTCGTGACCCGCCCGACGAAGATCACGTAGGGCCGGCCCGGGTCGATGCCGTACCTGCCGAGCACGTCGGTGGCGGGATCGGGGGTGTACTCGCCGGTGTCGATACCGTTGCGGATCACCCTGACCCGCTCCGGCGGCACGGCCGGGTAGGCGGCGAGGACGTCCGCGCGCATACCGTCGGACACGGCTATGACCGCGGCGGCGGCCTCCACGGCCGTACGCTCGCACCACGACGACAGGGCATAGCCGCCGCCGAGTTGCTCGGCCTTCCAGGGGCGCAGCGGCTCCAGCGAGTGCGTGGTGACCACGTGCGGCACACCGTACAGCAAGGATGCGAGGTGGCCAGCCAGGTTCGCGTACCAGGTGTGCGAGTGGACGAGGTCGGCACCGCCCACGGCCGCGGCCATGGACAGGTCGGCGGAGATCGTCCGCAGCGCGGGGTTCGCGTGGCCGAGCAGGTCCCAGGGCCGGTGCGCCACCGCGCCAGGCCGGTCCGCGCCCTGGCAGTGGACGGTCAGGTCGACCAGGCCGGAGAGCTCCCTGGCCAGGTATTCCACGTGCACGCCTGCCCCGCCGTACACCTCTGGCGGGTACTCCCTGGTCAGCAGCGCCACGTTGAGCCTGCCGCCCGGCCGCCTGCCCACGGTGCTCATTGTGTCCCACCTCGCCGTGGTGTCGTGTTTGCCGTGGTCCAGGTCCAGCGGTCCAGCGGTCCAGCGGTCACTGTGCTATTCAGAAGTTCGGGTTCTTCAAAGAACTCGCTTCGGTGCTGTGGCTGCTGTCCCTTGCACCGGCACTCGGGCAGGCACAAACCGCCTGCCCTCGCTGGCCGGTTTTGAAGAACCCTCACGGGGGGACGTGCTGGCCCTTGCCGACGACGGTTACGCCGCCGTCGGAGATCGTGAAGCCCCGTGCCCTGTCATGCGCCTTGTCCACGCCGACCTGCACGCCCCCGGGCACCACGACGTTCTTGTCCAGGATGGCGTTTCTGACCACCGCGCGCTCCCCGATCCGGGTGTTGTGCATCACGACCGAGCGCTCCACCGAGGCCCAGTCGTCCACCCGTGCCCCTGGCGAGAGCACCGACTCGCGGATCAGGCCGCCGGACACGATAACACCGTTGCTGACCAGGCTGTTGATCGCCCGCCCCACCCGGTCGCCGCTGTCGTGGACGAACTTGGCCGGAGGCTGCGCGGGCACCTGGGTGTAGATCGGCCACTCGCCGTTGTAGAGGTTGAAGATCGGGTGGACGGCGCACAGGTCCATCTGTGCGTCGAAGTATGAGTCCAGGGTCCCGACGTCACGCCAGTAGCCGCAGTCCCGCTCGGTGGCGCCGGGGACCTCGTTGTCCAGGAAGTTGTACACCTGGGCGGTGCGCTGGCTGACCAGCATGGGGATGATGTCGCCCCCCATGTCGTGCCGGCTCGATGAGTCCGCCGCGTCCTTGCGCAGGGCGTCCACCAGGACGTCGGCGGTGAACAGGTAGTTGCCCATCGAGGCGTAGGCCCGGTCGGGCCTGCCCGGCATGCCCGGCGGGTCGGCGGGCTTCTCCAGGAACGCCTCGATGGACCGGCCGTCCGCACCGGTCTGGATCACGCCGAACGCCGTCGCCTCCTCCCGGGGCACCGGGATGGCCGCGACGGTCACACCGGCGCCGGCGGCCACGTGCTGCTCGATCATCTGCCGTGGGTCCATCCGGAACACGTGATCGGCACCGAAGACGATCACCAGGTCGGGTTCGTCGTCGTAGATCAGGTTGAGCGACTGGTGGATGGCGTCCGCCGAGCCGGTGTACCACTGCGGCCCGAGCCGCTGCTGAGCCGGTACCGGCGTCACATAGTTTCCCAGCAGGGCGCTCATCCGCCAGGTGAGGCTGACGTGCCGGTCCAGGCTGTGGCTCTTGTACTGGGTCAGCACACAGATCCGCAGGATGCCCGCGTTGACCAGGTTGGACAACGCGAAGTCGATCAGCCGGTACAGGCCGCCGAAGGGAACCGCGGGTTTGGCCCGGTCGTCGGTGAGCGGCGCCAGCCGGCTTCCCCGGCCACCGGCCAGCACGATGCCGAGGACCCTTTTCTGTGCCACTCCGCACCCCTCCTGCCAGAGGTTGATAACCGCTCGTACACGCCTGCTTCCCGAAGGGCGAACACCTGAACCGCTGATCCGATTATCGCCGGGCACCACCGGCTTGTGGCCGGCCATTCCGGGCCTTGTGGAAAGCGATTCTGGCCCTGTGGAGAAGGGCGGAACGGTGAGCTGCCCGGGGCCTAACGGTGAGTTACCCGCTGATGGCGTGGGCGATGGTCATGCCGAGGAAGGCGGCGGCCAGCGCGGCGGCGATGCTCACCGCGACGTTCAGGACGGCGAGCAGCCAGGCGCGGTCCTCGGCCAGCTTGAGGGTTTCGTAGCTGAACGTTGAATAGGTGGTGAACGCCCCGCAGAACGCGGTCCCGGTGATGACAGCCGCGCCCGGGTGGCCGGCCAGGGCGGCCAGGAAGCCCAGCAGCGCCGACCCGGCGACGTTGACCATGAAGGTGCCCCAGGGGAAGACCGAGTCGTGACGGGCCTGCACGACCCGGTCGGTCAGGTACCGGGCCGGTGCCCCGATCGCGGCACCGGCCGCCGCCAGCAGGACGATCATCGCGGCCCCTCGGCGGGCCGGCCGACGTAGCGGATCACCTCGACCGGGTCGATGGTCACCAGGCCTTCGGTGACCAGCTCGTCGAGCTGGGGCAGGAAGGCGCGGATCTTGTCCTCGGCGTCCACGATGATGATCGCCAGCGGCAGGTCGCCGGACAGCGACAGGATGCGGCTGGTGTGGATCCGGCTGGACGCGCCGTAACCCTCGATGCCGCGCAGCACACTGGCGCCGGCCAGCCCGGCGTGGTGGGCACGGTGCACGATCTCGGTGTAGAGCGGTTTGTGGTGCCAGTGGTCGTCCTCGCCGACGAAGATGGTCAGGCGCAGGGCAGGGCCGTCGATCCTCATGAACGTTCCTTGTGGTGCGGGCGGGCGATCCGCCGGGTCAGCGTGACAGCGGTGTAGCCGGCCGCCAGCCCGCCGGCCAGAGTCAGGGCCAGGCAGGCCAGCGCGGTCAGCGGTGCGCCGTGGGTCAGCGACTGCTGAGCGTCCACGATGTAGCTGGAGAAGGTGGTGAAGCCGCCCAGCACCCCGGTGCCCAGGAACGGGCCGGCCAGACGGTGCACCTGACGTGCCTCGGTGAGGATGACCATGAGCGCGCCGATGAGAGCGCACCCGGTCACGTTGATGGCCAGCGTGGCCCAGTCGAAGCCGCCGGCCCGGTGCGGGAACGCGGTCTCGATGCCCAGCCGGGCCAGCGCGCCGATGACCCCGCCCGCGGCGATCACGGCCAGCGTCAGCCAGGGGACGGGCTGCCGCCGGGGGCGCGGGCGGCGCGCCTGCGGTGCCGCCGGGCGCAGCCGTTCCGGGTCGCCGATGGCGCGCATGATCCTCCCTGTCAGCCGGACGGGTTCGAGACCTGTTCAGAACACCAGCGACGCGATCAGGACGTACGTGCCTGGCCTGCGGGCCGTAACCCGGCCGGAGGGTTCTGGATAAGCCTCACCTGACAGGGACCATTGGCGGTTGCGCCGCGGTTCACCCCGGCGCCGCGGCCGGGGAGGGCGAGTCCCTCCGCCGGTGCGCCAGCATACCCACCCGAGCGCGGCAGGCGGCCAGGCCAACGGCCGCCAGCCCGGCCGGGCCGGGCTCAGGTTCGCCATGCCACACAGTCCAGACCGGTCCGTCAAATTTAAGCCGTAGTTCCCCCAGTGGCATACCGGCATAGGCGCTGATCAGGTAAAACGTCCTCTGCCCAGGACTGCGTAGTCAGGTAACTTCCGCGATCAAGGGCTCTGCCACCTGGTCAACCGCGTCGCCAATCGGCTTGGGGAACTTCGGTTCAAGAAATGGTTTCGCCGGGCAACCCATGCCCGGGGCATGACGGCCGGCCCGGCCGTCATCTGTTCTGACCGGGCCAGCGCCGCAGATGGTCGAGCAGCGCCGAACCCTCCGGCCCCTCGAACCAGCGGGTGTGACCCACGAGGTAGCCGTCGTAGGCCAGGATGACGTTGCCCGGCGAGTGGACGACATCGGCGAAGTATTCGGTCTCCGAGAGCGCGTACTCCAGGTGCACCACGGGAAGGACCTCGGCCAGCGCGGCCAGCCCGGCGGCGTCGAGCGGCGCGGCGGACCGGTATCCGTCCAGCAGGGCGCCGACCGCGTCGAGATCCGCCTCGGCCTTCCCGGTTGCCTCCAGGCCGAGCCAGCTCACCGTCGAGCGTTCGATGGCGGTCGCCAGGTCGTGGGCCACGAACGTGCGGTTGGCCAGCCCCAGGTCGAACACGCCGGCCACTCCCGCGTCCGGCCCGGCCGAGGTCCAGGTGAGATTTGACGGATGCCAGTCGCCGTGTGCCCACTGTGGCCGCTGGGCGGCCAGCAGCGGCGCCGCCCGGCGGATCACCGGCAGGTGATACCGGGTCAGGTCGTCCTGCCATCGGCGTCCGGCCAGGTAGCGGCCCAGACCAGGCCGCCGGGCGGCGAGCCGGCCCACCGCCTCGACCGGGTCGGCGGCTGTGATGATCGCGCACGAGCTGGTCAGCACGGCCGGTGGGCGCGCGGCCCGGCGGAAGCTGGCCGCCGCCCGGTGCAGCCTGGCCAGCGCCGCCCCGGCGGCCCTGGCGTGGCCGAGGCTGGTGAACGGGGTCCACGACATCGCATCGCGGTACAGGTCGATGCCCGGTGCCGTCCGGTGTACCTCGTAGACGGCGCCGCCGCGAACGACAGCGCTCCGTCCGGAACCGGTGTGCAGCACTTCGGGGACCGGCACGCCCCGGGCGCGCAGGTGACCGGCGAACGCGTGCTCGGCGGCGAGCTGCCCGGCGGTTCTGACCCGCACGTCGTGGCGCTTGACGAACAAGGTCTCGCCGCCGCGCCGGACCAGGGCCGCCGCCGACATCGGCCGCGGGCTGTGCCAGGCCACGCGGACCTCGCGACCGCCGCCGGGGTAGTGCGCGAGCACGGCCCGTACCTCGGCCCCGGTGAGCGGGCTCCAGTCGGGCTCGGCCAGCTCGGTGCCCATGCCGTGCACCAGGAGCCGGCCCGGCTCGGCAGCGCTCATCCGGTGCTCATCCGGTGCTCATACGGTTTCGGCCGAGGGCACCTCAACCCGGCCGCGGGCAGCCAGGCGGCGCAGCCCGCCGGTGATCAGCGTCGCCACGGCGGCCACCAGGAACGACAGGATCGAGGCGGACATCCAGCTCGCCGCCGTGAAGCCGATATGCCGTGCGATCCAGCCCCAGGCCGACACCCACCAGGAGATGTAGCCGGGGTTGATGAGCTGGTAGACCGCGAACCCGATCGCCCACGGCACGAGCATCACCCAGCGCGCGCGGGACCGGGCGGACAGGTCCCAGCGGCCCCGGGAGACGACGAAGAAGTCGGTGACGAGGACGGCGAACATCGGCACGAACACGGCACCGAGCAGGAC
>DATGGU010000135.1:0-3047 GCA_035308365.1 Streptosporangiaceae bacterium
GTCCAGCCTCTTGACCGGGCCACCGCGACCGAGTACGCCACCTGGTTCAAGGCGCTCGCCGACCCTACCCGGATCCAGATCGTCTCGTTGCTGGCCCGCCGGGGCGCGCCGATGAACGTGGGCGAGATCGTTGCCGCTGTCGACGTGGTCCAATCCACCGTGTCCGCTCACCTCAAGGTCCTGGCGGACGTGCAGTTCGTGCTGGCCGAGCCCAGGGGCACGGCCACCTATTACCGGGTCAACGAGGCGTGCGTGAAGTGTTTCCCCACCGCCGCCGATGTCGTCATGGGCAGCCCTGTGCCTGCCCAGCCAGTCTCCGCATCACCGTCATGAGGAGCCCATCAGTGACCGAACCCGATTCCGCCAGCCGCCGGGATGCTGTCATCAGCCGTTACTCCGGCCTGGCTCGCGCCGCCCTGGCCCGGGAGACCATTACCGACTGCGACCCCGGCGCATTCGCCGACGGGGGCTTCGGCGCCGCCGCCTACACCGGGACCGGCGACGCCCCAGAAGAAGCGCTGCGTGCCAGCCTCGGCTGCGGCAATCCCCTCGCGGTCGCCGGCCTTCGCCCCGGCGAGACCGTCTTGGACCTGGGATCCGGCGGCGGCCTGGACGTGCTGCTGTCGGCCCGCCGGGTAGCCCCCGGCGGCATGGCCTATGGCCTGGACGCCAGCCCGGACATGCTCACCCTGGCCCGTGCCAACGCCGCGGCCACTGGCGTCACCAACGCCCGCTTCCTGCACGGCCACATCGAGCACATCCCCCTGCCCGACGGGCATGTGGACGTGGTCATCTCCAACTGCGTCATCAACCTGTCCACCGACAAACCACGTGTCCTTGCCGAGGCGTTCCGGGTGCTGCGGCCCGGCGGGCGGCTGGGTGTCAGCGACGTCATCGCCGACGAAGACACCGACCCCGCCCGGCTCGCCGACGCCGAGCAGCGCGTCGGCTGCCTCAACGGCGCCCTCACCCAGTGCCAATACTCTGAACAGCTCCAAGCCGCCGGGTTCGCCGGCATCAGTATCACACCGACCCACCAAGCCGAGCCCGGCCTGCACTCCGCGATCATCCAGGCCGCCAAGCCGGCCACGCCGCACACCTGACCATCTGTTATACGCCGCCACGAGCGCCGAAAGGCTGGCCGTTGCCGGTATGGCCGGCCATCGGCGACGAAGCGCTCACAGGAGAATCAGCGAAACCGCCAAGCCAGCGCAGCCAGTCGCGTGACGGGTCGAGGACGCCCAGAACTGACAAGTCTGCGTGCAGCCACCCACGCGACCTGGGGCAACAAACGGTCGCGCAAAATCGGCGATCAAGCAGCATGCCGTGTCCGGAATCAGATTACGTTCGGTGACTGGCACTGGTCAGCGACCGGTGCGCACGGTTCCGCCGTTACGTGCGGGTATGGGAAGACGCTGGTCAAATGCCTAGCCGCCCAGATTGGGTCGTTCTGTGGACAATCAGCGCGTCGGCGAGCAGCTCGTTGACCGTACAGCATCCTCGGCACCTTCAATGCCATCTATATGGCAGGCTATGCGCGATGGTGACGTCCCTGCTGGCCGGATCGGGCCAGGTGGCTTCGGGGGCGGGTAGATTCGCCTGCTATGCGATATCAAGTTCGCGAGCGGCTGTTCTCCCTCAAGGATGACTTCTGGGTGACCGACCAGGACGGTAACCGGGTGTTCTTCATCGACGCCCGGGTGCTGTCCCTGCGGCACACGCTGGATCTCCAGGACGCCGCGGGGCGCACGCTCGCCCAGGTCAAGCACAAGCTGCTGACGTTCACCGAAGCCATGGAGATCGAACGGGACGGCTCGGTGGCCGCGACCGTGCACAAGGCCGTGTTCTCACCGCTGCATCACCGGGCGGTCATCGACCTGCCCGGCGGCGGGCGCCTGGAAGCCGTGGGCAACATTACCGGCAAGGACTTCGAGATCCGCGACGGCCACCGGGTCGCGGGCCGCATCTCCCGCGCCTGGTTCCGGGTCCGGGACACCTACGGCGTCGAGGTCGCGCCGGGCGAGGACGGCGTGCTGATGATCGCCATCGCGGTGTGCCTGGACCGCATCCACCACGACGAGGAACAACGCCACCACTGATCGGCCGCCATGAGTGAAGGGCCGGTTTCACGGCCCTGATAGGACGTGTCAACGATGCCGTGGCGAGCTGCCGCCGCGGCCGGCCGGCCTTGTGCCGACTGCCAGGCTGCCCCGGTCCGGATATTCTGGCACCAGCCTGGATGCCCTGTACGAGGGCACAAGCCGCGGTGAGCGGGCAGGGATCCCAGAGGCGGGACGCCCCTGCACGCTGCGTAATCCCCCTCATCTGGGGCGAGGCGCGCAATGCCGCCGTTCTGCGTCAACATCTGCCGGGCTAGATTCGGGCGAGGGCTGACCATATGTGTTCGTTCTGCGCGCGTAGCACCGACCCGCACGTCAGGCCCAGCTCTTCCCGGCTAGTTTGCCGCCCCGGGAATACGGCCTGAGCTGAAGGCGGCGATCGGCAAGATCCCGGAACACGCCTGGCAGGCCGCGATCGACGGCGGGGGCGAGGTCCGCGAGCGCCGCGCCGACGGCGCCTGCGCGGGCCAGCGCTGCACGCACCGGGCCTGCTGGATAGAAGAAGCGCACGTCACCGAGCTGACCGGGCTGCTGCGCGAGGGACCCGGCGGCGACCAGCTGAAGGGCTGGCCGAAGACGATGCGGGTCTTCGCCCGCCGCGAGCGGCCGCACCCCGGCGCGCAGCTGTCCCTGTTCGAGGCCGCCGACGGCTGGCGCTACTGCCTGTGGGCGACGAACCTGCCCGCCGCGACCAGGGGCTGGCGCGGCCAGTGCGCCTACATCGACGCCGCGCACCGCGTCCACGCCCGCGTCGAGGACATCATCCGCACCGGCAAGAACACCGGCCTGGGACATTTCCCCTCACATGACTACGGGCTGAACAAGGTCTGGCCCGACGCCGCCATGACCGCCTGCATCCTGCTGTCCTGGCTGAAACTCCTGGCCCTGGACGGCGACCTCGCAAGAGCGGAGCCGAAGACCCTGCGC
>DATGGU010000136.1:0-14195 GCA_035308365.1 Streptosporangiaceae bacterium
TGGCCGGGGGCAGGGGGGAGGTGGCCGGGGGCAGGGGGGAGGTGGCCGAGGGCAGGGGGGAGGTGGCCGAGGGCACCGAGGAGAGGGCCGGAGGCTGGGCGGCGGCAATCACCGCGTCGGCCAAACGGGCGGCGGCGCGGCCCACGGCGTCCCGGCCTGCGCCGTCGCGGGATGGGCGGAGCGGCCGGCCACCCTCGCGCAGCGCGGCGTTGTGGCCAAGTTCGACGATTGCACCGACCCGGTCGGCGAGCAGTGTGTGGCGGCTGCGCGAGCGCGGCAGCCAGCCGTGACCACGCACGTCGTTCACCGCCACGACGAACTGCCCCATCGGCAGCCCGCACCGTTCGGCGGCGGTGACTGCCTCCAGCGTCCTGGCCAGGCCCGCCGGGCCCGGGTCGGTGACCCACACGGCTGCGGTCCGGGCGGACCGGGCGGCCATCCAGGCAGCCGTCGTGCTGAGCGGCCCACCATCGCACTGGCGGGTCAGCCGGGAGGCCTCGAACGGATCGGCGTCGATGACCGCCGCCCGCACATACCGCAACAGCGGTGCCCACAGCAGCGGAGCATTATAGGTGCCGCTGAAGGCGGGGTTCAGCGGACCGGTGTCGGTCAGTACCCAGATCGGGCCGGTGCCATCGCGGTCGAGCGCGGATGTGCTCCGCCGGACCTCGCGGGCGAACTGGTCCGGCTGGCTGGCGCAGGTGGCCAGCCAGCCGGTGCCGCGCTCGGCGGTGTGGTCCACCCAGCCTGGCCAGGGTGACGCGGCGCGCGGGCTGACGTCGCAGACCGCCACCGTCTGCCTTTCGGGACTGGTGGCGCGGTCGCTGAGTGCGGCGGCGAGCAGTGCTGCCAAGGTGGACCGCCCCACCCCGCCCGCGCCAGAGACGACCGGCACGACCAGCGGCAGCCCGCTCAGGGAAGCGGGCGCCGCATCTGATGCCCGGGATGCGTCTCGCACTGCCCCTCCGTTCCGCGTAGTCGCTGATCCGCCAGTGGTGTGCGGCCGGCGGCCCAGCAGGCCCAGCGTGTCTGGTCCTGCGCATTTCTACGGCCAGCCGGCGGCTGGGGGTTCAAATGGAGGGGCAGGTGGTCTTACTCGTATCTGGGTTAGGCGTTATCCGGTTGAAACCGCATCTCTTCCGCACGTCGATAGCGGCAGCCGATTCACCGGTCCAGCGGCGGCATTGATTCCAGGTGGTGGCCTTGAACCCCGCCGGACGTCCCAGGCGTAAATAAGTGGTGAAAGGTGTGGTCCCTGTTCCTCACTGGGCCGGTCCGTGGACCGTACGGCCCCTGAGGCGCCACCCATCGACACGGCAGCGCATGTCGTCCAACGAGGTGAGACAGATGACGATCATCGGCAGGCGCCCTCCCAGAAGCACCCGGCGCGGGCTGGGCGTCCGGGCGACCGCCGGCGTGGCACTGATCCCGGTAGCCGCGGTGGCCGCTGCCCTCTGGCCGAGCCAGAGCGTCCATGCCAGTACGCGCCACACGTCCGATCAGGCCAGGTCTCATCGGGCCGCGTCGCACCGGGCGGCCGGGACGGGCAGGGCCACGGCGCGGCGCCCGTGGGTCAAGTACTACATCGTGCAGCCGCCAGATCACGGGCAGAAGGAGTTCCTCTACGAGATCGCGGCCAAAACGCTGGGCAACGGCAACCTGTACACAGTGATCTTCGACCTGAACAAGGGCCGCCTGCAGCCCGACGGCGCGTCCCTGGAAACCCCCACGGCCATCGATCCAGGCTGGATTCTGGAACTCCCCTCGAACGCGCACGGCCCGGGCGTGCACGACGGCCCGCTGCCGGTGGTCACCGCCGCCGCCCAGGTCGCGCAGCAGGTCACGAACGTACCCCAGCCACACCGGCCCGCCGGGCCCGCCGTCAGTGCCAGTGACGACCGGACCGCGCTCGTGTTCGGTGCCGCCCTGGCCGCTCTGCTCATCATGGCCGGGCTGGGGGCATTCGCGCTCAGCCGCCGCTGGCGGAACCGGGCCGGTCAGCCACGGTTGGCGAAACGCGACGAGAAGGCCGGACCAGCCACATCACCGTCTGCACCACGCTTCGCGACGGTGCCCCAGGTTACCGCAGCACTTCCCGCCGTCCACGTCACTGCTGCCGCGAGGCGTCCCGCGGGCAAGGTCTGGGTCCAGCCGGAGTTCCTGCCGCCCCCATATCCCGCGTCTGACGTGCTGACCCCGGTCAGCCACGGCGAACCACAGGAGCCAGCGGCCGAGCCCACCGGTGCCGCCGCCGGGAACTCCGCGAACGCCGACGCCAACGCGGCCGACTTCGGCTGGCCTGACTTCCTGATAAAGGGCAGCGCGCCGTCGCGGTAGCTCCCGGTGGGACGGCGCGCGTCTCGTCCGCACGTTTATCGACAGACCACCGAACGGTGCCCCGGTGGCCCATTCGCGACCAGCCGGTCACCTGCGGTGGGGCGGCGGCGACCTCGGAACGCTGGCACGCGCGGTCAGCTTCTTCACCATTTCCCCGTGGACCCCAGGAAAGCCCCATTTCCCAGCGCTTTGGCGCAGACATTGAACCCTGCTCTTCCGAAGTGACGTATTACCACGTGTTCACCCATCGCGGAGCAAATGCCCGCGGGTGACGGAAATGCCGGACGACAAAGGAAACCATCATGATTCACATCCCCCGAACCAAACCCGGGAAGCAGCGCCCGGGCCGCAAAAAGCAGTGGCGCTCCACCATCGCCGCGTCCATGGCGGCAGCCGCGCTTCCAGCCGCGGCAGGGCTGGCGCTGACAACGACCCACGCAGGCGGTCCCACCCAGACCAGCCTGACCGCCTACGCCGGCAGCACGCACAGCCAGCCCGAGGGAACGGGCAACGAGTCCGCGGTCACCGGCGGTGCTCTGTTCGGCGGCAATGTCGCGCTGACGCGCGAAGCGGGGAAGCTGGACCGCCGGCTGGCAGTCATCCGGATCTACGATCACATCGGCGACACCTTTCCCGGCCCGTACCGCAAACTGCTGGCCGCAGGCAGCACGGCGGCAGTGAGCCTGGACAGCAGTGGGGCGAGCTACGCCGCCATCGCGGCCGGCCACCAGGACAAGGCGATCGGCGCGTTCCTCCGGTCGGTCAACCAGGCCGCGATCCGGTATCACCTGCCCGCGATCTATGTCAGCTTCGAGCACGAGCCGGACATCGCCAAACACCGTCGGCTCGGCACACCGGCCCAGTTCGTCCAGGCCTGGGACCACATCCACCGGCTCGCCGCATCCGCCCATCTGGACTGGAAAACCGGCGGCCGGCTGCACTGGGTCTGGATTCTCCTGCATTCCGCGTTCAGCAACGGGCTGGCCAGCAAGTTCTGGCCGGGCGGCAGCGAGGTCGCGGGTATCGGCGTCGACGGCTACAACTCCCTCGCCTGCCGGATGGCTGCCGATCACGGCCGCGTTCCGCGGCGGCAGCGCGATCTGAACACCCCCGGTGCCATCTTCGGCCCGGCCCTGAGCTTCGCCGGATCCAAGGGCGGCGTGCCGGTCTTCATCACCGAATGGGGCAGCGACACTCCGGGCGGATCCGGTACCCAGCCCACATTCATCAGGCAGATGCAGTCCTACCTGACTCACAACCGCGAGA
This sequence comes from Streptosporangiaceae bacterium, assembly GCA_035308365.1. GTDB lineage: Bacteria > Actinomycetota > Actinomycetes > Streptosporangiales > Streptosporangiaceae > PALSA-505. The sequence goes on from DATGGU010000136.1 coordinate 3,604, forward strand.
TCGCCGCGGCCATGTACTGGGACAGCAACGGGCCGGCCTGTAGATACAGCGTCGACAACAGGCCGGCTTCGCTGGCCGCCCTCGCCGCCATGGGCCACTCCCCCGCGCTGCAAGGCCGCATCACAGCCCCCGGGCTCCGGATCTGGTGCGGACCGCTGCCGGTGCCCATGTCTCAGGGGTCCGCCCCGGCATCCGGCCAGGGATATCGTGTCTGCCCGTTCACTGGTAACCCCAGCCCTATGGAGCTTCCGTGCTGGCAGGCTGGCCCGCGGCCGGGCGTCTCGGGGATCGCCTGCGCCCGGGTCTACCGGATGCTCGCGCGTTCGCCGCGCGATAGCCAGGCCCGCGGTTAGTGACCCGGGAGCCGGACGGCTGCCGATCTTCCTGTCCTTGTTCTGTGAGCGTGGATAGCGCTTGAGCTATCCCGGCCAGCCCGGCCAGATATCCGGCGATGGTGAGTGTAGCGGTGGTCCCGGCCCGCCCCACAGGGGCGGGCCGGGACGCAGGGAAGCTCGCTGCGGACTGGCTGGGCTGGAGCGTTCCGGTCCGGTTGCGAGACCTGTGGTTCCGGACGGAAACCGGGTCAGCCCGGTTCGTGCCCGAACCCCTCATGCCGACCGCCTGATCGGCTCGACCGCGGCCAGTGCGGGGCGGCCGGCGCTGGCCGCGTGACCTGAGCTGGACGCGTAGCCGAGGTCTATGGCCTTTCTGGTCAGTTCAGCCTTGTTCCCCGCATTGAGCTTGGCGCGGATGCGTTTGACATAGGTGTTTATGGTCATCTCGGTGAGCCCGAGCCTGCGCGCGACCTGCCGATGCGTACAGCCGTCAGCGATCAGCCGCAGCGTCTCGATTTCCCGCCGGCTGAGCAGGCCGGACTCCCCCACCCTCCGCTTGCGCAGCTCGCCGGCCAAGTGCCCGGCGAAACCAGCGGCCAGATACAGCGCACCGTCTGCGACCGCCCGCACCGCGGCCAGGAACTCCGCGTCCCCGGTCTGCTGGGTCACCAGCCCGCACGCACCAGCCCGCAGCACCTCCAGCAGGTCCGGTGAATCATCCAGCCGGGCGATGACGAGCACCTTCCCGCGCTCGGCCAGCTTCACGATGACCTGGAACGGGTCACCGGCCTGGCTGCCGGCCTGATCCCAGATCACCAGGTCCGGCCGGATGTCAAGCTGGCTCAGCTCGGCGGCGGCCGCGACCGAGGCGACCACCCTCAGCGCCGGATCCCGGTCGATCGCCTGCTCGATGCCGGCCCGGGTCAGGAAACTGTCCTCGACGATCGCGATCGTCCTCACGTTGTCCTCCTGCATGAGGGCATCTCCTGCTGCGTCGCGCTGGCCGTTACGCGGATTCGGCCAGGCTGCGGTCCATGCCCCGGGCGGCCAGGGCGTCTTTCAGCGCCCGCAGCGCGTAATAGATCCGGGATTTCGCGGTCCCCACCGGGATGCCCAGGCGCCCAGCAGCCTGGGCCACCGTGCAGTCTTCGAAGTAAACCTCCCTGAGCACCTCGCGATGCGCCGGGCTCAGCGTCTTGATCGCGGCCCTGACCTCCTTGGCCAGCAGCAGCCTGCCGATCTGGTCCTCCGGGTCACAGACCTCGGTCAGCCACTGTTCGTCACTGACCACAGCCGGACGTATGGCCGCTGCGCGGAGCTGGTCGATGGAGACACGCCGCGCGACAGTGAACAGCCACCGCCGGCTGGCGAAGACGTTCTCCTGGCACAGCTCTGGGTGTTTCCAGGCCCGGATCAGGGTCTCCTGGTAGATGTCCTGGGCCCGCTCACGGTCGCCCAGAGTCAGCTTAAGCGCGAACCGGAGCAGCGCCGCGCCGTGCTGGCTGATCAGGTCCGGGATCGACTGGTCAGCCGGGGGAAGCAGGCTCCCTGATACGGGAGGGGTGGCCGGTACCGGATAGTCCGGGGTGCTGTGGACGACCGACAATGTGCTCATGTGAAGCTCAACTCCGATTCGTTTAGCCGCTGAATTGCTCACCCCCTCACCGTCGCGGTTCAGCACGAATCTCTGTATTACTCACCTGGGTTATATGGCGCCATCCCGGTGCTGCGGGTCAGTTACATCGGAGCCGGTGTACCTGCCCGGTCCCGGGCACCGGATGGGTCATATCCCCGATCGTGTCCAGGGACGAGGTTCACCGAACGGGGACTGCCCGTGTCCGCCGAACAGGGATCTTTCCGGGTCACCGGTCATCCGCGAAGGTGAAACGGCGGGGCTCGGGCGCACCGCTGCGGCCCTCGGATTGCGGAGGCGGAGTTGATGACCGGAAGACCAGACCAGGATGCGGCCGCCCGGCGGGCGCTGGTGTCGGCATTCACCGCGCATGTCGGCGGCCCGCGAGCCGGAACCGCCGCGCGGATAATGGGCGCGGTCCTGGTCGCGGCGCTGGCCGGCGGCGGCGTCGTCGGCGTTGGCTATATGACCCGTCCAGTCAACCGGCACCCAGCCGCCGCGGCGGCGGCCGTCCCGACAGGAGCGGCCAGCCCGGCCGCTGCGACCCGTGTGGCCACGCCAGCACCGGCCACACCCACCGCGGCCGCACCTCCCAGCCAGCCCCCGGCTGCGCCGGTCGCACCGCCAGGGCTCCTCGGGACCATCCCTCCCTGGCCCACGCCCGGCGCGGCGCCCAGGTCGACGCCGCGACCGCCCCTCGCACAGGCCGCGGCACAGCACACCGGGTCCAGCTTCGCCGCGGTAGCGGGCTACGGCTGCCCGAACCACCAGGACGCGACATTCACCGAGCACGGCCGGTGGACCCAGGGCCTGGCCGGCTTCATCTCGGTGCCTGAGGGTGCCCCGCGCACTGACGGCTGCCGCGGCTCCTTCGACGCCATGCCGATGTCGGGCAGCGCGACCGCGGACGATCCGGCCAATTACGCACTCTGGACGTTCCGCACCGGGCCTATCGTCCACGGTGTCTGCCATATCAACGTGTACGTTCCCGACGATTCAAGCCTCGAGCACGTGGGCGGCAACCCCGCCGTCTACCAGGTGTTCGGCTCCGCCGGAACGTCAGGGACGCCGCTCGGGTCCTTCGGAGTCGACCAGCCGTCCAACCGCGGCCGCTGGGCCAGCAGGCACAACTGGCGGATCAGCGGAGGCGAGCTGACCGTCAAGCTGCTAAGCCGCGGCATCGACTGGACCGGCAGCGGTCCCACCTATGCCCACATCGCCATCTCCGCGGTCAGCCTGACCTGTGCCCCCTGACCTGCGCCCCCGGCTCGCGGCAGACATTGGGCCTGGCCACCGGGACAGGTGGGCGGACGAGGGACCGATGACCGGCACTCGGGACCTCGGATCAGCGTCCTGCGTTACAGGCGGTGGCCACCATTGATCACGATCCGCTGTCCGGTGACCCACCCGCTGTCTGGCCCGGCCAGGAAGGCCGCTACCTGGCCGATATCCTCGGGTCTGCCTACCCGGCCGAGCGCGGTGTCGGTCACGATTGAGGCCGCGCCCTCCGGCGTGCGCAGCCAGTGCGCATTGATGTCGGTGTCGGTGGCTCCTGGAACGAGGGCGTTCACCGTGATACCGCGCGGGCCGAGTTCCGCGGCGAGCAGGACGGTCAGCGCCTCTACGGCCGCCTTGGTCGGCGCATAGCCGGCATAGACTGGATATGCCATCCTGGCCACCGTCGAGGAGATGAACATCACCCGGCCGCCATCGCGCAGCCGCGGCAGCGCCCGCTGGGTGATGAAGAATGGCGCCTTGACGTTGACGGCGAGCATTTCGTCGAAGGACGGCTCATCGATGTCGGCGATCGCGCCACCTATGTTGATCCCGGCATTGTTGACCAGGATGTCGATGGCTGTGTCCGCGGCCTGCTCGGTGAGTATCTGGTCGACCCTTTCGAACAACTCCGGCACCGCCGCCATCCGGGACAGGTCGGCCTGCACCACGGCCGCGCGGCCGCCGGCCTTCTCGATGTCCTTTGCTACTTCGGCCGCGAGATCGCCGCGGCGATGGTAGTGGACGATCACGAACGCCCCGTCGGTGCCGAGGCGCAGCGCGATCGCGCGGCCTATCCCCCGGCTGGCCCCGGTGACCAGCGCCACCTTGCCCGTGAGCACTCTGCCGTTGGCCGTGTCCGCCATCGTGACTCCTTCAATGACCATTGCTGGGAGCGAATCGAAGAGGAAGGCGGGACGGACCCGCGATACCGACGGCAGGGCGCCACTCGACCGGCCCGGCCAGGGTGAGGTCCGGCAGCCGGCGGCCCAGGATCGCCAGCGCCTCGGCCATGTCCGCCCGGGCCAGAGCGGCGCCGATGCAGTGATGGATCCCGCGGCCGAACGTCAGGTGCGGGGCGGCCCGAGGAATGGTGATGTCGAAGCCGTCGGGACCGAAAACGGCCGGATCGTCGTTGGCCGCGCGCACCAGCAGGGTGATGAAGGTGCCCGCGGGAATATCCACCCCCTGGAAGGTGAACGATTCGGCGGCCACCCGCCACAGCACGGGTGCGGCCGGGCTGACCCGCATGACCTCTTCCACCGCCTGCGCGGCCAGTCCGGGTCGTTCGCCGAGGATTCGCCACTGCCCCGGATGGGTGGCGAACGTGTGCATGGCCAGACCGAGCTGGTGGCGGGTGGTGTCCTCGCCGGCGAACATCATCAGGCTCACCATTGACCGCAGCTCTGCGGCGGACAGCCGGTCACCCCCCTCTTCCGCCTCGGCCAGCCGGGAGAGCAGGTCGGAGCCTCCCGCCGTGGCGCGTTCAGCGATCAGCTCATCGACGGCCTGGCCGAGTCCGGCCAGAGCGGACTCGATGCGCTCCCGGTGCTGGACCACCTCCGGGCTGAAAACGAGACCGAGGTCTCCTGCCCAGCCGCGGAACGCCGCGTGCAGATGAGCGGGCACACCCATCAGCTCACAGATGATCCGGGCCGGGTAAGGAGCGGCGAAATCGGCCATGAACTCGCACTCGCCGGCGGTGGCGAACGTGTCGATCAGCTCGTTCGAGACGGACCGCATGACCGGCCGCCAGGCGTCCACCGCCCGCCGGGTGAACACCTGGCTGACCAGCCTGCGCAGGCGGGTGTGGTCGGGACCCTCGATGTTGATCAGGATCGAGGTCAGCCAGTCGAACAGCGGCCCGCTGTCGATGCCGTGGGCCACCACCGACTCCGCACCGCCCTGGCACAGCCGGCGGTCGGCGAGCAGCGCGGACACCTCCTGGTGCCGGAGCACGGCAAGGCCGAGCGGGGTATGCGCGTACCAGCTCTGCTCCCTGGCCGCGGCGACCTCGGCGGAGTCAGGGCGAAATGCCTGGTCGCGCACATTCAGGAATGGCACGCTGGTTAACTCAGACATGAAGGATCAGCCTTTCGCAGTAGCCCGGGCAATCCTGCACGGGACGTCAGGCCCGAGCCCTGCGCCATCGGGCGGAGAGTTCCGTCTCCGGAAAGGCAGGATCAGGGCGCCGGTGAATGACCGCAACGCCATTGCGGGCAATGATCCGCCGGCCGCCTGGACACGTCAACCATGCGTGGGACCAGGCGTGCCTGTATCGCGCGGCTCAGTCTCGGCAGCGGTGCGGGCGGCGACGCGGTTCAGTCTCGGCGGCGGTGCGGGCCGGCGATCTTTTCCACGTCGCCCAGGAAGAATGCGGCGAACAGGTTCTCCACGCTGCCGATGACGTCAAGCAGCCGCATCGCCTCCGCGTGCGAGGGATACCGGTCCTGCGCGGGATGCGGCATCCGGTCCGGGGGGAGCGGTGGCCCGGCCGCGTACTCGCCTTCGATCAGCGCGCGCACGTCCTCGGCACCGGTCCGCGATTCGACCTCGCTCCACACGATCTCGGTCAGCAGTGATACCACCCCCTCCAGGAGGGCGTTCTGCGCATGCGTCCCGGGCCCCAGGGAGTTGCTGTATTCGGTGTACCGGGGGTGCTCCAGCAGATGCAGGTACTCGTGGATCAGCGTCTGGGCGGTGCTCCACAGGAAGCGCTGGTTGTCTTCCGGGGTGGATCGGCGGAAGACGTCGATCCAGATCTCGCTGGTCTCCGGCTGCGCCTTCCCCGGTGCTGCGCGGTAGAGGGCCAGAACCTGGCTCCGGATGCCCGGGTCCCCGGCCAGGGTGCCGATCACGTCGCGGACAATCTGCGCTTCGTCGTTGAGCGGCTCGCCTTCCGGGCCGAACCGAGGGTCCGCATGGTGCGCGGACAGGACGCCGGCGGACTCGGTGGGCCAGGTCAGGAACCTGCGGAGGAAAGACCGGGCCAGCATGACCCGCCCCTCCTCGTCCATCTCCCTGATTTCGCGGTCGGCGTCGGCGAACGCATCGTGGATGTTGCCGCGCTGTCCCGGCTGGTCGGGGACCAGCGCCCGGGCCGTGGCGAACTGGCCGAACACCCCGTCCACCCACTCTTTGGCCTGCCGGGCGAGCCGCGCGATGTGGTCCATCGGGAACAGGCTGGCCGGATCGGCGTGCTCCGCCGCGCCCCGGCCCGGCGGGTAGCGCTGCTGGAGCAGGCCGATGTCACGTATCATCGCGGCCCGCAGGCTGGCGGTGAACTCACCGGCCGCCCCGGGTAGCTGGCGGGTGAAGGCGGGGCCGGGCAAATCGAGTACGGAGCGCAATCGCGGTATCACACTAGATTGTGGCGTGACCGTGAGGGACTGGAGCGTGGCCGCGTCCGTCTGGTAGGTCAGCCTGCGGTAGAGCAAGGTCAGCACCGAGTCCATTTCATTCAGCGTGACCTGGAGTTCCTGCCGGGTCTCACCGGCCTCGGTGCTGAGCCGGTCATGCACCGCGACGCGGGCGCGGGTCAGCCACCAGGTCGCCCGCTCCAGCTCGACCGGCGGCAGGCCCCCGATCGCCCCCAGGATCCCGTCGGCGGTCAGCCGGGCGGGCGGACTGGCCAGCTCGGCGGCCTGGCTGGCGGTCAGCCCGCCGGCTGGCGCGCCGGTCAGGTCGACGGCCTCAGCCAGGACCTGGCTGACCAGCGCGGGATCGAAGCGCCGCGCCGGGTAACCGTGCGGATCCACCTGGCCAGCCGCCACAGCGTCCCGGCCGCCCTCGAACCGCTCGTCCAGGAATTCCTGCAGGACGGCGCCGGTCCTGCCGTCTGCGGGAAAGGCAGCTTCCAGCAGGGGGAGCATCTCGCCGTCACCGAAGAGGCCGGCCAAGTCGGCATCGTCGCTGGTGCGGAGCAGGATGAACGCGGCGAGCTGGTCATCTATCGTGGCCGGGACCTCCAGCAAGTCCTGGATGAGCTGGCTCTTCCGCGCTACGTCCAGGTCGTGGGCCGGGTTGCCGGAGCGGTAGCGCATCACCTCTTCCTGCTGCTCGGCCCGTCCCGTCCGCGCCGGGGCTGACGCCTGCTGCCAGGGCGGCGGGGATGCGGACTGGAGTGGCCGGCCGGTTTCCAGCCCGGCCGGAACCGCCGGCTGGGGCAGGTCCGCAGGCTCAGGATCATTGAGAGTCCCGGCGGCCGGCTCCTGGATGCCGGTGTCCCTGAGGATCCACCCCTCGCCGATGGCCGCCTGCCTGGCGGCCTGGTAGACCGTCTGCCGGTCGCCGGCCATGTCGGGCAGGCCGGCCAGCAACCGCCCCGGAACCTCGACCATGCCCAGGCGGGCGAGCATCGCGGCCAAGCCCTGGTTGGCCACCTTGCCGACCCTGACCCGTGGCGCGGTGGCGTGCTTCGCCAGGTACCACATGACCAGGTAGGTCACCTTCCTGACGTCGCGCGTATCGTTCTGGATGGTGCTGAAGAACACCTCGTGGCCGTCGTCCCAGGTGTCGGCCAGCCAGACCCCGCCCAGCGGGTCGCCACCGGCGGTGAAGAACAGCGGATTGTCCATGCCGCTGATCGTGCCTGCCCCGCTGGGCACGACCATGTACGCGCCGTCAGAGGTCCTGATGGCCACCGCCTCGGCGGGAAGGCCGGCGAACGCGCCGACGTTGCCGTGGGCCAGATGGTTGGGAATCCACCTGCCCAGGCTGTTGGGGTCGCCAGGACGGTCCGCGGGCACTATCTCCCAGGCGCCGCGGACCGACGTGCCCGGGATGTGGCCGGTGAAGGCGACCTCGTCCTGTTCCGCGTACTGATACGGAATGGCATGAGCGGACAGTGTCTGCGCTACGTCGATCCCGCCGGCGGTGTCCAGGACGTAGAGGTACCCGCTGGAGCGCCAGTCCCGCGCCCAATCCCGCGACCGGCTCGTGCTCACCAGGCCGAACGATGCCCGTTCGTCGGCTCCGAGTTGTACATAATTGTCCAGGTCGATCGTCTGCGGCTCGGTACGGGGCCGGAACCCGCCGGCGAAGATCGTATCCGGAGAACGCGAATCGCTGCGGTAGAGCAGTTCTGTCGTCTCCCGCATGACGGGTGGCGGAATGACATACGGAGCCTGAGCCGGAACCTCCGCCGCCGGCATCTGCGGCGAGGGGCTGGCCGGTGAGGACGCCGGATCGCTCAGGTCGTCCCAGTCGAAGCCGGGGTCGATGCGAAGTCCACCTGTGGCAGAGCCCGGCACCGAACCTGCGGGCGGCGCCGAGTGCGAAGGACCCGCCCCGAATCGAGCCCCGGGAAGAGCGGCGCCGGGTGGCGCATCGCTGCTGGCCTGGGGGGCCGTCGTGCCGGAGCCTGGCCTTGCGTCGAAGTCAGCGGGAGGAAGTGGCATCGGACGGGATCCCGGGTCGGCGGGCTCAACGGCGCCCTGGCCCGGGACTGCGTGGATGCGTGGATCCTGGAGGGCGATGACCCGGGGCCCGCCGGGTTCCTGCGTGATCCCGGTGACCTCGAAGCGCCGGCCACGGTCGAACATGACCAGATCGGAGCCGCCCCCGGCCAGCCGGGAGACATCGCGGCCGGCGCTACTGGTGATCACGAAAATCGTGTCACCGGCGAGCCCGGCTGGCGTGGTGCGCGCGCGGATAACGCCGTCCACGGTGACCTCGCGGCCGGCCGCCAGGCGCCCGGCGTCGATACCGGGCAGTGAGCCGGCGTAGAAGCTGGCCTGCCGCACGGCGGGGGGGAGCATGGTGAGCCCCTCGGCGATCAGGTCGTCCCACCACTCCTCCCGCGCGCCCGCTCCGGCCAGGTCCTCAGCCTCAGCCAGCACCGCGACGAGTGCGCTGATCATGTCTTCACCGGGCGAGGGCGCGGCGGTCTGGCCCAGATAGTCCAGCACGCGCCTGCGGAGACCATCGAGTACGTCTCCGCCGAGCCGCTGTGTGAACCGGCCCGCAGATGGGTCGTACTGACCGCGGCGCGGCCTGCGGACGACCGGCCCGAACGAGGCTGGTTGCAGTGGTGCCGGGGCTCCGGCTGCCGGTGGCGGTGGCTGAGCCGTACCCGGTGACCGAACCGCCGGCGGCTGGCCAGCGGTCGCAGGCGGCCGGCCGCCCAGCGGCGCCCGCACCGGCAGCCTGGCGGTGCGGGTGCCGGGTGCGAACAGTGGCTCGAAGTGCTCGCCGCGCCAGTACAGATGCAGCACGGGGGTCGGGTTGCCATCCCGGTCCAGCGACGGACCGGCCAGGCGCGAGGCCAGAATCGTCGCCGGGGCATCCGGGCCGGCCGGGACATGCTGGAACACCTGCACCCGGACCTGGAACAGGCTGGTGAAAGTGGGCAGCACGCTCCAGACGTCCACCATCTGCCCGCGCAGCATCTGCTGGTAGGCCTCGCCGGTGACCGGCAGATGGTTTTGGAACCAGTCGGTCAGGAAATCCAGCGTCATCTGGCCGCGCTGCTGATCGGGCAGTACCTCCGCCAGCAACTGGGCCAGCGAGTCGGTCAGGCATCGCAGCCCGGACGCGGTCGCCCTGCCCCGGGCCAGTCCCGGCGGCAGGTCCACAGCGGGCCCCGGCCCGCCCCACATCCACTGCCGCCCGCCGTGAACGTCGGTGACCTGCTGCCAGCCCGGTCCGGACGGGAGCCCGGGAACCGGCCCGGTCAGCGCACCCCGGTCGGCCAGCCAGGCCAGCAGGTCCTCACGGCTGAACTGGGCGGCGCCCCGCAGTCCGGCCAGTCCGGCCGGGTCGGTACGTCCGGCGCGGGCGTCCGGGCCGGTCAGGGTCACGCCGGTGCCGTAGTGCGCCAGGCCGGTGCCGTGCTGGACCCAGCCGTAGCTGAGCGGCACCACGGTGCTGTCGTCCAGGACCAGGATCCCGGTGGCCAGATGGACCGCATACCCGCGGCCGGCCCCGGGTTCGGCCGCCCGCCAGCCCGGTAGCGGAGCCGGGATGCCGCCGGTCAGTGCCGGGTCGATGGGCACCGCCAGCCTCCGTCCCGCATCCAGCCATTGCCAGCCAGGCGGCAGCACCCCCGGCGCGCCTTGCGGCCCGGATGACTGCGGCTGCGGGCCGGGTGGCTGCGGCTGCGGGCCGGGCGGCTGCGGCTGCGGCTGCGGTCCCGGCGGCTGCGGCTCCAGTTCCGGTGGCGGCGGTTCGGGCGGCTGCGGCGCTGGCTCCGGCTCCGGCGGCTGCGGCTCCGGACCCGGGGGCAGCGGCAAGTGGGGGCCGGCCTGCGCGGGCTGGAGTTCTGTCAGGACAATCTCGGTGATCGGGCGGCCATCGCCGTCGATGACAGTGTTCCTGCTGAGGACCCCGAACAAGGCTCCCTCGGGAAT
>DATGGU010000137.1:0-12503 GCA_035308365.1 Streptosporangiaceae bacterium
TTTAGATCCGCAATACGGCCACGGGCAAGCCAGTCATCGGTAAACGCTTCGGTCCGGTGCGCCAGCGCCCGCCCCTACCGAGGGGCCGCTGTCGCGTGCGTAAGCGACGAGGGCTGGCCGGAAGTAGCGGGCGCACCTGGCTGACATCCCGCGCGTTGTCCAGCACGATGAGCACCTGCCGGTCGGCGAGCACGCTGCGATACAGCGCCGCCAGGCCATCGGCCGTCGAGGGGATCCGCTCCCGGGGAACACCGAGAGCTTCAAGGAAGGTGTGCAGCACCTCGATCGGGTCTGCGGGCGTTCCGGTGGGGTCGAACCCGCGCAGGTTGACATACAGCTGGCCGCCGGGGAACCGGTCAGCGACCTGATGTGCCCAGTGCAGCGCCAGAGCGGTCTTGCCGATCCCCGCGGTGCCGTTGATGGCCGAGATCACCACGGTCCCGCCCCGCCCATTGCCGGCCTTGCCCACAAGCGCGCCGAGTTGCTGTAGCTGCGCATCCCTGCCCACGAAGTCCGCTGTCACGGCGGGCAGCTGACGTGGCACGGGGAAGGCGGGATGCGAGCCGGCTCCATCAGCACCGGCCAGGGCCGGGTCGCCGGCCAGAATCCGCTGATACAACCGCTGGGCCATGTGCCCGGGTTCGACGCCGAGCTCTTCCGTCAGGATCGCGCGCAGATCCTGGAACGCCTGCAGCGCGTCGCCCCGGCGGCCCGCCCGGTACAAGGCCAGCATCAGCAGCTCGCGTAGCCGTTCCCGCAGCGGAAATTCGCGCACCAGCCGGGACAGCTCGCTGATGACCTCAGCCGGACCGCGGTCATTCAGCCCAATCGCGGCATGCATTTCCAGCCCGGCCATATGAAGCTCGGTCAGCCGGACCCGCTCGGTCTCGGCCAGCGGCCCGGTCAGCCCGCCGAACGGCTCGCCCCGCCACAGGCTCAGTGCCGAACGGATCGCCTCGGCCGCGGCCGGCTGGTCCCCCGCGCCGGTAGCAGTCGCGCGCAACCGCCGAGCGCTCCTCGAAGATCACGACGTCCACCTGGCTGGGATCCCCGTCGAGCTGATACCCGCCATTGACCGACCGCAGCACCGGGTGCTGCTGGCCCGATGAGCCGCCGGGCCGCAGGGCCCGCCGCAACCGGCTGACGTAGCTGTACACGCAACCGCGGGCATCGCCGGGAGGCTGCTGGCCCCACACGGCGTCGATGATCGCCGCGAGTGACACCGGCCTGTTGAGCTCAAGCAGCAGTGCCACCAGCACGGTCCGCTGCCTGGCCGAGCCCAGCTCGATTTCGGCTCCGCTCCGCCACGCCTGTACCGGGCCCAGAACCGAATACCGGATCCCCTCGTCAGACATGCCCGCCCGTACTCAGCCCGCGCTCTCCGGAGTCTCTGCTAAGCGCCTAATGCACCAGCATTTCAGCGGCCCGGACACGGATTCAAGCTATTTTCATGATTGCCGCAGCGAACGAAGGCCAGCACCCCAGAGCCGGAAATAGACGTGATCCTCACGGCAGGGCATTATCCTCGCCAACGTCGCACTACACATCCTGATCTGGGTGTGGACCCATTCGCTCATATCCGGCTCGCAAGGCCAGTATCAGGTGACCGGACCGTGCTGCGGATGATCGTCCGTTTGGAGGCTGACGGCACATCCTTGTGCACCGGGCATGGCGACCAGGCGGGAACGAAACCTTGGAAGGCGAAGCCGCCAGTAGACCATGCACTTGCTGAACTTCACCGCGCCCAGCCGTAGATGGCCGGTCCGGGCCGGACCCGGCCGGACATCCAAAGCAACAGCCTCCGGCCACGTTCGCACAGGTCAGAGGCTGTACAGTCAGCGGCCGGCGGGCTCGTGCCATGCCAGGCCGGCGCCGAGCGCTCTGGCGAGCCGGGTGATTGCCTCGCGAGTGGTCTGGTCGCTGACGTGGTCGGGAAGCCAGGCGCAGGCGACGCAGGCGGCTGTCACGTCGGCGGTGGCGCAGACGGCGGCCAGGCATTCCTCGATCTGGGTGACGGCGGGTCCGGGGCCCGCGGGGAAGCGCAGGCCGGGCAGTTGCGCGCTGTCGATGACATCCACGTCGATGTGCAGGTAGACCGGTGTGTGGCCGATCTGGTGGAGGGCGGAGGTGATCGCGGCGGGGTCGGCGGGCACGCGGCGGACCTGGCTGGCGGTCAGGGCGTCGCGCTCGGCGGGGTCGAGGTCGCGGGCGTCAGCGAGCACGACGCTGGTGTCGGCCACCGGCCGCAGCCCGAGCGCATCGCCGAACAGCTCGGGTGTCCGGCCGGTCAGCATGGCCAGCGCCATGCCGCCGAGGTAGCCGCTGACCGTGATGGCGGGGGTGTTGAAGTCGCCGTGCGCATCCAGCCACACCACTGCCAGGTCGTGATAACGGCGCTGCAGCCCGGCCACCGCTCCCAGGGCAGCGGGGCAGTCGCCGGACAGCACTAGCGGCCTGGCGGCCCGCGCCACAGCGTCGGCGACCGCTTGGTGCAGCAGGCTCATCCGGGCCGGGACGGGGCCGGGCGGGAGGGCCGGGCAGATCGTCTCGGTCGCGTTGGCTGGGATCGGGAAGGCCGGGATGTGCTCATCGAGGTGCCAGGGTGTCACGATGAGATCCCAGCCGCCGGTACTGCGGTCAGCCACGAGTTGCCTCGCTTTCTTTCCGGTGGGCGAGCAGGCTAAGCAGCCGTTGCAGCTCGGCGACGCCGGCCTGCAGATGCGCGGTGAGCTGCGCCCGGGCTTGTGCCCGGCTGCCGTGCAGCGCGTCGAGCAGCTGGCGGTGGTCGTCTGCGGTGCGGCCGAGCTCGCGGCTGGAGCGCTCGGCCAGCGCCAGGGCGAGGCGTTGCTCTTGCTGGAGCTGCTGGTGGAAGCGGCACAGCCGGGGGCTGCCGGTGGCCGCGACCAGGGTGGCGTGGAAGAGCCGGTCACCGTCGAGCACCGCGGCGACGTCGCCGCGGCCGAAGGCCTGTTCTATCTGTTCAACCAGGCTGGCCAGGTTTCCGTAGACCGCCGGGTCCCGGTGCCCGGTGAGGGCGTCCACCGCGGCCAGCTCCACCGCGGCGCGGCCAGCGTAGATGTCTGCGGCATCCGGCCCGGTGATGTCCGCGACGACGATGCCGCGGTTCATCTGGTAGCGGACCAGGCCCTCGCTGGCGAGGGTCCGCGCGGCCTCGCGGAGGGTACTGCGGGAGACGCCGAGTTCGGCGGCCAGGGCGGCTTCGCGCAGCGGGATGCCCGGCAACAGCCGGCCGGACAAGATGGCTTGCCGGACGGCGTCGGCGGCCTGCTCGGTGGTGCTCCGCCGCTGGATGCTCGCGCCCAGGCCGGTGATCGGGCTCGCCACGGTCACCAGTCTCCCAGCGGCACGTCCCGGCCGGCACCCTGCTCACCGGCGAGCCGGACGGCGAGGGCGGCCACCGCAGCGTCCTGAATGCCCAGACCGGTCAGGTCGGCCACGGTCAGCTCATCGTCGGCGGCGCGGCCGGCCAGCCGCCCCGATGCCACGGCAGTCAGCTCGCCGTACACCGAGCCCACCTCCAGCAGGCCGGCCTTCAGCGCGTGGTGCAGCTCGCCTGACGCCGCGGCGGCCTCGATGCTGTCCGGCACGTATTTGCCCGCGGTCACCAGGATCCGCGGGTCCAGCTCCTGCTTGTGCGGCATATCGGAGCCGACCGCTGTCACGTGCGCGCCGCGGGCCAGCCAGCCGGCTTCGATCAGGGGCCCGGTGCTGCTGGTCGCGGTGATGACCACCTCGGCGCCCTTCACTGCCTCGCGGGCGGTGGCAGCGACCGAGACCGGTACGCCAGCCGCGGCCATGTCGCGCCGGTACTGCTCGGCAGCTTTGCCGCGGCGGCCCCAGACCGTCACCTGCTCGATCGGGCGCACCTCCAGCAGTGCCAGCAGCTGGCAGCGGGCCTGCCCGCCGGTGCCGATCACCGCCGCCGACCGCGCGCCGGTCCGGGCCAGCAGGTCAGCGGCAACGGCCCCGGCCGCGGCGGTCCGCAGCTCGGTGAGCAACCCGCCATCGGCGATCAGCATCCGCAGCGCGCCCGTCATCGCGTCATGCACCATGGTCATCCCACCGCTGACCGGAAGCCCCAGCCCGGCATTGCGGTAAAACCCGGTCGCGGTCTTGACCGCGAACACCGGCTCGCCGGTCAGGTAAGCACCCTTCACGTGCACCTCGCCGGCCACATCGGGCAGGTACATCCCGAACGGAGGCGGCATCACCGCGCCGCCCCGGTCTGCCGCGGCGAACGCCTCGCGCACCGCCGCGATCGCGTCCGCCATGCTGACCAGGCGCCGGACGTCATCGCGGTCAAGGATCCGGACCATCCCGCTCCTCCTTGAAGCCTGGCCGACCGTGCACTAGATTGCCATATTGTCCGGCAATCCGGCAATCCGGCAAGAAGGCGGTGAGGTTATGTCCGTGCCCGGGCTGCGCCGCGAGGACTTCCCCGTGCTGGACCGGCTCACCTACCTCAACACCGCCTCCGCCGGCCTGGTGCCAGCCTCGGTCGTAACCCCCGCGCACAGATTCGAGCTCGATCTGGCGCAGGCCGGGACCACCGGCATGGACGAGGAAACCGAGATCGGCATCCTGGACGACGCCCGCCACGGCGCCGCGGCACTGCTGCGCGCCAGCCCTGACACGATCGCGATCGCCACCAGCTTCACCGAGGCCCTGAACCAGGTGGCCTGGTGGCTGCGCCCCGGCCGCGGCCAGAACATCGTGTCCTCGGAGGCGGACTTCCCCAGCGTCACCTACCCCTGGCACCGTATCGCCGAGGACACCGGCTGCCAGGTCCGGCTCGTCGGCGTGCTGGATGATCCGGACAGCTTCGACGTGAACAAGATCGCCGGCAGCGTGGACGGCGCCACCGCGGCCATCTGCATCAGCCATATCCAGTACCTCACCGGCCATCTGCTCGAGCTGGGCGAGCTCGCGGCGCTGGCGCACGACAACGGGGCGCTCCTGATCGTGGACGCGACCCAGTCCGCCGGGCAGGTGCCGATCGACGTGACCGCCTCCGGCGTGGACGTCCTCATCTCCGGGTCCTACAAGTGGCTGTGCAGCACCTTCGGCGCCGCCGTCTGCTATCTCAGCCCCGCCCTGCTCACCGAATTCCGGCCGCCGCTGACGGGCTGGCGCAGCACCGAGCACCCCTACTCCCTCGACGCCCGGTGGCTTCCCCTGGCCGCCACCGCACGGCGGATGGAGTACTCCACCATGTCCTACGCCGCGGCGATCGCGCTCGGCCGCGCCATCGGCTACATCTCCGGCCTGTGCCTGGCTGAGGTCGCCGCTCACAACCGCGAGCTCGCCAGCCAGCTCGCCGACGGGCTGACCCAGCGCGGCGCCCGACTGCTTACGCCACGCGACCCCGCCCGCCGGGCCGGCATCATCACCGCCCGCTTCCCCGGCCACGACGGCGAGGCCATCGCCGCCGCGCTCACCCAGCGCGGCGTGATCGTCTCCCCACGCGTCGGCTCGACGCGCTTCTCCATGCACTTCTACAACAGCAGCGAAGATGTCGGCCACGCCCTGGCGACCCTGGACGAGGTGCTGCGATGATCGCGGCCTGGGTGATCGTGAATACGAAGGCCAGGCCGAAGAACAGCTCAAGCGGACGGGCGGACTCCGCCCCGGGTACCTCGGCCACCTTATTCGGGCTGCCCGCTCGATCAGGCCGGCCTGCATGCCGGTTTTTGTGATCCACCGGCAGGACGATCAGGCGGTGCCCGCATCGGATGGACGGTACCTGGCCGAGCACATTTCCGGCGCCGAGTATGCCGAACTGCCGGGACAGGACCACACCTTGTACGTCGGTGACCAGCGGGCCGTGCACTCCACCGTCATTGGGTTCCTCGACCGCACCGTGGCCGGCGGCGCGATGCGGGCAGTGCTCCGTCGCGCTGACCGGAGGAACGCGGCCGGGACCGGCTGGGATGCTCTGACACCGGTGGAGCGTGAGGTCGCTGCTTTGGTCGCCGCCGACCTGACCAACAGCCAGGCCGCCGCCCGGCTGCGCCTGTCACCGCATACCGTCGATGGCCGCCTGCGCCGCGGGTTCGCCAAGCTCGGTGTGAATACCCGGGTAGAGCTGACAGCCGAGTACACGCGCGTGACCGGCTGAGCCGGTCCGGCGGCGCTCTGCCGCGAATTCCGTACGCGATCACGTCTGCCAGCGGCCGGCTGCGCGGGAGTAGACCTCTAAGCCGAGGCCAGTAAGCGGGGGCAGGTTGGAGAGTACAGGTGGGCACGGTTGGGTCAGTCTGCCTCACCGGCGGTTGCAGCGGGCTTGGCAGCGTAGTCATACAGGCCCTGCTCCAGCAGGTCGAAGGCACCGGCAGTGAGTTTGCGGACCTCAGCAGCCAGCCCGGCGGGGTCATCGCCGCCGAGAACCCGGGAGCGCACGTAGTCCAGCAGCGCCCGGTGCACCCCGATCAGCGCGTGCGCTGCTACCTGGGGGCGCAGGTCATCAGAAGCCGCGCCGGTGTCGGCGGCCAGCACGCCGACGAGGACGCTGGCCGCCTGGCCGAGGGCCTGCTGCTCGCGGGCGAGCAGGGCCGGGCTGGCGGCGATCAGCTGGTTGACTGTGCGGAGCCGGTCCAGCGCCTGGGCATCGCCCGCCTCGGCCTGGGCGAGCAGGCCGCCCTCGGCTAGCAGGGCACGGCGGAACGCAGCCAGCGCCGGCTCGCCCGGCGGCCGGTTGGCGACCGCCTCGGCCAGCCGCGCCCCGAACGCTTCCAGCCGCCAGTAGAAGATGTCTTCCTTGGTGCGGAAGTAGTTGTACACGGTCGCCTCGGCGACCTGCGCCTCCCGCGCCACTTCGGCGACGCTGACCTGGTCGAATCCCTGGTCGGCGAACAGCCGCCACGCGGTGTCGGCGATGAGCTGCCGGGTCTGTTCCTTCTTCAGCTCGCGCAGCCCCATAGCCGGCCCCTTTCGAAAAATACTCTTGCTCTAAGTTTAGTCATCCTCTATGTTTAGAGTATAACCAGTCTACCTGAGGGAGGACACCATGGCATCCGCCAGCGCCGCAGCGACCCCTACCGGCGCGCGCGCCGCCGGCCTCAGCCGCGACATTCTCACCCTTGCGGTGGTCGTGATCCTGGGCATGATCATGACGGTCCTCGACCTGACCATCGTGAACGTCGCCATCCCCACCCTCGGCGCCGATTTGAAGACGTCGATCCCGTCGGTCCAGTGGGTGCTGACCGGGTACATGCTTGCGTTCGCCGCGGTGATCCCGGTTACCGGGTGGGCGGTCGAGCGATTCGGCGCCAAGCGGGTTTGGTTGGCCGCCCTGGCGCTGTTCCTGGCCGGTTCGGCCCTGGCCGGGGCTTCTTGGTCGGCCGGCTCGCTGATCGCCTTCCGGGTCATCCAGGGCCTGGGTGCCGGGATGATCGTGCCAACCGGCCAGACGATCCTGGCCCAGGCCGCCGGGCCGCAGCGGATGGGGCGGGTGATGAGCGTGATCGGTCTGCCGATGATGCTCGCCCCGGTGTTCGGCCCGGTGATCGGCGGCGCGATCCTCGGGGCGGCCGGCTGGCGGTGGATCTTCTTCATCAACCTGCCCGTGGGCGCGGCCGCGGTCGCCGCCGCCTGGCGGCTGCTGCCCGAAGCCCGGCCCCAGCTGGGCCAACGGCTGGATGCGCGTGGTCTGCTGCTGCTGTGCCCGGGTATCGCCGTGTTCCTCTACGGCATGTCACAGGCCGGGAACAACGGCGACTTCGCCACCACCCCCACGATCGCCGCCGCGGCGGGCCTGACGCTGATCGGCCTGTTCTTCTGGCACGCCGCCCGCCGCGGCGAGCAGGCGCTGATCGACGTATCGCTGCTGAGCCGCCGCGGGTTTGCCGCCGCCGCCGCGCTCAACTTGCTGCTCATGGCCGGGCTGTTCGGGTCGCTGATCTTGATCCCGCTGTATTACCAGGTGGTACGCCACCAGGGCACGCTGGCAACCGGAATGCTGCTCGCCCCGCAGGGCATCGGAGCGGCCCTCAGCCTGCCTCTGGCCGGGTGGCTGACCGACAAGGCCGGCGCCCGGGGCGTCACCGTGTCCGGCATCACCGTCGCAGCCGGTGCCATGCTTGCCTACACCCAGGTCGGCTCCCGCACCTCCTACGTCTTCCTGGCGGGCGTGCTCGGGGTGATCGGCCTGGGGCTTGGTGCCACCGTCGCCCCCTCCATGGCCGCCGCCTTCCAGGCCCTTGACCGCGCAGAGACACCGCGGGGAACCAGCGCGCTCAACGCCATCCAGCGCATCGCCGGCGCGGTCGGAACCGCCCTGTTCGCGATCATCCTCCAGCACGTGATCACCGCAGACCTCCCCCGCCACCCCGGCGGTGGCACCGCGATCACCGCCCTGTCCCAGCAGGCACGGGAGCATGCGGCCGCCACCCTCGCCGGCGCGTTCGGCACTACCTTCTGGGCCGCTGTCGCTCTCACCGCAGCCGCGCTGATCCCCGCGCTGCTGCTGCCGCGAGCACCCCACCCCGCCAGAGCCCACGGCAGCCCGGCCGGCGGCCAGGAAACGGCCAGCCAGCCCGCCACCAGCGGAACCACCACCAGCCCGATACCAGCAAAGGAGCCACGCAGATGAACACAGCCAGCGACACCAAGCAGGTGCACGACCTGGTCCAGCGCTGGGCAGCCGCCGAACTGGCCGGCGACGTCGAAGCCTACGATCATCTGCTCGCCGCCGACTTCACCGGCGTCGGCCCCGTCGGGTTCGTCCTCACCGGCGAGCAGTGGGCCCAGCGGCACCTCGGTGACCTGCACAACGAGAAGTTCGAGGTGTTCGACCCGCACGTGCGGCTCTATGGCGACCCGGCCCACACCGCGGTCGTCGAAGCCGTCCAGCAGCAGACCACCACCGCGATGGGACGCGACACCAGCGGCTCGTTCCGGCTGGGCCTGATCGCCGTCCGGGACAGGCAAGACTGGCGGATCGCCCACATCCAGCTCAGCGGCCCGCTCATCAAGCCGGGCGAGATGCCCTCATTCGCCCGCTGAGACTCACGGCGGCGACGGCCTCCCCCGCCCCGACCGGTCCGCCGGGACCTAGCGCTCGCTCAAATCTGTCATCCGCATAGCAAAGAGCAGGAGGGAGAACCCGATGGTCATGCAATCACTCGGGCACGACGTAGTGGGCGAGTTCGAAACGGCGTGGGCCAACCCGAGGCACACCCGGGCGGTAGCGCCAGCAATAGATGTCAACCGGGTGCTCCGGGAACGGTACGAGACGAGCAAGCCGCTGACGTTCACCCGGGCCATGCTCTGGGACGTCGAGCAGCGGAAAGCGGCGAGCCCGGGGACCTACATCCCATACGTCGTGCGAGCCGGGAGCGACCGCTCCTGGGCCCGCCGGTCGTCGCACGGGCGAGCGCAGCTGCTCGAACGCTATTCCGAGCAGCGCCTCTGGCTGCAGCCCGACCGGTACGGGCTGGTGCTCGAACGGGCCTATCTGGACCACGACCGCCAGGTTGTGACCTTCATCGGTGAAACGGCACTTCAAGATTCCGACGGCAGAATGCTGCACGCGACGACTCTGCAGCCGCGGTTCCACGTCGAGCACGGCGTCGGCGGCACCGAGGAAACCCCGCTCAACTTGTGGCGGATCGTGCACCTCACCGACGGGCAGGACCGGCGGCTGACCGAAGTCTTTTCCAGGATCTGGCAGTCGCCTTGGCTGCCGGAGTTCATCGAGATCTACATTGAAAGGGACTTGAAGATTGGCCTCGGGCGCAGGTAAGCGCCCCGGGGGAGGGCCAGCAAATAACGAGTTTGCTTCAAGGTACCGAGCCGGCAGAACAAGTACAGTTCTCTTGCATGCGGCCCTTTCGGCGCACAAAACCGCGGATCGCGGAACCGTGGAAGAAGGAGGTGCAGCGCTGGCGGCGGATGACCTTCAGGGCACGCTGCTGGGCGGAGAGTACGTACCGAGCACGTTGGGCTGGGTCCGTGAGCACGTGGAGCAGGTTATGCGCACCGGGACAACCGACGGCGTCACGATCAACGGCCTGCCCACGGTACCGATGACATACCGCGGTGCCAAGACGGGCAAGGTCGGCAAAACGCCGGTGATGCGCGTCAAGCATGAGGGGCGCTATGCGGCCGTCACGTCCAAGGGCGGCGAGCCAGCCAACCCCCAGTGGTACGCCAGCCTCCTCGCCAACCCGGCGGTCCTGCTCCAGGACGGCACCGTGACCGGTAAGTACCAGGCACGCGAGGCTGATGGCCAACCGTTTTCATGGTGACGGTGGAAGATGAGATTGTTGCTGGGATGGATGGCCAGCGCGGTGTAGAGCGGGGTGATCTGGCGGCCGAACGGCGCCGGCGTGCGGCGCTGATCGCATTCATGAGCACCGGTATGCCTTTCCCGCCTTCCACGGCATTGCTGGTGGCGGCGCTGGCTCCGTGCTGTGCGGTCTGCGGACCCGCTTCAGGCTGGTGCATGGTGCTGCTGCCAGGTAATCAGCTGGGGGCTGCCCTGGTGAGGGTTCTGCGGCTCAGCCTGTACCCAGGCGCCGCGGCGTCGCGGGTCAGGGGCTGGTGATCTTCTGCCTGGGGGTGAGGGCGTCGCTGGCCGTGACCGAGATGGGATCACCGTTGCTGATGAGGCCGAAGCAGCCGCGGACGTTCCAGGTGTGCAGGTTGCCGGTGCCCGTGAGCTTCAGGACGGCGCTGTTGCTGGTGTAGGTGATGCTGGTTTTGCCGTTGTTCGCGCCGGCGGCCGTGCCGTCGATCGTGGCGCTGCAGCCGGGTCCGGACACGCCGGTATCGATGCCGGTGATGTTGCCGCTGAGCGTGCCGGTGGTGGCGTTGTAGCCCGTGGCGTTTATATACCAGGGCAGGGCCCTGGCCGTCACGGTGAGGGGGCTGCAGCCGGTGAACGTGACCGATGTGATCTTCCCGAGGTGGCTGCCGGGCAGGCCGCTGCCGCTCTTCCATACGATCGTCATGGTCACCGTGCAGGTGGTCGTGGTGCCAGTGCGCGTATCTTTGACCGTGATTGTGCTGGCGGTGTCGGTGCTGGAGCCCCCTGGTGTCACCGTCCAGGTGGCAGAGGTGGTCGCCGTGACCGGGGCGGGCGCGCCCAGGCCGAACGCCAGCGCCGCCGATCCCGCGGCCAAGACGGCCGCGCCTGTGCGCTTGTTCACCTGGTATCTCTCCTTCTTGATCGCTGGCTGGTGGCGTGTTGCTTCACGGGCTGGTGATCGTCTGCCTGGGCGTGAGCGCCCAGGTCGCGGACAGCGCGGCGCCGTCCCCGCTGGCGAACAGGCCGGCGCAGCCGGTGACGTCGTAGAAGTGCAGGCCGCCGAAGCTGGCGCGGGCTTTCAGCTTGCCGGTTCCGTCGCCGTAGGCGATCCGCGCCACCCCGTCGGATGCTGAGGCGCTGGTGCCGTCGATGACGGCGGTGCAGCCCGAAGCCGACAGGTGGATCTGGATGTGGCTGATCGTGCCGCCGGCCACGCCGGTGCCCGAGTTGAAGGAGTTGACGTTCAGCAGCCACGGCAGGTCGGTCGCGGTGAGGGTGAAGGCCAGCCCGGCCGGGCCGGTGCAGCGGCTGAAGGAGACCGCGGAGATGGAGCCGATGGCTGCGCCCGGCAGCCCGCTGCCCGACTTGAGGATGCCGCCCAGGCGTGAGGACGTGCACGTGATCGCGGTCCCGGTCGTGGTGTCCTTCAGGGATGTCGTGCCCGCGCTCGCGGTGACTAACCCGCCGGGCGTGACAGTCCAGGTGGTGGCGGCCAACGCGGCGCCGGCGCTGAGGCCCGCCGCCAGGGTGGCGGCTGCGGTAAGCAGGATCCGCGATGATCTGACCAGGGCCATAAGACGTGCGTACGGCCGTGACTGCCGCGCGTCAATCCCCTTCCCGATGACATGAGCGTGACCAAGCCGCCACGGGCGCCTGGCCGGAGCGCTCCGCGACATGCCGCAGCGGGTCACCACCGCGACATGCCTACCCCGGCAGGAGCGGCCAGCCCGCGTATCGTCGGCTGTCACGCTGCCGCTGGGGCCCGGGTCAGGTAGCGGTGCATGGAGGTCTTGGGGATACCGGTCTTGGCCACGATCTGCCCGAGGGTCTCGCCCTGGGCTTTGGGCAGCCGGGCGTATTCGATCTTGCCGACGGGGTGGGCGATGGGTCGGCCGATCTGCCACCCACGCACGCCCCCACCGCCGCCTCTGGCGTGGTCACGGGGTTCCCGCCCCAGTGCCCGCAGATCATGCGCGACGTCAATAAGGTAGCGGGGCAGGCGGGTATCAACCTGACGAGCGGCTCCATGCAGTACAGCGGCCCCACGGCGGCGGTGACCACGGTTTCAAGTGGGCCCTTGAGCTGATGTCGCACGGCCCGAAGGACGGAGTACACAGTCCCTCGACGCAGGTCCGTCAGCTCACCCACAACCTGATAACCGCGGCCGTCGACACTGTCGTTGGGAACAACGCTGCTGCCGTGAAGTTCGTAGCCAGCCTCCAGCTGGTCGGTA
>DATGGU010000138.1:0-7560 GCA_035308365.1 Streptosporangiaceae bacterium
CGGCACCGCGCAGACCCTGGCTGGCCACGCCGCCGCGCTCGCCGCCGGCTCGGAGGTGCCGCACCGGCAGGCCAACGCGCTGTATTGCCGCAGCCTGCTGGACAACGACCCGGTCAGCCTGCTCACCGCCGCCGAACTGTACGATCAGGCGGGCCGCCCGCTGCTGCGGGCGAAGGCGCTGGAGGCGGCGGCCGGGTACTTCGTCCGGTCCGGCGACCGCGACCAGGCGAGGCACGCGTTCACCCGGGCCGTGGAGGTCTACATTTCGCTGGGCGCCACCGTGGACGTCGCCAGGCTGCGGACCAAGTTCCGCGCCCACGGCATCCGCCGCGGCCCGCACTCCAAGCACCGGCACGCGGTCAGCGGCTGGGACAGCCTCACCCCGACCGAAATCAAGATCGCCGCGTTCGTGGAAGAGGGCCTGTCCAACCCGGAGATCGCCACGCGGCTGCTGCTATCCCGCCGGACCGTCGCGACCCACGTCTCGCACATCCTGAAGAAGCTCGGGGTCAATTCCCGGACGGACATCGCGCGCGAGTCAGCCCTGCGCACCGTCGCGATGAGATAGCCGCAACGCGGGGAACGCTGAGATAGGCCTGGCGCGGAAACGCCGGAATGATTAATGCGCGAGAATCACCGGAATAACGTGGGTCCGGTGATTCACCGGGGGCTGGTCCGGTGAATCACCGGGGTCTCTATAGCCTGACCTGACCCACGGGTTGACGCCTCGCGGGCCGCGGATGCCGCCGGCGGGGCGCAAAGTCGCCGTTCTCACCGGGCGCGGACTCGAACGCGAGCGTGAAGTAAACAGCCTTGCCCGTAGGCGTGCGGTAACAACCCCACTCCGATGACAGGCTGTTGACCAGCATCAGGCCCCGGCCGGTCTCGGCGTCGACCGGTGCGTCCTCCGGGACAGGCAGGGCGCAGGACGAATCATGCACATCGACACGCAGATGGTTACCGGAGCAGCTAATGGCGAGCATGATGGTCTCGCCCACTTCGTGCGTGATGGCATTGGTCACCAGTTCGCTGGTCAGCAAAATGGCAACATCGGGATCGACGGGAACATCCCAGGTGCAGATCGCCGCGCGGACCTGGCCACGGGCTTGAGCAGGTGCGGCCGGTCCCGCCGCCAGCGGGACGCGATGCCTGTGTAGGACGATCGGACGGGTCGGCGCCATCGTATTCATCTGATTCCTTAGCGGGCCGGTTTGAGTTGCTTCAGGAGAACGCTGGTCACTCCGCGCTACTGGTTCCCGAAGCGGTCCGAGCAAACTGCTGAGTCCTTGGTGCCGCTTGCACTCGCAATTCTGCTGCAACTTTCAGTGAGAGACATCGGTCAGCTGACCGATTTTGGACGGTAGCCAATTCAGCCCCACAGTTCTCATCAGCCCCATCGGTCCCAGACCCAGCAAAAATTCAAGATCTTTTTCTCTGTACGGTGCCACGAATCCCCCGGCGGACACCGCACCCCAGCGCATACCGCTGCGCCACCACAGTCCGCCCAACCCCCCACTCCCCGAGCACTGGCCCCGCCAGGCCGAGGCTCAACCCAAACCACCCCGACACCCGGCCCAACCCCGCCCCACCCGGCCATCCACACGCACCGCCGCTGCACGCCCAGCTAGCGGCCACCCCACCCAACAGCTCCTTGTCTTCGTCCCAGAAACCCCTGTACTCGCGGCATCACCGCAGCCACCAAGACGCTCACAGCCATCCAGCGACCCACCGGCACCAGTACGGCCCTCCTTCAAAGATCGGTCAGCTGACGGATGTCTTGCAGTGCAACTTGCGTGAGACTTGTCTCTGCAAGCACCGGCACGCTCTCGTCTGCGGCTTGACCAGGCCTCGGGGCCGCAGGCGAGCGTGCCGGGAGACCCTTTCAAGAACAATCGCATGATCATGAACCAGATTTCTGGCGAGGCTTATTCACAACGTCGAGCGGATAGCGGGCCACAGCAGTTCACAGGCCTGATGCCGAACCCCGCGAGACAGTTTGAATAAGTCTCGATCGCGGCGTGAGCCAGCGAGCGGTTGTTTTTTGAAAGGGTCTGTGGCTTTATCCGGCGGCGGTGACGGAGAAGGGCGGGGAATGTTGGACGTTGCCTGGCTCCGCCGAAGCCTCGTCCGGGTTGCCGAGCATGCTGACCGTCTGCCGCCGTGCCGCCGCCCAGGCCCGGCACATCGCTGCCATCTCGGCCCACTCGGAAAGATCATCGTCATGGCCTGCCCCCTTCGCAGCGGTGAGCGCCGGGTGCCGGTAGAAGTTCGGGGTCTGGTCGAAATCCTGGTAGTACCGGTGAAAGACGGGGGTCGCCGAGGATGCGGCCGGCGGCACGATCCACGTCCAGTCGGCCGGGCACGCCCGGCCATGCTTTTCCTCCCGCGCTATGTGCTGGAGGAAGCGGACCGACTCGGTGTGATGGTCGGTGATCGTGACACCCGCGGCGGCGAACGAATGCAGCACCGCGACGTTGAGTTCGGTGAGCGCCTTGTCTTTCCACAGGTTGCGGTCGTTGGCGATCGACAGGCCCATGTGCTCGGCGATCACCGGCAGCTTGGCGTAGCGGCCGCTGTCGCCGAGGTTGCGCGACCCGATCTCGGTACACATGTACCAGCCGTTGAACGGCGCGGCCGGGTAGCAGACGCCGCCGATTTCGAGATACATGTCGCTGATCACAGGCACGGCGTGCCAGCGCAGCCCAAGGTCCGCGAACCAGCCGAACTCGGGATGTGCGATCGGCACCTCGAGGATCGCATCGCTGGGCAGTCTGTGCATCGTAAACTTTTCCCCTGGCTCCTGCACGAGCAGCGGGAGGATGTCGAACTGGCCTTTGGGCTGGCCACCCGGCCAGCCGAGATCACCGGCAAGCTGGGTGAGGCCGGTGTTCGCCGGATCCCCGGTGACGGTGCCGTCGGAATTCTGGTAACCCGCGTACCGGATGAGCTGGGAGCTGAGAATCCGCGGCCCCGGCCGACCCGGCCCGTCCGGCGCGAACACAGTGATCACCGGCCGGATCCGGCCCCCGTTCGTCGCCTCGCGCAGGTGTGCGGCCGACTCGGCGGCGATGTCCGGTGCGGCGGTGACCTCGCGACGGTCACGCACCCGCAGGCTGTGCCAGTACAACCGCCCGATGCAGCGCGAACTGTTCCGCCAGGCCACCCGGGCGCCGAAGGTCAGCTCGGCTGGCGTGTGCCAGTACGTGCCCGACGCCTCGATCTCCCGGCGGATGCGCCAGAGCCGCCGCTCGGGCGAACCCAGGCGGTTCTCCGTGTAGAACAGCGTGATGAAGCGCTCGGCGCTGACCAGCAGGCTGTCGGGCGGGGACGGGCTCAGGCTGCCGAGCGGGGACGGGCTGCCGTCCCGGAGCGGTCGGCTGGCCGGGACCAGGGCCAGGCCGCCCGCCGGACGGGTCCGGCTCGGCTGCTCGATGGTCCGGGATTCACCTGCCGCGACCGGGCAGGCGAGCAGGGACGGTGCCGCCGGAGACTCCACGCTCGGCGCCAAAATGCGGACGTTCGGCAGCACCCGGACGTTCGGCAAGCTGCGGACGTCAGGCGGTTCGCCGGCCGGCCGCGGGCCCCGGGCGTGGCGGCCCCGCGCCCGGCCACGGGTCGGCCACACCCGCGGCCGGGCGCGGCCAGGAATACGTGCGCCAGGCCCCGGGGTGACTGGAACAAGGTTGTCTTCCACGCAGACCTCCGTGGGTAGCACGATCGTCTGCTACCAGCGTGGAAGACCGTCTTGCACTCGCCTTGACGACTGCCTTGCACCCCAGGTCACGACCGGGGCAGCCGTACCGGCAAGGGGTTAAGAGACGCTTTCAAACACGACAATGATCGTGAAAGGTAAGTTCTGATCTGCACAGTTGGCCGGCGACCCATAGTCTTTAGGCCGAAGTCCGCCCAAGCCGGTTTGCCGACGCGTTTGACCATGTGGTAGAGCTACGGGCGGTTTACCTGGTCAGCGCCTATGCTGGTTCGCCGCTGGGGGAACTG
The DNA here is from genome assembly GCA_035308365.1 of Streptosporangiaceae bacterium. Classification (GTDB taxonomy): domain Bacteria; phylum Actinomycetota; class Actinomycetes; order Streptosporangiales; family Streptosporangiaceae; genus PALSA-505. The sequence continues at coordinate 4,000 of DATGGU010000138.1, forward strand.
CGGTTTAGGCGATGCCGACCGCGAAGGCCGGGTCTATGGTCTCGATGCGTATCTGCACCGATGCCGCCTCCGGCACGCCGAGCCGCTCGAAGATGTCCAGCGCCTGCCGGAAGACGATCCGGGCTGCTCCCGGGCCGTGCATACTGAGCGTCGATTCCGCGATGCCTTCGAGGAGCTTGCCCTCCTCGTACGGGTCGCCGATCTCCCTGGCCAGCTTGAGAGCGGTGTGATAGTGATCAAGCGCCTCGCTCGGCCGGCCCGACCCGCGATGTATGTCGGCGATCACCCGCAGCGAGATCAGCTGCTGGGACAGATCCCCGATTTCCTCGGCGATCAGCCGTGCCTTCTGATGATGAGCGAGTGCCTCGTCGTCGCATCCCGCGCTCTGGTAGATGGCGCCGATGTCGTTGAGCACGTCGGCCTCGTTCGGCAGGTCACCGATGTTCCGGTAGATCGAGAGCGCCCGCCGGCAGGCGTCCAGCGCTTCGGTGTAGCTGCCTTTGTAATGGTGAACGGTGCCGATGTTGTGGTAGAGGATGGCTTCGTTCTGGGCTCCGCCGATCTCCAGGAAGATCTGCAGCGACTTCTGGTAAGCGTCCAGCGCGTCCCGGTGGTAGCCGTTGTACAGGTGTACCCGGCCCAGGTTGTTGAGCGTCTTGGCTTCCCCGCGCCGGTCGCCGACCTCCCGGTACAGCGAGAGTGCGCTCCGCAGGTGAGCGTTGGCCTCGGGGAACCGCCCCAGGTGCCAGCAGGCGATGCCGGAGTGGTTCAGGGTGTCGGCCACGCCGCGCAGGTCAGCGGCGGCGCGGTACAGGATCCCGGCTTCCTGGAAGTAGGCGAGTGCCTCCCGGGAACGGGCGGTGCGCTGGTGGGCCAGGCCGATCTGGTCGAGCGCCTCGGCCTCGCCGCTCCGGTCGGTCAGCGACCGGTAGATCGTCGCGGCTTCCTCGGCCAGCGTGATCGCCGCCTCGTGCCGCCCGGTCTGCTGGCGGACCGCGCTCAGCGCCACCGCCGCCTGCGCGATCCGGGCCTGGTCGGCGAGGTCACGGCTGGCCTGAAGGGCGAGGGTGTGAGCCGCGATCGCCTCTTCCCAGTAGGCGTTGATATGTACGAAGTCCGCGACCAGGCAGGTGAGGTCGGCGCACTTGCGCTTCCATTCGTGCTTGCCGGCGTAGCGCGCGGCCTGCAGGATGTTGCGCCATTCCGATTCCAGCCAGCTTGCAGCGTCTTCCGGCGTGCCGAGCGGCGGGCTGTCGGCCGGCACCTGGGTGACCTGCGGGGCAGGGCGGTGACGGAACGGGTGGAGGACCCGGTCGGCCCTGTCCGCGGTGTGCATGTAGTAGTCCAGCAGCCTGCTCACGGCCTGCCGCTGCTCGGCCTCGGGATCGTCCCGCGCCGCGAGCGCGACCGCGTACCCGCGGATAAGTTCGTGGAACCGGAACTGCCCGTCAGGGGCCCGGGCCAGCAGGTGATAGTCGAGCAGGGTGCCGAGTGCCTTCTCCGCCTCGGCAAGGGTGCAGCCAGCCAGGGCGGCGGCGCCCTGCAGGCCGAGACACGCGCACGGACTGATCGCCATCCGCCGGAAGAACCGCTGGTGGTCGGGCTCCAGCGCACGGTAGGACAGATCGAAGGCGGCAATCACCTCCGGTCCCGCCGCACCGGTGCCACCCAGCCGGGCGGCCGGCAGCGACAGTTCCTCGATCAGCCCACCGAGACCGGCCGGGCTGTCCCGGGTATCGCTGGCAATCCGGCCGGCCGTGACCTCGACCGCGAGCGGCAGCCGTCCGCACAGGCCGACGGCGGTAGCGACCTGATCGGTGTCCCCGGTGCGGCTCTCGCCGGCGATCCGCCGGAACAGGGTGACAGCGTCGTCCACGGACAGCACGTCAAGCGTCAAGGTCCGGGCGCCGCCGAAGTCGGGAAGCCTGCGCCGGGTGGTTATCAGGATCAGGCACTGACCCGTCGCAGGCAGGAGCGGACGGATCTGGTCGGGACCGGCGGCATCGTCAAGGATCACGACGGCACGACGGCGGCTCAGGTGCGCCCGCCACAATGCGACGCGCTGGCCGATGGTCTCCGGTATCTGCACGGCCGGCACGGACAGCATCTGCAGCAGCCGGTACAGTGCCTCGGCCGGGTCGAGCGCCGGGCTGTCCGGATTGTGGGAACGAAGGTTGAGGTAGATCGCCCCGTCCGGGTACTGCCCGCCGACCAGGCGGGCAGCGCGGATGGCCAGCGCGGTCTTGCCCACACCCGGCATACCTTCGATGATGGCGATTCCCGGGATGCTGCCGCGCTCCCCGGTGAGCACCCGGAGCTCTTCATCGCGGCCCACGAACTCCGTCGTCTCCGGCGGCAGGGTGTCCAGCGGAGCCACCTGGGCAAGGCGGTGGCTGGCAGGCTTGGCCGCCAGGCTCGGGTCGTGGCCGAGAATGCGCTGGTGCAGCTCGGACAGCATCGCCCCCGGCTCGGTCCCCTGCTCTTCGACCAGGCGGCCGCGGGTCTCCCGGTACAGGCTCAGCGCGTCGGCCGGACGCCCGATCCGGTAGAGCGCGGTCATCTGGTGCGCGACCAGCGTTTCATCAAGCGGATACTTGGCCAGCAACTGCTGGAGCTCACCCACCAGGTCGGCGTCCCGGCCAAGCTGCAGCTCGCACCCGACCCGTTCGAGGATCGCGGCCCGGCGTTCCTCTTCGAGGGCGTCCCGCATCCGCGCCACCCAGTCGCCGCCGATCCCGGCCAGCGCCTGGCCTCGCCAGAGCCCGTCCGCCTCGCGCAGCAGCCCGGCCGCGTGCTCGTACTCGCCACTGGCGGCGAGGGCATCCGCCTGCTGGCGCAGCCGGCGAAACTGGTGCACATCGATCATGTCCGGATCGACGTCGAGCAGATACCCCTGTGCCCGCCCCACCAGTTGCACGGCATCGCCGACAGCCTGCCGGAGTGACGCCCGCAGCCTGGCAACATAAACGGAAAGGCTCTCCCGGGCCTTGGGTGGAGGCTGGGTATCCCACAGCCTGTCAATGAGAGTCTCCGCCGGGACGATCGCACGCGGCGTCAACAGCAGCATGGCCAGGATCGACCGCGCCCTGGCAGACCCAAGCTCACGGCGCTGACCGGCCGACCAGAGCTCAACCGGTCCCAGCGCCCGGAGTTCCATGATCGCCTTGCATCTTCTACCGCCCAGGACAGGTCGGATGGACAGGTTCGCCGCCGATACCCGATCGAGATCTGCCGAAGCATTTCCGACGCGCTAATACCCAGTGTAGGCAGTTCCCACCCGTATCCCAAGAGAATTGACGAAACACAAAAGGGCTCGCTCCCCGCCGCTGACCTGCGGCGCAACTATTCCTGCAACTTTCATCGCAACGATTATTAAATGTCTCGAAAAGTGCGCTCAGCAGCATATTCATATACCCGTCAAGCCCGACGCGCGACAATACCAGGGGACCAATGATGCTGCACAGCCTGACGTCGCGTTTGTGACTCATGAGAGGCTTGTTGCACAAGTGACCCGAGAGGTCTTCGGGGTGTGACCCTACGAGCGATCCGCGAAAGGGTCTG
>DATGGU010000139.1:0-68589 GCA_035308365.1 Streptosporangiaceae bacterium
CGATAACTTGACCGCCGCCCTTGGCAGGGAAGCCGAAGAAGTCGATCTCCCCACTGTTGGCCGCCCGGACCTGCAGCACATCCCGCCAGCCGGCCTGCTTGATGCCCAGGCATTTCTGGATGTATGCGACCGCCCCTTCGCTGATCTCACCGGCGACGGCCAGGCGGGGAGCCTTCTCGACGTAACTGAAGGGGTAGAACGAGGTTTGCAGGCTGTACGGCTTGCCGTCGATCCGGCGCTCCTGATGGCGGCTGATGACCTGCTCCCCTTCCCTCAGCTTCAGTTGCGGGGCCTTGCTGGACTTCTGGATTTCCACCCTGGGTATCGACTCGTCCCGCTCGCGGCCACATTGCGCCACCTGGGACCGATAGGAAGCCGTCTCCCCACCATCAGGATCACCGGAGAGCGTCGTGATGAGCGGCACGATTCTGTCAACGACGAACGTCCCCTGACCTCGGCGCTTTTCCACAAGTCCGGACCGCGCCAGCAGCTGGACCGCAGCCTGGATGGTATTCCGCGAGACCCGGCCGGGGCTGAAGTCTGCGCGTTTGCTGTACTCGTCTTGGAGGACAGCCTCGGGCTGTAATTTGCTGCCCCGGGCCAGTTCCCCCGTTTCGATCTTCATGCGCAGGTCATCCGCGATCTGCACATACATGGGATCAGCCACGACCGCCTCCGTTGAGAACCACCCCGTGAGAAAGGACTTGCGAGCCCAAACCGGTTACTCCAGCTTAATCGGACGTTCTGGTTACACGGTGTAGAGAAGTATCAACACTCCGTACGAATTAGGGATCGGGCTGTTTCTAGTGTTACGCAAGTCATTCTTGAGCGCAGTGGTGGACAGGACTGGTAATGTCCTGCTCGCTGCCGGCGCCGCGCGTCGTCAACAAACAGCGGCGTCGGCAGCTACTCTGCTTCAGAAACGCGGGTCGTAGTGCTCGTAACGGTACTGGAGCGATGGGCGGGCCCTTCTTTTTGCCATTGCGATGCCACCTCCTCTCTGATGCCAAATCCTTGACCACCTGCCGGAACCACGTCCCCCCGCGCCGAGCGGGTGCTTCGCCAGCACTAGCTGGGCTTGACCCGGTCGAATCATCGTGGGACCAGCAGGCGTAATTCTGTGATCACCCAAGAGGCCGTCAAGCCTTGGGTTCAATCTTGTGGTGGAGATTCTCCGCGATCTCCCGTGCTATGCCCCCAGCCCTGAGGAGTCATCCCATGAGCCTGCGGTCATGAAGAGTTCTCCTGCTGCCACGGAGTTAAGGTCTGTTCCCCCCAACGGCTTGTGACGGTGCCTAACCGAGCGCGGGTGGCTCGGGCACGTCGCCAGCTTCGATCTCGAATTGATTGCGGTCGGCCGGGTACACGGTGATGGTCAGCCGGATCGGCTTCTTGTCCTCGCCATAGCCGGTACGCCGGAACTCGAACATCGACACCTGAACCTGTCCAGGCAAGTCAAAGAACGTTCTCTCTTCCGGAGTGGGCTGCCTGGCGATGATCCTGTCACGCCACGCGACCTGGTTGATGCCTAGGTGTGTCCGGAGGTAGTCGACCATCCCGCCGTCGACGTTCCTTGCTTCGAGCAGCCGGGTCGCGGCTGGGTTGTCCTGCAGCAGGGCCATCGGGTAGAAGGTCGTCTGCATCGAAAAGGGCGTCCCGTCGATCCTGCGTTGCTGATGGCGGCTGATGACCTGAGAACCCTGATCGAGTTGAAGCTGTGAACGGACGAGATCGCTGGCCGTCTGCACTTCGACCCGGGGACGTGACTCCTCGGGTGAGCGTCCCTGTCGCTGGACCTCGGATTCGTAAACCTTGTCTTCGACGCCACCAGCCTCGGGGTCCGCGGTCAGCCTGGAGACGAACGGGGTGAGCTTGCGCATGACGAACGTGCCCTGACCCGGACGGGTCTCGACCAGGCCACGCGCCACGAGCAGCTTGATCGCGTCGCGGACTGTGTTCCGCGAGACCATCCCTTCCTGGCCGTATACCTCTCTGAGTTCCACCTCGGTCGGCAGTTGCTTACCGGGAGCCAGCTCGCCGGACTCGATCTTGCGGCGAAGATCGTCGGCGATCACCACATACATGGCCTCACCAGCCATCGCTACCTCCCAACGTAACCAGCCAAGCCAGCAACTAGACATACCCAACTAGGTCTTGTTATGCCCACCTACCATCCGTTCATACCAATTCTAGTTGTTGGGACCTTTAGAATCTGCCGAGCTAGGTGTATATTAGGGGCGGTCGGACTCCGAGGACAAGCGCTTTGGCCAAGTGTCTTGGAGAAACCGGTAACAAAGAGGAAGAGGAGGTGGGAGCACATGTTGTACGGGATCGCCGCAGTGTCGTTGGCCGGTGTCAGCGCTGCGATCGGGGCCGTCGCCAGCCGGCTGTATACCCGCACCTCCGAAGGGGATCGCGAACCAAGTCCTTCGAACGCCAAGATCACGATCAGCCTTCTGCCGTATGAGTTCAGCGAACCTGTAGAGGCGCCCAGCCCAGCCGCAGCATTGTTGATCATGCTGCTGCCTGACGAGCACCACTGATCGCACCTTGTTCACCTGGCTGGACCTGGGCAAACTCCTGGACCGCCGTGGAGCGGTCCAGGACCGGACGGGTGAAGGAACTCGGTGTCACCGGATCACCGGACTCGTGCCCAGACGGGGGCCGCAGTGCGGTGAACCTGCGGTCACGGCCACACTTACGCGGTCAGCCTGCTTGCGGTCTTCTCTGCCTCGCGCAGGACGCGAAGGATGTTGCCGCTGGCCAGCAGCGCGCATTCGGATTCGGTCCAGCCGCGCCGCAGCAACTCGGCGAACAGGCCGGGATACCCCGAAACATCCGGCAGCCCCTCGGGCAACTGGTCCGTACCGTCGTAATCCCCGCCTAGTCCCACATGTTCCACTCCGGCGACCTTGCGCACGTGGTCAATGTGGTCGGCCACCTGGGCGATGGTGGCGTTCGGCCGCGGGTGGGTGGCGGCGTGCTCGGCGGTCACCCGCATCCGCTCGCCGTAGTCCCTGGTGTCCAGGCCACGCTCGCGCATCACCTCGGTGACGCCAAGGTCCCACTGGCGGCATTCCTCGGACACGAACGAGGGGACGAACGTCACCATGCACACACCGCCGCCATCGGCCATGCTGGCCAGGACGTCGTCGGGCACGTTGCGGGGGTGGTCGCAGATGGCGCGGGCGCTGGAGTGCGAGAAGATGACCGGTCCCCGGGCGGCGGCCAGCGCGTCGCGCATGGTCGGGGCGGCGGTGTGCGAGAGGTCGACCAGCATGCCCAGGCGCTGCATCTCGGCCACCACCTCGCGGCCGAAATCGGTCAGGCCGCCTGCCGCGGGATCGTCGGTGGCCGAGTCGGCCCAGGGGACGTTGTCGTTGTGGGTGAGGGTCATGTACCGGACGCCCAGGGCGTACAGCGAGCGGAGGACGCCGAGTGAGCAGCCGATGGAGTGGCCACCCTCGGCGCCGAGCAGGGAGGCCACCTTTCCGGCGGCCATGACCCTTTCTACGTCGTCTGCGGTGCCGGCGAACTCGAGCGAGTCCGGGTACTGGCCGATCATCCGGCGGGCCAGGTCGACTTGCTCCAGCGTGGTGGCCACCGCGCTGTCACCTTGCAGGCTGGATGGCACGAACACCGACCAGAACTGCGCTCCCACCCGGCCGGCCCGCAGGCGGGGCAGGTCGGTGTGAGTGCCGGAGCTTCCCGCAGTCAGGTCTACCGCGTCCAGCCCGAGGTTACGCAGCGCCCAGGGCAGGTCGTTGTGGCCATCCAGGACGGGGGAGCGGGTGAGCAGGTCCCGGGCACGGTCGAGTTCGCTGGTCATCTCGCAAGAATTGCAGTTCCGTCCGGTTGACCGCCACTCCAAATCAACCCGGTCAACCGCTCGGCGGCCTGTCCGCGCGATCTGCCGCTGAACCGTCGCCCGTATGACGTGGGGCCGGCCGCTGCCCCGCCTCAGGCCCGGCCGTCTGCGCCGGATGGGGCTCGTGAGCCTGGCAGTCGGGGCCGCTGCGGCCGATCGACAGCAACTGCTGGGGGGCATGGTCGACCTGCAGGGTCGTGTGCTTGATGTGGTAGGTGTCTTCGAGCAGGCGCTCCAGGTCGACCCGCACGGCGTGGCAGTCCAGGCCCGGGCCGACCAGGACGTGGGCCGACGCGGCCGGCATGCCGGAGGTGATCGTCCAGACGTGCAGGTCGTGTACCTCGGCCACGCCGCCGCGGGAAGCCATGGCCTTGCCGATGGTCTCGGGGGACAGCCCGGCCGGGGCCGCTTCCAGGAAGATTCTGCCCGATTCGCGGACCAGGCCGCCGCCTGCCTTGGCCATCAGCACCACGACTACCAGCGAGGCGATCGCGTCCGCCCGGTCGAACCCGGTGGTGATCATGATGATGCCGGCGATCGCCGTGGCGATGAAGGCGTATGCGTCGGTGACGATGTGCTTGAACGCACCTTCCACGTTGAGGCTGGTCCGGTCCGCCCTGGCGGTGAGCTGCGCCGCTGCGGCGTTGATCACGATGCCGGCCAGGGCGGTGCCGAGCACCGGCCAGCCGGCCACGGCCGGGGGATGGATGAGGCGGCGGACCGCCTCGTAGGTCAGCCATACCGACAGCAGCAGCAGCGTGATGCCGTTCGCCTGGGCCGACAGGATCTCCGTCCGCCGCAGGCCATAGGTGTACCCGCCGGTGGGTGGCCGGGCCGACAGCCGAATCGCGGTGATCGCGAGCGCGATCGAGGCGGCGTCGGTGAGCATGTGAACGGCGTCCGAGATGAGAGCCAGCGAATGTGCCAGCAGCCCGATCGCGACCTCGGCGATCATGAAGGCGGCGATCAGCCCGAGCGCCCCGGCCAGGTATCCAGGACCGCTTTCACGGCCGGAGTGCGCCGCTCCGGTGCTCATGCCCCCTGCATACCCGATTACGCCGGCTTCTTGCGGGTCGTCCGGCGCGTCGTGCCCGAAGCGGCGGAACCGCGCGCCTTGCCGTCCGAGGCCGCCGTCTTGGCTGAGCCCCGGGACGTGGTCCGCCTGGCCGGCGTCTTCTCCCCGGCAGGCTCGTCATCCGCCTGCCGTCCCTTGCCCGCGGCCTTCCCGGCCCGCTTCTCCTTGGCCGCCTGCACGTTCGCCCGCAGCGCCTCGACCAGGTCGATGACGTCACCACCCGTGTCCTGTGGCTCGATCCCGGCGATCTCGCGGCCGGCCACCTTGGCCTCGACCAGTTCCTCGACCGCGGCCTTGTACTCGTCGGTGTACTGGGACGGGTCGAAGTCGGCGGCCAGCGAATCAATATAGCTGCTGGCCATCGCGACTTCCTGCTTGCGCACGCTGACCTCGGTCTGTGGGGCAAGCTCCGCCGCGTCGCGGACCTCCTCCGGCCACAGCAGGGTGTGGACCACGAGAACGTCGCCCATGGCCCGCAGCACGCCCAGCGCCTCCCGCGAGCGCAGAGTGACCTTCACGATGGCGACCCTGTCGCTGTCGGCCAGCGTGTCGCGCATCAGCACGTAGGGTTTCGCCGCGGACTTGTCGGGCTCGGCATAGTAGGCCTTGCTGTACAGCATCGGGTCGATCTGGCTGGCCGGCACGAACTCCAGGACGTCGATCTCCTTGGAGGAAGCCAGCGGCAGGTTGGAGAAGTCCTCGTCGGACAGGACTACCATCTCGCCGCCGGGCAGCTCATAGCCCTTGGCTATCTCGCTGTAGGGGACCTCTTCGCCGTCCAGCTCGCAGATCCGCTTGTACCGGATCCGGCCGCCGTCGGCCTCGTGCACCTGCCTGAAGGACACATCGTGCGCCTCGGTCGCCGTGTACAGCTTCACCGGAATCGACACCAGGCCGAATGAGATCGTTCCCCGCCAGATCGCACGCATACTGCCAGGATAAGCGCAGGTAGGCAGGGTGGGAGGGGGCACCTCCCGGCGGCGGCGCCCGACCTGCCGCTGGTCACGCTGCGATCGTCCCCTGATACGTTCGAGCCTGTCCGGCGCGACCGCAGACAACAATCGAGGACTGCCGATGACCGAGGTCCCATCCGGTGACCGGTTTCTCACCATGCCCGGCACGACGCTGATGCAGCTCACGGTCATCGAGTCGGCCCGGGTGACGCCGAACATGCAGCGTCTCCAGCTCACCGCGCCCGAACTTGCCGGCTTCGGCTACCTGCCGGGGCAGGACGTGATGCTGATGGTCGCCGGGGACGCCGGCCGCCCGGTGCGCCGGCGGTACACGATCCGCGCGCTCGATCACGCCAGCCGGCGTCTCACCCTCGACATCGTCCGGCATGCCGATGGCCCGGGCGAGCGCTGGGTTCGCGCGGCCGTCCCCGGCGTCACCGTGCAGGGCATCGGCCCGCGCGGCAAGATCAGTCCCAACCCGGAGGCGGACTGGCACCTGTTCATCGCCGACGAGTCGGGCTTGGCCGCGGTCTTCTCCATGGCCGAGTCGCTGCCGCCGCAGGCGTCGGCGACGATCATCCTGGAGGTTCCCGAACCCGGCGACGAACAGCCACTCAAGGCGGCCGCCGACGTTCAGCTCAACTGGCTGCACCGGCTGGCCAGCAGGCCCCCCGGCACCCCGGATGCGCTGGTCGAGGCCGTGCGGTCGGTGGCCATCCCGGCCGGCCGGCCGCACGCCTACCTGATCGGCGAGGCCCACGTGGTGCTGGCCCTGCGCGAGACCCTGGAACTGCGCGGGTTCGGCGCGTCGCACATGTCGCCAAAGGCCTACTGGGGCCGCGGCAAGGCCAACGCCAGCCACGGCGAACCACCCACAGACGGCTGACCTCCTCGGGACTACCCTGCCGTACGAGCTGTGCTCTATTTGAGCTTCGGGTTCTTCAAAGAACTCGCTTCGGTTCTGTGGTCGCCGCTTGCACCATGTCTCAGTGAAGTTACGGTTCTTCAAGAAACCCAATGCGGCTGCCACGGTGCCACCTGCACCGGCACTCGGGCAGGCCAAAATCGCCTGCCCTCCCTGGCCGGTCTCGAAGAACCTCCACCGGCACTCGGGCAGGCCCAAAATCACCTACCCTCGCTAGGCGGTTTTGAAGAACCCTCGCGGGGCGTAGGCTTCATGGCCTGCCGATGGGCACGGGTAGTTCGCGGGAGGAGACGGCAATGGCCGAGGTTGTCCGGGCCGCCTTGATCCAGCAGCGCTGGACGGGCGACAAGGAATCGATGATCAGCACGGCGGTCGAGCATGTCAGGTCGGCGGCATCGGCCGGAGCGCAGGTCGTATGCCTGCAGGAACTCTTCTATGGTCCGTACTTCTGCCAGGTCCAGGACGCCGACTACTACTCCTACACCGAGGCGATCCCGGACGGCCCGACCACCAAGCTCATGCAGGATCTGGCCAGGCAGCACGGCATCGTCCTCATCGTGCCGATGTACGAGGAAGAGCAGCCCGGCATCTACTACAACACCGCGGCCGTGATCGACGCCGACGGCAGCTACCTCGGCAAGCACCGCAAGAACCACATTCCGCAGGTCAAGGGCTTCTGGGAGAAGTTCTACTTCCGCCCGGGCAACCTCGGCTACCCGGTGTTCGACACCGCCGTGGGCAAGATCGGCGTCTACATCTGCTACGAGCGGCACTTCCCCGAGGGGTGGCGCGCGCTCGGCCTCGGCGGCGCCCGCATCGTCTTCAACCCGTCGGCGACCAGCCGTGGCCTGTCGGAGTACCTGTGGCGGCTCGAACAGACCGCGGCGGCGGTGGCCAACGAGTACTTCGTCGGCACGATCAACCGGGTCGGCATCGAGCCGCTCGGCGACAACGACTTCTACGGCCAGTCCTACTTCGCCAGCCCCCGCGGCCAGCTCATCGGCGAGGCCGGGTCGGACAGCGAGGACGAGGTCATCGTCCGCGACCTGGACATGGGCCTGCTGGCCGAGGTCCGCGACCTGTGGGCGTTCTACCGGGATCGCCGCCCGGACAGCTACGGCCCGCTGGTCCAGCCGTAACGGGAGAGTGTCATGAGCATCCTGATCAGCGGCGGCACGGTCGTGACCGCGACCGGCGTGATGGCCGCCGATGTGCTTGTCGACGGTGAAAGGGTTTCCGCTCTCTTTACCCGAGAGGGCATTTTGACGGCGTCAGCCGGTGCACCGGTGATGCCGGGCCCGGGTGCCAGCATCCCCCGTGCCGATCGCGTGATCGACGCTACCGGTAAATATGTGCTCCCCGGCGGCATCGACGTGCACACGCACATGGAGATGCCGTTCGGTGGCACGTTCTCGGCGGACACCTTCGAGACCGGCACCAGGGCGGCCGCCTGGGGCGGCACCACCACGATCATCGACTTCGCCGTGCAGGCCAAGGGCACATCCCTGCTGGCCACGCTGGACAAGTGGCATCAGAAGGCGGACGGTAACTGCGCCATCGACTACGGCTTCCACATGATCATCTCTGACGTCAACGAGATGTCGCTCAAGGAGATGGACGCGTGCATCGAGGCCGGGGTCAACAGCTTCAAGATGTTCATGGCCTATCCGGGCGTGTTCTACGCGACCGACGGCGAGATCCTCATCGCGATGCAGCAGGCCGCCCAGTCCGGTGCCACGATCATGATGCACGCCGAGAACGGCATCGCCATCGACCAGCTCGTCGCCCAGGCCCTCGCCGCCGGCCAGACCGAGCCGGTGCAGCACGGCCTGACCAGGCCGCCCGAGCTGGAGGGTGAGGCGACCTCCCGGGCGATCACGCTGGCCAAGGTCGCCCACACACCGCTCTACATCGTCCACCTGTCGGCGATCCACGCGCTGACCGCCGTGACGGAGGCCAGGGACGCCGGGCAGAACGTGTTCGCCGAAACCTGCCCGCAATATCTCTATCTGTCCCTCGAGGATCTGGCCAAGCCCGGCTTCGAGGGAGCGAAATACGTCGCCTCGCCGCCGCTGCGCCCGCCGCCGCACCAGCAGACGCTGTGGCAGGGCCTGCGCACCAACGACCTGTCGGTGGTGTCCACCGACCACTGCCCGTTCTGCTTCAAGGAGCAGAAGGAGCTCGGCATCGGCGACTTCTCCAAGATTCCCAATGGGATCCCCGGCGTGGAACACCGGATGGACCTGCTGCACCAGGGCGTGGCCACCGGCCAGCTCTCGCTGCCCCGCTGGGTCGAGGTCTGCTCCACGACCCCGGCCAGGATGTTCGGCCTCTACCCGCGCAAGGGTGTCATCCAGCCAGGCAGCGACGCCGACATCGTGATCTACAACCCCACGGCCAAGCAGACCCTGTCGGTGGCGACCCACCACATGAACGTGGACTACTCCGCCTACGAGGGCCTGCAGATCACCGGCAAGGTGGAAACCACCCTCTCCCGGGGCCGGGTGATCGTAGACGCGGGCGAGTACCACGGCGCTCCCGGACACGGCCAGTTCCTCAAGCGCGACCTCTGCCAGTACCTCCGTTAGGGGGTTCGCGTTGCTGTCTCATCCAGCGCTCGCATGGTCAACTCGGGGCGCGGTTGGGCGGCGCTTGCACATGCTTCACATGGTTCACAGGCATCACTGATTAGGGGGATGCGGGATGGAGTTCGGGCTTGTTTTGCAGACCGACCCGCCGGCCGATCGCGTCATCGAACGAATGCGCGTGGCCGAGGACATCGGCTTCCGTTACGGCTGGACGTTCGACTCGCACGTGCTGTGGCAGGAACCGTTCGTCATCTACTCGCGGATCCTCGCCGCTACGAAATCCCTGACCGTCGGTCCCATGGTCACCAATCCCGGGACCAGAGACTGGTCCGTCATCGCCAGCCTGTTCGCCACCCTGAACGACATGTACGGCAACCGCACGGTCTGCGGCATCGGCCGGGGTGACTCCGCCCGCCGGGTCATCGGCCAGAAACCCAACTCCCTGGCCACCATGTCCGAAGCCATGCGCGTCATCAAGGACCTGGCCGAAGGCCGCGAGGCCACCCACCACGGCATCACCATCAAGATCCCCTGGGTCCGCAACGGCAAGCTGGAAATATGGATGGCCGCCTACGGCCCCAAAGCCCTCAAGCTGGTAGGCGAGCAAGCCGACGGCTTCATCCTCCAAACCGCCGACCTGGACATAGCCCGCTGGACCATCGGCAGCGTCCATCAAGCCGCCAAAGAAGCAGGCCGCGACCCGGCACAGATCACCATCTGCGTAGCCGCCCCCGCCTACATAGGCACCGACCTCGCCCACCAGCGCGACCAGCTTCGCTGGTTCGGCGGCATGGTAGGCAACCACGTGGCCGACCTGGTAGCCCGATACGGCACCAACGGCCCCGTCCCCACCGCCCTCACCGACTACATCGCCGGCCGCCAGGGCTACGACTACTCCCACCACGGCCGGGCCGGCAACCCCTCCACCGACTTCGTCCCCGATGACATAGTCGACCGCTTCTGCCTCCTGGGCCCCCCTTCGGCCCACATCGATCGCCTGACCGAACTGGCTACCCTCGGCGTGGACAACTTCTCCCTGTACCTGATGCACGACCAGGCCGCCGAAACCCTCGCCAGCTACGGCAACGACATCATCCCGGTCTTCGCTTAAAACGCGATCACGCGCCCGCCAGCGCGATTCGGTCAAGAAGGCAGGACATCATGAGGGTGGACGAGGGTTACATCGACGTTCCCGGCGGCCGGGTCTGGTACCGCTCGGCCGGCGAGGGCGGGACGCCGCTGCTGTGCCTGCACGGCGGCCCGGGTTTCACCCACAACTACCTGGACCCGCTGGAAGCGCTGGCCGATCGCCGTCGGGTGATCTTCTACGACCAGCTCGGCTGCGGGAAGTCCGACATCCCGGACGATCTCCGCCTGTGGACGGTGGACCGCTTCGTCGAAGAGGTGGCCGTGGTGCGGGCCGCGCTGGGGCTGGACCGCCTGCACCTGTTCGGCAGCTCGTGGGGCGGCATGCTGGCCATGCAGTATGTGCTCGACCGCCGTCCGGACCTGGTCAGCCTGACGCTGTGCGGGAGCCCGGCCAGTATGACCCGGTGGGTCAAGGACTGCGAAGAACTGCTTCAAGAAGAGCCTGGCGAAGTGCGCCAGGTGATCCGCCAGCATGAGGCGGACGGGTTCACCGCCTGCCCGGAGTACCAGTCGGCGATCCTTGGCTTCTACCGTAAACACGTCTGCCGCCTGTCACCCTGGCCGGCCGGCCTGGAGCGTTCCTACGCCGAAGCCGGTTACACCGTCTACAACGCGATGAACGGGCCGAGCGAGTTCACCGTGACCGGCACCCTCAAGACCTGGGACATCATGGACCGCCTGGGTGAGATCACCGTCCAGACCCTGCTGGTCGGCGGGCGCCACGACGAATGCCGCCCGTCCCATCTGGAGGAAATGCACCGCCGGATCGGCAACTCCCAGCTCGCCATCATCGAGGACGCTTCCCACCTCTGCTTCGCCGAACAGCCGGAGCAGTTCAACGCCCTGATCAACACCTTCCTCGACCGCACGGAAGCAGGCTCGTAACCGGCGGCCAAGCCAAACCGGCGGGCGGCGGCCCGGGTGACCACCGCCCGAATTGCGGGCTTCGAATGCTCATACGGCACGGGCGGGATGCGGCTGCCAGCGGATGTGGGCGACGGTGGCGTCGTCGTGCTGTTTGTGGTGGGGGTGAGGATAGGCACGTTCGGCCGCGCGCAGCAGGCCGAGCAGGGCGGCCGGGCCCGACTCGCGCAGCCTCGCCAGGATGTCCGGCCAGCGGTAGCCGTACCAGTCGGCTAGCCGGGTTGCCCCGTCGGTGAACAGCGCCACGTCGGTCACCGAGTCCAGGCCGGCCGCTCCCTGGATGGCGTGATGGGGAGCAGCCGGGTCGGTGCTCGCCACCCAGAACCCGCCGGGCTTGTTGCGCCAGGCCCTGACCTGCTCCGGTCTGTACGGCCTGCGGCCTGGCAACCTGGCGAGCCGGTCGTCGGCGAGCAGGGTGAGCCGGCCCCCGGGATGCGCCAGCAGGATGGGGGAATCGCACAGCACCAGGTACTCGAGTACTGCGTTGCGGACCCGGGCCACCGCCAGGGTGGACGAGGGACTGTCCGGGTTGGCCAGGTCGCAGGTGCCCGCATGGGCGTCGCGAACCTCAGCGATCGCGCTGGCCACCAGTTGTGCCAGGCCATCAGGGCCGGCTGTGGTCAGCCTCGCGGCGAGGGCCGCCGCGAGCCGGCGGACCAGCCACGGAACGTCGTGAACGCAACCGCTCGCCACACCGGGCGCCGGGGTAGCCCCGTCGAGCACCAGCGCCCAGCCGGGTCCGCTGGCGGCCAGATCCTCGTTCACGTGACCGGGCGCGCTCAGCGTCGCATGACTGGTCTGTGCGATCCGCTCGGCCATGGCTCAACCCGCCCAGGCCCGGTCAGGCCAGGAATTCCTCCAGCCAGGCGGTGTGGTAGGTCCCCGCGCGCACGTCCGGCACATCGAGCAGGCGCCGGTGCAACGGCGTGGTGGTCGTCAGCCCACCGATCTCCAGTTCGGCCAGTGCCTGGCCGGCCCGGGCGAGCGCCTCGGGCCTGCTCGATCCCCAGGCGCACAGCTTCGCCACCAGCGAGTCGTAGAACGGCGGGATGACCGTCCCGGGCGCTAGCGCGTGGTCGATCCGCACGCCGGGTCCGCCGGGCAGTTCGAGCGAGGTCACCGTGCCGGGCTTGGGCAGAAACCGCCTGGCCGGATCCTCGGCGTTGATCCGGCACTCGACCGCGTGCCCGCGCAGGACGATATCCTCCTGGCTGACCGACAGCGGCTGGCCCGCAGCCACCCGGAGCTGCTCGGCGACCAGGTCGAGGCCGGTGACCAGCTCGGTGACCGGGTGCTCGACCTGGATCCGGGTGTTCATCTCCATGAAGTAGAAGTCGTCGCCGTCGACGAGGAACTCCACCGTGCCGGCGCCGGTGTAGCCCACCTGGCGGGCCAGCTGGATGGCCGCGGCCGTCATCCGGTCACGCAGCCCGGGCGCCAGGCCAGGAGCGGGCGCTTCCTCGAAGATCTTCTGCCGCCGTCGCTGCAGCGAGCATTCCCGCTCGTAGCAGTGCACGGTCTGGCCGGCCGCGTCGGCGAGGACCTGTACCTCGATGTGCCGCGCCCGGGTGATGCTCCGCTCCACGTACACCGCGTCGCTGCCGAACGAGGCGGCCGCTTCCCGCTGCGCGGCCGGCAGCACCGAGCACAGTTCGGCCTCGTCGGCGGCTGGCCTGATGCCCCGCCCGCCGCCGCCGGCGGCGGCCTTGACCAGCACCGGGTAGCCGACCCGGCCGGCTGCCGCAACCGCTTCGCCGACGCTGCCGACCAGCCCGCTGCCCGGCACGAGCGGGACACCGGCCTGCTCGGCCAGCACTCGCGCCCGTGCCTTGTCGCCCATCGCCTCGATGGCGGCGGCCGGTGGCCCGGCGAACGTCAGTCCGGCCGCCGTCACCGCCCGGGCGAACTCGGCGTTCTCGCTGAGGAAGCCGTAGCCGGGGTGGACCGCATCGGCTCCGGCATCCTTGGCGGCCGCGATCAGCGCGTCGATGTTCAGATAGCTCTTGGCCGGCTGCGGCGGCCCGACCGGCCGTGCGTCGTCGGCTTTCCGCACGTGGACAGCGTCGGCATCGGCCTCGGAATAGACGGCCACCGCTTCCGCGCCAACGAGGTGACAGGCCCTGATCACCCGGACTGCTATCTCGCCCCGGTTGGCAACGAGCACCCTGCGGAACGGCCTGCCGGCACCCTGCCTGGGGTCCATGAAGCGTCCTCCCAGCTGTCGACCCTGACCTGCGGTAACCTACTCGACCTCAGGTCTGCGCAACCAGGAGGGGACACCATGAGCCTTGAGGAGGCCTCGCGCCAGCTCGAGCAGGCCATCCACGATGCCCAGGTAGCGTTCGACTGCATCGCGCTCGGTCATCTCAACCGCGCGCACACCAATGCGCTGACCGCGCGCACCGCGGCCGACGCCGCCGAAACCGCCCTGCGTGCCGCCCTCCGGGACTCCAACACCCCAATGGACGAGGACGACCTCTAGCTCGTCTAGGTGGTCATGGGGCCGCCGGCGTTCAGCGGCCCGGAGAGCCCGAGCGCGGTGATGAGCCCGTTCCAGCTTGCCGCCTCGCAGCCGGCGTCGGTCCGGTCCAGCCGGAGCGAGATCCATCTGCCGTGCCACCAGCCGTCGATCGTGACCATCTGTGGCCCGTAGACGATCATCGGGCACATGATGTGCAGTGGCGGAGCCGGCGGCGGAAGCGTGACCTGGCTGAGCCGATCGCAGGCCCGCACCGGGTCCGGCAGGGTGCCCCCGTCGGGGTCACAGGTCAGTGTCCACTGGTAGATCGGTGAGGTCGCGGTCTGCTGGACGGTGATCGTGATATCTACCGCCGCAGACCATGGGAAGATTCCGGGCGAGGGGGAGACGCCGCCCAGGTCCGCGACGGTCCGTACCGCCGCCGTGCTGGCAGCGGCCGTGCTGGCCGCGAACCCGGTGAGCCCGCAGCACAGAGCCGCGATACCGGCCGCAGCCGGTACATTACGCACAAATGGCCTGGTCAGTAGTGCTTTCACGTTAGTAATGACGCGAATACGCTACGTAAATGTTGCTCGCCTATCGCCAGATTTCATGATCATCGGCAGCTTTTGCCAGGCTCCCGCTCTGGAGAACCGAGTGTGAGTGGTGGGGCTGCTGTTGGGTGGGTGGTTGATGTGAGGGTGGGACAGAGGGGTTGGGTGAGTGGCAGAGTGTGGGGGAGGAGTTGCTTGGGCGGGCTGGGCTTGGCTGGCTGATTTGGTGGGTGGCAGCCCGGGGCGGGGTTACTCGCTGGCCTGCTGGGGGTCGCCGGCTGGCTGGGGTTCGGCCAGGTGGGGGAGGGTTGCTTGGGCGGGCTGGGCTTGGCTGGCTGGTTTGGTGGGTGGTAGCCCGGGGCGGGGTTACTCGCTGGCCTGCTGGGGTTCGCCGGCTGGCTGGGGTTCGGCTAGTTCGGACCAGAAGGCCAACGAGGCTCGGGTGTAGGTGATGCCCAGCCGCAGGGTGGCGTAGGGATAGTGCATGTCCGGGTGGCCGGCGATGTTCTTCTCGATTTCCGCGTAGCGTTCCAGCTCCTGCTCGTAGAGCTTGACCCGGGCCTGGGCGACCCTGGTCATGTCCGCCTCGTTGGCCAGCGCGCCGAAGAAGAGCTGTAGCAGCCCGGGCTCGCGGATCTCCGCCCGGCTGGTGTCCGGATCCCGCAGCCAGGCCTGCAGTGCCGCCCGGCCGTCCTCGGTGATCGTGTACCGCTTGCGGTGACGGCCCGCTTCCTCCTGCTCCACCTCCAGCAGGCCAAGGCCGGTCAGCCGGTCCGGCTCGCTGTAGAGCTGCGAGTGCGGGAAGGACCAGAAGTTGCCGATCGACAGGTTGACCATCTGCTTGAGCTCGTAGGGCGTGACCGTGCCAAGCCCCGCGACCAGGCCGAGGACCAGGTAGGACGTGTACGAGAGGCGGGGCGTTGACACCTGCCAGAGCTTACTCTAGGTTAGGACCATCTGATTCGGACGGTTCTATCCGGAGGTTGTAATGACGGCCACAATCCACTCTGCCGTTCTCCCGGGGTGGATGAGCGTGTTCCGCACGCCCGAAGAGGTGAACCTGCCGGTCACCGACGTCGAAGGCCGGGTACCCGAGGGGCTGGCCGGGACGCTCTACCGGGTCGGCCCGGCCAAGCTCGACCTCGCCCACCATCTGTTCGACGGGGACGGGATGGTGAGCGCGGTGCGGTTCGGCCGCGACGGCGGCGTCCACTGCGCGACCAGGTTCGTCCGCACCCACAAGTACCTGGCCGAGCTGACCGCGACCCAGCCGCAGGTCAGGGGCTTCGGCACGCTGGTCGGCGGCAGCCCGCTGCGCAACCTCCTGCAGGTGTCGGCGAGGAAGAGCAACGCGGCGAACACCAACGTGATGTTCACCGGCGGCCGGCTGCTCGCGCTGTGGGAGGCCGGGCAGCCCTGGCAGATCGATCCGGTCACGCTAGAGACTATCGGCGAGATGAACTTCGACGGGGCCCTGGAGGCGCGGCTGCCGTTCTCGGCTCACCCGCACTGGGACCCGGCGACCGGTGAGATCTTCAACTTCGGCATGGTCTACGGGCGGAAGAACACGGTGGCCTGTTACCGGATCGACCGGTCCGGAAAGCTGACCGTGCTGGCCGAGGTCGCCGTTCCCGGGCCGATCATGAACCATGACTTCATCGTGACCGGCCGCTGGCTCGTATTCTGCCTGAACCCGATCCGGATGCGGCTGCTGCCATTCCTGACCGGGCGGGCCGCGTTCGGCGATGCGCTCGAATACCACCCCGACGAGGCAACCACGATCGTGCTGGTGCCCCGGGCCGGTGGCGAGCCGGTACGGGTGGAGGCGCCCGCCTGGTTCCAGTTCCACTTCGCCGCCGCCCACGACGACGGGGACGACGTGGTGATCGATCTGGCGCGCTATCAGCGCTACGAAGACGTCGGCCATTACCTCAAGGAGTTCAAGACCAGCGCCAGCCTCGGCAGGCCGGCCACCCTGTGGCGCTACCGCGTGTCCACCAGGAGCCGCCGGGCCGTCTCGGGATATGAAGTCTCCGAACAGGGACTTGAGTTTCCCCACGTGGACGGCAGAGCAGCCACCGGCCGCTACCGGCTGGTCTACGCCGTCTTCATGGATGCCGAGCGGGGTGCGGCCGGGCACATCGGCCGCGTCGATCTGGCCACGGGTGAGACCGAGGCATGGGACCCGGGCGAGGGCTTGCCCGCCTCGGAGGCGATCTTCGTCCCCCGTCCCGGCGGCACAGCCGAGGACGACGGCTGGCTCGTCGCGCATGTCTACGACCCGGCCCGCCAGGCCACCGACGCGGTCGTTCTGGATGCCCGCGACCTGGCGGCAGGCCCGGTCTGCACCGTCCACCTTCCGGTCAGCACCGGAATGACCTTCCACGGCACCTGGCGCCGCGCCACCTGACCGGAGCCCACATCCAGTGAAGCGCCACCGCGCCGGGTCAGGCCCCCGGCGCGGTGGCGCTTCGTGCAGGTTTAATCCCAGCCGCAGGCTAACGTCACCCCGTGGGTCGTCGTAGCGGCCCCCACTGGTCGTTCTGTTCATCCACGGCACGCGCCGCCTCGTCGATCACCTGTCCGCTGATCCAGGCGACCGGGCGGTCGCATCCCACCAGCGGCTCGTTGTCGGGTCCTCGTCCCCGCTCATGGCCTTCCAGCAGCCACGGCCGCACGCCCGGCCCCTTCTCGTGCCTGAGGTGGCTGTAGTCAACCAGGCGCCGGGCGATCCACAACCGCAGCGGCCTGCCGCCCCACCACGACTCGACAGCGAGTGGACTGGCCGACAGCCCGGGCAACTGGACACCGGTGAGATCATCGGAACTGGTCCCGGCGGCATCCGCGTCCGGCCCCCGGGACCAGCGGACGAACAGGTGCGGGTGCTGCCGCGCCAGTTCGGTCACCTCATCGAGCGTCGCCGCCGTCGGCATCCCGGTCATCGCATCCCTTCCTCCCCCCAGGCCACCCAGCGTGAATAGGCACCATCTCAGCGGGCCGCATGGCGGTCCTGCTATCCCCGGCCGGCCCGGGTAAACGCGCAGAAGCTGGCCGGCCCGAGACAGGCCCGCCGTGACGGTGGAGAAGGCGGCACCGGGCTGTTCTCCGAGGAGCGGTACACCCACGCCGGTGGCAGCACCATGATCATCCGTGGGTATCGTGCCGGCGGGTCGTTGCTCATC
The DNA here is from genome assembly GCA_035308365.1 of Streptosporangiaceae bacterium. Taxonomy (GTDB): domain Bacteria; phylum Actinomycetota; class Actinomycetes; order Streptosporangiales; family Streptosporangiaceae; genus PALSA-505. The sequence goes on from DATGGU010000139.1 coordinate 17,677, forward strand.
ATGCTGGACTGCGGTGAGACCGAGCCGATCGGCAACGCGCAGAATCCTCATGCAGCCGGCCCGGTGAGCGCCGTGCGGCTGCCGTGAGGCCGGCCTGCTCCCAGCCGGGTGGCTGGCCTCACGACCGGACCGAGCCCAGGCCGTGGTAGGCGACCCTGGTGTGCTCGGTGTGCACGCGGGCCAGCGCCGCGGCCCGGTCCTCGTCCCCGGCCTCGATCGCTGCCAGCAGCTCGGCGTGCTCGGTCCACGAGTCGTGGCCGCGGGCCGGCGCCACCCGGTGGTAGTACCAGCGGACACGGCGGCCGACGATCTCGGAGAGCTCGGCGAGCACGTTGTTGCCCGCGATGCCGGCGACGGCGGCGTGGAACGCATTGTTGGCCGCTACTGCCTGCTCGACGTCCCCACCGCGCATCGCGGCCTCGCCCTCCTGCCAGACGGCCCGCAGCCGGGCCACCCCCTCGGGGGTCGCGGTCCGGGCCGCCAGCCTGGCCGTCGCCTCGTCGAGCAGCTCGCGCGCGTCCAGCAGGTCATCGACCTCCCGGTCGGTCGGCACGTGCACGAATGCGCCCTGACCGGGGCGCAGGTCGATCCACCCCTCGGCCTCCAGCCGGTGCAGTGCCTCGCGGACCGGCTGGCGGCTCACCCCCAGCTGACGGGCCAGCTCGGTCTCGACCAGATGCTGGCCCGGGGGCAGCCGCTCCGACACCACCAGGTCCACGAGGGCCTCGTAGACGGACTGCCGCAACGGCACCGGCCGCGCGACCGGCCGGACCGAGGCCTGCCACCCCTGCCCGGCAACGCGTTCTGTCACGGGGCCAGGCCTCCCTTACTTCGGGCCGCACGTGCGTACTTTGGCGACTGTATCCAAAATACTCCCTGCCCGGGTGCTGAGGTGGCAGCGCAGGCGGAGGCGCCGCCCCGGGCCTAGCCGATGCCGGGGGCGATGGACTCGGCCAGGCCGTCCAGGATGTCCTGGTCGCCGGACTGTTCGACCGGGCCGGACGGTGGGCGGTGCCAGAGCCAGCAGTCGAGGTCGGCGGCGGTGCCGGTGATCTCGGCCCTGGCCGGCCCGCCCGGGCCGGATTCGGCTACATGGATGCCGGGTTCGTCGCAGGACTTGCCTTCCGGGTCGGTGCCGGTGAACCTGGCGAGCGTCACCAGCCAGGAATCCCCCGTATCGGTGGCCCGCAGCCGGACGGTGCGGCCGGGTAGCGGGGTGATCGTGCCCCAGCTTGGGCAGTTCGCGTAGATGATCCGGAGCACCTCATCCACCCCGTCGGCGGCGAGCTGGGCGTCAACCGGGGTCCTGGCGTCAGCCGTCAGCTCGGCGTCGATGCGGTGGATGAGCGCCTCGTGGGCCTGGCGCCGGTAGGTGAATCCGGCGGTCTGCTCCTTCGACCAGCTCCAGGCGGGAGTGTCCGGGCTGGTCGCCCGCAGGGTCGCGGCCAGTTCTCCGCTCGCCTGCCGGAAGAACCCGAGCAGGACGGCCCGGCCGCCGGGAGGACGCTCGGGGTTGCGCTCTTGAGCCTCGTCACCGGGCAGCTTGTCCCGCACCACCGTGGTCCAGAAGTGCTGCACCAGGCCGAGGTGCCACAGCAGGTCGTCTGCGTCCCAGTCCGGGCAGCTCGGCACGCGTGCCTGCGGCGGAGCCTGCTGGATCGCCTCGGCGAACCGCGTGGAGTCCCGGACGAGGTGGCTGAGGTAGTCCCTGGGCTTGAGCATGCCGCCTACCGTACTCCCGGCCCCCGGCAAGGCCCTGTCGCGCCGGGTTCGCCGCAGCGACCACGCTGACCGCTTCCGTAACGGAGAAAATCAGCGATCTGCCGGCAGGTCACTGGCGCCGACGTGCTTGTCCAGCCAGTCCCGGAGCGGGCGGGTGGCGCGCATGAAGCCGACCACCCGGTCCTTCGCGGCGGGCGTGCCCAGCCAGGCGGCGGCGGGCCATTCCTGCCATGCGGTGAGGCCCTTGTGTTTGAGCAGGCCGGCGCGTGGGTGGTCCTTGGCGAAGCCGCGCGGCGTGGTCTTCAGGGTGTCATGGCCGTGGACAGTGATCTTGTGCGTCTCGGCCTCGGCGATGATCTGGGCAAGGGCCTCGCCCGAGCGATCTTCGGCGACCGCCTGGCGGTAGCGCTGTAGCTGGTCGGTGGCCATGTGCCACATGCCGCTGCCCACGCCGAGGCCGTGGGCGGAGAGCTGTATGTAGCCACCGTCGGCCACGGTGGCGCCGATGGCCGTCTTGTAGGGCGTCTTGTCGGCGCTGAACCGCAGGTCACGGTACGGGCGGAAGATCTTTCCCTCGCCGAATTCGGCCTCCAGCTCGGCGAGCAGGGCAGCCATGGGGGCGTGCACCGCGTTGTCGTAGGTCGCCTTGTTGGCCGTCCAGTAGGTCTTGGAGTTGTCGGCCGCCAGGCCCTCGTAGAACTCCAGTGCCTCGGCGGGCCATCCGGTGAACTTCATGGGCTCCCCAGGGGATCAGCTCGTGGCGGGCCTGGCCGTGGCGCGCGCCCGCCAGGCGACGATGAGCATGGCGGCGAACAGGATCAGCCCGCACAGGACGAAGAGGTTGCGGGTGAGCAGCATAGCCGGGTGCAGGCTGACCGCGTGCGAGACCAGCGGCTCGCGGTTGACGATCGCGAGCAGGCCCCCCTGGGGTTCATAGGCCCACCGGCCGTGCAGCTCGTTCGGGTAAGCCGCGAACAGCAGCACGAGGACGATCGTGGCCGCCCACCACGCCCGCCTTACCATGTCCCGGCTGCGGATGGCCCAGTCGGCGAGGACGGCAAGCAGCGGCAGCAGCCAGACCCAGTGGTGGTCCCAGCTCACCGGCGAGATCAGCAGCCCGGTCAGCGCACACGTCGCCCACCCGGCCACCGGCTGGCCGGACCGGTGCAGCACAGCCGCCGCGAGGATGCCGGCCACCCCGACCACGACCGAGATGGCGATCCAGACCGGCCTTGCCCCGCTGACGCTGCCTACGAGCTGGATGAGCATGCCGTTGATGGACTGGTTGCGGATGCCGCTGACCATCCCGATGCCGTGCGGATGCTCGAAGTAGCCAGCCAGCCAGTAATTGCTGAACGTGCCGGGCAGGAAAATCCAGCCGATCACGGCCGTGACCACGAATGCCGCCATGGCGGTGACCGCCTGGCGGATCTTGCCAGCCAGCAGCAGGTAAGGGATGAAGACCAGCGGCACCAGCTTGATCCCAGCGGCCACGCCGACGCCGGTGCCCTTGAGCCGGCGGGTGTCCGGCTGGCACAGGTCCCACACGATCAGCAGCATCAGCAGCGGCTCGATCTGCCCAAGTTGCAGCGCCCGCTGGAATGGCTCCAGCCACAGTGCGACGCCGGCCAGGGCCAGCGTGGCCGCGAGACGCCGCGCCCCGCGCCAGCCGAGGCCGCCGAACACCAGCCACGAGGTCACCAGCACCGAGAGCATGCTGAGCCCCGTGACCCAGTAACCGAGCGCGATCCGCGGCAGGCTCGCGAGCTGGGCAAAGATCAGTGCGGCGAACGGTGTATAGGTGAACCGCCGGAAGTCGACCGTTACTTGGTACAGCCTTCCCGGCTCCGACTCGGCAACCCGGCCGGCGTCGAGGTAGACATGCAGGTCGAACCAGTTCAACAGCACCGGATGGGCGATCAGGTCGGCGACGTAAAGACCCAGCAGGACCACGAACACCACGGCGCAGGCAGTAAGCCCGCGCCGTCTGTCCGCCTGCCGGGCAGGCATGCCGCCGGCCGGGCGGATCAGCTCATTTTGTGAGGCCGCCATCGAGCCTTCTCCCGCGTCCATGTCGTTATCTCGTTGGACCCGCTCCCCAGCGGGTGGTTCGCGGCCCGGCCGCAGCCGCGGCCGGCCAGGCAACGTCACCGGCCGCATGTGGCAAGGAGATCTCGGCTGGGCCCCCTGGCAGCTCCCGCTCGATACTAGCGCCGGTTCCGGCGCGTCCGGCCCGTGACGGAAGCGGCGCCCGCTCCCGTGCAGGCCGGGCGCTGACGAGCATCACAGCTGCTTCCCCCGGAGGTGTTTGTCGTTGCTGACCTGCGGCGCCGTCCCGGGTGTGACTAGCCGGCCGGGCGCTACAGCCAGGAGACGTGTGAGCGTCCTGGGATGTTGCCCGGAAATCAGAAAATGACGGATCGTTGACGGAACGTTGACCCCCGCCGTCACCGGGCTGGCGGTGCCTCACGGCGGTTGACACCCCTTACAGCTAGCCGCTATCTATTAGATAACCGTTAGAGGGGACATCGAGTGCGGCAGGAAATTGTGCTGGCGATGCTGGCCAAGGAGCCCTCGCACGGGTACGAGCTGCGGGCGCGGCTGGGCCAGGCACTCGGCCCGCTCGGCGACGACATGAACGCCGGGCAGATCTACGTCACGCTGGCCCGGCTGGAGAAGGCCGGCCTGGTGACCTGCGAGCGGTCGGCCGGGCTGGCCGACCGGCCTGACCGCAAGGTCTACGAGCTGACCGCGGCCGGGCAGCAGCGGGTGGCCGGCTGGCTGGCCGAGGTGAGCTGGCCGCGGCCGGACCTGGCGGAGTTCCACCTCAAGCTGGTCGCTGCCGCGGCCGGGAAGCTGGCCGACCCGCTGGCCATCGTGGACGCCCAGCGCCGCGAGCTGCTGCGCCGGCTCTCCGAGGCCCAGCGGGCCGCCATCGCCGAGCCGGCCGCCTCTACCGCCGGGTTGCTGCTCGAGGGCATCGTGCTGCGGCTGCAGGCAGACCTGCGCTGGCTCGAAGCTTGCGAACGAAACTGGACAGGCCGGAAGGAATCCAAGCAATGACCGATACCACGCTGTTGCGGGCCAGCGGTGTGTGCAAGCGATACGGCAGCGGGGACGGGCTGGTCCGCGCGGTCGACGGCGTCGACCTGGAGGTGGCCCCGGGCGAGACACTGTCGATCATGGGGCCGAGCGGCTGTGGCAAGTCCACGCTGCTGCACATCCTGGGCGGCCTGGACCGGCCCAGCGATGGGCAGGTGTGGCTGGCCGGGAACCGCCTCGACAAGATGGGTGAGCGCGGGCTGGCCCGGCTGCGCCGCGACGCCGTCGGCTTCGTCTTCCAGGCCTTCCACCTGATGGACGAGCTCACCGCCATCGAGAACGTCGAGCTGCCCGCCCTGCTGGCCGGGCACTCGCCGCGCGCGGCCCGGCGCCGTGCGACCGAGCTGCTGGACCAGACCGGGCTGGCGGACCGGGCGAAGTTCCTGCCCACGGCGCTGTCCGGCGGGCAACGGCAGCGGGTCGCCATCGCCCGCGCGCTGGCCAACGAGCCGCTGGTCGTGCTGGCCGACGAGCCCACCGGCAACCTGGACAGCGAGGCCACGCTGGACGTGCTGCGGCTGTTCGACAGCCTGCACCAGACCGGGCAGACCCTGATCATCGTCACCCACAACTCGCGGATCGCGGCCACGGCGGACCGGCTGATCTCCATGCGGGACGGCGTGTTCGTGGACCAGACCAGGCTCACCGGCGGCAGCACCGGCAGCCTCGGCGCCCTGGCCGGACTGGAGGGCTGATCAGATGGGCCGCATTGCGCTGGTCGGCCGGCTGGTCGCGGGGAACCTGCGGCGGCGCCCGGTCGAAGCCATGCTGCTGCTGCTCGCGATAGTGGCCGCCACGGCCACGCTGACCATCGGGCTCATCCTGAGCGGGGTGACCAGCCGGCCGTACCTGCGGACCCGGGCGGCCACCGCCGGGCCTGACGTGGTGGCCAGCGTCTCACCGACGTTCGGCGGGCCAACCGGGCCAGGCTCCAGCTCCACTGCCGGGCAGTCGAGCCCCGGCGGGCCGGCCACCCCCAGGCCACCGGACGTTGCCTTGCTGACGGCGCTCGAGCATGCTCCAGGGGTCACCGGCCACGGCGGGCCGTACCCTCTCACCTGGGCCACCATGCGGGCGCACGGCCTCGCGGTGGCGGCAGAAGTAGAAGGCCGCGACCAGGTAGCCGCCCAGGTCGACCGGCCCCGGCTGACCGCAGGCAGCTGGCTGCGGCCCGGTGAGGTGGTGGTCGAACGTGCGTTCGCCCAGGCGCTCGGCGTCGCCCCGGGCGATTCCATAACGCTGAACGGGCGGCCGTTCACCGTGGCCGGCATCGCGGTTACCGCGGCGTTCTCGCCGTATCCCCAAATCTGCGCCGAAGGCTGTTTCATCGACACCTCGGCGATACCCGGGAACGATCCCGGCCTGGTCTGGGCTACCGAGGCCGCCGCCAAGAGCCTGGCCTCGTCCGGTGAGCCGGTCAACTACTACCTGAGCCTCAAGCTCGCGAATCCGGCCAGTGCCGACGCGTTCGCGAACGTCCGCGATTCGACCAGCAACCCGGCCGCCCCCTTCCTGGTTTCCTGGCAGCACATCAGCTCGGCGGACGGCAAGGTGGTGACCAACGAGCAGCGGATCCTGATCGTCGGCAGCTGGCTGCTCGGCTTGCTGGCGGTGGCCAGCGTCGCCGTGCTGGTCGGCGGCCGGATGGCGGACCAGACCAGGCGGGTGGGCCTGATCAAGGCCGTCGGCGGCACCCCTGGGCTGATCGCCGTCGTCCTGCTGACCGAGTACCTGGTGCTGGCGCTGATCGCGGCGGTCGCCGGGCTGGTGACAGGGCGGCTGGTCGCCCCGCTGCTCACCAACCTCGGGTCCGGCCTGCTCGGTGCCGCATCCGCGCCGTCGCTCACCGTGTCCAGGGTCTTGCTGGTTATCGCCGTCGCCCTGCTGGTCGCGGTGCTGGCGACGCTCGTCCCGGCCGTGCGTGCGGCCCGGACCAGCACGGTCCGCGCGCTGGCCGACGCGGCCCGCCCACCCAAACGGCGAAGCTGGCTGATCGCCACCTCGGCCCGGCTGCCGGTCCCGCTGTTGCTAGGACTGCGGGTGGCCGCCCGGCGGCCGCGCCGCGGCGTGCTGACCACGGTCAGCGTCGCCATCACGATCAGCGGGATCGTCGCGGTGTTGTGTGCGCACGCTGTTTTCGACCGGGGGTTCGGCGTGACGACCGTGTCCGGGCTGCCCGACCCGCGAACCAGCCGGCTGAGCGAGGTGATGCTCGTGCTCACGATCATGTTGTCCACGCTGGCCGCGGTGAACGCCGTCTTCATCACCTGGGCGACGGCGCTGGACGCCCGGCATTCATCGGCGCTGACTCGCGCACTCGGTGCGACTTCCGAGCAGGTCACTGCGAGCCTGTCGGTGGCTCAGGTGATTCCGGTCCTGGTGGGCGCACTGCTGGGGATCCCCGGCGGGATCGAGTTGTTCCGGGCCGTGAAGAACGGGGCGAATATGGCCTACCCACCAGCGTGGTGGCTGGTCCTCCTGGTGCTGGGCACCCTGGTCGTGGCGGCGGTGCTCACCGCCATCACCGCCCGCATCGGCACCCGCCGCCGCCCCGTCGCCGAGGTCCTGCAGGCCGAACTGGCCTGACGTCGCGTCTTGCGGGACCGGGTACGAGCCTGGACCCGCTCCCCAGCGGGTGGTTCGCGGCCCGGCCGTAATGCGGCCAGGGCCTGCTTCCGCGCCCGCCAGGCAGTGATGAGCATCATGACGAACAGCGCCATCCCGGCGAGGATGTACAGGTTCCAGGTGATCAGCAGGCCGGGGTGCAGGTCGTTGATGTGTGCCCGGTTGGCCTTGCGGCTGACGATCCCGAGCAGCCCGCCGTCCAGGACGTAGCCCTGAGGGCCGTGAAAGGTGTATGGATAGGCCCCGAACACCACGAAGACACCGATCCCCACCCCGTACCATGCCCACCGGACCCCGCCCGTTGCCCTGATCGCCCAGGTGACGATGACTCCCAGCAGGGGCAGCAGCCAGACCCAGTGGTTGTCCCAGCTGACCGGTGAGACCAGCAGGCCGGTCAGGGCGCAGGTCACCCAGCCCTCGACTGGCCTGCCCGAGCGGTGCAGCATCGCCGCCGCGCCGAGCCCGGCCAGCCCGGTGATCACGGCGGCCAGCAGCCATTCCGGCCTGGCCACCTGGATACTCCCGGTGAGCCTGATCAGGAGAGCGAGCAGGGACTGGTTGCGGTAGCCGCCAACCGGGCCGATGCCGCTGGGCCGCATGAAGTAGCCGGTCAGCCAGTAGCTGGCAGAGGTCTTGGGTGAGGACGCCCACCCGATCAGCGCGGTGGCCACGAAGGCAGCCGCCGCCGTCACCGCCTGGCGGATCTTGCCGGCCAGCAGCAGGTACGGGATGAAGATCAGCGGTACCAGCTTGATCCCGGCGGCCAGGCCGACGCCGGCACCCTTCAGCCGGCGCGCGTCCGGCTGGCACAGGTCCCACCCGATCAGCAGCATCAGCAGCAGCTCGATCTGGCCGAGTTGCAGCGCGGTCTGCACCGGCTCCAGCCACAGCGCCACCCCGGCCAGGGCCAGCGCGGCGGCCAGCCGCCGGATGCCCCGCCAGCCCAGTGCGCCGAACGTCAGCCACGAGGTCACCGGCACCGACACCAGGCTGACCGCAGTGACCCAGTATTCGAGGGTCGCCCGCGGCAGGCTCACCAACTGGGCGAAGATCAGGCCGGCGAAGGGCGTGTAGGTGAACTGCCGCTTGTCAAACACCCAGATGTACAGGTGGCCGGGCGCCTGCCGCGCGATCCGCCCGGCGCGCAGGTAGATCCGAAGGTCGAACCAGTTCAGCAGTCCCGGATGGGCGAACAGGTCGGCGACGTACAGACCCGTCAGGATCGCGAACGCCGCGATGCAGACGGCCGGCCACACCGGCCGGCGAGCTGGCTCCTCGCCGGCCGGGCGGCTCAGCTCAGCCTGACTGGCCGCCATGAGGCTTCCCCGCAGAGTCTTCTTGGCATGGCTGGACAGGTGGGTTCCGTCCACGGGGGTGTGACCCAGCCGGGAGGAACTTCTGGGTGCTGACCGAGGTTGGCTCGGCAGGCGTCACGCGGAGCCGTGCTCTCGGTGACCCCAGCCGCTCTCGGTGACCCACAACGGAGACGGGCGGGCGGCCGGCAGAGTTGCCGGAGAAACGAGGAATTAGCTCTCTCATGAGAGAACCCTGAAGATCCACGCTGTCTGGTGGGCGATGCTTTGACGGGCGCTTGACGCGAATCACACCTAGTGCTGCGAGCTGCTGCGCTGGCTCTCCGGGGCCCAGCGGGCCGCCAATCGCCGAGCAGGCCGGCTGCGCCGCCGGGTTGCTGCTCAAGGGCATCGTGCCGCGGCTGCCGGCCGAACTGGCCTGACGTCGCGTCCTCGCGGGGCCGGGTACGAGCCTGGCCCCGGTCCCGCGAGAGTATTGATGGATGAGCAATGCCTGGTTCGAGTCGGTCGCCGAGGCGCAGCGCCGGGCCCGCAAACGGCTGCCGCCCTCGGTGTACAGCGCGCTGATCGCGGGCTCGGAGAAGGGGCTCACGGTCAGCGACAACGTCAGGGCGTTCGGCGAACTCGGGTTCGCGCCGCACGTGGCCGGGCTGGCGGCCGAGCGCGACCTGGCCACCACGGTCCTCGGCCAGCCGGTGTCGCTGCCGGTGATCATCTCGCCGGCCGGCGTGCAGGCCGTGCATCCCGGCGGGGAGGTGGCCATCGCCCGGGCCGCCGCAGCGCGTGGCACCGCGATGGGCCTCAGCTCGTTCGCCAGCAAGCCGGTCGAGGAGGTCGTAGCGGCCAACCCCAAGACGTTCTTCCAGATCTACTGGATCGGCGGCCGGGAGGACGTGCTGCGGCGGGTCGAGCGGGCGCGCTCGGCGGGCGCGGCCGGGCTGATCGTCACGCTGGACTGGTCGTTCTCGCACAGCCGCGACTGGGGCAGCCCGGTCATCCCGGAGCGCATCGATCTCAAGGCCATGGTCCGGATGGCGCCCGAGGTGCTGCGCCGTCCGCGCTGGCTGGCCGGCTATGCCAGGCACGGCTGGGTGCCGGATCTGACCGTGCCCAACATGGCGAATCCGGGCGAGGCCGCCCCCTCGTTCTTCGGCGCCTACCGGCGGTGGATGCAGACGGCCCCGCCGACCTGGGCGGACGTCGCCTGGCTTCGGCAGCAGTGGGATGGCCCGTTCCTGCTCAAGGGCGTGATCCGGGTGGATGACGCCAGGCGTGCGCTGGATTCCGGGGTGACCGCGATCTCCGTGTCCAACCACGGCGGCAACAACGTTGACGGCACCCCGGCCACGATCCGCGCCCTGCCGGCCATTGCCCAGGCCGTCGGCGGCCAGATCGAGGTGCTGCTGGACGGCGGTGTCCGGCGCGGCAGCGACGTGGTCAAGGCGCTGGCGCTGGGCGCCGGGGCGGTCATGATCGGCCGCGCCTGCCTGTGGGGGCTGGCCGCGAACGGCCAGGCCGGGGTGGAGAACGTGCTGGACATCCTGCGCAACGGCATCGACTCGGCCCTGCTCGGCATCGGCCGCTCCAGCGTGCACGACCTGACGCCGGACGATCTGGTGATCCCGCCCGGGTTTACCCGGGCGCTCGGCACATGAGACGGGTCGCGCTGGTCACCGGGGCGGGCCGGGGCATCGGGGCGGCGACGGTGCACGGCCTCGCGGCGGCGGGCTGGGCGGTGCTGGCCGTGGACCGGTGCGCCGACGACCCGGCCCTGCCCTACCCGCTTGCCTCCAGGGACGAGCTGGACCAGGTGGTGGCTGGCGCCCGCGCCGCGGCCGGCGATCCCGGCGCGGTGCACCCGATGGTGGCCGATGCCCGCGATTGCGATCAACTGGAGGCGGCGGTTGCCCTTGCCGGGCACCACTGGGGCGGGCTGGACGCCGCACTGGCCGTCGCCGGGGTGATCGCCGGGGGAGTGCCGCTCTGGGAGATGCCCGCCGATCAGCAGCGCGCCGTCATCGACACCGACCTGGGCGGCGTCCTGGCGCTGGCCCGCGCGGCCATCCCGGCGCTGCTGCGCCGTCCCGAGCCGCGCACCGGGCGGTTCCTGGCCGTAGCCTCCGCGGCGGCGACCCGCGGGCTGCCGATGCTGGCCGCCTACTGCGCGGCCAAGGCCGGCGTGGCCGGGCTGATCCGGGCGCTGGCCGCCGAGCTGGGCGAGACCGGCATCACCGCGAATGCGGTCAGCCCCGGCTCCACCGACACCGCGATCCTGGCCGAGAGCGCCCGCCTGTACGGCCTGCCCGCGGCGGCGTCGTTCGCGGCCCAGCAGCCGGTGCGCCGCCTGCTCGCTCCGGCCGAGGTCGCCGCCGCTCTGGTCTGGCTCGCCAGCGAGCACAGCAGCGCGGTCACTGGCGCTGTGCTCCCGGTAGATGGCGGCCTCGCCCTGTGATGTTTCATAAGAAGAACGGACCCAGCCGGGACCATCGCCGGCATCAACCCTGCCTGGGCGCGGGTTAACCGGCGATGGCAGCCCCGCGGTAACCACCGGAGGCCAGCAGATGACCGAAGTGACCCGCCGAGCCGGTGACGAAGCGCTCAGCGCGCTGCTGACCCGGGGGGATCCCGGCGGCGCGGCGTTCGTGGTGCCCGACGGCGGTCAGGTGCTGACCTACGCCCAGGTGGCTGATGGCGTCGACGCGCTGGCCCGCAAGCTGGCCGGTGCCGGGGCCGGCCGCGGCGACAAGGTGGCCTTCGCGCTGCCCAACGGCCCGGACGTCATCCTCCTGCTGCTGGCCATCGCAGCCCTCGGCGCGGCCGCCGCGCCGCTCAACCCGGCCTACACCGAGGCCGAGTTCACGTTCTTCCTGACCGACATCGCGCCCCGGCTGTTCCTCATCCCGGCCGGACGGCTGCCCGGCGCGGTGGCCGCGGCGGCGGCCACCGGGACCACGGTGCTCACGGTCGAGCCGGCCGCGTCCGGGCCGCCAACGCTGAACGCTGCCGGGCCGCCCGCCAGGTCGTTCGAGCCGGGCGGCCCCGACGATATCGCCGTGATCCTGCACACCAGCGGCACGACCAGCCGGCCGAAGCAGGTGCCGCTGCGGCAGCGCAACCTGATGGCTTCGGCCGGCACGATCGCCCGGCACTACCGGCTCGGCCCGGCCGATGTGTCGTTCTGCGTCATGCCGCTGTTCCATGTCCACGGCATCGTCGCCTCCGCGTTCGCGACGCTGCGCGCCGGCGGCACGGTCGTCGTGCCGCGCCGGTTCACTCCGCACCGGTTCTGGCCGCAGGCGCGTGAGCACGGCGCGACCTGGCTGTCGGCGGGCCCGACGCTGCACACGATGATCCTGGACCGGGCCGACGACGGGGGCCCGCCGGCGACCCTGAGGTTCACCCGTTCGTGCAGTTCGGCGCTGTCGCCGGCGTTGCTCGCCCGGGCCGAGTCGGTATACCGGGTGCCGATGCTGGAGGCCTACGGAATGACCGAGGCCAGCCACCAGATGACCGCCAACCCGCTGCCACCGGCCGCCCGGCTGCCTGGTTCGGTCGGGGTGGCGACCGGCACCGAGATCGCCATCGCCGACCCGGCCGGGACGCTCCTGCCGGAGGGGAGCACCGGCGAGGTCGTCGTCCGCGGCCCCGGCGTGATGTCCGGGTACCTGGACAACCCCACCGCGACCGCCGGGGCGTTCTTCGGTGACTGGTTCCGCACCGGCGACCTCGGCTCGGTCAGCGACGGTTACCTCACCCTGCTCGGCCGGATCAAGGAAATGATCATCCGCGGCGGTGAGAACATCGCCCCGGCCGAGATTGAGCAGGTGCTGCTGTCCCATCCGGCCGTGACCGGGGCGGTCTGCTTCGGCGTACCCGATGACAAGTACGGGGAGCTGGTGGCCGCCGCCGTGACCCTGGGCGCCGACGCCGAGCCCGGCGCCCTGATCGGCCACTGCCGTGCCCGGCTGGCCGCCTTCAAGGTCCCGGTCAAGGTGCACGTCCTCACCGAGATCCCGCGCACCGCCACCGGCAAGATCCAGCGCCGCCAGGTGGCGGCCCTGGTCGCCGGGCGGAGCCCCCAGTGATCCCGGCCGGCCCCAGCCCGTCTCGGCCCGGCCCGGGTGGCTGGCCGGCCAGCTTGTGCTGCGGGCGGGTGATGCTGTGAGGTTCGCTGTGCTGGGGGCCGGGGCGATCGGGGGGTATGTGGGGGCCGCGCTGGCGCGTGGCGGCGCGGACGTGACGCTGATCGCCAGGGGAGCGCACCTGGACGCGATGAAGGCCGGGGGCGTGCGGGTGCTGTCGCCGCGCGGCGACTTCACCGCGCACCCGGCCGCCACCGGCGACCTGGCCGCGGTCGGGCAGGCCGATGCGGTGTTCGTCGCGCTCAAGGCCTACAGCATCCCGGAGCTCGCGCCGCGGCTCGGCCCGCTGCTCGCCCCGGAGGCCGCCGTCATCTGGGCGCAGAACGGGATCCCGTGGTGGTATCCCCAGGTGCTTCCCGGATCGCTGCGCGGCACGAGCCTGGAGAGCGTGGACCCCGGCGGGGTGATCGCCGCCGCCATCGCGCCGCGGCACAACATCGGCTGCGTGCTCTACAGCGCGACCGAGATCGTCGAGCCCGGGGTCATCCGGCACATCGAGGGGACCAGGTTCACCCTGGGCGAGCCGGACGGATCGCCGTCGCAGCGGTGCCGGGAGATCTCGGCGGCGTTCACCGCTGGCGGGCTCAAGGCCCCTGTCGCCACCGGGACGGCGCTGGCCAGCCAGATCTGGCTCAAGCTGATCGGCAACGCGGCGTTCAACCCGGTCACCGCGCTGACCGGGGCGACGCTGGGTGAGCTGGGTGAGCTGCCGGAGATGCGCGACCTGCTCATGGCGATCTTCACCGAGTGCGCGGAGGTGGCAGGCCGGCTGGGCATCGAGTTCCCGGTGACGCTGCAGCGGAGGCTGGAGGCCGCGCTGGCCGTGGGCGGCCACAAGACGTCCATGCGGCAAGACGCCGAGGCGGGGAAAAGGCTCGAACTTGACTGCATGACCGGGGCAGTGGCCGAGCTCGCGGGTAAGCTCGGCGTGGACGTTCCGCGGCTGCGGACGGTCCATGCCTGCGCCAAGATGCTCGATCATTTGAACCGGGAGAGCAGAAAGTAACCACTGGTTCTGACCATTAATGCCTGTTTACCTGGCTTCGTGTTCCCAGGGGATTGTGTGGCTTCAGTGAAATATGCGCAGCGATGCGCTTTCCGGCGGTACTAGCCGTATGGTTGTGCACTGCCCCCGGCCTGGAACATCAAGGAGGAACGCGGTGAGAGCGAATGTCCGCGGGTAGGGGCCTTGCATAGCAAGGCGCGAGCCGGGGCGCGGGCAGTGCCGCCAGGCGAGCGGATCGACTGGCCGGTTCGCGCGGGCGTGGCGCCACCGCTCGCCGACGGGTTCAGCGGCCGGCCGGAGACCGCCCCCGACCTGAGGGCGGCGCTGGTGCCCGGTTCCACCGTGGCGCTGGTGCCCAACCAGAAGCTGGCCGGGACCCGGAGCTGGCTCGGATCCTGTGGCAAGACCCAGCTCGCCGTGGCCGCCGCGGAGTCGGCCTGGCAGGCGGGCGCGGTGGAGTTCCTGGCCTGGATCACCGCGACCAGCCGGGCATCGGTGCTGGCCGGTTATGTAGAGGCCGCGGTCGCGGCGATGCGGATCCCGGCTGACGGCGAGGCTGAATCCATGGCCGTCCGGCTGCTCCGCTGGCTGGAGGAGACCAGCCGGCCCTGGCTCGTGGTGCTCGACGACCTGACCGACCCGGCGGACCTGGAGGGCCTGTGGCCGGCCGGGCGCGCCGGCCGGGTCCTGGTGACGACGACCGATCCCGTCACCCTCACCGGGCAGCCGCAGGTCAGGCTCGTCCCGGTCGAGGGGTTCACGCCGCGCGAGGCGCTCAGCTACCTGATGGGCCGCCTCACCGCGGACCCGGACCAGCGCCTGGGTGCCATCGACCTCACCGACGATCTGCGCTGCGAACCGCTCGCCCTCACCCACGCCAGCGCGGTGATCGCGAATTCGGCGCAGACGTGCCGCGACTACCGGGAATACTTCGCCCGGCGGCTGGAGCAGTTCACTGCGGCGCCCGGCAACGACCTGCCCGCCGCCGCGGTCACCTGGACGCTGTCCATCGACTATGCCGAGCGGCTGTCGCCGGGTGCGGTCGAGCCGGTGCTGGCGGTCGCCGCGCTGCTCGACGGCAACGCCATCCCCGCTGGTGTGTTCACCACCCGGGCCGTCTGCGAATACCTGGCCACTGACGGCATGTCCGGGCCTGATCCCAAACGCGCCTGGGACGGCGTGCAGAGCCTGGAACGGGTGGGCCTGCTGTCCATCGACCGGGTGAACGGCCTGCAAGCGATCCGGATGAGCGCCATCGTCCAGGCGGCGGTCCGGGCCGCCATGCCAGACAAGATGCTCGAGCAGGCCGTGCGGGCGGCAGCCGACGCGCTGCTCGAGGTGTGGCCGGAAACCGAACCGCCCGGATGGCTCGGCATCAGCCTGCGCTCCTGCGCGACCAGCCTGCGCCGGGCCGCGGGCGAAGCGCTGACGGCGGAAGGCTGTCATCCGCTGCTGATGCTTGCCGGGCAAAGCCTCGACCAGGCCCGCCTGACCGGCCCCGCCGTGGCCTACTGGTCGGAGCTTGCCGCGGTCAGCGACCGGACCCTGGGGCCCGGCCATCCGGACACCCTGGAGACGGGCCAGCGGCTCGCCGCAGCCTACCTGGCGGCCGGGCGGGCCGATGCGGCCGTCCAGGCCTTCCAGCGGAACCTGGCCAGCCGCCTGCGGGCCACCGGGCCCGACCACCCCGGCGTTCTCGCGGTCCAGATCCAGCTCGGCCGCGCCCTGATCGCGGCCGGCCAGACCGGCGACGCGGTCACCGTTCTGGGCCAGGCCGCCCTCGTCTGCGAACGGGTCAGGGGACCCGGCCACCCGGGCACCCTCGGCGTCCAGGAAGAGCTCGCCACCGCCTACACCGCCGCGGAGCGGTTCAGCGAGGCGATCCCGGTCTACCGGCGCACCCTGGCCGCCCGTGAGCGGGCCCAGGGTTCCCGGCATCCCGACACGATCACCACCCGGGAGCGGCTGGCCGACATCTACCTTGCCGACGGCCAGATCAAGGCGGCCATCTCTCAGTACAAGAAGGCGCTGGCCGATTGTGAGCGGGTCGCCGGAGCAGATCACCTGGACACCCTCGCGGCCCGCAGCAATCTGGCGTCCGCCTATTTCACGGCTGGCCGGATGGCCTCAGCGCTGCTGCTCTTCGAGCAGGTCCGGGCCGATTCCGAGCGCCTGCTCGGTGAGGACCACCCGGACACCCTGGCCCGCCAGGCCAGCCTGGCCGAGGCGTATTACTCCGCTGGCAGGCTGACCGACGCCAGGACGCTGCTACGCGATACCGCCGCCCGCTGTGAACGGGTTCTCCCGGCCGGGGATCCGCTGACCCAGGCCATCCACGAAAGCCTGGACGGCATGTCGGCCCGGTAGCCGGCCCGGACGAGCTCAGACCTTCCCGGTATCGCTTTCCCGCCGGATCTGGAAGAACGGCGACTGGAGCACGAAGCGCGCGGTAAGCATCAGGGCCAGTCCGGTGGCCACCACGCCCACCATCGACCAGTTCACCGCCGCGGCGGCCTGCAGCATTGACTTCACCACGATCCAGCCGAGGAAGCCGGCCGCGGCGATCGGAAGTATGCCGAGCGTCAGCGCATCCTTGACGCTGGCCAGCAGGCGGCGCCGGTAGAAGACGATCGTCGCCAGCGCGGTCAGGATGTAGAAGATGCCGAAGAGCAGGCCGGTCACCCCCACCACGTAGTTGAAGGCGTTCTGCACCGAGGTGACCAGCAGATACACCCAGGCCAGGCCGATGATCAGCAGTCCGGCCAGAACGCTGGCGCCGATCGGGGTGGAGAACCGGCGGGACACGTTGGCCAGGAACTCGGGCAGCGCCCGGTAGCTGGCCATTCCGTAGACGATACGGGCGGTCAGCACGATGCCGGTGCCGGTGGTGGCGATCACCGACAGGGCCAGGCTGAGCGCCATCACCTTGGCCCAGCCGCCACCGCCAAGCGCCTGGGCGATGTAGGTCAGCGGTGCGGAACTGTTGTTCTGCAGCCCGTTCGCCGAGACCGCGCCCTGCAGGCCCACGGTGGAGAACGTGTAGATGACGGCGAGCAGCACAACCGCGATGACGGCCGCCTTACCGGGGTTCGTGCGCCGGCGCCGCACCTCCTCGTTGACATACAGCGTGCCGTCCCAGCCGGTGAACATGAACACCGCGAGCAGGAATCCGGCTACCGGGCTGCCCTTCGCCCCGATGCCGCTGACGCTGAACCAGTCGGCACTGAAACCGACGGTGTTGTGGTGGTGGCTGAGCACCGCGATCAGGCCGGCGACGGCGAAGCCGATCAGGATCACGTACTCGACCGCGGCCAGGGCAACCTGGGTGCGTGCGGTGATCTTGATACCGACGATCGCGACCACGAGCATGACCAGGCCGATGGCGGTGGCAATGGCGACGTTCGCCGGTTTGCTGGTGGCATTGGAGCCGAAGACAGAAAGCACCGAGGGGCCCAGTACCTCGACGCCGCTGACCGTCGCGATGATGTAGGCGGCGATCATCAACCATCCGGTCAGAAAGCCCAGGTAGGGGTTGATCGCCCGGCCGACCCACTCGAAGGAGGCACCGCAGTTGGCGTTCCACATGTTGAGCCGGCGGTAGGCGTTGGCGATGATGACCATGGGTATCGCCGTGATGAGGATGATCGCTCCGCTGCCATAGGCGGTCGCCGCCGCCAGGAAGGCGATCGTCAGCCCGATAGACGCCGCTGGCGCCGATGAAGCCAGGCCGATCACGGTATCCTGGGCCACCCCGATGGCATTGGATTCCAGCCGGCTGGGGGGACTGGGCGCTGATGTGACCACGGCAGCTGCGGAGTGCTCCCTCATCAGTTCTCCTCATATGCACCCGGCCGCCAGCCCCGGGGCGGCGAATGCTGTTAGTTGTTTACATTCCAGCAAGCGATGATTTCACAACGAGACGGACAACACCATACATAATCCCCGTCATCACACAGCGTTATATTGAGTTAAATGCACAGAAACACAACATCTCGTCACTCTTTAGCGGATCCGGCCAATCCGTAATGGACTGGAAACGGTGATGTTACTGATCAAAGTGACTGATCGAAGATGTTGTTTACCGGTCCCGGAGCCGGCCATTGCTCCGGGACCGTGACTATCCGCCGGCCGCTGGGCCGGTGTTCCTACTGGACCGTCGAGCGCCAGGTCGCACGGTCGTGGCTGACCGCCTCCCCGCCCGGTTCATGCGGTATCAGGCGCAATCCGGAACCGAAGGTCCCGCGCGGCTCGGCTGGCTCCAGCGGCGCAGCCGGGCCCGCCCGGTCATGCAGCGGAGCGGGTGCGGCCGGTGCCAGTGGTGCGGCGGGCTCGGCCTGGCTCGGCTCCGGCCTTCTGGCCAGCACGTACTCGACCAGCGTGATCAGGATCTGCTTGACCGAGCCTGGATCGCGGGCGTCGCAGAGCATCACCGGGATGTGCGAGTCGAGATCGAGCGCGACCCGCACGTCCTCCGGGTCGTAACGCGGCGCGTCGTCGAAGCAGTTGATGGCGACGACGAACGGGAGCTGGCAGTTCTCGAAGTAGTCGACGGACGGGAAGCAGTCGTCAAGCCTGCGGGTGTCGGCCAGCACCACGGCGCCGAGCGCGCCATAGGACAGTTCGTCCCACATGAACCAGAACCGCTCCTGGCCCGGCGTGCCGAAAAGGTAGAGCACCAGCCGGTTGCTGAGGGTGATCCGGCCGAAGTCCATGGCGACGGTGGTGGTCTTCTTGTCACCCACCCCGGCCAGGTCGTCGAGCCCGATGCTCGCGCTGGTGAGGGTCTCCTCGGTGCGTAGCGGCCGGACCTCGCTCACCGCGCCGACGAGCGTCGTCTTGCCTGCCCCGAATCCACCCGCGACAACGATCTTGAATGCCGCGAGCAGGCCGTCGGGGCCGTCAGAGGGCGCGGAGGCCATGCAGCACCTCCTTGAGCAAGTCGGTACTGGGCTGGTCACCCGTGCGCCGCTGCGGCACCACCGCGATCCGGCCCCGGGCGATGAGGTCGGCGAGCAGCACACGAACCACGCCGAGGGGCAGTTCAGTGCCGGCGGCAACGTCGGTCACGGTCACCGGGCGGCGGCAGAGACTGAGGATCGTGCGGTCCTCGGGGCTCAGATCGATCGCGTCGGACTCCCGCTCACCCAGGTCGGTGGCGCTGACGATGGCGATCAGGTCGAGCACCTCGCCAGCGGCCGGCGCGGTCCGGCCACCGGTCAGTGCGTAGGGCCGGACGACCGGACCTGCATTCTGGTCGAGCCACTTGTCGCCCTGCGGCATGGGTGGCTCACTCCACCGGGAGGCTGCTGGCCGGGAACCGTGGGTGGGCCGCGAGGTGCGGTCCCGCGCGCTTCACCAGCATCGCCATCTCATAGGCGATCAGTGCCGGATCGGCCTGCGCCGAGCAGAGCACGGCCAGGCAACTGCCGTAACCGGCCGCGGTGACGAAGAGGAAGGCCTTTTCGAGTTCGATGATGATCTGCTGGACGGCTCCGCCCCCGAAATGTGCACCGGCGCCCTTGGCCAGGCTCTGTACCCCGGCGGCCAGCGCGGACAAATGCTCTGCGTCCTCCCGGTTCAGGCTCGCGGAAGCGGCGATCTTGAGCCCATCGCGCGACAGGATCACGGCCTGCCGAAGGTGATCCACCCGGTCCGCGAGATCGTCGAGTAGCCACCCCAGGTCCGTTCCGGATCCGTCCGCGGTCAGCTCTTCCATTACCTCTCCTCTGTCTGTGATGCCGCGGAGTCGTGCTCTTCGGTTACTCGTGCTCCGTTACCGTCCGGCGTGCCCAGGGTGTCCGGCCGGTTCTCGTCGTGGGGGCTGTTGTCGCCGCCGGTATCGTCGTCGCGCTGCCAGCCGGTCCGGAACGAGGCCACGAAGGCCCGCGCCTCTTCCGGTGTGCGGTCGGGCAGCGGTACCGGCGCGGGGCTGAGCGCCGTCTCCGGGGCGTCCTGGGCAGAGGCGCTCGCCAGGTGCGGGGACAGGTTCGCCTGGCGCACACGGCGCGGCAGGCCCCGGTAGGTGCCCGCAGCGGACGACCGGGTGGGCTGCGACGGGCCACGGTCCCCCGGCATACCCGCGGCGGGTTCCGCCGGACCGCCAGGGGCCCCCGCGGTGAGCGATCCGCCGCGGGATGGCAGGCCGCCGGAGCCGAACGCTTGGCTCCGGTTCGGCAGGCCGCTGGAGCTGGGCGGGCCACCGCGCTGCGGCAGACCGCTCACGCTGGCCGGCGGGTCACCGCGCTGCGGCAGACCGCTCACGCTGGCCGGGGGGCTGCCCGCACCAGGTGACGGGCCACCCTGGGACAGCGGTCCGGCCATGCCTGCTGGCCGGACCGGATCCGGGGATTCGGCCGGAGTGCCGCGGCCTGAGCCGCCCAGCGTCGGCAGGTCGGGGAAGGCGGGGGAGTTGCCCATGGTCGGTGGCCCGGCGGCCGGCGGCTGCTGGCCGGCTGGCGCCTGGGCGCCGCCCCGGACCGGCAGGCCGGCCGGGCTCAGCGCATCCGCGATGACCGGTGCGCTCCCCGGATCCGCCGGGCCGCCGCGGTCGCCTGGGCGCAGCGGGCTGTCCGGGTCGTGCGGGCCACCCGGGTCGCGATCGTGCGGGCCACCCGGATCGCGGTCGTGCGGGCCACCCGGATCGAACGAGGTGCCCAGGTCCAGTGATCTTCCCGCGCTGGCCGAAGCCGCCGTGCCGATCGGGCTGACCGTACCCAACGGGCCGGTGCTGTGCGGGCCGGGTGTGAGCTGGCTCAGCTCCGCCCGCTCGGTCGCTTCGTCCGGCGACGGCGACCAGGCCGCTGTCGTGCGGCCGGTCAGGACGAAGGCATCGCCGGATCGCGGCTCGGGCCCGGCGGGCCCGCCGGTCAGCTCGCCGGCGCTGTGCCGTATGTCCAGTCCCAGCTCGGCCGCTGGCGGGACGATGGTGTGCGGGATCAGCGCGACCGCCGTCGTGCCACCGTAGGGGGACGCGCTCAGCGTCACCCGGATGCCGTGCCGCGCGGCGAGCTTCGCCACCACGAACAGGCCGAGCCGGTCCGGGTCGGCGAGGGCGAAGTCGGGCGGGTTGGCCAGCTGGTGGTTGATCTGCCTGAGCAGGTCGCCCTGGATCCCCAGGCCCCGGTCTTCGATCTCGATGACGAAACCGTTGGCCACCCGTTCGGCCCGCACGTCGACCCGGGTGTCCGAGGGGGAGAACAGGGCCGCGTTCTCGACCAGCTCGGCCAGCAGGTGGATCAGGTCGGCGACGGCCGACCCGGTCACCGTGTCCTGGGTGCGGGTGACCACGCGGATCCGCTGGTAGTCCTCGACCTCGGCGGCCGCGCCGCGGATCACGTCGATGACCGGCACCGGCGCGCTCCAGGACCGGCCGGGGTTCGCGCCGGACAGAATGATCAGGTTTTCCGCGTGGCGGCGCATCCTGGTGGTGAGATGGTCGAGCAGGAACAGGTCCGCCAGCGCGGCCGGGTCGGCGGCCTTCCGTTCCAGGGCGTCGATCAGGCGTAGCTGGCGCTGCAGCAGCGACTGGTTCCGCCTGGCCAGGCTCACGAAGACCTGGGCGACGCCGTTGCGCAGGCTGGCCTCGTCGGATGCCGCCGCGATCGCGGTCTGCTGCAGGTCGGCGATGGCCGCCGCGGCGCGGGCGATCTCTGCCGTCCTCGGCCGCAGCCGGATCGTGCCCCGACCGGCCTCGGGGTCCGGGCCCTCGTTGCGCAGCCGCATCATGATCTGTGGCAGCTTCTCGTCGGCGAGCCGGCGGGCCGCGGTCTCAAGGCTGGAGATGTCGCGGGACACCCGCCCGGCGAACAGGCCCATCAAGACGACGGCCAGGATGAGGACGAGCAGCCCCCCGCCCGCGTACAGCGCCACCTGGGCGAGATGGGTATGGCTCCGCATGAGCAGGGCGTTGCGGACCGCCGAGCCGCCGGGAGCGACCAGTACGGCCACCGTCCACAGCGCTACCAGGCAGACGACCGGCACCGCCACCACAACGGTGAAGGAGGAGCGGATCGTGCGGCGCGCCTGGTAGGGCCGGTCCGGGCCTGGCGAGCTGGCTACGCCCATGAGGTCACTCCTGGATCACTGTGTAGGTGGAGTCCCGCCATCTCCGGCGAACAGCCGGCCGCCGAAGGATAATCCTGCGGCATTTGACCGGTAATTGTCATCGAATTTCACAAAATGCCTGCCACCGGGTACGAAAAGGATCTTGCCCGAGGTGCCCGTCAGGCGCCTGCAGGCCCCGGAGCTGCGGTAACCCGGGGTGATCCTCGCATACGGGACGAAATACCAGGTAGCGCTGATAGCGGAGAAACCCGGCGCGGGTCACGGGTTGCAGGTCAGCTACGGATCCCATGGATCAATTGCCAGGACTCTTGGCCATATCGTCCAGCGTGGCGCGGCGGGTCACATCCGGATCCGCTAGCTGCCGGCCACCTGCCGGATGCGGTTGTTGCCGGTGTCGGCGGTCAGCAGGTCACCGGACGCATCCGCCGCCACCCCGCCGGGCAGGGCGAGCTGCGCGCTGGTGGCTGGTCCGCCGTCGCCTGAGTACCCGGCGGTGCCGGTGCCGGCCACGGTGTAGATGTCGCCGGCGGTCATGGTGATGCCGTAGAAGGTGCCGGTGGTCTCGGCCACCACCCGGACCCGGTTGTTGTAGGTGTCGGCGATGACCAGGTTGCCCGAACTGCCCACCGCGACCGCGCCGAGAGACTGAAACTCGGCGCTGGTGGCTGGTCCGCCGTCGCCTGAGTAGCCGGGAGTGCCGGTGCCGGCCACGGTGTAGATGTCGCCGGCGGTCATGGTGATGCCGTAGAAGGTGCCGGTGGTCTCGGCCACCACCCGGACCCGGTAGTCGTATGTGTCGGCGATGACCAGGTTGCCCGACTGGTCAACGGTCACAGAGGCTGGGGCTTCGAGCTGGGCGCTGCTGGCCGGGCCGCCGTCGCCCAGGGCCGTGCCGCCGCCTGCGACCGGGTAGATGTCGCCGGCGGTCATGGCGATGCCGTAGAAGGTGCCGGTGGTCTCGGCCACCACCCGGATCCGGTTGTTGCCGGTGTCGGCGATCACCAGGTTGCCCGAGCCGTCCACGGCCGCGTCCTGCGGCTCGCTGAGCGCGGCGCTGGTGGCGGCGCCGCCGTTGCCGGTGTATCCCTGGCTGCCGTTGCCCGCGACGGTGTAGATGTCGCCGCCGGTCATGGCCTGGCCGTAGTACGTGCCGGTGATCTTGGCGACCACCCGGATCCGGTTGTTGCCGGTGTCGGCGACGACGAGGTTGCCGGCGGCGTCCGCCGTCACCGAGTCCGGCCCGTTGAGTTCGGCACTCGGGCCGGGGCCACCGTCGCCGGAATAGCCCGCGGTGCCGTTGCCGGCCTCGTCGTAGATGTTCCCGGCGACCACCGCCCGGCCGTAGAACCTCTTGGCCCCGGCGGCCGGCGCGGCCAGCACCCGGTTGCCGGCGGTGTCCGCCACCATCGTGTCGCCCAGGTTGTCGATGGCCACGCCGGCCGGGGCGTTGAACTCGGCCGACGTGGCCGGGCCTGAGGCGCCGGAGAGCCGGTACTGGCCGGTCCCGGCGATCGTGTAGATGTCGCCGGCGGTCATGGCGATGCCGTAGAAGGTGCCGGTGGTCTCGGCCACCACCCGGACCCGGTAGTCGTTGGTGTCGGCGATGACCAGGTTCCCCGAGCCGTCGGCCGTGACCCCGCCGGGCACGTTGAGCTCGGCGCTGGTGGCCGGGCCGCCGTCGCCCAGGGTCGTGCCGCCACCCGCCACGGTGTAGATGTCGCCGGCGGTCATGGCGATGCCGTAGAAGGTGCCGGTGGCCTCGGCCACCACCCGGACCACGTTGTTCCCGGCGTCGGCGATGACCAGGTTGCCCGAGCCGTCCACGGTCACGCCTTCGGGGACGCTGACCTCGGCGCCGGTGGCCGGGCCGCCGTCGCCCGAGTGACCGGGGCTGCCGTTCCCGGCGACCGGGTAGATGTCGCCGGCGGTCATGGCGATGCCGTAGAAGGTGCCGGTGGTCTCGGCGACCACCCGGATCCGGTCGTTCTGGGTGTCGGCGATGACCAGGTTGCCGGAGTGGTCCACGGCCACGCTTTCCGGCTGGTTGAGCTCGGCGGTGGACGCCGGGCCGCCGTCGCCCAGGTAGCCGGCCTTGGCGTTCCCGGCCACGTGGTAGATCTTCCCGGCCGTCATCCCGATGCCGTAGAACCGGCCGTTGCGGGCCGCCACCACCCGGATCTGGCTGTTGCCGGTGTCGG
Source organism: Streptosporangiaceae bacterium (assembly GCA_035308365.1). Taxonomy (GTDB): domain Bacteria; phylum Actinomycetota; class Actinomycetes; order Streptosporangiales; family Streptosporangiaceae; genus PALSA-505. Next base: position 41,849 of record DATGGU010000139.1, read on the forward strand.
CGATGACCAGGTTGCCATGCGCGTCGACCGCCACTCCGTACGGGTAGTCAAGGGTGGCCGAGGTCGCCGCGCCTCCGTTGCCCCCGTAACCCTGGGCGCCGGTCCCGGCCACGTTGTAGACATCGCCGGCGGTCATCGCCTGGCCGTAGAACGTGCCGGTGCTGGCCGCCGTGACCAGGACCCGGTTGCCTGCGGTGATCACCTGGTTGCCCGAGGCGTCCAGCGTGACGCTGGACGGGCTGAGGCTGGCCTGGGTGGCCGGGCCGCCGAGGCCGAGTGGGCCCACGTCACCGGTGCCGTCCGGCGTGGTCAGCGCGCCGGTGCCGGTGTTCACCTCGCGCACCGCGTTGCCCAGGCGGTCCGCGATGTACAGGTTGCCGCCGTTGTAGACCACAGAGCGCGGGGTCACGGCGACGGCGGTGCCGGCCGCCGGCCCGCCCGGGCCGCCGGCCTCGGTCGAGATGACCCCTGCGACGGCGGGCTGGGTGCCGTGCCGGGTCCCCGCTTGTGCCACGCCGCCACCTCCGGCCATCACTCCCGCGGCCAGCGCCGTCACGGCCACCGCCCCGATTAGAGTGCCTGCCTGGCGAGCCCGCTCACCGGTCACGGCGCATCCTTCCCCTTGTCCTGGCCCAGCACCAGCTTGGAATTTCCCCCATGCGCGCAGCCCCCATCGCCGCCGCGCCAGAAACCCCGCCCGGGATAACATCGCACGTTTGCCCGTTATGCGCTACCGATGGGCACAAACTGACTACAGCGAAGGGCAGTGGGTGGCGTTCCACTGTCATGATCACCGCAGAAGGGGAGACGATGACAAGCCCTCCGGGATTTCTGCCCTCCAAGCAGGGCTTTGCGTTCGTCAATAACTGGCCGTCGGAACCCGCCGTGGTGCTGCCCACACCGTTCGGCAAGATCGCCGTCGGCAACGCCTCGGCCGGGCTGTGCGGGGGCATGGTATTCGCCGCCCTCGACTACTGGTACGCGGGCACCCTCCCGCCGTCCCGGCAGCCCCCGCCGGATGACCCGCTGTACGGCTACCTGGTCCGCCGCCTGATCGACTCCTGGCACGTACCATCCGGCGTGGCCGAGTACTACTCGTGGATGAACCTGCCGGATGGCGACCGCGGGTTCGACGTCTTCGGCAGGCATGTTCTCACCCAGCGCGGCCTGGCCTGGCGGACGATCGAGAACCAGTGGCCGCAGATCGCCGCCGACCTCGGCCACGGCGTCCCGGTTCCGCTCGGCCTGGTGACGGTGGCTTCCGCGGCACCGGCCGACCTCGGCCTGAACCATCAGGTCCTGGCCTACGGCTACCAGGTGTCGGCGGCCGGCGTGACCGTCCGGGTGTACGACTCCAACAGCGGCCAGCGGGACGACGTCTACATCCAGTTCGACCCCGGCAACCCGGCCAAGCCAACGGCTTTCAATCACAACATCGCGATATCCCGGCCGGTTCGTGGATTCTTCCGTACCGCATACACCAAGGCCACACCACCGCCGGGCTGACCCGGGCCGGCTTTCCCGCTGAACGCGCGGATTACGCGCAGTCGCGCGCCTCGTGCAGAGCCGCGCGGCTGTGGAAATGAGCCAGATCCGGGCGCGCCAGGAAGAGCGGATCGGCTACTGGCGGGACGAGGCCGAGCGAGCGAGAGCCATCGCCGCCCGGCTTTCCGAGCAGACCGCCGCCTGGGCGGCCGGCTGCCAGCAGGGCAGGGAAGACGTCCTGTCGATTGCCCGGGCCCTGGCCCGGCGCGGTATCCAGTCCGACGATCCAGCCGCACGCTGAAGCCTTCGCGCAGGCGCCCAAGGGGCTGGCGAGGGTGCCCACCGCGGCGCCGGCGGCCAGCAGTAGTCCGGTGCAATCGTCAAGGAGCTGGCTGCGGCTGGTGCTGCCGGGGTCCCGCATCCAGGCGGTGAGGATCTCGGCGAAACCGCCGGTCGCTGGCCGGCGGGACGATGCGGCCAGGGCCGGGCTGGCCAGCGCCGGGGTGAGGATCACCCGGCCTTACGCGGGTTACTTATCCTGCTCACAGGTGCTGACAGATACCGGGAGGTGCCATCATGGCCGTACCCGCCAGCTCAGCGGCCCGCAGCCGGCAGCGAGTGGAGCCGGTGCCATTCGGCCCCGGCTCGCTGCTCTGGGATCTGGCCGGAGACCGCCGCAGCACGCTCGTCTTCCTGATGCCAACCCTGATGCAGGCGATGCACCCGGTCATCGGAGATGCGCTGACCCGCAGGCCGGTCGGCATCACCGATCCCTGGGGCCGGCTGACCCGCTCCCTTGACTCGATTCACCTATGGATCTATGGCGGCGACGAGGCCATCGCCGAGGGGCGCCGCCTGATCGAGTTGCACAAGCCGGTCAAGGGCCGGGACATCACCGGCCGGGATCGCTCGGCGCTCAGCCCGGAGGTCTGGGCGTGGGTGGTGCTGTCGGCCTATCCCGCCTATCTGACCCTGTGTGAGGTGTTCGGCGAGCCGCTCAGCCCGGCCGGCCGGCAGCGCCTCTACAGCGAGATCCAGAATCTCGCCCGCATCCTTGGCGTCCGCGACCGGCATATCCCACCCACCACCGAGGACTTCTGGGCGTACTACCACGAGATGATCGCCACCCGCCTGGTTGACCACCCCTACGTCCACCGGGTCCTGGCGGCCGGCCGCGCCACCCCGGCCCCACCCGGCCTGCGCCGGGCCCTGCACCCGCTGTGGCGGGTTGCCTGGCCTCCGCTCGGACGGCTCGGTGTCTGGATCACCCACGGCACCTTTCCGCCCGAGGTCCGCGACATCCTCGGCATCAGCTGGAGCGCCCGCGACCAGTACGGTCTGTACCTGCTGGGCCAGGCCGTCCGGTACGCCTTCCGCTGCGCGCCCGAGGCTGTCCGCTATCCCGCCACCCCCCGGCTGGCCCGCCGCCTCGCCCACGCCCAGGCTACCGGCCGGCCCACCACTGCCTTGCACAGCCAGTTCGCCGCCCGGGTAGCCCGGCTGCACGCCCGCAACACCGAGATCCTCGCCTGACTTCGGGGCTGCTCTGCCCTGCCGGGAAGGTGGACGACGGCCGCGGACAACGGCGATGCCGGCGGCAGTCAGCCATGCGGTAGACAGGTGGCCATGAAGATTGGCGTGGTGTTTCCGCAGACGGAGATCGGCGCCGACGCCGGCGCCGTCCGGGCGTACGCGCAGCGGGTGGAGGAGCTTGGCTACGGGCACGTGCTGGCCTATGACCATGTGCTCGGCGCCGACCCGGCCGTGCACGTGGGCTGGAGTGGGCCCTACGACGTGCGGACGACCTTTCACGAGCCGCTCGTGCTGTTCGGGTATCTGGCCGCGCTGACCTCACTGGAGCTGGTGACCGGCATCATCATCTTGCCGCAGCGGCAGACCGCGCTGGTCGCCAAGCAGGCCGCCGAGGTGGATCTGCTGACCGGGGGAAGGTTCCGGCTGGGGATCGGCCTGGGCTGGAACGCGGTGGAGTACGAGGCGCTGGGCAAGAACTTCGCCGACCGGGGCGCCCGGATGCCGGAGCAGGTCGCGCTGCTGCGCCGGCTGTGGACCGAGCCGGTGGTCAGCTTCGAGGGCCGTCATGAGCGGGTCACCGGAGCGGGGCTGGCGCCGATGCCGGTCCAGCGGCCGATACCACTGTGGTTCGGCGCCCAGTCCGAGCGCGCCTATGTGCGGGCCGGCCAGCTCGGCGACGGCTGGTTCCCGCAGGTGCCGCCCGGGCCGCGGCTGGAGGAAGCCCGGGCCGTGGTTGACCGCGCGGCCGCCGAGGCCGGCCGCGATCCGGCGGCACTCGGCATGGAGGGCCGGGTGAGCTGGAGCGAGGGCGGTGTGGAGAAGCTGGCCCGCCACGTGCAGCGGTGGCGTGACGCCGGTGCCACTCACCTGTCGGTCAACACGATGCGCGCCGGGTTCACCTCGGTCGACGGCCACCTGGCCGCGCTGGAGTCCACCGCCGAGGCGCTCGGCCTGCCCTCTTGACGCCGGCCCGGGTCGGCGCGCAGTCTGTCTACGTGCGGGTAATCCATTTACCGGCACATCAGAGTACGGCTGCCCGCTTCCGGCCGGTGATCACGGACAGGCAGGAAGGCAACCATGAAATGGGAATCGGGCATCGGGCGGGGCAGGAGTGTGACCGCTGCGGCTGCGACGGCGTTCGTCTGTTTGGCCGCGCTGACCGGGGCGGCGAAGCCGGTACCGGCCTTCGCCGGGAGGGCGGAGGCAGCCGGGACGATCTCGACGATCGCCGGTGGCCTCGGCGGCCCGGCCATGGCTACCACGGTCGGGATCTCCGTGTGCCGGGTGACGTCGGCGGGCGGCAGTCTCTATCTCGCGGACGGCGACGGTGTCTACCGGGAGAGCCCGCGCGGGCGGCTCATCCCGGTCGCCGGCACCGGCATACCCTTCGTCGCTGGCGGCGTGCCGGCCCATGGACTGCCCGGCCCGGTCGGCAGCACCTGGGTGGACGCCTGCTACGCCACCCTCGACGGCCACGGCAACCTGCTGCTCACCGACGCCGACAACTCGTTCCGGCCGGGCAAGCCGGATGACATCCTGGTGATGCCGCCCAGGGCGGGCACGTTCTACGGCAAGGCGATGAAGGCCGGGTTCCTCTATGACGTCGCCGGGGACGGCGTGCAGGGCCCCGGCGCATCCGGGGTTCGCGCGACCAAGACTCCGCTGAGCGGCCCGATCTCGGTGATCGCGGACGCGAACGGCAATCTGGTCATCGCCGACGCGGGGTTCCACCAGCACCATGGCCCAACCTACGCGTCGGAGATCCGGGTGGTGGCGGTCACGTCGGGCACGTTCTACGGCCGGGCGATGACAGCCGGAGACATCTACACGGTGGCCGGTTTCCGGACCGGTCATGGGCATTCCGGTGACGGTGGCCCGGCCACCATGGCGGCCCTGGGCAACTTCATCGGCAACGTGCAGGTGGATCACAGTGGGAACCTGGTGCTGGCCGACGAGGTCAACAACACGATCCGGGTGGTGGCGGTCAGGTCCGGCACGTTCTACGGCCAGGCGATGACGGCCGGGGACATCTACACCGTGGCTGGTGACGGCACGGCGGGGTTCTCCGGCGATGGTGGCCCGGCTACCGGCGCCGAGCTCAGCGGCCCCGGTGGGGTGGCGGTGGATGCCAGCGGCAACCTGGTGGCCGCCGATGGCGGTAACAGCCGGATCCGGGTGGTGGCCGATCGCACAGGGACGTTCTACGACCGGGCGATGACGGCCGGGGACATCTACACGGTGGCCGGCAACGGCACCCCCGGGTTCTCCGGTGACGGCGGGCCCGCCACCCATGCCCTGCTGATGAACCCCTACTGCGTGGGCACGGATGCCGCGGGCAACACGGTGATCTGTGACCTGAACAACGAGCGGATCCGGGTGGTGGCGAAGACCAGCGGCACGTTCTACGGGCAGGCGATGACCGCTGGCCACATCTATACGGTGGCCGGTAACGGCCTTCAGGGGTACTCCGGCGACGGCGGCCCGGCGACCCAGGCTGAGCTGTTCAGCCCGATGAGCGTGGCTGCCGATCCGCACGGCAACCTGGTGATAGATGACAACACCAACGACCGGATCCGTCTGGTGGCGGTCAAGACCGGCACGTTCTACGGGCAGGCGATGACCGCGGGGGACATCTACACGGTCGCGGGCAATGGCACGCTCGGGTTCTCCGGTGACGGCGGCCCGGCCACCAGCGCGGCGCTCTACAACCCCGGTGCGGTCGCGGTCGACAGCAACGGCAACCTCGTGATCTACGACGGGAACAACCTGCGGATCCGTCTGGTGGCGGTCAAGACTGGAACCTTCTACGGGCAGGCGATGAAGGCCGGCCACATCTACACGGTGGCCGGCAACGGCACGTCCGTATACAACGGTGACGGCGGCCCGGCCACCAGCGCCGGCCTCGACCTCGCCAGTCCCGGTGGTGTGGCGGTCGACCCCGCGGGCAACCTGGTGATTTCCGACACCTACCACGGCCGACTCCGGGTGGTGGCGGTCAAGACCGGAACGTTCTATGGGCAGGCGATGAAGGCCGGCCACATCTACACGGTGGCCGGCAACGGCACGTTCGGATACTCCGGTGACGGCGGCCCGGCCACCGGCGCGGAGTTCAACCAGCTCCAGACGGTGGCCGCGGACGCGGCAGGCAACCTGGTGGTCCTCGATCAGAACAACGACCGGATCCGGGTGGTCGCGGAGAGCACCGGCACCTACTACGGCGTGCCGATGACGGCTGGGGACGTCTACACGGTGGCCGGCGACGGCAAGGTCGGGTTCTCCGGTGACGGCGGCCCGGCCACCAAGGCCGAACTGGACTTCCCGGACGGCCTGGCCGTCACAGCGACGGGCGATCTGCTGACATCGGAATTCACCAACAGCCGGATCCGGATGGTGACCGGTGGTCCCACGGGTCAGCCACGGCACGTTCGCTGACAACGACCCTTGCGCCCGCCGGGCTGCTTATCCGGCAGCCTGGCGGGAGCGGGCGGGGTGGGCTGAAGGAAGTAGCAATCTGACGTATAGGCGACGAGTATACGCTTAGTGTATGCTCTCGGTTTATGAGCGTTCCCCTGACCCTTCTCGGCCTGCTGGAGCGGGAGCCGAGCCACGGCTATGACCTCAAACGCGACTACGACACCTACTTCGGCCGGGGCAAACCGCTGCCGTTCGGCCAGGTGTACGCGACCCTGGGCCGTCTGGCCAGAGACGGCAAGGTGATCGCCGGCCAGGCCGAGCCGGGCGCCGGGCCCGACCGCAAGCGGTACGTCATCACCGAGGCCGGGGCCACCGAGTTCGAGACCTGGCTGGCCGAGCCGGTCGAGCCCGAGCCGCACCTGCAGACGGTGCTGTTCGCCAAGGTGGTGCTGGCGCTGATGCTGGGCCGCAACGCCGGCCGCTACCTGGACACCCAGCGGGCCGAGCACCTGCGCCGGATGCGTGAGCTGACCGACCTCAAGCACAGCGGCAACCTCATCGACGCCATGCTCGCCGACCACGGCCTGTTCCACCTGGAGGCCGACCTGCGCTGGATCGACCAGACCGCCGCCCGGCTGGACGCCCTCGCCAAGGTGGTGCGCCCATGACCGGCAAGCAGGCACCCGGCGGCTACCTCGTCGAGGCCCGCGACGTGATCCGGTCGTTCGGCCAGACGCAGGCCCTGCGCGGGGCCGGCCTCACGGTGGCCGCCGGCGAGATCCTCGCCGTCATGGGCCCGAGCGGCTCGGGCAAGTCGACCCTGCTGCACTGCCTGGCCGGGATCCTGACGCCCGACTCGGGCGAGATCTGGTTCAACGGCTGCCGCATCGACACCCTGAGCGAGACCGAGCGCAGCGCGCTGCGCCGTGACCACTTCGGGTTCGTGTTCCAGTTCGGCCAGCTTGTCCCCGAGCTGACCGCCGAGGAGAACGTCGCGCTGCCGCTGCTGCTGGCCGGCGCCCGCCGCGGCCAGGCGCTGGCCGCGGCCAGGCCCTGGTTCGGCCGCCTTGGCCTGGACGGCCTCGAGGGCCGCAGGTCGGGTGAGCTGTCCGGCGGCGAGGCGCAACGCGTCGCGCTGGCCCGTGGCCTGGTCACCAAGCCACAAGTGCTGTTCGCCGACGAGCCGACCGGGTCGCTCGACTCCCTCACCGGCGAGAACGTCATGAACCTGCTCACCGTCGCCGCCAGGGAATCGCGCACCACGGTCATCCTGGTCACGCACGAGCCGCGGGTGGCCGCCTACGCCGACCGCGAGGTCATCGTCCGGGACGGAAAGGTGAACTCGCTGATCCCGGCGCCCGGCCCGGCGGCAGCCTCATGATCCGGCTCGGCCTGCGGCTCACACTGAACGGCGGCCGGGAGGCCGCTGTCCGGCTGGTCATAATAGCGGCGGCGGTAGCGCTGGGCGTGGGGCTGCTGCTGACCAGCCTGGCCGGCATCAACGCGGTCAAAACGCAAAACGCCAAGTACGGCTGGTCCAACAGCGCCTTCAGCAGCGCCACGGCGGCCGGGGCCACCACCCCCGCGCGTGGGCCGGCGCACAGCAGGGATCCGTTGTGGTGGCTGGGCAGCGCCGACTTCTTCGGCAACCAGACGATCACCCGGGTCGACCTTGCCGCGACCGGACCTACCTCGCCGGTGCCGCCAGGCATCCCGCATCTGCCCGGGCCCGGGCAGTACTACGCCTCGCCGTCCTTGGCCGCACTGTTGCGGTCGGCTCCGGCCGGTCAGCTCGCCGGCAGGTTTCCCGGCCATCTGATCGGCACGATCGGCCCGGCCGCACTGCCCTCGCCCAACTCCCTGGCCGTCATAGTCGGCCACACGGCCAGCACACTCGCCCATACGCCCGGCGCGGTCCGGGTGTACCAGATTTTCACCACGCCGCCCAACGGATGCACCGGCAGCATGTGCATCATCGGCACCGGCATCAATCCCAACGGCATGGATCTGATCCTGGGCGCGGTGGCCATCGCGCTGCTGTTTCCCGTGCTGATCTTCATCGCCACCGCGACCCGGCTGGCGGCGGCCCGCCGTGAGCAGCGGTTCGCCGCGATGCGGCTGGTCGGCGCGATACCCAAGCAGATATCGGTCATCTCGGCCGTCGAGTCAACGGTCGCCGCTGCCGTCGGCGTGGCGGCCGGTTTCGGGCTGTTCTTCGTCCTGCGCCCGCCGCTCGCGAGGTTGCCCTTCACCGGGGCGCCGTTCTTCACCAGCGACCTGTCGCTGAACCTGGTGGACATCCTGGCCGTTGTGATCGCGGTGCCGGTCGCGGCGGCTGTCGTGGCCCGGCTGGCCCTGCGCCGGGTGCAGATCTCCCCGCTGGGGGTGACCAGGCGGGTGACCCCGCGGCCGCCGCGCGCCTGGCGGGTGATTCCGCTGCTGGCCGGCCTGGCCGAGCTTGGCTACTTCGTCATCATCGGGCGTCCCGCCACCACCAACGGGCAGTTCGACGCCTTCGTACCTGGATTCCTTCTGATCATGACCGGCCTGATCATCGCGGGACCATGGCTGACCATGGCCGGCGCCCGGTTGATGGCCCAGCGTGCCCGCAGGCCGGGTGCGCTCATCGCCGCGCGGCGGCTCGCCGACAATCCGCGGGCGGCCTTCCGCGCCGTCAGCGGGCTGGTCCTGGCCTTGTTCGTCACCACCGTGTCCGTTGCCGCGATCACCTCCTACGTCGCCTACAACGGCGTGGCGCGGGTCAAGGCGGGGGAGGCCAACGTCTTGGACATCGGGTTGACCGGCGGGCCGGGCCCGGCCCCGGCCTCGAAGTCGACGGTCAGGGTGCCGAACGCACTGGTAGCCCGGCTGGATTCCATTCCAGGGGTCGAGACGGTAGTGGTGACGCACAATGATCCGTTCAACATCAAGATCCCGGCCAGCGAGCTGGGCGTGCCAGCGAATTTCGGCTCGGTGCCGACGGGCCTGGTCGTGTGCCACCAGCTCCCCCGGATCGACGGCCACTGCCCGGCCGGTGCCCAGGTCGTGGCGATCCCGGAAGCAGGAATCCAATTCCGCGCGAAACACTCCACCAGCAGGATGGTCTTGCCCGCCGCCCCCATCTCGGTGCAGCGCCTGCAGGACATCCCGGCCCAGTCCATCAGCGTGCAGACGAACGGTTCCGCCGCGGCCATCGAGCAGGCGAGAACCATCCTCGATGTGGCCTATCCGGCCTATGCCCCGGGCGTCACGGGCAGCGATATCCAGGCCGTGAACACGCGGCTGACCCGGGCATACGAGCAACTGGCCGACGTGATGATCCTGGCCAGCCTGCCCATCGCCGGCTGCACCCTGGCGGTGAGCGTCGTGGGCGGCCTGACCGACCGCAAGCGCCCGTTCAGCCTGCTGCGGCTGACCGGCGCCCCGTTCGGCATGCTGCGCCGCGTGGTCGCGCTGGAAAGCGCGGTACCGCTGCTCGTCGTCGCCGTGGTGTCCACCGGCATGGGCTTCCTGGCCGCCGAACTGTTCCTCCAGGCGCAGCTCGGCTATTCGATCAAGCCCCCGGGGGCGGAGTACTACGGCATCGTCGCGGCCGGGCTGGCCGCCTCACTCGGGATCATTGCCGCCACCTTCCCACTGCTCAACCGGATCACCGGCCCGGAGGTCGCCCGCAACGAATGATCCGCGTTGGTACCCGGTAAGGAAGAAATGACCTGCATTGCTGCTGGGTAAGGGTTGCGCCCCGCTGCTGACTACGAGAGGATCACGCTTGATCCGCGCCAGCGGCGGGGGATTTTCTGCCGGGGTCTGGCGCATTTGCCAGATACCCGCTGCGACGGGTCACTTCAGCATCGCAGTTCACTTTGGGGGTACCCGAACAGATGACTCAGCCTCCGGATCCAAACGCCGACCAGTCACAGACGGCGGATTTTCCAGCGACGGAGAACTATACCGCGCCCCAGGAGCCGGCGGCTCCGGGCTACGGTGCACCGGCAGCCCAGGGTTATGCGGCACCGCCGCCGCAGGGTTATGCGGCGCCACCCCAGGGTTATGAGGCCCCGCCGCCCCAGGCCTATGCACCGCCTCAGGGCTATGCACCACCGCCCCAGGGCTATACGCCAATGCCACCTGCGCAGGTCGCCGAGTACGGTTACGCCCAGCCTGGGACGGCCGTGCCACCAGGTTTCTACTACGACCAGCTCAGCGGGCTCACCCTGCCGCAGGGTACGGAACTGGCCACCGTCGGCCGGCGTATCGGCGCCTATTTCCTCGCGATTCCGCTGGCCATTGTCACCCTCGGCATCGGTTACCTGATCTGGGGCCTGATCGTGTGGGGCAAAGGCCAGACACCGGCGCTCCAGGTTCTCGGCATGCGCGTCTACCGGTACCAGGAGAACCGCATCGCCAGTTGGGGGGTCATGGCGCTGCGGGAGATTGTCGGCCGCATTTGCGAGGGCATCTTCTTCGCCATCCCCGGGATTGTGGGGTTCTTCCTCATGCTTTCCAACAAGGACCGCAGGTGCCTGCACGACATGATTGCCACCACCGTGGTGCTGTATGACCCGAACAAGGTCCTCGACGCCCAGCAGGCCGGCTAGCCACTTCACGCCGTCAGTGGTGCCGTGATCGTTTTGCTCAGCAGATGGGGAGGTTCTGCCCGGCAACGGGCGGGACCTCCCCATCTGTTACTGCCCCCCTGCGGCGCTAGCCCGGCCAGCCCGCTTCACCGCGGCTCGCGCCGGGCGGCGTGCTGAGCAAGCAGACGCTTTAGGTAATCCAGAATCGGCCAGAACTCGTCATTTGCCGTGTCCGGGCTGGAATGGTGCTGACGCTGTGGCGGTTGTGCGTCTATAATGTGACTTTCCGTATGCGCGTATGCACTATACGTGTATGCGCTCCGGGCGTTCTCCTGACTTCCGTTCATCGCAGGAGGGAAAGTGACCGCATCCGCCAGCAATGGCCCGCCGCGGATGCGGCTCAGCGTGATCGGCATCGGCTATCTGGGCCTCACCCATGCCGTATGTATGGCGGATCTCGGTCATGATGTGCTGGCGATCGATGTCGATTCAGCCAAGGTGGCCATGGCGGCGCGGGGTGAGGCGCCATTCTTCGAGCCCGGTCTCGAACCGCTTTTGCGCAAGAACCTTGACGCCGGGAATCTGCGTTTCACCACATCGTACCGGGAAATCGCGGAATTCGCCGAGGTGCATTTCCTCTGCGTCGGTACCCCGGAAGGGGAGAACGGTGCGGCCGATCTGGCCTATGTGCATGCCGCGGCCGGCGCGCTGGCCCCCCATCTGCGCGGCCGGTGCCTCATCGCCGGCAAGTCGACCGTGCCGGCCGGGACCGCGCGGCAGCTTCTGGCCACGATCAGGCGGGCGGCGCCAGCCGGTGAGCTGGTGGATCTGGCCTGGAATCCGGAGTTCCTGCGGGAAGGCTTCGCGGTCCAGGACACCTTGAGCCCGGACCGGTTCGTCTTCGGAGTCACGTCGCCCGCCGCGGCGGATCTGCTGCGGCAGGTCTATCGGCAGCCGCTGGCCGCCGGGTCACCCTGTCTCGTCATGGATCTCGAAACCGCCGAACTGGTCAAGGTGTCGGCGAACGCCTTTCTCGCTACCAAGATTTCCTTCATCAACGAGATGGCGGCCGTCTGCGAGGCGGCCGGCGGCGACGTCATGGCGCTGGCCGAGGCGCTCGGCCACGATGAGCGGATCGGGCGGCGATCCCTGGCGCCCGGGCTCGGCTTCGGCGGTGGCTGCCTGCCCAAGGACATCAGGGCCTTCCGGGCAACCGGGCTGAAGCTGGGCCGCAAGCCGCTGGTGAACCTGCTCGACAGCGTGGAAGAGATCAACCTCGGCCGCCGGGCCCGGGTGGCCGAGCTGGCCAGGGAGATGCTCGGCGGATCGGTGTGCGGACACCGGGTGGCGGTGCTCGGCGTCGCGTTCAAGCCCAACAGCGACGACGTGCGGGACTCACCGGGCCTCGACGTGTGCCGCCGGCTGGCCGCCGAAGGGGCCGTCGTCACCGTTCATGATCCGGCCGCAATGGTGAACGCGGCGCGGCTGTGGCCGGATCTGGGGTACCGGCAGTCGGTTACCGAGGCGGTGACCGGGGCTGATCTTGTGCTGCACCTCACCGAATGGCGCGAGTACCGTGCCCTCGACCCCTCCGCATTGGCCCAGGTAGTGGCGCAGCGCAAGCTGATCGATGCCCGGTGTGCACTAAACGCCGAGCTGTGGCGTGATGCCGGATGGGCCGTGCGCATCCTCGGGCAGCGGTGAGCTGTCCGCTATGTCATCCGGGGCTGTGGACGGGCCTGCGGCGGCGTGTCAAACTTGCCCGTGAGCACGGCTACGGCGACGGGGGACACGTTCTTGGATCTGGCTATGTGCACCGCACCGGAGCGGTAGGAGCGATCATGCCGCGCTACTGCCACGTCATCTCCCCTCACCTTGACGATGCCGCGCTCAGCTGCACGCTGTTCCTGGCCGCGAACCCGGGGTGCAGGCTCACCACGGTCTTCGCCAGCGGCCCGGCCTCGGTGCGCCCGCTGACCCCCTGGGACCGGGGGGGCCGGTACTTCGCCGAGGGTGCCGACGTCACCGCCGTGCGCCGGGCCGAGGACAGCAAGGCGGCAGCCCTGGTCAACGCGACAGCGGTGCACCTTGGTTATTGGGACCGGCAGTACCGCAACCCCGGTTACGGCTACAGCGGCCCCGGCGAGCAGGACCTCGCCCCGCTGATCGCGGAGGATCTGCTGAAGAAGGATGCCGAGAACCCGGCCGGCGCCTGGATGATCCCGCTCGGCCTCGGCCACGCCGACCACCGCCTCGCGGCCGACGCAGGCCTGCTCTGTGCCAGCCAGCTCTGGACCAACGGTCAGCAGCGCCCTGACATCTTCGTCTACGAAGAGCTTCCCTACGCGGTCGAGGACGACGGTGACGTAGCGGACCGTAAGGACACCCTGGCCGAGCGCGGCTTCGCCCTGGTAGCGGACGACTCCCTGGAATTCTCCGCGGACCGTGCGCTGAAAATGGCAGTCTTCCGCTGCCACACCTCCCAGCGCCGCGCCTTGCGCCGCCGCGCCCGCACCGCGGTACGCACCCCAGAGCGGGTCTGGCGCCTCGCCCCCAAGGCTTAACCATCCGTGGCTAGGGGGCGTGTTCTCGATGTGTTTGACGTCACCTACGTCACGGTGGTGCCCGTCATCGTCGAGATGCCAGCCGCGCCGCCGGCCACGTACTCGCTGCCGCGGCCGTGTTCATCGGCTCCGTGATGACCGCGCGCATCCGCACCCGCCTGGGCTGCGGCGGGAGCTGGATCGGATCCTGGGCGCTGAGCGGCCCGGCAGCCGTCGGCCTCGGCTTGGCCGGCAGCGTCAATCCAGAGGCTGCCTGATCGGGTCAGATATCGGTGACCAGCTTGACCGGCTGACCGGTGATGCTTGCCATGGCCCGGAAATCGCGATCGTCGCAAAGGACCGTAAGCCGCTGAAGTTCTGCGGTTGCGGCGATGAGCAGGTCGACCGCTCCGGCTGAGCGGTGCGCTCCAGACTCGGTCAAGAGCTGCTGGACTTCCTCGGCACGCTCGTATGCTCTGTCGGGCATTGGCACCCAGCCGAATACGTCATGTATCAGTCGCTGTTTCGCCAGCCGGTCGGCCAGCGATCGCGCAGAGTAAAGGAACTCCAGCTCGACGATCGGGCAGATCGAGATGACGCCGGCTGCCAGCTGATCCGACCAGGCCTTACGGAGGTCAGCCTGCAAGATCCGGAATATTCCCGAGGTATCAATCAGATAGAGACCAGGGCTCACTTGCGGTATGCCGCCTTGTTGCCGAGGAATTCGTCGAAGTCACCTCGATCAGCCATCTCACCCAGCCCTGCTAGTGCCCGAAGCCGAACGAGCCGCTGGCCCACTTCACGAAGGGCAGCGTTCACGGTGTCCTTCTTGGTCCTGGTCCCGAGAACTTCGGCGGCTATGGCCAGAGCCTCTTCGTCGATCTCAATCGGCGTCTTTGTCATGGTCACGACTTCTCACCGCCCTAACGATCGCCTGTAAATCACAGGATATCAGAGAGTTCTCATATGGATATCTGTGATATCTCGTGACCGGGTTATCTGACCTTGACTCTCCCGCCGGGGGAGGGTCCAGCCTGGCAGGGTGAAACAGGGGTGCGGGCGGAGCAGACTGACTCCATGAGCGTGCGGCTGTCCATCGGGGACTTCTCCCGGATGACCTACCTGAGCGTGAAGGCGCTGCGCCGCTACCACGAGATGGGCCTGCTGGTCCCGGCGGACGTGGACCCGGCGAGCGGCTACCGCTACTACGAGGCCGGCCAGGTGCCGGCCGGCCAGGTCATCCGCAGGTTCCGGGATCTCGGGATGCCGCTGGAGGACCTCAAGGCGGTTCTGCAGGCGCCCGACGCCTCCGCCCGCAACGAGCTGATCGTGGCACACCTGCGTCGGATGGAATCCGCACTCGCGCAGACCCAGCAGACCGTCGCCTCACTGCGGGCCCTGCTGGAACGGCCGAAGGAGCCGATCACCGTGGAGTACCGGTCGGTCCCCGCCACGGCCGCGCTGGCGATATCCGAGCCGGTCACCATGGACGGCGTCGCGGACTGGTGGACCGAGGCGTTCGGGGAACTGCACGCGGCGCTCGGGCCGGACGCCGGGCTGCGGGCCGGCCCGGACGGCTCGCTGTACCCGGGCGAGTTCTTCGAGAACGACCTGGGCGAGGTGGTCGCCTTCGTCCCGGTCAGTGCTGGCCACGCTATGGGCCGGCCACGCCTGCCGGGCCGGGTGCGGCTGATCAGCATACCGGCGGCCGAGCTTGCCATCACCGTGCACCAGGGCGCCTTCGGCGACCTGGACCGGACCTACGGCGCGCTCGGCACCTTGGTGGCCGCGCGGGAGATCGGCGTGCGCGGCCCCATCCGGGAGCACTACCTGGTCGGGTTTCCCGAGACCGGCGACGAGTCCCGGCACCGCACCGAGGTGTGCTGGCCGGTATTCCGGACGAAGGGAGAAGACGGATGACGGCTGTCGCCCCACCGGGGTTCGGCTTTGATCCCCGCCTGGCGGTGCGGGCTCTGCGCGCGGCCGACACCGGGCTCGGGGCGCTCATCGATGCGGTGGGGCCGTTCACCATGGAACTGCAGGCGGCGCAGAGCACGTTCACCGCGCTGTCCGAAGCGATCGTCTACCAGCAGCTCAACCCGAAGGCGGCGGCCACCATCTACGGCCGCTTCCGTGCCCTGGCCGGCCAGCCGGCCGGCCCGCCAGGCCCGGACCGGCTGATGACCCTGACCGACGAGGAACTGCGCGCCGCCGGCCTGTCCCGGGCCAAGACCAGGGCCATGCGTGACCTGGCCGAGCGCACCCTGGCCGGCGAGATCCCGGATCTCGATGAGGCCCGCTTGCTGCCGGACGGGGAACTGATCCAGCGGCTCTCGGCGGTGCGCGGCATAGGCCGCTGGACCGCCGAGATGTTCCTGATGTTCCGGCTGGGCCGCCCCGACGTCCTCCCACTGGGCGACTACGGGCTGCGCCGTGGATACGGCATCGTCTTCGCCGGTGGCCGGGTGGCCGGTCCCGGCGAGATCGCCGAGCGTGCCGAAGCCTGGCGGCCCTACCGTACCGTCGCCTCCTGGTACCTCTGGCGTGCTGCGGAGGCAACCCCGTTGTGAAGCACATCATCGCCGTTGTCCGTGTACTTCTCGTGACCACGGGCGCCCCGGCGGCCGCTGCCGGGACCGCTGGACGGCGCCATCGGCCGAACGGACCTCACGGTGCGGTCAGGACGAGGCCTCACGGTGCGGTCAGGACGAGTGGGCCGTCGTCGGTGACGGCGATCGTGTGCTCGGCGTGCGCGGCCCGGCTGCCGTCCGCGCTGCGGATGGTCCACCCGTCGCGGTCGATCCGGTAGCTGTCGCTGCCCCCGGCCAGGAACCACGGCTCGATGGCGATGACCAGGCCCGGCTTGAGCTTGCGGCCGCGTCCTGCCGTCCCCTCGTTGGGGATGTGCGGATCCTCGTGCATCTGGCGGCCGACGCCGTGTCCGCCGTAGTCGGTGCTGATCCCGTAGCCTGCGGCCCGCCCGGCGGCCCCGATGACCGCCGAGATGTCCCCGATCCGCGCGCCGG
Organism: Streptosporangiaceae bacterium; assembly: GCA_035308365.1. GTDB lineage: Bacteria > Actinomycetota > Actinomycetes > Streptosporangiales > Streptosporangiaceae > PALSA-505. The sequence continues at coordinate 58,427 of DATGGU010000139.1, forward strand.
GAACGGCCGCCGCGATGCCGGCCTCCAGCGCGGTGCTGGTGATGCCGATCAGGCGCTCGTCGGCCGGGCGCGGCAGGCCGATCGTGAACGAGATCGCCGCGTCGGCCGCCCACCCGTCCAGCACCGCTCCGCAGTCCACGCTCAGCAGGTCGCCGTCGGCCAGCCGGTACTTGCCCGGGATGCCATGCAGTGCCGCGTCGTTGACGGAGGTACAGATGACGGCCGGGAACGGGATCGGCGCGAAGGTGGGATGGTACCCAAGGAACGGCGAGGCCGCCCCATTCTCCGCCAGCACCGAGCGTGCCGTTTCGTCCAGATCGGACAGGCGCGTCCCGGGGGAGGCCTGGGCCCGCACGGTGGCCAGCACCTGCGCGACGACCTTTCCTGAGGCGTGAATCGCCTCGATCTCTCCCGGTGTCTTGATTTCGGCCACGACGCGCGTTCCTTCCCTCACTGCCCGATCGCAAAGAGTACCGGCGCGGTGCCAGCAACCCGAACCTGATCGAGCTCCCCGGCAGGCACCGAGCGCGGGTCGGCCGACAGCAGCGTCTGCCCGGCGGCGGCGTCGGTCATCAGCCCGAAGGCGGTGGCCAGATCGAGCCGCGACCCCTCGGGCGCACACTCGGCAGTGACGAAACCTGTCCGCGCCGAACTGCCCAGCACCAGCCGCGCCAGGCCCACCAGCGGCTCGATCACCTCGATCGGGTAGTCGGTCCCGGCCAGCAGCCGGGCACCGGCGGCGGCCAGGGCCGCCCAGGGATACGCGCTGGCCCGACGCTGTGGGTCCAGAGCCTGGCGCACCTGTTCGGCGTCGGTCACGGCGAACGAGGGCTGGATGCACGCGACCACGCCGGACTCCGCCATCCGGGAGATGATACCGGCCGACTGGACGCTGGCGTGCTCGATCCGCGGCGCGGCGGCGGACATGGCCGCCGCGTCGCCGCCCCAGGCCAGCTCATAGGCGTCCAGCACGGTGGCGACACCCCGGTCGCCGATGGCGTGCGTGGCGATCCGCCAGCCGCGGGCGGCCAGCGGCTCGATCCGGCGGGCCAGCGTGCCCGCATCCATGAACAGCAGCCCATCGCCGCCGCCGTCGGCGAACGGCCGGCCCATCGCGCAGGTGCGCGGCCCGAGCCACCCGTCGGAGTAGAACTTCACCCCGTCCAGCCTGACCCAGTTCCCCGTCCCGCCCCTGCGGGCATCCATCACATCCGGCCCCGCCCGCTCGGCCAGCCCGCTGGCCAGGTAGATCCGCACCCGGACCGGCAGCTCCCCGGCCCGGCGCTCCAGCCCTTCGAGCACGTCGAGGTACCACCACTCGCACATGCCCATCTCGGTCACCTCGACCAGCCCGGCCGCCGCGGCCGCCATCAGCCCCGCCCGCAGCCGGGCCGCCAGCCCGGGCTCATCCCCGGGCGGCGGCTCCAGCACGTCCATTGGCGTGCCGCCGTCCCTGGCGACCCGCCGGTGGTACTCGGCAACGGTGCTCCTCTCCCAGGGGAATGGCACGCCGCCGGCCGCCTTGAGCAGATGGGTGTGCGCGTCCACGAAGCCCGGCACCGCGACCGGTGCGCCGCTCACCCAGTGCCGCCTAGCAGCGCTGCGAGGATGGCCGGATCGCCGCCAGCCACGTCGACCGTCTTGACCCGGCTGGTGGCCCCGGTGATCAGGCTCACCGCGGTCCGGCGCACCCCGAACGCGGTGGCCACCGCGGCCAGGGCCGCCTCGGTCGCCTTGCCCCCGGTGGCGCGGGCGCCGACCCGGACGACGAGCGCCCCGTTGTGCTCGCCGCCGGCTCCGGTCCGCGTGGATCCGGGCCGGACCCAGATAGTCACCCGCACAGCACCAGTGTGCCAACAGCCGGAGCGCACAGCGGGCGGCGCGGTGAGTCCGCACCGTGCCGCCCGCCCGCCCGCTCGCTGGGGGAGATCAGCCGTTCTTGGCCAGGGTCTGGAGCCTGCTGTAGGCGCCGTTGAAGACGTCCTGGTCACCCGGGAGCATGCCGTTGTCCCGGTACTGCCAGAACGTGTAGAAGCCCCAGCCGTTCGGCAGGGTGCCGCCGTGGCTGGCGCTGTAGTTGGCGATCCACAACGGGTCGTAGTTGCCGAAGCCGCCATAGTTGCCGGTGCAGGACGTCCACCAGTCGGTGGTGGTGTAGATCGCTGGGTAGACGTGCCAGCGGTAGGCGTACTCCTTGACGAAGTTCCAGATCCAGGTCACCATCTGCGAGTGCGTCAGCCCGTAGCACTCAGAGCCGTACGGGTTGTACTCGATGTCGAGCGCGCCTGGCAGCGTCTTGCCGTCACCCGACCAGCCGCCGCCGTGGGCGGAGAAGTAGTCGGCCTGGGTCTGGCCGCTGGAGTTGTCCGGGATGGCGAAGTGGTAGGCACCGCGGATGATGCCGGCGTAGTAGGGCCCCTCGTACTGGTTGTAGAAGTCCGGGTTGGTGTAGTAGGTGCCCTCGGTCGCCTTGGCGTAGGAGAAGTCGATGTACGGCTTGATGCTCCCCCAGTTGATGTTGCCCTGGTAGGCGCTCACGTCGATCCCGGGGAGCTGCGGGACGGTGCTCGTGGGCTTGATGGCCTGCTGGCCGCCGAACCGCGCGGCGACCGTGGAGCCCATGAAGTCCCGCCCAGGGTGGGTGATCCGCTCAGGGTGGACCGGGGTCGCGGCGAAGTTTGGCTTGGCCACCGGGACGAACCGCCCCGACGCCGTCATGGCCCAGACGACCGCGCTTTGCGAACCTGCGGAGGGGACCGAAATACTGGCGTGTGCTGTCGTCGCTCCTGTGGCGAGGAGACCGCCGGCCAGGGCAAACGCGGCGGCCGTGGCGGCACCGCGGCGCCGCGGCCAGGGTACGGACTGTCCGGGTTTTGACACGAGTCCTCCAGGGAGTCTTCGGTAGCGGAGAGCCGAACGTCCCTAAGCATGCACAGCCCTTTCTGGTCACGCGGCTGATCGAACCAAAGTCCCCTTTAAGATAATTCGCCCGAAATATTCCATTTCCTTCCTGTTAATCCGGTTCGATTGAGACGCCTGTTAAAAAACGTGCTCACTGATGCGCGCCTCTCATGAACTTCCCAGCCGGCCGCCGGTTCAGCGATGAGTTCCGGTCGCGGGTGGTGTCCTAATCTGCGAGGACCGCGACGGAGGGGACGAGGGGTGGCTGGTGACAGACACTACAGTGGCCCGCGCACGTGCCGGGGACGGTTGGCAGCGCGGCTGCCCGGCCAGGACCGGGAGTGCGCTCCGCCGCCCCGCTCGGCGCGCGAGCGGGACCTGGCCGGCCGGTTCGCCGCCGCCTACGCCGACGACGACATCGACGGCGTGGTGGCGCTGCTCACCGATGACGCCTGGTTCACCATGCCGCCGGTCACCCTGGAATACCAGGGCCGCGAGGCGATCGCCGCCTTCCTGCGCTCCAGCTCCCGCTATCGCGGCCATCGCCGCCGGCGGCTGATCCCGGCCAGGGCGAACGGCCAGCCGGCCTACGGCGTCTACCTGGAGGATCCGCACGCGCCGATCTACCACAGGCACGGCCTGGCCGTGCTGACCCTGGCCGGCGAGCAGATCTCCGCGGTCACGATCTTCGTGGACACGAGCGTGATGTCCCACTTCGGGTTCCCCCGCTCCCTCCCGGAGTCTCCGGGAGGGAGCGGGGGCCTGGGTTAGCTGCCGTGCACCACGATGACGGACACGGCGTGCGCGCGGACCTGGGCCGGGCAGAAGTAGGCGGTCACCCACCCCTTGTGCGAGAACAGCTCGGTCTGGTCGGCGTAGTGCGGTGAGTCAGGGTTGCCGGACTCGGAGTAGGTGAGAATGGTGGCCGCCTCCGGGCAGGCGCTGCCGCTCTTCCAGGTGACCGCCTGGACGTAGCTGGAGCCGTACTCTACGGTGCCCGGTTCGCCCGGGTAGACGGCGTTGAAATCGCCGAGCGGGTCGCCCGGCCCGCCCGGCAGCGGGATCTTCACGTTCCCCGCCTGCTCATACTGGACGCTGCCGAGTGGGACGTTGTACGGCAGGTGCGCCGCGGTCATGGCGGCCAGCGCGTCGCCGAACGCCTTCTGCACGTCCGTGCTCCCGGTGTTCAGTCCGTACGGCGTGGTGACCGGGTGGGTACGGTCGAACGCGTGCGTCCACGGGCCGGCCCGCACGTTCAGCGCCCGAACCCAGAACTCACGGAACAGCACCGCCCCGCGCGATCCCGGGTTCTCCCGGCCGTTCCAGTTGGCCAGCACGTTGCACGAGTCGCCGACCGGGATTGTGCCGGTGCTGGTGGGCGCCATGCCGCCGGGGAACGCCCGGCACATGGCCACCAGCGCTGGCTTGACCAGCGAGGCGCCGTACTGGATATCGGAGTAGAAGAGGTTCTTCATGTCCTGGAAGGTGAACCCCGGCGGGCCAAGGCCGTCGGCGCCGCTGATCCGGGTCGTGATCATGTGCAGCGCGCTGCGGGTACGCAGGCCCAGGTCCGCGCCCTCGGCCCCTTGCACCCCGGTGCCGCCGAGGTCGATGATGCGGGGGAAGCCGGTGAGCGGGTGGGCAGGGTTGGTCATCCACTGGCTGTCGTTGGAGTTCTCGACGAAGTCATGACGCATCAGTTCGGGCTGCTGGCCGGGCCCGAACAGGCCCGGCGCGGCCGCCCCGGGCCCGGTTGCCCAGGCACATGATGGCTTGGCGCCGTCGAGGACCGGAACCCCTGCCGTCGCGAACGTGACCTTGCCCAGCGCGGTGTCGCAGCGGTTCGCCTCGGCGTTGGTGACGTCCGGAGCGGTCTGGATGTCGGCGTACAGGGTGTGGCCGGCGGTGTCGGCGGCGATCGTGTTGACCCAGGGCAGGCCCTGGTACTTGTCCAGGATCGACAGTTCCTGGGCCGTGGAGTGCGCCTGGTCGGTCGCCAGGAAGTGGTTGAGGAACCGGAAGTTGGTGGCGTTGGCGTCGGCCAGCGTGAACGCCGTCGTCGTGGTCCACGGCAGCGGCAGCAGCCTCTCCAGGTTGTCGATCACCGGCCCGTAGCGGCTGTACCAGATCGTGTCGCTGGCGGGCTTGAGCGTGCCATCCTTCTGGCGGACCTGCACGGTCACCGTCCGGCTGGTCATGGCCAGCGGCTTGCCGTCGTAGACGTACTCGGTGGGGTGCTTGGGCACCAGGGTGAGCTGGTAGCCGGTGAGCGGGATCGTGGTGGAGACCGTGTGGCTCCAGGCCATGGTCGAAGTGAACCCGATCAGCACCAGTGGCAATCCGTACGGGGCCGCCCCTTCGACGTTCAGCACGCCCGGGATGGTGAGCTGCATCTCGTAGAAGCGGTCCGGCCCAGACCACGGGAAGTGCGGGTTGCCCAGCAGGATGCCCGGCCGGTCCTGGCCCCTGGTCCCCGCCGAACCGATCGCGACCGCGTTGCTGCCGATGGTCCCGCGCTGGTTGTTCCCGGCCGTCTGCCTCAGTTCCCGCGCGGCCCAGCCGACCGGCAGCGGCGCCGTCTTCGCGCTGCCGGACGGCGGCTGGGCGGTACTGATCGCGGCCGGATCGGCGGCCTGGCCAAACCTCTCCACCACCTGGTACATCCGCAGGTAGGCGTCCAGCATGGTGATCGGCTTCACCCACGCCTTCCCCCGGCAGACCGGGTCCGGCACTCCCTTCGCGCCGCCCACCGAGGCCAGGTACCCGTTGTACCCGGCCACGTAGCCGCCGACGAGCTGGCGCACCTGCGGGCCGACCGCACCAGGCCCGGTCCGAACCGAAAGGAGCCGGGGAATAACCCGGCCCTGAATAATCGACTTCCAGAAAAAGTCGCTCTGCAGGTTCGGCCCGCTGCCCGAGCTCGCATTCGGCCCGAAATACCGGGACCGCTCTCCCTCGACGGTGATGTACCCGTTCGCCATCGTGCAAATATTGTCGCTGGCGAACGCATACCCGACCCCATAACCCAGCGACCCGAAGTTGTGGGCCGTAATATGCGGAATCCCATAGGCCGTGCGGACGATCGTCGCCTCGTACCGAGGCGTTCTACTGGCCGGGCCGGTAGTGGCCAGCCCCACGCTGGCCGGTACCGCCGCGGCGACGGCCCCACCAGCGGCCACCGCCGCCAGCCACCGCCACCGCGCTTTCCATCGCTTCATCTCGCTCCTCATGCAGGGGGTTCGACGCGATGCCACGTCGCCGCAGACGCAACTGTAGCCTTCCGCACTCACCCTGCCACCCGCCGTCGCACGCTGCCATCCGGTTACCCCCGGTTCGTCCCTGAGGTATTCACCCCCGGCTGGCCGGCACCGAGCCAGCGGGCTCCGGGGTGATCCCGGGCTCGGGCGCCGGGGGGTGCGGGAGGATGCGGGCCAGCGGCCTGGGCAGCCACCAGTTGGCCCGGCCGAGCAGTTCCATGACGGCGGGTACCAGCACCAGCCGGACGACGGTGGCGTCGAGCAGCACGGCTACCGCGAGGCCGAGGCCGATCTGCTTGACCGAGACGTCGGCGCCCAGCACGTTGGACAGGAACACCACCACCATGATCGCAGCGGCAGCCGCCCAGGCTGAACGTCACCCCGCCGGTTAGCCAGGTGTGCAGCCGGGATGCGTGCAGCCGGGCTGGATCAGGTCCTGGACGACCACGCCGCCCCTGGCCACCACGGTGCGCTGGTACAGCGTGCCGCTGCCCGGCCAGGGCCCGGATTGTGCGGCCGTGATCGTGCCGGTGGTGTCGCCGTCGGTGATCGGGGCGCCGGTGGCGTTCTCCTCCAGCGCGGCGTAGCCGATGATGCTCTCCGACAGGCTCGTCTGGTACAGCGGGAAGTCACCGGACTGCTGCCTGGCCACGTCGGTGAGCTGCTGGGCGACGGTGGCCGGCAGGAAGAAGGCGGAGCCGGTCTTGTTCTGCAGGAACCCTTCCGGTGCGTTCACGGTCCAGTCCGAGTTGTCGTCACGGGTCACGTTCACCCCCGGGCCGGACAGAGCCTCGCTGGTGGACTGGGTTTCCTCGCCGTGCACCCACTGGTAGCAGGGGCCGGAGCAGGCCGGATTGATGCTGGACTGGTCGTCGCCGAACTGGAGCTTCTGGTTCAGCGTGTCCGTCCAGGTGCGCCCGTCCTGGCTGACCTGCCCGGAGATCTGGTAGCTGGCCGAGGCCTTCTCGCTGGTGACCGGCTTGCTGGCCGATCCGAAAGCGTGCTTGGTGGTCACCCGGGAGGCGGTGGGGAAGGCCAGCGTGTCGGTGACCACCGAGCCCGTCGTCGGGTCTGCGCCGGCGCCAACCAGCAGGCTGCCGCCGGCCAGCCAGAACCCGGTGTTGTTCAGCACGGTGAGGGAGATCGTGTGGGTGCCGCCGAGCATCCCGGCGAACGGGGTCAGATCCAGCCGGTAGGACGGGATGTCCATGGTGTGGATGCCGGTGACCGGCCGCCAGATCAGCGGGTTGACGCCGCCCGTGTAAACGTAGGGGTAAGGCCAGACCACCCCGGCGGGCTTGCCGTCGATGGACACCTCGATCTCCCTGAAGGCCGGATTCAGGCTCCACCAGAACTCGTCGTTGATCTGGCCGACCGCGTACAGGTCCAGGTTCGCGGTGGTGGTGTTCGTGGGCAGGGTGACCGTGGCCGACAGCGTCTGGCCGGCGTTCAGTGTGTTCAGCGTCGTGGTGGCGCCCTGCGGGAGGATCGGGACGACCTGGGTCGGCACACCGGCGTGCTGCGGTGGTGCGGCCGGGCCGGTCTCGTTGATCGCGTCCCCGGCCAGCGCGGGCGAGCCAAGGCTGACGGGATGGGCTGGCGCGAAGCCGGGACCCGCCGGGTAGAAGAGCAGCTTCGCGGTGATCACCGGGACGCCGTTGTCCGTGGTGGACAGGAAGTTGTCCACGAAGGTGGTGAAGGTCTGGGTGCCGCTGAGCAGCGGCAGGTACCCGGTGATGTTCTTCTGCACGTGCCACCTGATGCCCGCCGGGGTCGGCTCCGGGGTCACGCCGAGGAAGATCTCCGAAGGGCCGGCGAAGACCTCACACAGCCGGTCGAACTGCCTGCCGGACTCGGTGCCGGAGACGTCCAGCACGACATCGGCCCAGTGGCCGCTCGGCAGGTTCACCGTCTGGGTGAACGGCGGCGGCCCGTTGCCGAAGGCCACGTGGTCCGCGATCGTGACCACCACCGGCTTGACCGGTGGCACCTGGAGCGGCTGGTCCAGGGTGAGCGGGTTGGCCGTCTTGGTGAACTCGCCGGGGCTGGCCGCGGTTCCTTTCCCGCTGAGCCCCACGGGCACCGCGACCCGGCGCGGGCCGGCCCGGCCGGCGTGCGGTGCCGCGCCGGCCGCCACCGCGCCGCCGAGGGCGATCAGCAGCAGGGTGGCCATGGCGATGACGGACAGACGGCGGGCAGGCGGGGAATGCATGCGCATGGAGTCCTCCGGGGGCTGCGTCGTATGGGCCTGCCGGGCAGAACCCCGGCCGGTCCAGAGCGACAGTCTGCGCTGGAACCAGGCCGCCCACAAGGGCCCGGCGGCGGATACCCTGCGTCGGTGGGCGGACCGTATGGAGGGTGTTGTGTCGGCTGTCTTAACGGACCCGGCTGGCGGGGATGACATCGAGCGGGAGGTTAGCGGGCAGGTCGCCCGGCGCTGGGAGCGGGTGGATCCGCTGCTGCCGATGCCGGGGCCGATGCGGCCCGGCTGCGGCGCCAGGTTCACCGTCCGGGGAGCCGGTGGGCGGCCGGTGGGCGTCGCGACCTGCGAGCACTGGTCGGGTGCGCCCGGCTCGATGCAGGTGAGCTGGGGGGCGGCCCGCCGGTTCCTGCTGGACGTGCGGGTGGCCGGCCAGGACATCGCCCTCGGCCTCGGCGAGATGCTGGGTCAGTGGCGCGGCCATCTGGCGGCGGTTCCGGGCACCGCGGAACCGGACACGGCGGCGGTCATCACCTGGCCGAGCCGGGACATCGACGGGATCAGGACCCTGGTACGGCACGGCCTGACCCCGCTGGACGTGCTCGCGGCGCGGCCGGCCGGACGGATGGCCGTCGCGGACGCCGCGGCCTGGTCAGGAGTGCGGATCCGGCGGGCCGGCCCGGACGATCTCGCCACGGTCGTCCGGCTGGGGGTGGAGGTCGTCAGCTTCGACGCGCACTTCGGCGGGTCGACCGAACGGCCGGACACCCCGGCGGCGATGGAGCGCGAGGTGACCGGGTTGCTGACCGGATCCGAGCCGTGGACCTGGCTGGCCGAGCAGGATGGCACCCCGGTCGGGCTGCTGTGTGCCCAGCGGCCGGAATCGGCGGCCTGGATCGCGCCGATGGTGCGGGCGGAGCCGGTCGCCTACCTGATGCTGATGATAGTGGCCCCTGAGGTGCGGGGCAGCGGCCTCGGCGCCGAAATGTCCGCCCTGGCGCACCTGGAGTTCGATACGGCCGGGGTGGCGGTCACGCTGCTGCACTACGAGCAGACCAACCCGTTGTCGGTCCCGTTCTGGTCCCGCCAGGGATACCGGCCGCTGTGGACGTCATGGGAAGCCAGGCCGGCCGGTGCCATCCGGTAGCTCACTCCGGTATCCCTGGGCGGGATGGGCCTTTCCGTAGAATGCGGATCCGTGGCAACCGAAGAGAATTCAGCGGCAGATGAAGATCCGCGGGCCGGCGACCAGATTTTTGACACCGGGGTCGCGCATATGGCGCGGGTCTATAACTACTGGCTGGGCGGGAAGGACAACTACGCCGCCGACCGCCGGGCCGCCGAGCGGGTCTTGGAAGCCAAGCCCGACATGGTCCATGGTGTCCGGTCCAACCGCGCCTTCCTGACCAGGGTGGTGCGCTTCCTGGCCCAGGAGGCGGGGATACGGCAGTTCCTCGACATCGGCACCGGCATCCCGTCCGCCAACAACACCCATGAGGTGGCGCAGGCGATCGCGCCGCAGGCCCGGGTCGTCTACGTGGACAACGACCCGATCGTGCTGGCCCACGCCCGCGCGCTGCTCACCGGCGCCCCGGAGGGCGCCACCGACTACCTGGACGCCGACCTGCGCGACACTGCCTCGATCCTGGACCGGGCCGCGCAGACGCTCGACTTCGCCCAGCCGGTGGCGATCGTGCTGATGGCGATCCTGCACCTGATCCCGGACACCGACGATCCGTACCGCATCGTCGCCCAGCTCGCCGGTGCGGTCCCACCCGGCAGCTACCTGGCGCTGTCCCAGATCG
>DATGGU010000140.1:0-19219 GCA_035308365.1 Streptosporangiaceae bacterium
CCCGTAGCGCCTTCGGCAGGACCCGTGCCAGCGCGGCAAGCACAGCCCGGTCACTCCAGGACAGGTGCGGCTTCGGAGTCACGCGGCGCAGCACCGCGACCTCATGCCGGAGCGCGAGTATCTCCGCATCCTTGGACGAGAAGGACCGCGTTAGCAACCGCAGCTCAAAGCCCCCATGCCAGTTCTGAAGCGGTACAGGTAAACACCTGCGCCGGAACCTGGTCGATCGCCGGCACCTCCGCCAGCGACCCCGTCGGCACCGCCACCCTGGAAGACATAACCGCCACCCTGGAAGACATAACCGCCACCACCTCCACGGCACCCAACTCGGCGCAGAACATCACCAACCTCATAGTGAAGAACGTCACCGTCGGCGGCATCCCCGTGACAACGTAAATGGGCGAGGTGCCCGGGCTAGGTGGGCTGTGCGACCAGGACGTGTAGACTCCACGCGATTTGGGCGATCTTGCAGGGTGGCTGGGCGTGCAGGCAGGGGTGGTCGGTCAAGGACGTGACCGAGGCGGTGCCCGCCCGGATGGCCAGGAAGACAGCCTCGGCGGGGTGGCCGGTGGGGTAGCCGCCGGACGCGGTGTCCAAGCGCAGCGACTGCCCGGAACTAGCCGGTTGGTGCCACTGCTGGCCACGGTCACCGAGCACGACTCGCAACCGCTGCCCGATGTACAGGTGAACGGTTCCGCCGTTATTGGCCTCGGTCACCGTGACTGTTCTGCTGGGTGCTGAGGGGTCTTGCGTTGGCGAGGGGCCGTCCACTGTGATGGTGACCTCGCTCCCCGGCGTTCCTCCGTGCGCACCGCTTACGACAGAGCCACAGCCTGCGATCGCGGCCAGCAACGCCATGCTGATGGTAACCCGGCCTGGACGCATACCAGTATGACGTGCCAGGTGAGCGGCCGGTTCCGGCGCGCTGGCGGCCAGATTAGCCGCCGGGGCGGCGGTGCCCGGCCCGGCTGGTCCGGTAGGGGATCGCGTGCCTGCGCGGTGGGGCTTTTGTCACGATGGTGCGGATAAGGGGCTTATGCGGGGCCTGGGAGCATGTCAGACTGAATGTCGCTATCCCTGCGGCGGCCGGGCAGTGAGTCCCGGCGGCTGCGGGAAACGGGTCACCAGATCATTGGGGGGATCAAATCATCATGCTCAACCACCAGCCCAGGTTGCTTGCGGCGGCGCTGATAGTGACCGTCCCGGCAGCGCTGGCCGTGGCGGGCGCGGCCACGGCCAGCGCCAGCTCCCAAATGGGGTCACCCCGGCCGGCGCTAGTGCTGCAAGTCAGCCATCCGGCTCCAGCCCACGTGGCACCCCGGCCTGTCCAGGGGGTGCCGCTGAGGGTGCCCAATCCCCGCGTGTACGCCGCCCAGAAGGCCGCTGCCAACGCAGCCGCCGCCCGGCGGGCGTCGTCAGCCTCGTCCCCAAACTCGGCCGCGCTGAGCCTGGTGCGGAACTGGGCGGGACAGAAGGACACGAACGCGGCACCGTCGGATTCCACCGGCGCGATCGGCACCACCCGGTACATCGAGCTGGTCAATGACCGGACCGGCATATACAACCGGACCAGCAACACCCCGACCGCGTCCGGGTCGCTGTTCGACCTCACGGGCTGCGTCACGTCGGGTTGCATCTCCGACAATGCGTTCGACCCGCAGATCATCTGGGACCCAGGCACCAACCGGTTCTTCTACGTCACCGACAACGTCGTGTCCAGCACCCAGAACTTCATCGACTTCGGCTTCAGTACCGGCGCCACCCCCACCCTGGCGTTCGCGGATTGGTGTCACTACAACCTCAGCTTCGGGGCTACCTTCCCGGATTACCCCAAGCTGGGCGACACCAAGGACTTCATGCTGATCGGCAGCAACAACTTCAGCGGGTCCAGCTTCGCCGCCTCCGTCATCACATGGGTGAGCAAGCCGCCGTCCGGATCGGCCTGCCCGGCAGCCAGCACATTCAAGGTCGGGGAGACGGGTGCGCTGAAGAACGCCAACGGCACCCCCGCGTTCACACCCGTCCCGGCCAACCAGACCGACACCAGCTCGACCGGATGGGCGGTTGCCCGGCCGGAGAGCATCCCCTCCGGCGGGGCCACCTTCCTGACCGTGTTCAAGGTGACCAAGTCCGCCAGCGGCACGGCGGTGATCCCGACCACCGGGACCTCGGTCCCCGTCACCGCTTACAAGGTGCCCGCCGCGGCGCCCCAGCCGGGGACCTCGTTCAAGCTCGACACCTCCGACACCCGCCCCACTCAGGCGGTGTCGGCCATCGACCCCGCGCACGGGTCGGTGACGGCACTGTGGACCCAGCACACCGTCTTCGGCGGGGCCGGTGCCCAGGTCCGCTGGTATGAGATCAACCCCGCCACCCACTCCCTGATCCAGAACGGCACCATCAGCAGCACGTCCCTGTACACCTTCAACGGGGCCATCGCACCGGACCGGCGGGTCAACGGCGCCAGCAGCATGTTCGGCGGCGACATGATGATCAACGTCAACCAGTCCTCGGCGAGCGCACAAGTTTCCATCAAGGTGGCCTCCAAGATCGGCGCCGGCGCCATCTCCGGCCTCACCCTGGTCGCCACCTCCACCGCCGCCGACACCGGTTTCGACTGCATCCAGCTGGGGCACTGCCGGTGGGGCGACTATGCGGGAGCCACCCCAGACCCCGCTTCTCCCACCACCGCGACGACCGGCCAGGTGTGGGGATCCTCGATGCTGTCCGCACCGGGCGGCGGTTCCTCAAGCTCGGGCTGGACAACCCGCAACTTCGCCGTCAAGCCATAGCACCCTCTCACCCAACCGCGCGGGCCGCCGCCGCTCACCGGCCGGCGGCCCACGGTTGTTGATCTTGGGGACGGCATGCCGCAGGCACAGCATCCGCGTGGCTGTCCAGCGGTGGTTCGCCGAATTGCAGCGGCGCTGCCTGGACCGCGGCGTGTTCTGCTCGCTGGATGAAATCACCACCACGCTGGAAGAGTGGATCAAGATCTGGAACAGCAACGCCCAGCCCTTCAAATGGATCAAGACCGCCGACCAAATCATCGACCGGATCTGCCTCCCCGAGCTCCGAACCGAATTGGTACAAGGGACCTGTTCCCAAAGCCCGTTACGTCGTAGATGCTGCTACGACTGACGCCGGGGAGGTCCCCCCTCACATGGCATCTTTGCCCGCGGCACTCCGGGCAGTGGGGTAACTGGCAGGCCGCCGGGTTCATCGAGGGGTCTTTCTCGTTGACCAGTGCGATCGCGCAGGCCCGGCAGTGGCCGATGAGGTAGTCGCGGGCGGGCGCCGGCACCGCGGCCAGTCGCGGTTGCTACGTCCGGGCGCGCCGGAACGGGCTATCGGGTGCGGTCGCCGGGGAGCATGACGTTGTCGTGGCGGGCGAACACCTCGGCCCATTCGGCGTCGGAAAGGTCCCGCTCTCTGGCGGCGATGGCGGCAAGTTCACCGAAGTAGGCGGCGCGGTCGGCGCCGGGGGCGAGCAGCATCAGCATGGAGGCGCGGGCGCCGGAGGTGTTGGTGAAGCCGTGGATGCCGCCGGCCGGAACATACAGCATGTCACCGGGGCTGGCGTCGAACCAGTGGGTGCCGTCGTAGAGCCGGATGGTGCCGGCGAGGATGTAGAACGTCTCGTCGTAGGTGCGGTGGAAGTGCGGGCCGGGCCCGCCGGAGGCGGGGCTCATGTCCCAGCGGTAGAGGCTGAACCGGCCGCCGGTGTCTTCGGGTGAGGCGAGGCAGTGCCCGGCGGTGCCCTTGGCGGTGCGGTAGCCCGGAGGCTGGCTCGCGGGCCGGAATCGGGCGCTGGGTTCGCCGGTGTCACCGTGATAGATCGGGTGCAGGCTGGTCATCTTTGTTCTCCTGTTACGCGGCTGGTTCGGCCGGATAGGAAGGTATGTGGCAGCATGCGGGCCCGTTCGGCGCGCAGCAGGAGCCACGGGCCGAGGCGGCCCGGATCCCGGTGGCTAGCCCGTCCCTGGCATGCCTTCGGCTCATCACCGGCGAGCTGACCGCACCAGCTTCTGCCAATGACCAGGCGGGGCATCGGGCACACAGTGCCGGGATCACTCATCGCGGGAGACCGCGGCGGCCGGGCCCACCATCAGCAGGTTGGCCAGATAGGACAGCAGGGCCACGCCAGTGAGGACAGCCATGGCCATAGACGCGCTGGGCTGCCCGTTGCTGACGAATGCGGCGCCGCTGAACGCCGCAGTGATGATGGCGGCCAGGCCGACCGCCGAGGCCGCGATCGCTCGGCGGTGCCGGGCACGGATGGCGCGGACCAGCACGCTGACTCCTGCTACCAGCATCAGCAGCCCCAGCACGGTGTGGGCCGCGAGGACGGCCGGCTGGCTGGTCAGGGCCCGGCCGGCCGCCACGGCGAGGCCGGTGCTATGGTCGGCGGCCGGCACCTGGGCGTAGAGGTTGACGCCCATGCCGAGCCCGTACTGGACCAGGAGCATCACACAGATCGCGACGCTGTTGGCGCGCAGCCCGGACCGGCGGCGGACCAGCCGGGCGGCCGGTGCATCCCGTGCCGCCGGGTCACTGGCCGGAACGTTGGCCGCCGGCGGGCTGCGGCGGACGGCCGGGACCAGCACCGCCGCGGCCGCCAGGGCAACCGCCGCGACGACCGCGCCGACGGTGAAGGCACGGGTGAAGTCATGGCTGGCCAGGTGGACCGCGACGAGCCCGGCTCCGGCGGCGCTGGACAACACGGCCACGCCGGCCGCTCCGCCGAGTTCGTGGAAGGTGTTCACCAGCGCGGACCGCAGCCCTGCCTCGGCTGGGGCGGCGTCGGTGAGCGAAGCGGTGAAGGCGGTGACGAAGGTCGCCCCGATGCCGAGCGAGGCGATGCTCAGCCCGGCCACCATCTCCACGGGCTGAGGCCAGCGGGCGGCGATGGCGTACCCGGCGGCCGCGAGGGCGAGGCCGGTGACCGCGACGATCCGGGCATTGACACGGGTCAGCACCTGGGTGCCGGCCTGCGCTCCGGCCACCGTCGCGAGGGCGATCGGCAGGAAGGCCAGGCCCACGTGCAGGGCGCTGTAGTGGTGGGCGCGCTGCAGCGCGAACGAGCCCAGGAAGAAACCGCCGACCAGCAGCCCGGTAGCGGCCAGCATGAGGAAGCTGCCGGCCAGCACCGCTCGCTGGCCGAGCAGGCCCACGGACAGCAGCGGACGGCGGGCGCGGTGCTCGACCACCGCGAAGGCTGCCCAGACCGCGGCGGCGAGCACCAGCGGCAGCACGGTAGAGGTGGCCGCCCAGCCGTGGCTGCCGACGTTGATCAGCCCGTAGATGGCCGCCGCGGTCCCGGCGGTGACCAGCACCGCGCCGGGGATGTCAAGGCCGCGCTCCACCGCGCCGGCCTGCCACCGGGCGGGCGCGGCCAGCGGTATCGCGAACAGCAGCGCCATGCCGATCGGCACGTTGATCGCGAACACCCACCGCCAGCCCGCCTCGGAGGTCAGCACCCCGCCGAGGATGACGCCCAGCGCTGAGCCGGCACCGGCCAGCCCCGACCACACGCCGAGCGCCTTGCCGCGGGCGGGGCCGGTGAACAGCGTCATGACGGTGGCCAGCGCGGCGGGTGACATCAGCGCCGCGCCGAGGCCCTGCAGCGACCGCCCGGCCAGCAGCATCGCGGCGTCCCGCGACAGCGCGCACAGCAGCGACGACCCGGTGAACAGAACCAGTCCCACCAGCGTCAGCCGCCGCGGGCCGAACAGGTCGGCGATCCGCCCGCCCAGCAGCATGAGCCCGCCGAAGACCAGCGTGTAGACCGTCATCACCCACGGCAGCTCGCCGCGGACCAGGTGCAGGGCCGTGCCGATGTCCGGCAGCGCCACATTCACCACGGTGACGTCCAGGACGAGCATCAGCTGCGCGGACGCCAGCAGGGCCAGGGCCAGCCAGCGCGATCGCACGGCGGGCCGCCCGCGTGGCCGGTCCGGGGCACCCGGCCCGGCCGCGGTCACGGCCGGCCCTTCTGGTCTGCGCGCTCTGGATCTGCGGTCTAGGCCCTGCATGACGATCTCCTTCTCCGGCGCGCCGTGCGCTAACATGAACGAGCTTGTATGAGTTACAGGGGCCAGGTTAACTCATACACCACTGTTCGAGAAAGGGAATATTCGGAGATGCCGTCCAGCGATGCCCGCGGCACGGCCCGCAGAACCCAGCGAGCGGATGCGCGCCGTAACGTCGCCGCGATCCTGGACGCGGCCACCGACTGCCTGGCCCGGGACCCCGAGATGAGCATCGCGGGCATCGCCGCGGCGGCGGGCGTCGGCCGCATCACGCTGTACGGCCACTTCAGCACCCGCGCCGAACTCGTTGAAGCAGTCATGGCCCGGACCATCGAGCACGCGGACGCGATTCTCGGCGCCACCGACACCGGCGGCGACCCGGCCGCGGCGCTCACCCGGCTGGTGGCCGCCTCCTGGCAACTGGTCCACCAGTTCCGCAACATCCTGCTGGCCGCCCACCGGGAACTGCCCGCCGAGCGGATCCGCGGCGTCCACGACCCGATCCTGCGCCGGGTGCAGGCCCTCATCGAGCGCGGGCAGCGCGCTGGAACCTTCCGCGCCGACCTGCCAGAGCACTGGCTGACCACCACCGCCTTCAGCCTCATGCACGCCGCCGCCGAAGACGCCGCCGGCGGCCGCATCGAGGCTGACGACGCCGCCCGGCTTATCACGGCCACCCTGCTCGCGGCATTCACCCCGCCCGCCGAAGGCCGCAAGGCATGAAGCCGAGGAGGCCGGCACCGAGCTGCTCATCCGCGTACCCGGTCGTGCACGACGAGGAGCGCCAGTTCGGCATTCTGCGGTTTCTGGAGGTCGCTCCGCGTTTCGACGCCCTGGCCAGCTCGCAGTACCGCGCCATCGCCGCCTCCTATGCTGGGGGCGACCGTGGCGTCTATCCGGGCTCTGCGTTGCTGGCGATGACCATGCTCGGAAATGCCAGCTCCTACCTGCTATGCGACCTTGATCAGGAGAGCGTCACCGACCTTCGCCGCTGGTCACGCGAACTTGGCCTGCGTCGCTGCGAGGTACCCCCACACCCAGCGGTGACGCCGGACGCCGCGGCGATGCGTAACACTGGGCGGGTGCATCTGAGCCTGGTCACGCTCGTGGTGACCGACTATGACGCCGCGATCAGCTTCTTCGTGACGGCTCTGGGCTTCGAGTTGGCCGAGAACTCCGCTGCACGGACCAAATGAGGGCGGCCCAAGCGGTGGGTGGTGGTGCGGCCGGCAGGGGCGGTCACCGGCCTCCTGCTGGCGCAAGCTGACGGCCCGGATCAGGCCGCCGTGATGGGCAGGCAGGCCACCAGCCGGGTGGGGTTCTTTTTGCGCGTTGACGACTTCGACGCCGCACGCCAGCGGATGATGGCGGCCGGAGTGGAGTTCATCGGGTCGCCACGCACGGAACCATACGGCCAAGTGGCGGTGTTCCGCGACATCGCGGCAACATGTGGGACCTGCTCGGGCCGACGGCGAGCATCACCGGCTCCCCATTACCAGACCCCGAAGGACACGATAATCACCGGACCTCGCGCCGCACTCTGGCTTCGAGCAGCTAGTCGCGTACCTGCGGTCACCGTCGAGCCCATGCGCGGTTACCAGTGCTTGGTGCAGCCGCTCCCCTTGAAGCGACTTGACCGGATACCGCCACAGCTCCTGGACCCGCACCTGGCACCGCCTCCTAGCAGACGGGACTCGCGAGGGTCGCGGGGAGCATCCTGTCCAGGGGGTGACAACCCGCCGGGCGGCTCCTGTGGGCCTTGCCAGTATGCCCGTGAGGTGATGCTGGCATGGTCACAAGCGCGGTTCCTGAGCGCTGGCTCACCGATGGCGGCGGGCCGTGGCAACGGCGTAGCGGCTGGTTACCCGGAACTTTCTTGTGTCTTCGTTGCCGTTCTCCAAGATCGCCAGGAGGCGGGTGCGCAGCGCTTCTGCCTGGCCGAGCCGCTCAAGGACGCTGAGACCACCGACTGCCATCGGATGGCTCTGAAGCTGGTCGTCGAGGAACTCTTGCGCGGACGATGCGGCGAACGCCAAAGCGTGGTGCGTGACCTGCACGCTGAAACCGTGCGGGGCGAGCAGGTTCAACAGGGCATCGCGCTGTTCCCAGGCAAACGGCGCCGGCCCCGGCGATGCCCCCAGGGCCTGCCTGACAGTATCTGACGCTGTCGAGGTCATCTCGAACATCGCGCCGGCGGGAATCCACGCGCTCAGCACGATGCGCCCGCCTGGGGCCAGGACGCGCGCCATCTCGGCGGCTGCGGCATGGGGATCGGGCGCGAAGATCAGGGCGAACACCGAGAGGATGACATCCACGCTGGACTCGCTGATCGGCAGCGACGCGGCCTCGCCGGGCAGGAACGTTACCTGCTTGCCCTCGCGGGCGGCTTGAGCTCGGGCGATCTCCAGCAGCCGCGACGCGGGATCCACGCCCGTCACCTCGCTGCTGTGCTCTACGGCGAGTAGTGTGGCGTTTCCGGTCCCGCAGCCAAGGTCAAGGACACGCTCCGCGGGGCGGAGCCCTGCGCTTTCGACGACGACGCGGGCGGCCTGCAGAAGCTGCGCGGCCAGGGATTCGTAGCTGCCGACTCCCCAGTCCAGGGCCGCCGCGTCAGCCCTGGCCGGCACGGGCGGGCCGGCCTGTCCCTCAGGTTTACTGTCCATGGGCTTGGGCGTTGTCATCGGTGGTTGCCTCCGTGGTCTCACCCCAGGGGCGTAAATCGTGATGGAACAACTTGTACGGTCAGACGTCCCAGCCGGCCGGGCCGCCCGCCTCAGGCTGATACCGGCAGGCTCCGCCGGTGCGGATCGACGCCTGCAGGTGGGCCCCGGCTGCCGGGGCCATCTCGGTGATCCGCGCCAGCGTGGCGCGCAAGGTGCGGGTGACGTTGACCCGCGCCCGCTCGGCCTCCGGGGAGACCTCGCGGCTCCGCCCGGCTAGGCCGGTGGCACTGCGCAGTTCGGCCAGCAGGGCCTGCCGCTCGGCTTCGAGCCGCGCGCCGCGATCGGCGTCGCCGGCCCGGTCTGCGGCCTCTAGCTCGCCGGCCAGGGTGGTGAGCCGGCGGCGGTAGGCCGAGCGGGCCTGCTCGTCGATGACCGGGCCGACGGCCCGTGGGTGTACGCCTGCCCCGCCGGCGGCCAGGTCCAGAGCGGGGATGTCGTGGCCGGGCGCGGCCAGCAGCGCCCGCAAGTAGTGCAGGCCACGGCCGTCGCGCAGGCGGGCATGCTCATCGTCGGCGTCAAGTAGCCAGTCAGCGCCGTCCCGGCGGAGCCGCCAGCGATCGGCCGGTGGCGCCAGCGCCGCGAGCAGGACAGTCATGCCCAGCCGCTCAGCGACCGATCGAGCCTGCCGCCGGTGCTCCTCGGCTGCCTCGAGGTCGCCAGGGCCATTGCGTGCAGCCAGGGCGCCGGCCAGCCCGGCCCGGGCGTGAGCCAACGACGGTAGGCCCCCGATTTGCCCTGCCAGGGCTGCGGCCTCGGAAAAAAGATCGACAGCTTCGTCCTGTCGGCCCAGGACCGTGGCGAGCAGGCCCAGGTAGTGCGACACCGGCCCGGCAACAGCGTTGGCACCGCCCTGAATGACCAGCCGCCCCCGGTATGGTGCTAGCGCCGGGTACAGCGCCCCGGCCGCCTCCCGGTCACCGGCTGCGCTGGCCGCGACCGCGAGCGCCGCCATCGCCCCAAGCCACCGGGGCCCAGAAGCGCCCAGCGCCTGGGGCAGCACCCGCTGTAGTTCAGCTTGCGCCTCCGGAATACGGCCGAACGTCGCCAGCACACCCGCCAACGTGGCCTCGAACAGATGGCCTGGCCGGTGACGTGCCGCATCGAGCAGCAGACCCACGCCGAAAGCAGCCTCCTGCTCGGTTCCCTGCTCCTGAATCACCATCCCGCGCACCGCGCCGTACAGGTCCGTGGCGTCGGCCAGGCCCGCTCGCCGCCCGGACTCAAGGACTTGCTCGGCGAGGCGCACCGCCTCACTAAAACGGCCCCGCACAGTGGCCAGCATGGCGTGCCGCGCCGCGACCATCACCAGCGCCGCCTCGTCGCCGGCAAGCTGAGCGGCCCGCTCGAACGCGGCCAGCGCCGACTCCGCTTCGGCCACCCGGCCCAGCTCCATCAGGGCGACGAACCGCCAGAACATGCCCTGCCGCTCATGAGCGTCGTCACCGGCGGCGCGGGCCAGGTCGATGATCTCCGACGCAGCCGCGAGCCGGTCTTCGGCCGCGGCGGGGTCCCACAACGCGTGCAGCCTGGCATCGAGCACCTCGGCCAGCACCGCCGGCTCTCCGCCGGCCCGTGCCAGCGCGAGGGCCTCGTCGACCAGGGCCCGCCGCCGGGGCCCGGCCGCGGGGTCGGCGAGCAGCTCCCGCGCCAGGCGCGCCAGCACCCGAGCCCGGAGCGGGCCATCCGCCGCTAGCCCGGCCGCGGTTTCCAGCAGCCGGATCAGCGGAGGGTCAACAGCGAGAAACGTGACCTGAGAGGGCGCAGACAGGGCCAGGTGCACCACCGGATCGGCACCTGGAGCAAGGCCGCCGAGCCGACCCGCGAGGGACACAGCCGGACCCGGCAAGCCGCCCGAAGCCAGCCACAATGCCCGGCGCACCTCGGGCCGGCCCTCAGCTACCACCGCGCCCAGGTCTTGCTCGCCCAGCGGCCCCAGGCGCAGTTCCTGCCCGGTGCCCAAGGGCGCCGACGCGGTCACTATCACCGCTGTCGAGGAGTCGGCCACCCGGGCGGCCAGCACCGGCAAGAACTCCACCGCTCCGGAGCCACGACGATCGACATCGTCCACCACGATCAGGCGCGGCCCCACCGACACCAAAGCCTCGGCGGCATCATCCAGCTCCAGCGGCCCCGCCTCCTCCAGCAGGTGGCGCGCCAGCGCATCGGGCCCGCCGGTCTGGCGTATCAGCTGCGCCCAGGCCAGCCGGACCGGTCCAGTCGCAGCCACTGCAACCCGGGCGACGGCAAAGCCGCGCCGTCGGCCCTCCCCCGCCGCGGCCTCGGCCAGCGCCGTCCTCCCGGAACCGGGCGGACCGTAAACCACCAGCACACCGCCGGCACCCGCTGCCGCCCGGTCCAACAGCAGGCCAACCGCCGCCATCTCTCGGTCACGCCCAACAAGCCCCACACCTGAGATATACCGCCTGAACGGCTGCCATGAGCGGGACACCTGGGCCCGGAAACCCCCGCGGCCCACCAACAGGCCACGCTCTTCGGCCGGCGGCACGTTCTTATTCGCGCAGACTTCTCGGTCACCTCCGCCGCGCCGACGGCGTGACATGGCGCGGTAGGCGTCGCCCCACCAGCAACGGGCCGGCCCACACCTTCCCTGACTCGCTGCTGGACCTCGTGCTGACCGAGGTGATCCGAGCTCCGCACCTCGCCCCGCCGCCAGCGCAGCCAACCGAGCGGTTCGCGGCGTTCTTGCACCGCAACCTGCAATCTATCGACGACGCCATCGACCAGGCGATTTCCGCGCTGTTGCGCGCCCAGCCACCAACTGCTGGCAACCGCGCCCCCTTCGTGGCGGCCGGGCGCTACGCGTTCATCGACCCCTCCCCCCACCTGCCGGGCGAGCTATGGCGCGACATTATCCGCCTGCTGGAATCCCGCGGCTGGCAGGCCCGCATCGCCACCCGATTTCGTGACCCGGCTGATCCCTGCCAGGCGGCACACGCCGACTGGGCCGCAGCCCGCCGCGCCGGCTTGACCCTCATCGACACCCGTGGCCCGGAAACCCCGCCGGGCGCCGCCATCATCACCGGCGCATGCGCCGCGGCTGGGCGCACGGTGCTCGCCGCGGATCCGGGCCGGTGGTGGACGTTCGCCGACGGCCGCGAACCGAACTGGCGGAACCTCATGATCCAGTACGCGGTGAGCGGCCGGTTCGCCAGCACCGCAGAACTCGCCGCCCTGATCGAGCTGCCGTGACCGTGCCCGGCCTCACCGGCCCGGTGAGCCAGCAGCACCTGGTGGTCATAGACGGCTGCGACGGTGCCGGGAAATCCACCCTGGCCCAAGCGGTCGCCGCCCACCACGGGCATGCCGTCGTGCATGCCGCCCTCACCCCCGAGGGGGTGGACCTGTTCGCCAAATACCAGGCGATCCTTGCCCGCCCGGGCCCGCTCGTGCTTGACCGCAGCTTCGTCAGCGAGCTAGTCCACGGCCCCCTCGATCGTGGCCACTCCCGGCTCACGTTAACCCAGGCCACACAACTAGCCGCGATGGTGGCGCAGCGCGGCGGCATCCTGGTCCATCTCACCGGACAGCCGGACCAGATCGCCGCCCGCCTGCTGGCCCGCGACGGCCATACCCCGCCCCTGGCACGCGTCAGTGCGTTGATAACCGCCTACGCCGATACATTCGGCAAGCTCGCCGCTCACGCGCCAGTTATCACGATCGACACCACCACAAGCACGGCGTGAGCATCACCGCGGCGCAGACGGCGGCGGCGTCTCGGTAGCGGCTGCATCCTTCACCGGCACTCCGTTGGGCAGTCGCCGGTACACCCGCGCCTCGTTCACCGCCAGCTTGGCCTCCACCGCCTCCTGCAAGTCGGCCCCGGCCATCTCCGCCAAGCCCAGCAGGTAGATCGCGACATCCGCCAGCTCCTCAGCGACCTGCGGCCGGCCCTTGCGCCAAGCGTCAAATGCCTCCGCGACCTCGCCACTCAGCAGGCAGAACTCCAGCGGGATATCAGTGGTATTAAAGCCTTTCGCCAGCTTGTTCTCCCAGGCAAGCTTTTGCGCCGACCTGATATCCACCGCGCTCCCTCCCACCGGTTGGCACGTCACGTGCAGCCTGGGCGGTCAGGCAAAATGCCGCCCATCCCGGCCAGGGATGGCACGCTACCCGGACTAGCTTGTGGATCGCTACGTGCACAAACACCCGTCGGCTGTGGGAAACCACGTCGCCGGAAACAGCCATCTGTGCATGACCGACACCGACCCACCAGCCAGGACTACGTGCGCTGCCTGTGGAAACGAAAAGACCCTGTGGACAGCCCAGCTCCGAAATGATTCTGCGCTCGCGACCGATCCGACCCGGCGCGGAACAGCGCCGCCGCTGATCGCGGCCACGACCTGGCGCTACGGGACGACCAGACGACGTGATCAGCCGACAACTTGACCCCTTCCACCGCCTCGCCGCGCTCAGTCGCAGCCCGATAATCGAGAGCCAATAAGGCTGGCAGGATCGCGGGTGCCGACCTCGATCACGAAGAACATTACGTAGAACATTCTGACCTGCGCGTATACCGGCTTACAGCCTCCTCGTCCGCACGGGAATACCGGGCGCCTCCGGAGCCGCGCGCTACCCGTTGCGGAAGCGGGGATAGCGCGGCGGGAGTACCGTTAGTAATCCCCCTCGGCCTCTCCCTCATCGTCCGCGAGGGCGAAAGTCCCGCCTGCCTCCTCGGTGTCATCGGTCCCGTCATCGCTGACGGCGGTGCCGTCCTCGGGGACGTCCTCCAGCAGCCTGGCCTCCGCGTATTCCTGCGGCAGCGCGTACTCGGTCGCCTTCGCGGCTAGGTGCAGCGCGAGCGGAAGTTTCAGGCCCTCGTCGCGGTAGTGGTCGGGGAAGCGCTGCTGCTGCACCCCACATCGCCCAGTCGACCGGCCTGTCCCCGGCTGCGCAGCCCGCGACCGTGATCTCCAGCAAGGTCGGGTTCCAGGCGGCCGAGCCTCCGTTGATCTCGCCGTCTGGTGCCTTGGCCGTGGCATGCCCGGTCAACTTGGCGTCCTCGACCCTGCTGTGCTGGTGGCTCGCCCCCTTCGCCCCGGTGGCGTAGAACACCCGGCGGTCGTCCTCCGGGCCGGGCGGAACCCACAAGCCCTTTGACAAGCCGGCCTCGTCCTCGTCAGCGTCGTCCGGTGCCCACCACTGCGGGGTCTCGTCCCGCTCGCCGTCCCGCAGCCGGATGAGCTGCCGCAGGTCGGTCCTTACCTGTTCCATCTCCGCCTGGACGGCGGCACGGTCCAGGGCGGGGGCCGGGGGCGGTTCAGCTGCTGGTCGCATGGCGGTAGCGGGCGATGGCGGCCGGGATGGTGACGGCGAGCAGCCCGGCGAGCCAGGCGGTGGCCTCGATGGCCGGGCGAGCGGTGGGGCCGCCGAGGCACAGCGCGCGCAGGGCGCCGGTGATGACGGTGACGGGGTTGGCTTTGGCGAAGGCCTGCAGCCAGCCGGGCATGGTGGCGACCGGCACCAGGACAGAGCTGGTGAAAAACAAGATGACAACCGGGAACAGCCCGGCCAGCCCGGCTGTCTCGGGATCGCGGACGGCCAGGCCGAGCAGCAGGTTGATCCAGGAGAACGCCACGCTGACCGCGACGGCCAGGCCGACCGCAGCGAGAGCGGGAGCAGGCCCGGCGTGGAACCTGAACCCTGCCGCCGCCCCGGTGCCGATCATCAGGGCGAGGACGAACAGGTTGCGCAGCGCGTCGGCGGCGACCCGGCCCGCGAGGACGGCGCTGCCGGTGATGGGCAGGGAGCGGAACCGGTCGATCATCCCGGTGTTGAGGTCTTCGGCGATGGCCACGCCAGTCTGGGACGCGCCGAACCCGATCGCCAGCACGAAGACACCCGGCAGCAGGTAGTCGATGTAACGGGAGATGCCGGGCACGTGGACGGCACCGCTGAAGGCGTAGGTGAACAGCAGCACGAACAGGACCGGCTGCACGGTGGCCAATGCCAGCAGCGTGGGCACGCGGATCAGCCGCCGCAGGTTGCGCCCGGTGATCACGGCGATGCCGGTGAGCGCACTGGCTGGCCTGCCGTGGCACGCAGCGCCGCTGGTCATGATGGCGGTCATCGCATGCGCCGCGCGTTCCGGGCTGGCTGCGCCTGGGCGGCATGCACGCCGCCAGTCTCTGCGTCGCGCGGTTGCGGGCTGCCGGCTGCCTGCCCGGTCAGGGCCAGGAAGGCTTCTTCCAGCGTCGGCCGGCGCAGCGCCAGCGCGCTGATAGTCAGCCCGGCTGCGGCCAGCCGCCCGGCTACGGCGGGAAGGACCGCCGCGCCGTCGGCCACAGGCAGGACGACCCGGCCCGCTGCCTCATCGACGGCCGGTTCTGCCGAGCCCAGCCCGCCCAGTGCACCCGCGAGGCGGCGGGTGTCCTGGCCCGGCCTGGCTCGCAGATCCAGGCGGTCTCCCCCCGCTCTGGCTCTGAGCTGATCGGGCGTGCCGGTGGCGACGACCTGGCCGTGGTCGATAATGACGATCGTGGCGGCGAGTCGTTCGGCCTCCTCGATGTACTGGGTGGTCAGCAGCAGGCTGGCTCCCTCTGCGGTCAGATCCCCGAGCACCTGCCACAACGCCAGCCGGCCGCCAGGATCCAGGCCAGTGGTCGGCTCATCGAGGAACAGGACCGGCGGCGCGGCCAGCAGGCTGGCGGCGACATCCAGCCGGCGCCGCATGCCCCCGGAATAGGTGCGCACCAGCCGGCCGGCCACGCTAGCCAGGCCGAGCTGGCCGGTCAGCTCCCCGGCACGGCGGCGCGCGATGCGGCCGGGCAGGCCGTAAAGCCGGCCGATCATGACCAGGTTCTCCGCTCCGGTCAGGAACGGGTCCACGGCCGCGTACTGCCCGGACAGGCCGATCCGCCGCCGCACCGCCCGCGGCTGCCCGGTCACGTCGAACCCGGCGACCCGCGCGCGGCCGCGGTCGGGCTTGAGCAGGGTGGCCAGGATGCGCACCAGGGTCGTCTTCCCCGCGCCGTTCGGGCCCAGCAGGCCCAGCACGCTGCGCGCCGGCAGCTCCAGGTCAACGCCGTCCAGCGCAACCACCGGCCCGAACCGCTTGCCAAGCCCCTCGGCCACGACCGCCGCGTCCGTCATCGCCTGCCTCCAGCCGGCTACCCTGTCCGCCCCAGCTAGGTAGGATAACTACCTATGGCACTGAGGGTAGCATACCTACCTATGAGGGCGGACGCGCAAGCGCTCAAGGGCCACCTGGACACGCTGCTGCTGGCGAGCCTGGAGACCGGGCCCCGGCACGGGTACGCGGTCAGGGAGGCGCTGCGGCAACGCGGCGGCGCCCGGTTCGACCTGCCGACCGGGACCATCTACCCCGCTCTGCGGCGACTGGAGGCGGCGGGGCTGGTCAAGGGCACCTGGGCCGAGCCTGACGGGCAGCGCCGCCGCCGCATCTACGAGCTCACCCCAGCCGGGCGGCGGCGCCTGGCCGGTGACCGGGTGGCCTGGCGGGACTTCGCGTCCGTGGTCACCGCCATCCTGGAGCCAGCGCCATGACAAGCCCGCTGATCACCGGCTACGTGACCGGCCTGCACCAGAAACTTCCCGCCGCCATCGCCGATGAGGCCGCCGACGGCCTGGCCGAGGCCTACCAGCATCACCTCGCCGCTGGAGCGGGCGACCAGCAAGCCGCGCGCGCTGCGCTGGCGGAGTTCGGGGACCTGGCTACCGTCGTGGGCGAGTTCACCCGCCAGGCACCGGGCCGGCGCGCCGCCCGGCTGCTGCTGGCGACGGGCCCGGTCGCAGGCTGCTGCTGGGCCGCCGCGCTGATCAGCAGCCGCCCATGGAACTGGCCGGTACCCGACGCTGCCCGGGTTACATTCGGCGCGGTCCTGCTGCTGGCGGTGCTGGCGCTGCTCGTCGCCGCGACCGCCCGGCGCAGCTACCAGCGGACCAGGCTCGCCATGCTTGCCAGCCCGGTCATCATCGCCCTGGACGCATCGGCCGTCGCCTGCGTCCTGGCCGCAGCACCCACCCTGAGCGAGGCGCTCGTCATCGCCATGGCCTTCAGCCTCATCCGGATCGCGTTCACCACCCGGACCCTGCGCCGCCTCGCCGCCCGCTAGGACACGGCCAGGCCGGCAGAATCGCCCACCAATCACCTGCACATCCGGTCACCTGCACATCCGGCACGCTCTCAGAAAACCGCGCCCGATACGCCCGGACTGCTCCTCCGCGGGCCCGCGAACCGCCCCGATCGCCCCGGCACTGGCAAACTCAGCCGGCTGTGTTTGCTCGTCGTTTGCCCGGCTGCCCCGGCACGGCCCGTCAGAGCCCGGCACATGACGTACGGCAATTCGCGGTGACGTGCACGAACAGGCAGCGCGTGATAGCTTCCGGTACGGCCAGGCCCGCTGCGAAGCGGGTTCATGTCCGTTCGTTATGCAGGCCGGTCCCGGTGGGCTGACTGGTGTCGGGGATGCGCCAGAACGGGCCGTTCTGCGTGCCCGAAGGCGTCATTGGCTCTGGCCAGCCGGGTCGGCCCAGCGTCTCAGGTGGAGCGCGCGGCCGGGACCGCGGCCACGGGGGGATGGCCGGTGAACGGGGCGCTGGTCTGTCCGCCCCACCCACGGGTCAGGCCCTTGGCACCGCCGGGCCGCGGCGGGATCCTGGCATCGAGCAGGCCCGGCCCCTGGCCAGGTGCCGGGCGGCGGCCATCGTTAGCGGAGTCGCGGGGGTGGCCCCAACAAGAGCAGCCAAGTTTTCGCAGCGCATGAGTCCGCTCGTACGCTGCAATACCGGAGTACGGAGTCCGCGAGTCTTTCGCAGCCGCGTCAAGGTGGTTGTTGTTGATGTGCTGCAAGCGGATTCTTCGCGCATCCTGGGGTTGTGAGCGATCAGCAGACTGGCCACGGCGGCCCGGATCACACCCACGGCCATGCTCATGCCAGCAGGCCAGGAGCAATCGGACGGCTTCGGCATGTGCTGCGCCCGCATTCCCACGATGCCACCGGCAAGGTGGATGCGGCGATGGAGGCCAGCGCCGAGGGCATCCGGGCGGTGTGGATCTCACTTGCCGTGCTCGGTGGCACCGCGCTCCTCCAGGCAGCCGTGGTGGGCATCTCGGGCTCGGTTGCGTTGCTGGGCGACACGCTGCATAACGCCGCGGACGCGCTGACCGCGGTGCCGCTGGGTATCGCGTTCGTGATGGGCAGGCGGCCGCCCAACCGCCGCTACACCTACGGCTACGGGCGGGCGGAGGACCTGGCTGGGATTGTGATCGTCGTGTTCATTGCGGCGTCCTCGGCGGTGGCCGCCTATGAGGCGGTCACCCGGCTGGCGCACCCGCGTCCAGTGTCGAATCTGATCGCGGTCGCGGTGGCGGCGGTGATCGGGTTTACCGGCAACGAGGTGGTCGCCCGGTACCGGATCCGGGTCGGGCGCAAGATCGGCTCGGCGGCGCTGGTCGCCGACGGGCTGCATGCCCGCACCGACGGGTTCACCTCACTGGCGGTCCTGCTGGGCGTGGGGGGTGTGGCAATCGGCTGGGACTGGGCCGATCCGGTCGTTGGCCTGCTGATCACGGTGGCGATCCTGGCCGTGCTCCGGCAGGCGGCCCGCGAGATCTACCGGCGGCTGATGGATGCGGTTGATCCCGCTCTGGTTGATCAGGTTGAGCAGACGTTGCACGCGACGCCGGGGGTGCTGGGCGTCGGCCAGATCCGGCTGCGCTGGATCGGGCACCGTCTGCGCGCCGAATGCGAGGTGATCGTCGACGCCGCTGCCAGTGCGGTCCAGGCTCACCAGGTCGCGGTCAGCGCCGAGCACAATCTCCTGCATGCGCTGCCGCGGCTGGCCGCCGTGCTGGTGCACGCCGACCCGCAGCCCCAGCAGGGCGATGATCACCACGCGGTGCTGGCGTCACACCGGTGAGAACGCACGCCATGCGGCGGGGAGAACGTGGCAGTGTGTGCCGCGCAGGGAACATGTGCCCTGACCGGCGTCGCTTGCTCCTGGCTCGCTAGGTTTCGGTAGACGGCCAGGCCGCCGCCGCGCCGGACCGCCGCCTACCTGGAGGCCGCCGCCCGTCTGGGGGCCGGCCCGGGACGCACCGCCGTGGTCGGGGACGCGCTCGCCGGAGTCCTGGCCGGGCGGCGGGGCGGCTCCAGGCTGGTGATCGGCGCCGGCCGCCGCGGCGATCCCGCCGCGCTGCACGCCGCCGGCACCGATCTGGTCATCGGTGGCCTCGGCGACCTGGCCGTCACGGGACCGGGGCCGCTGGCCGACGGCTGGCACCTCACCTACCGGCCCGCCAGCCAGGCCGGTGAGAGGGTGCGGGAGACGCTGTGCACGCTCGGGAACGGCTACCTGGCCGCCCGGGGGGCCGCCAGCGAGGCGGCCGATGACGGCACGCACTACCCCGGCACCTATCTCGCCGGCGTGTACAACCGGCTGCGGACCGACATCGAGGGCCGGCCGGTCGAGCACGAGAGCATC
>DATGGU010000141.1:0-22141 GCA_035308365.1 Streptosporangiaceae bacterium
AGCCCGACGCGCGACAATACCAGGGGACCAATGATGCTGCACAGCCTGACGTCGCGTTTGTGACTCATGAGAGGCTTGTTGCACAAGTGACCCGAGAGGTCTTCGGGGTGTGACCCTACGAGCGATCCGCGAAAGGGTCTGACTTGGGGTGCGCCCAGGTCGGTGCCATTAGCTGCCCTGGGCTTCCATGATCAGTACCCCAGCCAGAAGTGCCGAGCGTGGCCAGGTCAACACATACATACGCGGCAATTCTCCAGCACCGGGACCCGGATGCGGGCCGATCTTGCCTCGTCCTCGGAACCGTAGCGCCCCAGCCACCGGTTGACCCGCTCGTCCCGGCCGTGCCCCCGTCCCGTCCC
The DNA here is from genome assembly GCA_035308365.1 of Streptosporangiaceae bacterium. GTDB lineage: Bacteria > Actinomycetota > Actinomycetes > Streptosporangiales > Streptosporangiaceae > PALSA-505. Next base: position 360 of record DATGGU010000141.1, read on the forward strand.
GTGGTTGCAGTGAGGACAATTCCCGCGATGCACTTTGGCCTTGCGGGTGATCATGTCCTCATAGATCCAGTACTCATCCGCGTCAGGCAATGAACTCTCCCAGTGGTTCTGATCCGGCTGCGACGGGTCGGGTCGAGCCGGATCGGTATGGGATCAGAGCCTAGAAGATCCGAAGTCGCGCGAGGCGGACGCCCGGGGACCAGCGCGGGGTGCGGTCTGGCCGTTCTGGAAACCCTCGGTACCCGGTGGGCTTTGAGAGCAGCGGCTACCGGCGCAAGGTCGTGTGAGCTGAGCTTGCCGTGATGAGCGGCACCCAGCCACCTGTCTGAACAGACCCCGCTCCGGCTGCTGCTGGTCGGTGGAGCGGTCTTTGAGCCTGAAGTCAAGCCGCTGCGCTTGGAGATCAGGCGATCGTGCCCGCCTCGGCTCGGCCCGGCTCGGCCCGGCTCGGCTCGGGGTCAGCCAGATCCCGCTAAGTAGCGGGACTCTACCTATTGATGGAATGGTTGGTTACGGTCGGTGAGAACGGTAACACTGTGGTTCCAGGGATGCTGAAGAATGTCGTGTAGATCGATCTGAATGGCGGATCTGACGTCGATGTTGGTGTAGTTTGCTTTTGAGAGACTCTGCGCAGGCCCCTGCTATCTAGGTTACCGATGAGGGGATCATCCCAATGAAAACCCATAGATCGACACTGCACGTCCGCATGCAGGCACAAACCGTTCCTGCCGAGGACTCTACCGGATCTACACGCGCCGATTCAGCTGGCCGTACGGTCCGCGGGATTGCCATTCTAGCTCTCGTGCTCGGCAGCGGTCTCGGTGCCGAAGCGGCGGCAACCTCAGGCCACAGCGGTACCCACCCTAGCGCCTTTAAGATGTCGGCTCCGTCCGCGTCGAAGCCGCACATCATCAACTACCGGCCCTGGATGTACTAACCTCGCAAGGCTTGGTCAGACCAGTGACAGGGGCAGAGTATCCGCAGGTAAGGCCGTTGATCGTCCGGCCAAGTCTGACCACAAGCCTCGGGGTAACGTTCAGAAGATCTGCTAATCTCCACATGCGGCATGATTGCGTTCTTGGAGACCGTGGCCATTCTCACGGAATGAGCTATTGTTTCCCGAGGGCTGACTCAAAGACTTAGAACAGCTCTTGCCGGATTTTAGCAACGCCTATCTGCGGACGTTCACTGAGCGCTGTCACATCAGCGATTCAGTGAGCGTCCGCAGTGGCATTTTTACCGGGCAGGATAACTTACCGTATGCGCCACTAAGGCGGGCGCATACGGATGCGCGGGTGGAGCCGCGTGAACCTCTGGGCCGACTTTCCGGTGTTTTCGGCTCCGGCCGGATGCGCCGAGCTTTCCAGGCCAGACTTCCGCCCTACGACTGGCACATCCGGGGAGCGTATTGTCAGCGGTGGTTCAGGTAGCCGTTGCCGTTAATGTTGCCGTTGACATTGACCGGCGCGGCGGCGAACTGGGCGGGGGCCTGGGCGATGGGTATGTTCTGCGCCGCCTCCTGGAGCGAGTCCGCTTCCTTGCGCTCCCACTCCTCGATGCCACGCAGGATTCCCTCGGTGTAGGCGCGCAGGTGCGCCCGGTAGACGCCGCTGTAGGTACGCAGGTACGCCAGTTCCGCCTGCATGGCCTGCCGCTCCTGTTCGGACTGCGGCTGCGCCGGCGCGTTCAGCGCCGTCACCGCGGCGTCGCGGGCCCTGGCGTGCGCGTCTTCCAGCAGCATGTCCGAGTGCTGCTGGGCTTCCCGCATGATCTCATCGCGGCGAAGCCTGGCTTCCTCGGTCACCCGGCTGCTGTACGCCTTTGCGTCGGCCACGTACCGGTCAGCGGTGATCTGCGCGGTCGACAGGATGCGGACCGCGTGTATGTGCGCGTCCGCCTCGCCGAAAAGCACCGCCTGCGGATCATTGTCGGAGCTTCCTTCAATGATCCGGCCGCGGAGCCGCTGGACTTCCTGCCATAGGGTCGTCCGGTCGTTCACCAGGCGCACAAACTCGCTGTGCACCATGCGCAGGAACTTCCGGACGGGTTCCTCTTCGTAACCGCGCCGCCCCAGTCGTGACAGGGGGAAGGTCACGGTCAGCAGATCTTCAGGGGTCATTCTGCCCTGGTCATCGAACCATGCTCTGGTCAAGGCTCGCTCCACCCGAAATCTTCGACGTGTATGTGTTCTTCCGGCATCCCCGCCGCGGCCAGCCGGTCGGTGACGTCGTGGACCATCTCCGACGGCCCGGCCACGTAGGCGGCGCGCCCGGACCAGTCGCCATACCGGGCCACCACATCCGCCAGGTTGCCGGTCTCACCGTTGAACCTGGAGTCGGCCGACACCACCGGGGTGACGGTCAGCCACGGGTGCTGGGCCGCCATCTTCTCCAGGCTGTCCAGGTCATAGAGCCCATCGGTGGTCCGCGCACCGAAGAACAGATGCACCTTCGGCGGCCGTGGCAGCTCCGTCAGCCGGCACAGGATGGCCTTCAGCGGAGCCAGTCCGGTGCTTCCCGCCACGAACAGCAGGTCCCGGTCGGACGGACGGTGGTTCAGGGTCAGGACACCGATGGGGGGTCCAATCCGCAGTTCCGCGCCGACGATCGAGCTGCTGGTGAGCGCCATGCTCACCAGGCCGCCGTCGACCAGCCGGATGTGGAACTCGAGCATGCCATCGGGACGTGGCGCGTTCGCCATGGAGTAGTAGCGCCACAGCCGCGGGCGGGTAGGAACTTCGATCGACACGGACTGCCCTGGCAGGTAGTCCATCTGCTGCTCCGGCTGGACGAACAGCACGGAAATGTCGAACGACCGGTACTCGTGGGCCACGACCGTGCCGCGCCACCAGGCCGGCGCGACGGCCTCGTCAGAGCGCGCCGCCTCGGTCATGACCGTGGCGATGAGCTCGTAGGCCTCTTTCCAGTCGGCGGCCAGCTCTGGCGTCCAGTCTGGCCCCGAGAAGTACCGTATGGTCGCCAGCAGGCTGGACCCTACGGCATCGTAGTGCTCCACGAGGGCACCGAACTTCCGGTGATCACGACCCAGTCCTTGCAGGAACGTGGCCAGCTCGTCGACGTTCTCCACCTGGGAAACGATCTTCACCAGGGCGTCCACGAAGTGACCGCGCTGCGATTCCATCGAGACCGGGAACATGTCCCGGATCTCGGGATGCTTGATGAACAGGTCGGAGTAGAAGAACAACGGCAGTTCGTCGCCGTGCATGGAGATGTCGGCGAAGCTTTCGCGCAGCCGGGCAACGTCCAACAGACCCGCCTTTCTCCGCGGTCGCCAGCAGGGGACTGATACCGACGCGCCGCCCTCCAGGGCCAGGACCTGCGGAAACCACACAATCTGGCCGTAGGCACAATCGTGTCGGTACTTGCAGAGACAAGTCTCACGCAAGTTGCATTGCAAGACATCCGTCAGCTGACCGATATTCGAAGCCACACGCGCTCGATGCGACAGCCGGGCACCAGACACCAGCGATGTCACATCGACCGCATCTGGGGGCCGGGACGCCGGGTGGGGCGCGGGCGGACCCCGTTTGGGGCGGAGCGCGGGCGCGGCGCGAAGGGCGGGGGGCGGGCGACCGCATTTGGGGCGGGGGCGACCGCGCAAGAAGGGCGGGTCAGCGGGCGATTATGCCGCCCAGGCTGGTCATCACCTGGCGGCGCATGAGGATGAACAGGATCAGCAGGGGGAGCACTGACAGCAGCACACCGGCCATGACCGCGGGGACGTTGACCGAGTACAGACCCTCGAGCTTGGTCAGCCCCAGGGGCAGCACGGCGACGCTGCCACTTTGGGTCAGGACCAGCGGGAGCAGGAAGTTGTTCCAGACGTTCAGGCCGTTGTAGATGGCCAGCGTGGCCAGCACGGGGCGGGACAGCGGCCAGATGAGCCGGCGGAAGACGGTCCACTCGCTGGCACCGTCGGTCAGCATCGCGCCGATCAGCTCGCGCGGGATGTCCCGGACGAAGCTGACCATGACAAGCACCGAGACCGGGATGGCGGCGGCGCTCAGGGTGAGGATCAGGGCGAACAACGTGTCGTACAGGTGCATCTTGTAGATGAGCACGTAGATCGGCACGATGATCGCCTGTACGGGGATGGCCAGGCCGAACAGCATCACCGCGAACGCCGCGCCCACGGCCCGGGAGGACTGCCGGACGATCCGGAACGCCGCACCCAGGGAGATCGTGACGGTTGCCACGATGCAGGCCGCCGTCAGCAGGACGCTGTTCAGCAGGTACCGGCCGAGCCCGGCGTGGAAGACCGTGCTGTAGGAGCCGGCCGACAGGCCGCCCGAGGGTATCCACGGGTTGGCCGTCAGGTAGGTGCCCTGGGTGCGGAAGCTGGCCAGGATCATGTAGTACAGCGGGGCTATGACGATCACCAGCCACACCGTGGCCAGCGTGAACGCTACCAGCCGCCCAGGCCGGAACCGGCGGCGGCTCATGCCGCTCCCTCCTGCTGGCTCGCCATCGAGGCGAAGCCGGTGAACCGGACCAGGCTGAGCGCGACCGCGATGCCGATCATGCCCAGGATGACCGCGAGCACGCTGGCATAGCCATATTGATCCTGCAGGAACGCCACGTTGTACATGTCGAGGGAGAGCACGCGGGTGGTGTAGCCGGGGCCGCCGTCGGTCAGGATGTAGATGATGTCGAAGTAGGTCAGCGACCCGACGATCATCAGGATGCCCGAGGTGACCAGCGTGTAGCGTAGCTGCGGCAGTGTCACCCGCCAGAACATCTGCGCCGCGCTGGCACCGTCCAGCGTGGCGGCCTCGTACAGGACGGCCGGTATCTGCCTGCGGCCGACCGCGTACAGCAACGTGTGGAACGGGATGAACTGCCAGGCGATGATCGCGACGATCACATACAGGGTCAGATTAGGGTTGCCCAGCCAGTTCTGCTGCAGGAAGGCCAGGTGCCAGGACCGGGACAGCGCCGACAGCGCGCCGAAGTTGGGATCGAGCAGGGACTCCCACATCAGCGCGATGCCCGCCGTGGACATCAGCAGCGGGAGCACGAAGATGGTCGCGTACACCGACCGGTAACGCTGGCGGCCGGCCGTGAACAGGCCGAGCGCCAGGGAGATCGGCGTCTGCACGACGTAGCTCAGCACCACGACCTTGGCGGTCACCACCACCGAGGTCCGGGCCACGGGATCGCGGAAGAACTGTGCCCAGTTCGACCCGCCGGCCCAGTGCGGTGTGCCCAGCCCGTTCCACCGGACGAAGCTGAGCGCGATGGCGGCGATCATCGGGACGATGATGAACAGGGCGAACAGCGCCATCGGCGGCCCGACCCCGGCCAGGTCGGCCAGCCGTGTGCCGCGCCGCCACCCGGGGCCGCCGCTCCGCCGGGGGGAGAGCGGAGCGGCGGCTTGGGCGGGGCGCGCGCCCGGAACCGTCGCCCGAGCGGTCATGCGCCGGATGCGGCCGCGCTGTTGAGCACGGACTCGAACTTCTGCGGCGACTCGGAGAGCTCGAAGACCTGCGCCAGGTTGGTCAGCATCACGTTCGCCACCTGCGGTGTCATGGCCTGATCCCAGGAGTACTGGAAGCTTGGGGCGGTGCGCACCGAGTTGTAGATCGTGGTGTCGAAGGACGCCAGCGGCTGGCCGGCGAACAGCGGCGACGCGCCCTGGGTGACCGGCACCTCGCCCGCAGCCACCTCGGCCTTCGCGTAGCTGGACGAGGTCAGCTCGTCCTTGAAGAACGCCACGGCGATCTTCTTCTGGGTGGCGGTGGCGTGGCTGGAGATTCCTACATAGCTGGCCGTGTTGCCGGCCAGGTCGGCAGGGTTGCCGCTGCCGCCGGACACGGCCGGGAACGCGGCCATGCCCAGGTTGCCACCGGACACGAACGACTTGTCCGCGCCCAGGATGCTGGAGATGTCCCAGTCACCCATGAGTTGCATGGCCGCCTTGCCGCTGTACACCAGGGCGTCGGAACCGCCGCCGCTGTAGTGCAGCGAGTCGAAGCCACTCTGGAACGCGCCGGCCTTCACCAGTTGCTGGATGTCGGTCAGCGCGCCGGTGACCGCCGGGTTGGACCAGCCGTTCGGCGTGTTGGCCTGCAGCGCCTGGGCCACGGACGGCCCGCCGATCCGGTCGGTCAGGTATTCCAGGTACATCAGGCCCGGCCACTGGTCGCCGTTGGCCAGCGAGATCGGCGCGATGCCATGGGATTTCAGGGTGGCGACCGTGGACAGCAGGCCGCTGAACGTGGTGGGGAACGTCAGGTGGTACCTGGCGAAGATGGACTTGTTGTAGAAGAAGTAGACCGGCTGGGTCCCTTCGACCGGGACGCCGTAGACATGGCCCTGATACGTGACCGCCCCCAGCGAGGAGGGCAGGAACGACGAGAGCCAGGACGGGTTGCCCAGCGAGTAGACATCACCGGCCTTGATGTACTGCTGCAGGGTGCCGCCGCCCCAGGTCCAGAAGATCGTCGGCGGGTTGCCGGCCCCCATCGCGAGCTGGATCTTCTGCTTGTACGACTGGTTCTCGACGAAGTTGATCGTGATGTGATCGCCTGGGTGGCTCTTCTCGAAGGACGTGACAAGGTTCTGCACGGCGGTGTTGGCTGGGCTGGGGCCGGTCGTGACCAGCCACATCGTGACGGTGCCCGATGAGCTGCCGCTCGCGGGCCCCTTGCCGCTGCCAGCCGCCGATCCACACGCGGCGAGCGTGAGAGCCGTCGCCGCTGCCGCTGCTGTTAACCAGCCACCGCGGGCGGCGCGCCTTGCCGAACGTCCGGGCGTGTCAGCCATGGTTCCTCCCGGTCGCCATCGGCGCCTGAGTCCAAAATGTATCGGAAAACTTTAGGCAACATTTCGAACGTGCCTGTCATGCTAGAGATCCGTCTAGACGAAGGTCAACCCCAGGATGTTACGATTTTCCTGATGTAGCTGGGGATGACGTGCGTCGTCAGAGCTTGATCGCTTAGCTCACGTTACGATATCGTGATCGAAAGGTTTTCGGAACCCACGGCGGGAAGGGTGACACCGTTGAAGTCACGGCGGGAAGGGTGACACCGTTGTCTGACAGGACGGCATTACCTGGCAGGCCGGGCCGGGACGCCGCGGAGCGCCGCACCACGCTGACGGCCATCGCGGCCGAGGCGGGCGTCTCGCTGCCGACGGTGTCCAAGGTGGTCAACGGACGGCCCGATGTCTCGCCCGCCACCCGGGCGCGGGTGGAGCGCCTGCTGGACAAGCACCACTACTCACGGGGAGGCTTGCGCAGGCATTACCGCTCCGGGCTGGTCGACCTGGTGTTCAACGGGCTGGACAGCCCCTGGGCGGTGGAGATACTGCGCGGCGTGGAGGAGTGGGGAGCCAGCCACGAGACCGGCGTCGCGGTATCGGCCGTCCGGCACGGCAACGCCCGCCCGGCGAGCTGGACCAGCACCCTGGCCAGCCACGACACCGACGGGGTCATCCTGGTGACCTCGAAACTGACCGATGACCAGCTCAGGCAGTTGCGCAGCGCGGGAATCCCGCTGGTGGTGGTGGACCCGGTCAACCCGCCGCCCGCCGACCTGCCCAGCGTCGGCGCCACCAACTGGGCCGGCGGCCTGGCGGCCACCGAGCACCTGCTGGCCCTCGGTCACCGCCGGATCGGCGCGATCGCCGGGCCGGGCGACTACCTGTGCAGCCGGGCCAGGATCGACGGTTACCGTTCGGCCCTGGAACGGGCCGGCCTCCCGTTCGACCCGTCGCTGGTCCGGCACGGCGACTTCTACCACGAGGGCGGCTTCATCCGGGGCGGCGAGCTGCTCGACCTGGCCACCCCGCCGACCGCCATCTTCGCCGGCAGCGACCAGCAGGCGTTCGGCGTGTACGAGGCCGCCCGCCAGCACGGGCTGCGGGTTCCTCAGGACCTCAGCGTCGTCGGGTTCGACGACCTGCCGGTGGCCCGCTGGGTGTCGCCGCCGCTGACCACCGTGCGCCAGCCGCTGGCCGAGATGGGCCGGGTTGCCGCCCACATGCTCGCCGACCTCATCGAGGGTGTCCCGTTGCGGTCCGGCCGGGTGGAGCTGTCCACCGAACTGACCGTCCGTGAATCGACCGCCGCTCCCGGGGAGGCCGCGTAGTGACCCGTCAGCTCGATGAGACCGGCATCGCCGGGATATGGCACGACCCGTCCTATCCGGTAGCCGACCGGGTTGCCGACCTGCTGGCGCGGATGACCCTGGCGGAGAAGATCGCCCAGCTCGGCAGCGTCTGGATTGGCGCCTCCGGCGACGGCGACGGGGTCGCGCCCATGCAGAACCAGTTCACCGCCGAGCTGCCGCCGCTGGACGAGCTGATCAGGCACGGGCTCGGCCAGCTCACCCGGGTGTATGGCACCCGGCCGGTGCAGCCCGCCGCCGGGGCGCGGGCGCTGGCCGGATTGCAGGCGCAGGTCATGGCGGCGAACCGGTTCGGCCTCCCGGCCGTGGCGCATGAGGAATGCCTGACCGGCTTCGCCACCTGGTCGGCCACGATCTACCCGGCGCCGCTGGCCTGGGGGGCCAGCTTCGACCCCGGCCTGGTCGGCGAGATGGCGGCCGCGATAGGCGCCGGCATGCACGCGGCCGGTGTGCACCAGGGCCTCGCGCCGGTGCTCGACGTGGCTCGCGACCCCCGCTGGGGCCGGACCGAGGAGACCATCGGCGAGGACCCGTACCTGGTCGGGACCATCGGGACGGCATACGTGACCGGCCTGCAGTCGGCCGGGGTGGACGCGACGCTGAAGCACTTCGCCGGGTACTCGGCGTCCCGGGCCGGCCGCAACATGGCGCCGGTGGCGATGGGCCGGCGGGAGTTCGCCGACGTCATCCTGCCGCCATTCGAGATGGCCATCCGGCTCGGCGGCGCCCGGTCGGTGATGCCCTCCTACACCGACCTCGACGGCGTGCCGGCCAGCGCCGACTCCTGGCTGCTCGGCACGCTGCTGCGGGAGCGGCTCGGCTTCGACGGGCTGGTCGTCTCCGACTACTACGCGGTCCCCTTCCTGGAACTGCGGCATGCGATCGCCGGAACCCGGGCGACGGCGGCAGGCCTGGCACTGGCCGCCGGAGTGGATGTCGAACTGCCCACCGTCTGCTGTTATGGCGAGCCGCTGCGGGTGGCCGCGGCCACCCGGGACATCGCGGAGGAAATCGTGGACCGGGCCGCCGCCCGGGTGCTCCGGCAGAAGTGCGAGCTGGGCATGTTCGACCCCGGCTGGTCCCCGGTCCCCGGCTGGCCGGTGAGCGAGGACGGCCGGGCGCCCGGTCTCGACCTGGATCCGCCGGCCAGCCGCGCCCTGGCCCGGCGGCTGGCCGAGCAGTCGGTCATCCTGCTGGCCAACCCGGCCGGCGCGCTCCCGCTCACGGCGACGGCCAAGGTCGCGGTGGTGGGCCCGCTGGCCGACGACCCGCTGGCGTTCTTCGGCTGCTACGCCATGCCCCGTCATCTCGGCTCCCACCAGGAGTCCGGCGCCGGAGTGGAGGTCAGGACCGTGCTGGCCGCCATGGCGGACGAGTGGCCCGGCGTGCGTTACGCGCGCGGCTGCGACGTCCGCGGCACCGACCGGTCCGGGTTCGCCGCGGCGGCCAGCGCGGCCAGGGCGGCCGACGTCGTGGTGGCCGTGATCGGGGACGAGTCGGGGCTGTTCGGCCGGGGCACCTCCGGCGAGGGCTGCGATGCGACCGAACTGCGGCTGCCGGGAGTGCAGGAAGACCTGCTGCGGGCGCTCGCGGACACCGGCACGCCGGTGGTCGCGGTGCTCATCACCGGGCGGCCCTACGCCGTCGGCGAGGTGGCCGGACGGCTGGCCGGCCTGGTGCAGGCGTTCTTCCCCGGCGAGGAAGGCGGGGGTGCGATCGCCGGGGTGCTGTCCGGACGGGTCGTGCCCAGCGGCAAGCTGCCGATCGAACTGCCGGGCTCGGCGGCCGGGCAGCCGTCACCCTACCTGCGGCCGCCGCTGGCGGCGCGGCATCCGGCCAGCACGGTGGATCCGGCACCGTTGTTCGCGTTCGGCCACGGGCTCTCGTACACGACGTTCGGCTATGGTGGCCTGGCCATATCCGCGGCCGAGGTGGCGACCGACGGCATGGTGGAGATCTCCTGTACCGTGCGCAACACCGGCTCGCGGGCCGGCGCCGAGGTGGTCCAGCTCTATCTGAGCGACCCGGTGGCGCAGGTCGTCCGGCCGGCCCGCTGGCTGGCCGGGTTCACCCGGGTGGAACTGGAGCCGGGCCAGGCGCGCCGGGTCACGTTCCGGCTGCACGCCGACAGGACCGCGTTCTGCGGCCTGGCCGGCGAGCACATCGTCGAGCCCGGTGAGATCCGGGTCGCCATCGGCGGCGCGTCGGACAACCTTCCGCTGACCGGATCGTTCATCCTCACCGGACCGGTGCGTACCGTGGGTGCCGACCGTGTCCTCGACACCCCGGTAACGGTGGCCGGCCTGCCGGAGTAGCGGCAGGCCGGCCACGCCATCGCTGGTAGGTACGTCCTAGCCGGGGCATCAGCCTTCGTCCGGGCGGACCCAGATGTCCCGTTCCTGCATCAGCTCGATCTGCTTGGCGATCACCTCGCGGCGGTACTCGGCATGCTGGTACGGGGCGCGGTCGAGATACAGGTTCTTCGGGTAGACCGGCCGTTCGTAGATGAGCTGGTACTGCTCGGTGGTCAGATCCTTGATCCAGTTGTCCCATTGCGCGTTCGCCCGGAACCGGCGCAGCGCCTCGACGTCAATGGTCCCGGCGACCCAGGAGGATCCGCCGCTGTAATCGTGCCGCCCGACGATCTGGCCACGGTAGTCGATGACCGCCGAACCGCCGCCGAATGTGTCGATCGGAATACCGGAATCCGCGTTCAGGTAATATGTGCCGACGTTGCACGCGATCAGGTACATGTTGTTGTCCAGGGCGCGTGCCCGGTTCTGCACCTCGAACAGGCCGTTGCCCACGTGCGGGTGCGGGTAGGGGCCGCGGTAGACCACCTCCGCGCCGTTCATCGCCAGCCCGCGCGCATTCTCCGGATAGGATCCCTCGTTGGCCATGAGGAAGCCGAGGCGGCCGATCTCGGTGTCCGCGACCGGGTAGAACGCGTCCAGGTTCCGGCCGTACAGCTCGATCCACCGGTCCCATACGTTGTGCGGCGTCACCGAGTGCTCCACCGGCAGCAATGGCACCACCTTGTGATGCCGGAGAATCACCTCGCCGCCGGGCGAAAGGATGAAGCCGACGTTGAAGAAACGCCCGGGAAACTCCGGGTGCCGGGCCTTCGCCTGGGCCATCAGGAAGACGTTCCACTGCCGGGCCAGCGCGCCGAGATAGTCCGTCTCCGGGCCCGGAATGTCGATCGCGCACTCCCGGGCGAATTCCTCGTGATCGAGGTCGAGCACCTCGTCGTTGAAACCCTGCAGGGCACCTTCCGGAACCGCGATCAGCCGCACCGGCAAATCCAGGCTGGACAGCCACGACGCCGCCTTGATCAGGTGCGAGAGGTGGTCGAGATTGACCTGGATCTCGTCGCGATGGCGGATGCCACGCATGGTAGGCACCAGGCCGAGTGCCTGATAGGGCTCGATCATCGCTCATCCCTTCCGATCTGGCTGCCGGTGCTGCGGCGCCGGGTCCGGGCCGCCGGAACATAGGGTTTTCCCCGACGCGACGGCCGGGCCGCCCGGGCCATGCTGGCAAGCATGTCAGTGCCGGGTATGCGTGACGACCAGGATCTGGAGTTGCAGGTCACGGAGTGCCTGCTGCCGGGTCTGTCGCGGGCCACCGCGGATGCCCTGGGACGGCGCGTCAGGCTGGAGCTGACGCGGCCGGCGGGTTGCCGTGTCTCGTTCGTCGGCTCGCTGCTGATGCCTGCGGACGAGGTTCTGCTGTTCCTGTTCACCGGGGCGCAGGCCGAGGTCCGCGCGGTGAGCGAGCGGGCCGGCCTGCCGTTCGAGCGCATTCTCGCCTGCCTCGGGATCGGCTGGCAGGAAACCCGCCCACCCGGCCGCTGACACCGGCAAACCGCTACGACCCCAGCGGAGGGGAACGATGACACGACTGCACAGCAAACGGCAATGCCTGCTGGCCGGCGGTATAGCCCTGACGGCGGCCCTGGCCGCATGCGGTGGCAACCCGGCACCGAAGGCGAGCACGCCGCCGAGCGCGGCTCCCAGCAGCAGCGCCCCGGCGGGCAGCGGGCCGGCCACGACACCGGCGGCGGCCGACGTCTCAAGCAGCATGTCAGGAACCTGGTCGGGGCAATACGGGGGCGCCTATCAGGGCACGTTCAAGCTGACCTGGCAGCAGAAGGGCTCCCGCCTCAGTGGCTCCATCACGCTCTCGAATCCCGGCGGCACGCTCCCCATCCACGGAAGGGTGAATGGCTCGGCCATCAGCTTCGGCACGGTCGGCGGCCAGGCCATCACCTACACGGGCTCCGTCTCCGGCACGTCGATGTCGGGCAGCTACCGCGTCGTGGCGCCCGGCGGCTCGGCCGGAGGTACCTGGAGCGCCACCAAGTCCGGCTGACCGGCGAGCGCGGGCCGGCGTCTCGCCCCGCTTCCAGGTGCTGAAAATTTACGGTTCACTGAGCGTTGTGCAAACCGCATCGCGAGTGCGGGCCCGGCGGGTCTGCGCGAGTGACCGGGCCGGTCAGCGGCACAACAGCCAGGCAGGAAATTTCGCATGACGGACACTGTCCGCCATCGGTCTCGTATCCGCCATACGGTCTTACCTTCGTAAAATTTTCCTCTGGTTTTCAGCGCCATATCACGCCGGCGGCGGGATCGGTCACGTTGAGGTGTTCCTGGACGCGGGCCAGGTGCAGGCGCATCGCCTCGACGGCGAGGCTGGAGTCGCGGGCGCGCAGGGCGTCGACGATCGCCCGGTGGTCGGCCTGGTATTGGCCGCGGCGTTCGGCCGAGGCGCTGCGGCGCTTCAGGTCGCCCCAGACCTGGCCGTGCCTGGCCTGCTCGATGGCCCGGTAGAGCGCGACGAGCAGCGGGCTGTGGCTGGCCGCCATGATGCAGCGGTGCAGGGCCAGGTCCCAGGTCTCGAATTCTTCGAAGCTGGCGGCCCGGTCGCCGCCGGCCAGGCATCGCTGCATTTCCTCCAGGTCTGCCGCGGTGGCCCAGGCTACGACCAGGGACATGGCCGGGGGTTCCAGGAGGCGGCGGATCGTCATCACGTCGGCGGGGGCGAAGTCCGCCGCCGCGGGCTGGGATTCCGGCCCGGAAAGCGCCGCCGCGGCGGCCCAGGCCGGGTGCGGGCTATCGCCGTCGCGCCGGTTCGGTGCCGCCGCACCAGGGATGTCGCGCAGGAACGTGCCGCGGCCGACCTCGCGGGAGATGTGCCCCTGGGCTTCGAGAATGGCCAGGGCGTGCCGCACGGACGAGCGGGTCACACCCAGGTCGACGCTGAGCTGGCGCTCGGTCGGCAGGCGGCCGCCGACCCGCAGGCCGGCCTGCCGCGACCGGTCCAGGATGACCTCGGCCAGCCGCTGGCCACGTTCGGCGTGTGAGTTCGCGCCGGGCCGTCCGGCCGCCGCATCGTTCTGTGCTGCCGTTGCTGCCATCCAAACCTCTGCTCCCGATACTCCCCGTCCGCGAATCGACCAATCCTACCAATTCCGCCGAAGGATGACGCGATTGTCATGAAGGGCCGGGATCACCTCCCTTGACCTGGTTTCGGCTGCCTGCCTATGCTCAACCAATCGGTTAGGTTCAACCAATATGGTCATTTGTACCACCAGACTCCGGAGGTTCGCCGATGAGGCTCGCGACCATGGTCACGCCGCGCGGACTGCGCCTGCACGTCAAGGCGCGCTCGGGCTACGCCGACGTGGCTGACGGCACGGGCGACCCGGCACTGTCCAGCCTGCGTGGCCTCCTTGAGGCCGGGGCGGACGGCATGGAGGCCGCACGCGGGCTGGTGGATTCCGAGGGCGCCGAGTTCGGGCCGGCCGGGTTCGGGCCGGCGGTGCCCGAGCCGCGGCGCATCCTGTGCCTGGGCGTGAACTACCGTGAGCACGCGATCGAGGGCGGCCGGGACGTCCCGGCCTGGCCGGAAGCCTTCGTCCGTGGTGAGGGCAGCGCGATCGGGCCCTACGCCGACCTGGTCAGGCCGGCTCTCACCAGCCGGTTCGACTTCGAGGGCGAACTGGGGCTGGTGATCGGCGAGGGCGGCCGGTACCTCGCGGCGGACAAGGCGATGGACGCGATCGCCGGGTACGTCGTGCTCAACGACGCCACGGCCCGGGACTGGCAGCGGGCCTCGACCCAGTGGACCGGCGGGAAGAACTTCGAGGGCAGCATGCCCATCGGGCCCGAACTGGTCACGGCCGATGAAGCCGACGTGTCGGACGTGGCCCTCACCACGAGGCTGAACGGCGAGGTCATGCAGTCGGCCCGCACCTCGCAGATGATCGTCGGCATTCCATCCGCCATCGAGTTCTTCTCCTCGTTCACCCGGCTGCGGCCGGGCGACGTGATCGCCACCGGCACCCCCGGTGGCGTCGGCTTCGCCCGGCAGCCCCCGGTGTGGCTGCTGCCGGGTGACGTCATCGAGGTCGCCATCGAGGGCGTCGGCACGATCCGCAACCGGGTGGTGGCCGAGGACGCCGACCTGAGCGACTGGAAGTGGCGGCCACCGGGGTCCACCGCAGTCGGTATCTGAGCTTATGAATGTTATTCAAAACATCCCCAACTGGGAAAGTTTCCGCTGGTCAGGACCCTGAAGAAAAATACGTGTTTTGAATGATATTCATTGGAGGCGACAGGATGTTCAGGGCTACCGAACCCACGGGGCGCACCCCGGGAATCCCGGCCGGCCGAAGCCGTGGCTGGACGGCGGCGATAGCGGCCGTCGCGCTCACCGGCGGACTGGCCGCCTGCAGCAGCACCCCCTCCGGCGGCGGGACCGGCTCCGGGGCCCTCGTGTTCGCTGACGTCGCGCCGTTCAGCGGGCCCGATGCGGCCCTGGGGCCCACTTATCTGGTCTCCTGCGAGGGCACGGTCAACGCGATCAACAAGGCCGGTGGTGTGCTCGGCCACACGGTGAGCTGCACCTCGGCCGACACCAGGGGTGACCCGGCCGACGCCGTGCCCGCGGTGGGCAGCATGCTCAGCCGCACGCACAACCTGGCGCTGGTCATCGGCTGCACGTCGGACGAGGCGTCCGCGGTCGTCCCGATCATCAACAGCCACAAGACCGTGATGTTCTGCATGACCGGCCAGTCCGAGTTCGACCACGTGCACTACCCGTACTTCTACCGGCTGGTGCCGCCGGACCTCGCGGAGTCCTACGCGATGACGGTCATCGCCAAGAACCTCGGCTATACCAAGATCGCGCTGGCGTTCGGGAACGACATCGGGTCGCAGACGTTCGTGCAGCCTGCCCTGCGGGCGATTGCCAAGGACGGCATGACGGTCGTGGCGAACGAGACGCTGGACCTGAACGCCACGACGTTCCGCACCGAGGCGGAGAAGATCGTGCTGGCCCACCCGGACGCCATCATGACCGAGGCGCTCGGCTCCGCCGACGCGACCCTGTTCTCCGAGATCAAGCAGCTCAACGGCGGCAAGATGATCCCGGTCATCGGCACCTCGGCGGCCATCTCGCCGGCCTTCTTCCAGGCCGCGGCGCGCGCGGTCGGGGCGTCGGCGTTCGCGGCGGCCTTCCACGCCGACAACCTGGTCACCGCGACCAGCGGGCCTGCCTACCAGGCCTTCACCCAGGCGCTGCTCGCGGTCAAGGGCAAGGTCGCCAACGCCCAGACCGGTGACTTCAGCACCTACTTCACCGCGCCGGGCGCCGTGCACCTGTACGACGGCATGAACCTGGCCGCGCTCGCGATGATCGCGGCGGGCAGCACCGAGACCGCGAAATGGCAGCCGTACATCACCACCATCGGTGACGGCGTGCCCGGGGCGGTGGTGGTCAACTCGTTCGCTCAGGGCGCCAGGGAGCTCAAAGCCGGCAAGAAGATCCGCTACATCGGGCCGGGCGGGCCGACCAGCTTCGACTCATTCCACGACTCCCCCGGCATCTTCCAGATCGACACCTACAGCCCGTCCGGCGCCGTGCAGGTGTCGGGCAACATCAGCGCCGCACAGCTTCGCGCGGTCGGCGGATGACCGTCTTTCTGGCCTCGGCCGGATTCGGGCTGATCACCGCCGCGGTCCTTGCCGTCGCGGCGGTGGGGTTCACACTGCAATTCGCCGTGACCGACGTGCTCAACCTGGCGTTCGCCGCGGTCATGACGGCCGGCGCGTTCGTGGCCTACTGGATCAACCAGCTCGGCGTGTCCATCTGGCTGGGGCTGGTCGTTGCCATGGCCGCCTGCTCGGCGCTGTCCGTGGTGCTCAACCTCGTCGTGTACTCGCCGTTCCAGCGGCGCGGGTCGTCGCCGATCACGATCGTGATCGTGTCGCTGGGCATGGCGCTCATCATCGAGTTCGGCATCGAGGCGATCGTCGGCGGGGTCAACGTGTCGTACACGATGAGCCAGGGGCACACGTTCCACCTCGGCGGCCTCATCCTCACCAGCGTGCAGCTCGTCATCATCGCGATCAGCGTCGTGGTGATGGCCTTCGCCCATGTCCTGCTCCGTTACACCAAGCTGGGCAAGGCCATGCGGGCCACCGCGGCCAACCGTTCGCTGGCCCGCAACTGCGGCATCAGGACCGACCGGGTCATCACCACGACCTGGGCGCTGACCGGTGCGCTGTGCGGGCTGGCCGGGACGGTGTTCGCCATCGACATCGGCAGCTTCGGCCCGGCCAGCACCGACCTGTTCGTGGTGCTGATTTTGGCCGCGGTCTTCCTCGGCGGGCCGGGGCACGCCTACGGAGCCATGCTCGGCGCGCTGCTGATCGGCGTGGCAACCGAGGTCAGCGCGGCCTACATCCCGCCCGACTACAAGTACGTGGTCGCCTTCGCCGCACTGCTGGCCATGCTCGCCGTGCGGCCGTCCGGGTTGTTGGGCGCGCGAGCCTGAGACCCCTTCAACGATCATGAAAACCAGGACCCGGTTTGCGGCAGTCAGCGGCCGGCGGCGAATTTTGAAAGGGTCTTAAGGAGCCTGATGACCTACCTGATCACGCTGCTGGTGTACGGCGCGGTGGACGTCATCGCGTGCCTGGGGCTGAGCCAGCAGTTCGGCGTGGCCGGCGTCACGAACTTCGGTTTCATCATCTTCCAGGCGGCCGGGGCCTATGTGGCGGCGATCCTGGCGCTGCCCCCGGACACGGCCAACGGTGGGTTCCAGCACTATATCGGCGGCTGGAACCTGCCGTTCCCGCTGCCGTGGCTCGGCGCGGCCGTGGCGGGCGCCCTGCTGGCGTTGCCGTTCACGTTCCTGGTCGGGCGGCGGCTGCGTGGCGACTTCGCCGCGGTGGGGCTGCTGGTTACCGCGGTGCTGCTGAACCTGCTGGTGATGAACTACGTGCCGCTGTTCAACGGGGACGCCGGCGTCGCGATCGTGCCGGCGCCGCTGCAGTCCCAGGTGATGACCACGACGTCGACCGCGTACCAGTGGTCGTTCGCCGCCGGTGTCATCGTCCTGGCCGGGGCCATCTACTGGCTGGTGCGGCGGATCACCGAATCGCCCTACGGGCGGACGCTGCGGGCGATGCGGGACAACGACAAGGTGGCCGACTCACTGGGCAAGAACCTGCTGTCACTGCGGACCGGGGTGCTGGTGCTCGGCGGGGCGATCGCGGGCCTGTCCGGCGGGGTGCTTGTCAGCTTCATCAGCGTCTGGTCACCGGCCGCGTGGACCTACGCGGAGACCATCGTGCTGTTCGCCGCCGTCATCATCGGCGGGCGCGGCAACCACCTTGGCGCGGTGCTCGGCGCGATCATCGTCCCGGTCGGCTTCGAGGAATCCACCCGGCTGATCACCAACGCCAACCCGGGCCTGCCGCCCAACCTGCTGCCCTCGGTGCAGTGGGTGGCGATCGGGCTGCTCATCGCGCTGTTCCTGTGGCTGCGGCCGCAGGGAATCCTGCCGGAGCGACGGCGGGTGACCGAGCTGCCGGTGAAGTCCGCCGAGCGTGCTGCGCCGCAGCCGGTTGCCGCCGAGGGCTCCGGCGACGGGATCATCTTGCAAGCGACGGACCTGAGCCGGGACTTCGGCGGCGTGCACGCGGTCAGCGGCGTCTGCCTGTCCGTGCGGCGGGGCACGGTCACCGGCCTCATCGGGCCGAACGGGGCGGGCAAGTCGACGCTGCTCTCCCTGCTCGCCGGGACCGAGCGCGTGTCGGCGGGCCAGGTGTTCTACCAGGGCGCCGACGTGACCGGGCTACCCGCCTTCCGGCGCGCCCGGCTGGGCCTGGTGCGGACGTTCCAGCTCGCCAGCGAGTTCCGGCGGCTGACGGTCATGGAGAACCTGCTGTCCGCGGCCCCGGGCAACCGGGGCGAGACGATGCGCGGCGCGTTCGCCGGGCGGCGCTACTGGCGCGGCGACGAGGCGGCGGCGGTGGCCAGGGCGGCCGGCATCCTGGAGCGGTTCGGCCTGACGGCGCTGGCCAACGAGTACGCCGGGAACCTCAGCGGCGGACAGCGCAGGCTGGTCGAGATCATGCGCGCACTGATGACCGGCCCGGCAATGCTGCTGCTGGACGAGCCGATGGCAGGCGTCCATCCCGAGCTGGCCCGGCGCATCGGGAACCTGCTGGCAGAGCTGGCTCACGATGGCATGACCGTGCTGATCGTCGAGCATGAGCTGGCCATCATGGACGAGTTCTGCGATCCGGTCATCGTGATGGCGGAGGGCTCGGTGCTGGCCGAGGGCACGATGGCGCAGTTGCGGGAGCGGACCGAGGTCGTGGAGGCCTACCTTGTCGGCTGAGCAGCCGGTGTCCCAGCCGGCCGCGGGGCAGCCGATCACCGCGGAGGATGTCACCGCGGGCTATGGTGGCGACCCGGTGATCCGGGGGATCTCGGTGCGGGCCGGCCCCGGTCAGGTCGTCTCCATCGTGGGCCCCAACGGGTCGGGCAAGAGCACCCTGCTCAAGAGCATGGTCGGCGTCGTGCGGGTCAGCGGCGGCCGGGTCCTGCTGGGCGATCGCGCCATCACCAACCTCGCGCCCGAAGAGGTGGCCCGGGCCGGCGTCGGCTACGTGCCACAGGTGGACGACGTGTTCGGCCCGCTCACCGTCAGGGAGAACCTGGAGATGGGCGGCTACCTGCTGGCCCGGCGCGATGTCGCGGGGCGGATCGAGCGCGTGTTCAGCGTGTTCCCCCGGCTGGCCACCATGGCGCGCCGCCCGGCGGGCAAGCTCAGCGGCGGCGAGCGAAAAATGCTGGCGATGGGCCGGGTGCTGATGCTGGAGCCCGCGGTGTTCCTGCTGGACGAGCCGACGGCAAACCTCGCGCCCGCCATCGCCCGGTCCCTGCTCAGCGAGCACGTCCGCCGCCTCGCCGAACGCGGCGCGGCGGTGCTGATCGTGGAGCAGCGGGCCAAGGCGGTGCTGGCCATCTCGGACCGGACCTATGTACTCGGCGGCGGCGAACTCAAGATGGAGGGAACCCCGGCCGAACTGTCGAACAGCCCGGAGTTCGTCGACTCCTTCCTGGGCGGCGGCCGCGGCCGCGCCGTCCCATCCAGCGAGACGTGACGCGGCCCAGGTAGCGGTACCGTTCAGTTCATCCCCCGGGTGGGATTGCAGCCCTTTCGCCGGCCCGCACGGTGTACGTCTGCCCGGTGACGGCGGATCATTGGGAACGAGCCGCGTCCGCGGCCGGTGCCGGCCGCGAAGTTGTGCTCAGGTTGCCGGGCGGGCTGATCTGCGGGATTGACCATGGGCGCTGATGAACGGTACTCGCCGATACCTCAGTTGCGCCTCGATGACCTGCTGGCCGAGCTCCAGGCCAGGCTGCAGAATGTGCTCGATACGCGGGACCGTAGCCACGCCCTGCTGGAGGCGGTGGTCGCCGTGGGCACCAACCTCGACCTCGAAGTGGTGCTCCGGCAGATCGTCGAGGCTGCCGTCCGGCTCATCGGCTGCCGTTACGGTGCGCTGGGCGTGATTGGCGAGGGCGGCACGCTGGCCGAGTTCGTTCCGGCCGGGCTGGATGAATCCGAGATCGCCGGGATCGATCACTGGCCGGAGGGCCGCGGCCTGCTCGGCGAGCTGATCACCAACCCCCGGCCGCTGCGGCTGCCTGACATGGCAGCCGATCCTCGCTCGGCCGGGTTCCCGTCCGGCCATCCGCCGATGGGATCCTTCCTCGGGACACCGATACGGATCCGGGACGAGGTCTACGGCAACCTCTACCTGACCGAGAAGCAAGGCCACGCCGAGTTCGGCGAGGACGACGAGATCCTGCTCGTCACGCTGGCGTCGGCGGCCGGGGTGGCGATCGAGAACGCCCGGCTGTACGCGGAGGCGCAAAGGCAGCAGCAGTGGCTGCGGGCCAACGCGGAGGTGACCCGGCGGCTGCTGTCCGATGACGAGCCGCGCGATGTGCTGGCCCTGGTCACCAGGCTGGCGCTGGAGATGTCCGGAGCGGACCTGGTGGTGCTGGCGTTGCCGGTGGGCAGCCGCGATCAGCTGGTGATCGAGCACGCGGTCGGCGCCGGGGCGGACGAGACGCTGGGACTGGTGCTCCCGGCCGGTGGATCGGCGTCCGGGATCGTGATGGCCACCGGCAAGCCGCTGGCGGTGGAGAAATTCAGCACCGACAACCGGGTTGCCTCGGTGGCCCGCGAGCACATGCCGCTCGGCCCCGCGGTGTTCGTCCCGCTGGGCGCGCCCGGCGATGTGCGCGGGGTGCTGACGGCGGGCAGGCGCAAGGGCTCCCTCCCGCTGTCCCCGCCCGCGGTGGAAATGCTGATCATGTTCGCGGCACAGGCAGGCATCGGGCTCGAACTGGCCGGCCACCGCAGGGACACACAGCGGTTCGCGCTGTTCGAGGACCGGGACCGGATCGGCCGCGATCTGCACGACCGGGTGATCCAGCGGCTGTTCGCCACCGGCATGTCGTTGCAGGGAAGCACCGGCCTGATCGCGAATGCGCAGGCTGCCAGCCGGGTCCGGCAGGCGGTGGACGCACTGGACGAGACGATCAGGGACATCAGGTCAGCGATCTTCACCCTGCAGTCGCGCCCGCAGGGCGGCGCGGCCGGGGTGCGCACCGCGGTACTGGAGATCGTTGCGGAGATGACCGAGCCGCTGGGCTTCAGGCCTGCCGTGCGGATGGACGAGCGGCTCGACACCGTGGTGCCAGCTGAGATCGCCGATCACCTGCTGGCCGCGCTGCGCGAGGGCCTGTCCAACGTGGCCAGGCACGCCGGCGCCGGCAAGGTCTTCGTCGCGGTCGCGGCCGGCCCGGACCTGGTGCTCACCATCCGGGACGACGGCCGGGGCATGGCGCAGACGACGCGCCGAAGCGGCCTGGCAAACCTCGGCGAACGCGCCGGGCGCCTGGGCGGAACGCTGTCGTTCGGCGCTGCCGCTGACGGTGGCACCGAACTGCAATGGCGGGTACCGCTGCCCGGGGCAGCCACCAGGACGGCTGGCACGCCGTTGTCTCAGTGATCCGGCGCGTCCAGTGCCTGAGCCTCTTCCTCGGCGAACAGACGGGCGGCGTAGGCGGCGGCCTGGGTCCTGCGTTCCATGCCCAGCTTGGTGAACAGCGCCGAAATGTAGTTCTTCACCGTCTTCTCGGCCAGGTACATCCGGTCGCCGATCTGCCGGTTGGTCAGCCCCTCCCCGATCAGCTCCAAAATCCGCCGCTCCTGCGCGGTCAGCTCAGCCAGCGGATCGGATCGCTGCGCCTGCTC
>DATGGU010000142.1:0-7459 GCA_035308365.1 Streptosporangiaceae bacterium
CCGCATCCCCGAACGCCTCTACGAGGTCCTCGCTGAACGCCAGGGCAAGACCCTGGACCGCTTCACCGCCCGCTACGGCTACCGGCCGGCCGGCGAGCAACGCGCCGGGCTGGCCCTGTTCCCCACGACCTACCGCAGCAACGACGGGACGGTGTCGCTGACCCATCAGTGGTTCTACAGCCGGTTCCGCCCCTGGGTGGACGCCATGGACCTCGGCCATTGCGTCCCCCACCAGGCAAGGCACACACTGGCCACCAGCCTGCTGCGCCACGGCGCGACCCTGACCCACATCCGCAGGTACCTGGGGCAGGTCAGCGACCGGATGGCCGAGCACTACGTTCACCTGTCCCACTCCGACCTGGAGAACGTCCTGCAGCACGTGTGGGTCGCCGGGCCCGGCACCGCCAGCCCCGGCACGCTGCTGTCCGGGCCCGCCACGCCGATCACCCGCGAGCAGGCCCAGGCGCTGGCGATCGACCTGTCGAGGCGCAGCACCCCCGCCGACGGCGGGTTCTGCACCTTCCAGCCCGTCGTCGACGGCGGCGCCTGCCCGTGGAACCTGGACTGCCACAACTGCGCCAACTTCGTGCTCTCCGGCGCCGACCTGCTCTACTGGCGGCGCAAACGCGAGCAGTGGTACTCCATCGCCGAACGCGCCCCCGACGACGCCACCGCCAGCTGGCTGCACGACGTCTTCGCCCCCACCGCAGCCGCCATCGACGGGCTGGAAGCCGCCCTGGCCGGCCTCGGCCTGCTCGACGACGCGCTCGCCCTGGACCTGCGCCGCCCCCAGGACTACTTCCAGCGGGTCTGGAACATCGGGTTCCGCGCCACCGAACTCGCCAGCGCCACCGCAGACGCGGACGCCGTCCCCGGCGACCACGAGGACGCGGACGGCGACAAGCTGGAGGAAACAGCATGACCTCCGACCGCACCGCCGCCGCGAACGAGGCCCGCCGCCGCGCCACCGAGCAGAAACTGCAGCAGGTCCGCGACGCCGTCGCCAGCCTCAGGCGCCACAAGACGCCGGTCACCTACCCGGCCGTCGCCCGCCAGGCCGGGGTCTCCCGCACTTTCCTCTACGCCAACCCCGACGCCCGCGCCCTGATCAGCGACGCCGTCAGCAACGACACCAGACGCAAGACACCGGCCGCGGGCACCGGCGGTGACCAGGAGCCGTCCTGGCGGGAACGCGCGCTGAACGCCGAGGCGGCGCTAACCACAATGCCGGGGAGTTAGTGGCTGGCCTGGCTGGTCAAGTACTGGTTTCGGCGTGTCTTGGCCGTGTATGGCAACGGAGGTCCGGTAAGACGGGGAATCGACCAAGACCACCCGTGCCGAGGACCTCCGTTGCGCCCCCAGTCTGTCATCAGTGCTGCTGTCACGACCATCACCAGGACGATCACGGTTGCTGCCGGGGTGTTCGCCCCTGGTCACGTGGGTGAGCTGACCCGGGTCGTGCCGTTCGAGCTGGTCGAGGCGGTGCTGGAGGAGACCGGGGCGCGGGAAAGGCGGCTGCGGCTGCTGCCCTCGCGGGTGGGGGTCTACTTCGTGCTGGCGATGTGCCTGTTCCCGCGGCCCGGTTACCTGGGCGTATGGGCGAAGCTGACGGCGGCGCTGGGCCTGGCGAGCCCGTCGGCGAAGGCGCTGCGGGAGCTGCGCCGGCGGATCGGGATCGCGCCGCTGAAAGCGCTGTTCGAGATCCTGGCCGGCCCGCTGGGGCAGCCGCACACGCCCGGGATCATGTTCCGCGGGTACCGGACGGTCTCCTTCGACGGCTGCAAATCGATCAAGGTGCCTGATACGGCGAAGAACCGGGCATGGCTGGGCAAGCAGAACGCGTCCAACGGTGAGACCGGCTACCCCGCGCTCGCGCTGATGACCCTGGTGGAGACGGGTACCCGGGCGCTGCTCGGCGCGGTCTTCGGCCACGGCGCCGATGGGGAGACGGGCCAGGCGCGGGAACTGCTGTCCCTGCTGGACAAGACCATGCTGCTGCTCATGGACCGGGGGTTCGACGGCGGGGAGTTCCTGGCCGCGGTCGCCGCCACGAAGGCGCAGTTCCTGGTCCGGCTCACCAGCACCCGCCGCCTGCCGGTCCTGCGGCACCTGCCCGACGGGTCGTTCCTGTCGGCCATCGGCGGTGTGAAGGTCCGCATCATCACCGCTGCGGTGACCGTCACCTGTCACGACGGCACCGCCTACGGCGGCGTGTACCGGCTGGCCACGACCCTGCTGGATCACCGCGCATACCTGGCAGACGCGCTGATGACGCTGTACCACGAGCGGTGGCAGCATGAGGTCACCTACCTCGCGTTGCGCCACACCCTGCTCCAGGGCCGCGTCCTGCGCTCGGGGGATCCCGCCGGCCTGGAGCAGGAGATGTGGGCGTTGCTGGCCCTTTACCAGGCGCTGCGGACCGCGGTCACCGACGCGGTCCAGTCCGCGCCCGGCACCGACCCCGACCGGGCCAGCTGGCAGATCACCGTCGAGACCGCCCAGAACCTCCTCATCACCGCGCAGAACATCACCGACCCCGGCGGGGACCTGACCGGCGACATCGGCCGCGCCGTCCTCGCGGGCCTGCACGGCCCCCGCCGGCCCCGCGTCTGCGCCCGCAAGGTCAAGTCACCGCTCAGCCGCTGGAACAAGCACCCCGACGGCAAACCCCGTGCAACCTGCCGCATCACCGGAATCACCGCCCACGTCGACGCAAGCCACCACCAGCCCGCGACACGCCGACGCAAATCCGTGACCGCTGCCAGCGATCCCTAACTCCCCGGCATTGAGGTTAGCCCTGGCTAGGTGTGCGTGATCGAGGTTGGCCTGGCGCAAGTCCGCCGCTGTCAGGTCGCTGTCCTCTAGCCATACTCCACCTAGCACGGAGCGGGCCAGATTGGCGTACCGGAACCTTGACCCGTTCAGGCGTGCATTGCGGAGCGCGACGCTGCGCAGATCTACGCGCGATAGCGAGATAGCGGGCTCATCCCGCGACGGCGGAAGGCGGCCCAGGACTCCCATGGCGGCTTGAATATCGGCGGCGCGAACCCTCATCCAGGGTAGGTGTTCGTCGACTGTTGCGGTGGGATGCTCCGGTCCCCCAGGCGTGCCCGCAGGCCAAGGGGAGTGAGTACGTATGAAAGCGCCAAGCAGGTAGAGGATCGCGTTCCTGTCTGCCCTGGAATTCCTGGCGATGCGTTCAAGCGCGTACAGGCCGCCAATGCGTATGTCAAGGTTCGGATTTCCCAGCTGATCCACAGCTTTGGTGAAGCGCTCGGTGATCTGACCCTCGCGGCTGATATGCGCCTGCCACCAGGCCGCTACGGCGCCACCTACAACAACGAACCCGGCAACGCCTTGCAGCACGGCCGACCGCGCATCATTGGCCAGCCGGGATTGAGCCTGTTGCAGCTGAATGCGTACCTGCGCGCTCGCGATCCCGCTCAGCGCCGCAGCGCTCAGCGGCGGATAGAGCAGATGGGGGATCAAGATGATGCCGCCCAGCAGGATGACCAGCAGGCCGCAAGCGGTCAGAGCTGTGAGCCAGATAGCGCGCTGGTACACGACTTCCCGCTCCTCCAAGGGTCCGTTGCCGTCCTCATCTTTGATCGCCAGGATGCCAGACATGCGACACCGATGCTGGCCGTTCGCTGCCGTCGCCAAATGCTTCCATTCCAGCCGAGGCAGAGCGCGTCGCGGAATCTTCCAGGTTTTTAAGCCCAAGATGAACTCGCATGAATATCCATCACCTCTGAAAAGGGAGAGCACACTCATTTGCCGCGTACCGGCTAGGCCGCCCGCTCAGTGATCAGATGCCGTACGGTGAGCCGCGTGGGGATGTCTGTGCACATTGCCAGGCTGCGCGCGGCCGTCGGCCATGATCTGCTGCTGCTTCCGTCGGTGTCGGTGCTGCCAGTGGATCTGGCGGGACGGATGCTGCTGGTCCGGCATACCGGTCACGATGACGGATGGGCGGTCCTTGGTGGCGCGGTCGACGTGGGGGAGTCGCCGGCGGAGGCGGCGATCCGCGAGGCACGCGAGGAGATCGGCGCCGGGGTACGACTGCGGGAGCTGCTCGGCGTGCTCGGCGGCCCCGACTATGAGGTCACCTATCCCAATGGTGACCGGGCCGCCTACGTCACGGCGGTCTACGAAGCCGAAATCATCAGCGGCGTTCCCGCTGTCGCTGACAACGAACTTAGCGACATCGCATGGTTCCGTCGGGAGGATCTGGCCCAGATAACGCTGAGCCGATTCTCCTGCGCGCTCCTGACTGCCGTCGGCCGCATTCAAGCAAGCTAACGTTAGGTATGGCGACGGCACTCATCTGACCCTATAAGGCAATGCCGTTTAGCTTAAGTTGATCATGCTGCTGCCTGGGGTTTTACGGGGTTGGCGAGCCGGATGGTGGCTGGGCCGTCGTGCCGCATGTTCTTGTCGCCGGGTCTCTTGACCCGGTATGCGTTGTGTCGTCCGCGTTTGATGGCGCGGGGACAGGTGCGGTGCCTGCGCCCGGGGTTGAGATTCTTGTTCCTGGTGATGTCAGCCATGACGCGGGCCAGGGCGGTCCGGGCCTGCTCAGGGGGGAAAAGCCGGGCCGACGGCCCGGCGGACGACGCGCAGGGTGCGCTTGAACCTGACCCGGTCCGGGTCGATCCCGGCGCTGGTGGCGGCAGCGCAGATCAGGGCGCTGAGCGCGTGGTGGGTCAGCAGGTAGCCCCGAGCCTGCTCGATCAGGTCCGGGCTCCCCGGGCGGAGCACCCTGCCGGGACCGCGCAGGCATGTCTTGAGCTGGGCGTTGCCGGTCTCGTGTTCCCAGCGCTGGTGGCAGGCGCCCGCGAGCGCCTGCGCCGTGGCCGCCCGGACATCGGTGATGGTGGTGACCAGGACGATGAGCTTGTCCTTGCCGTCGCCCGCCCGGTCCGGGACGTCGTACTCGATCACCCGCACGTACCGTGCCTGGTCCTGCTCCAGTGCCCCGCCGCGCCGGGCTGCGGCGATCAGCGCGTCCCGTTTCCCGCCGGTAATCCGCGAGGCGATCAGGACCGACCGGTAGGAGCCATCAGGCAGCATCTCCAGCACCGGCAGCCGGGCGTTCTCTTTCATCCGCCACAGCAGGGCCGCCCCGGTACCCGCCGCCGTGCACCAGTCCTTCCAGTTATAGAAGTTCCGGTCGGCGATCACCAGCCAGTCCTGGTCCAGCCGCGGGTACAGCGTGCGGGCCAGGGACTGCTCCCCGCTGCCCTTGCCGCCGGCCGCCGGGCCCAGGACCGCCAGCACCGGGGCGTGCGAGCTGCACTCGCTGACCGTCACTACCCCGATCTTCGGGAACGCCGCCTGGTCATCGCCCCTCACCCCGAAGAAAGCCCGGTTCGGGTCCGTGTCCGGGACGTCCCGCTCCATCCCGTCCACCGACATCAGCCGCCACGGCCCCAGGAACGCCCCGGTCGTGTCCATGTCCGCGACGGGCTCGGCGACCTGCGAGAACACCTGTGCCATCGGCTCCGGGCCCAGCCGCTTGCGGGCCTGGGTGATCGCGCCCTTCGTCGGGACCTCCCAGTCCCCCCAGCAGCCCCACCCCCGCAGGGCCTCCGTCAGCCGGGCCGCGACCTCCTCATAATCGTCCTCGGCGAACAGCGCTAGCGCCATCACTAGATAGACCACCACATGAGGCGGCAGCTTCCCCCCGGCCCGCCGAGCGCCCCGACCCGTCTCCGCGATCGCCTCATCCACCACATCCCGCGGCACCGACGACGCCAGGACCCCCAGCGAGATCCAGTCCGTCAGGGCACTACTGCCAGCCACAACGCCAGTCTGCTCCACGCTGGCATACCCGCGCTCACCCCGGCCCCGATGCCGGCGTTCTCGGCAGGCAGAACCCGCAGACCAAGATCAACTTAAGCCTTTCTCATCCGGGGGTGTGGTCGCCGCGGCGTGAAAATGGCCGGGGTGCTGGTCGTGGCGGGCTGGGGTTCGCTGCCGCGCGGGGGGCGGGGCTTGGTGATCTGGCTGCGGAGCGGGTCCGGATGGTGCAGGTTGGGTGCGGGCTGCCCGTGACGCCGAGCTTTTTTGGGATACGAGCCCGTACTTAAGCCTGGCGCCGGGACCTGTGACCTGAGGGTCGCTTTGTGTTGCTTCGAGCACGCCGGTCAGTATTCGGGCCGTTGAGGCCGTGACCGCGGGTCCCCGGGCAGCCCGCCCTGTTACCCATATCTGAGGATACGGAGGTGACCGCGGTGGGCAAGGCCAAGCCGCAGGTTATCGAGGACCAGGAGCACCAGCGGGTGTTCGAGCGGGTGGCCGCGGTCGACGTGGCCAAGGCGTCGGGGATGGTGTGCGTCCGGCTGCCCGGCCGGGACGGCAGGCCCCGGGCCAGCAAGGTCTGGGAGGTGCCGGCCGTGACCAGCGCGGTCACCGAGCTGGGCCGGGGCCTGCTCAAGGACCGGGTCCAGATGGTCACGCTGGAGGCGACCAGCGACTACTGGCGGATCTTCTACTACCTGCTGGAAGCGCTCGGGCTGGCGGTGCAGCTGGTGTCCCCGGCGCAGGCCCGGCAGCTCAAGGGCCGCCCGAAGACAGATAAGCACGACGCGATGTGGCTGGCCCGGCTGACCGAGTGGGGGATGCTGCGGCCGTGCTTCGTTCCCCCGGCCCCGATCCGGGCGCTGCGGGATTACACCCGCGCCCGCACCGACTACGTCCGCGAGCGGACCCGCTGCTACCAGCGGCTGGAGAAGCTGCTCGAAGGCGCGCTGATCAAGCTGTCGTCGGTGGCCAGCAAGCTGACCACCGAATCGGCTAAGGACATGGTGCGCGCGCTGATCGCCGGGGAACGCGACCCGCACGTGCTGGCCGGCCTGGCCCGCACCCGGATGAAAGCCAAGCATGATGCGCTCGCCGAGGCGCTGGCCGGCATGTTCGACGCCCACCACGGAGAGCTCGCCCAGCTGGAACTAGACCAGGTCAAGTTCCTGGACCAGACCATCACCCAGCTGCAGGCACGCATCCGCGACACCCTGGCCGCGATCCCCCAAGCGCAGGGCGTGGACGCCGACGGCACCACCGGCCCCGCCGCCGGCACCGGCCCGGACGCCCCGGTCCGGCCGGCCGCCGCCCGGCTGGCCGAGATCCCCGGCATCAGCCCGGACCTGGCCGCGACGATCATCGCCGAGACCGGCCTGGATATGAGCCGGTTCCCCACCGCCGCGCACCTGGTCTCCTGGGCCGGGCTATGCCCGGCCGCGCACCAGTCCGGCCCCCGCGTCCGGGCCGGCAAGAAAAAGCACGGCAACGCCTACCTGCGCGGCGCCCTCGGCCAGGCCGCCCTCGGCGCCGCCCGCACCGGGACCTTCCTCGGCGAACGGTACCACCGCGTCGCCCGCCGCCGCGGCAAGGCCAAAGCCCAGGTCGCCGTCGCCCGGTCCATCCTGACCATCATCTGGCACCTGCTCGCCGACCC
>DATGGU010000143.1:0-3550 GCA_035308365.1 Streptosporangiaceae bacterium
CGGCGTCATCGTCTTCGCCGCCTTGGGTGGGGGTCGGTCCGGGGTTTGTCCGCCTTGGGTGGGGGTCGGTCCGGGGTTCGTCCGCCTTGGTGGGGTCTGCGGCGTCATCGTCTTCGCCGCCTCGGTGGCGGTCGGTCCGGGGTTCGTCCCCCTTGGGTGGGGGGCGATCCGGGGACCTACCTCGGCTCCGCGATCATGGCCGTGCCGATCCGCTCGAATCCCAGCCCCGCATAAACCCGCGCGACCGCGTCATCCGAAGCGGACAGGAACACAGTGTGCGTCCCACGCTCGATGGTCAAGGCCGTCAGTTCGGCGGTGACCGCGGCGCCCAGGCCACGCCTGCGGGCGCTCGGCAGCGTGCCGACACCGGTGATCTCGGCTACGCCGTTCACCGATTGGCAACTGCCCGCCGCAAGTGGCCCCTCGTCGTCGAAGGCCGCCGCCAGGATGGAGTGTCCTGCGGTCAGGAGTTCGCGCATCCGCGCGATGCCGGCCGGGTCGCGGTCCGCGGCCAGTTTGTCGCGCTCGGTGGGCCCGGCCGGGCCGGTGCCCGTTCCGGGGTGGCCGAAGGCTACGTCGGGTACCGCGACGATGCGGGCCAGGTCGGGCTCGTCGGCGGGGACCTCGCGGACGCTCACGCCGGGCGGAGGTGGCTTCCTGGTGAGTGCGCCGTCGAGGATCATCAGGGGGTGGGCGACCACGTCCAGGCCTGCGGCGGTGGCGGCCTCGGCGAGGTCCGGCGTGGACTGCTCGATCCACTCGAATGATTCTGGGATGTTCAGCGCCCGCTGGCGCGCCCGCACCTCACGCACGTGGCCGGCGGTGATCCGGCCGGTGTGGCCCGGCCGTGGCCTGGCGTAGTAGGGCCAGCCCGGACCCTCGTTGACGAACAGGACGAGCGGGCCGTGTTCCTCGGCGCGAGCCCGCAGCCTTGGCACCGCGTCACAGAACATCTCGATCTTGCTGATCGCGGTTTCACGGCTGGTTCGGAAGCCGTCGATGCCGACGTTCGCTGTCGCCTCGGTCAAGCGTGCCCACCCTCCGCTCGCGTCATTCTCATCCGGCCCCGGCGTGCTCCACCGGAGCGTAGCCGGGCGGCGAGCCGAGGTCGACGGTAATTCCAGGGCTGGCGACCGCCGTCTCACCTCGGTACTCACGACGGGCGGCGGCGAGCGCGGCGGCCGGGTCGCTGCCCGGCCACAGGTGAGCCAGCATCAGCCGGCCGGCTCCGGCTCTGGTCGCGACCTGTCCAGCCTGGACGGCGGTGGACAGGTTGCCGGCAAAGCGCGAAGGCATGTTCTCGGCGAAGGTGGCCTCGGCGAGGAACAGGTTCGCGTCGCGGGCCAGCGCTGCCAGATTGTCGCCCGGGCCCGAGTCGCCGGTGTAGGCGAGGGTCTGGCCGTCCGCGGTCAGCCGCAGCCCTGCGTTCGGCACGAAGTGCGGCAGCGGCCAGGTGCCGACACCGAACGGGCCGATGGTCAGCCGGTCGCCGGCGCTGAACTCATGCAACTCGATAGCGGGCTCCATCATGCTGGGCCCGTCCAGGGACAGGACCGGATCCAGCGCCGACGGCAGCGTGTGGACGGGCAGCGGGGGAGGGGGATCGGGGCTGAGCACCCGGGCGCGCAGCAGCGGGTTCAGGTCCGCGCAGTGATCGGGATGGCCGTGGCTGACCAGCACGGCGTCGATGGCCTCGGCCCGGGTGACCTGCAGCAGATGTGGCAGCGTCGCGTACCCGGGATCGATGAGCAGGCGGAAACCGTCGTGCTCGATCAGATAGCCGCTGCACGCCTGTCCGGCCGCGGGCCATGCGCCACAGCCGCCGAGCACGGTGAGTTTCATCCGCTCCCCATGGTCCTGGCCGCTTGCAGCCGGGTCCTTGTCGCCAGGCAGATTCCACCACAATACGCCCGAGCCATGTCTAAACCTGACCATTGACGATCCCGCAGGTCTTGACGACCACTCGGGCCCGTGCCTGACTGTCAGCGGCGACCCCACTCAGCTCAAGACCACCGCCGGCACCTACACCCGCGACGGCAGCCCCGGCGAGTTCTGGACCGCCGGGTAGGCAACGGGTACCCTCCCACCGACGCTATACAGGAAGTGGGCCAGGAGCCTGGTTCCGAGAGTGGGAACGATGCGGTGGACGCGGATGCGGTGGACACGGATGCGGTGGACACGGATGCGGTGGACACCGCGGGCGAAGCTAACCGCCGGGGCGACAGCGGTTGCCCTGGCAGGTGGCCTCACGGCGGGACTCGCCCTCGGCTCGGGTGCCCCCAGGCCCGGTCCGCCGGTGCGGCTCGAGCCCAAGCCCACCGTTATTGCGCCCACCCCCACCTACACCGGCCCGCTGCTCTCGCCGTTCACCGGTGAGCGGATCCACAGCCTCGGCCCGGTGCTGGCTGTCAAGATCGACAACATCGTGCTGGCCCGGCCACAGACGGGACTCAACAGCGCAGACATCGTCTACGTGCTGCCCGTCGAAGGCGGCCTGAGCCGGTTCATGGCGATCTTCTCGTCGCACTTCCCCCGAGTGATCGGGCCGGTGCGCAGCAGCCGGGAGGATGACCTGATGCTGCTGCGGCAGTTCGGCCGCCCGGCCTTCGCTTACTCCGGTGCCCAGCCCAACCTGCTCAGGCTCGTCGAGCACGCCAGGACCGTGGACCTCTACGCCAATCGGGTGGGCGGCTACTACCGCGACTACAACCGGATCGCGCCCTACAACCTGTTCGCCCGTACCCGCGAGCTGCTCGCGGAGGCGAAGGGGGCGAGCAAGGCGCACGACATCGGCTTCAGGTTCGGCCCGGCGCCGCCCGGCGGGCGGCCGGTCTCATCGGAATCGGCCTTCGAGCCCGCCGCCAGCTTCACCTTCCGCTGGTCCAAGGCGACGAGGCGCTGGCTGGTCTGGATGGACGGCGCGCCGGCGCAGACTACCGACGCCGGCCAGATGTCGGCCACCACAGTGGTCATCCAGCACACCAGGGTGCGCACGTCCGGCTACCTCGAATGGGGCCGGCAGCGGCCGCCGTACGCGGTGACCATGGGCTCAGGCACGGCCGTCGTGCTGCGCGACGGCCGCGCCTACCAGACCCACTGGTCCCGGCCGACCGCCAACGGCGGAACGACCTTCACCACCGATTCAGGCCGGCCGATGACCTTCGCTCCCGGTCGTGTCTGGGTCGTCTTCGTCGCGGGTTAGACGTCGAAGTACAGCTCGAACTTCCCGGGCTGCCAGCGGTACCTGTGACTATGCCGCTGACCTGCGATTTGGTTCATCATCAGTTCGCGTCGTTTGGTAGTCCTGATCAGGGTCTGACGGAACAGAGACGGAACAGGACCGTGCGAAGCGACAGATGCCGTGGGCGGATACTTTGGCGTCGAACAAGACCATCCGGCACCCCTTGACCCCAAGTCATCGAGTTAGCACGTATCGCAGTTCAGAGCGTGTTTTCGTACGTGCGTTGCGTTCGCTGACGTGCGAGTTGTTCGGGCGAGCAACGCGCGTGTGGTCCCCAGGTGGTCTCCGGATCCAGCGATCCCTGCACCT
>DATGGU010000144.1:0-32828 GCA_035308365.1 Streptosporangiaceae bacterium
CTCGTCCGCCCAGCGCACGATGCTGTCCGGGTCGGCTGCCACGATCGTCTCGGGCGCGCGGACGCCGTGACGGACGAGGGCCTGCGCCATCGCGTGCTTGTCGCGCCGGCTCACGCTGCCGGCGGTGCCGTTGCCCGGCAGCCCCATCTGCTCAGCCAGCTCATCGGCGAGGGGCACCCCGGTCTCGCAACCGGGAATCGCCACGCTCACCGGGTACCTGCGCAGCGCCGCCACGACCTGATCCGGGTCCGGGCCGGTGATCACTTCCAGGAAGCGGCCGGCGTGCGGGACGGGGCCGAACATCCGGGGGATGTCCGGCGTGCTCAGCACCGCGACCGACGCCCAGCCCCGCGCGGCGAACTCGGCCTGCAGGTACGCACCGGTCGAGTACGGATCGACGATCGCGGCGACGTGAGGAGTCCCGGACATCGCGCTACCGCCGCCGGTACGAGCCGGCCCGGGACTTCGCATGGTTCCCTCCTGTCCGCTTCCCCTGATTATTCACGCCCGCGTCTCCTGATAGCGCGGGCCATCGCCTCAGCCGGCCTGCCCGGTGTCTGGCAGCCGGGCGTTCAGCAGCGGGCCGATCCGGGAGAGCGGGCCCGGCTCAGTCATATCCGCGTGGGCGCAGTCCACCGTGTGGACATCCATCGTCCCGGCGATATACGGACGCCATGCCTCGAGCCTTGCGGACTGGCCGTCGCCGGCCGCGAAGAAGAGCACGTCGCCGTGGAAGACATCGAGCGGCGCATCGGCAGTGAGGTCGATCAGGTCGGCGGATGCCTCGGCGAAGGACGCCACGTCGAGCTCGGCGAGTTCGGGCGGCAGGCCTTCGGCCAGCAGATCATGCTGTATCGACTCCGCGAGCTGATCCCTGCGCACCCGGCTGCCCGGTGGAATCGGATAGCTGTCCATGAGTGCCAGCAGCGCTGTTTCCTCGCCCGACTGCTGCAAGCTGACCGCGATCTGCTGGGCGATCACGCCGCCAAGTGACCAGCCGAGCAATGCGTATGGACCGTGCGGCTGGACGGACCGGATTTGCGCAAGGTAATCGCCCACGACCTCGGCCAGCGATCCTGGCGCATGCCGGGGGTCGGCAAGCCAGCGGGCCTGCAGGCCGTATACCGGGCGATCATCGACGTACCGCAGCAGGCCCGAGTAAGCCCAGCTGACTCCGGCCGCAGGGTGAACGCAGAAGAGCGGCGGCCGGCTGCCTTCGCCGCGAAGCCGCAACAGCGTCCCCAATGGGTCTTGCCCGGTGGCGCCAGCCAGCCCCGCCAGCCGCCCCGCAAGGCCGCCCGGCGTCGGCTCGGCAAGCAGATCCTGGATACTCAGCTCCGCGCCAAGCACCGCATGAACCCGGCTCACCAGCCGCTTTGCCAGCAGCGAGTGCCCGCCCAGATCAAAAAAACTGTCTCCCGCCCCCACTGCCTCCACCCCAAGCACCTCAGCGAAGACCCTGCACAAGATCTCCTCCCGGGCCGGCATCCGCACCACCGGCCGCGCACCAGCCCGCAGATCCGGTACCGGCAACGCCGCCCGGTCCACCTTCCCGTTCATCGTCAGCGACAGCCCCTCCACCACCACAACCACCGGCACCATGTATTCCGGCAACCGCTCAGCCAGATACCTCCGCACCACCGCCGCCAGCCCACCGGGCACCCCATCAGCCCCGCCAGCAGCGACCACATACGCCACCAGCCGCCGATCACCCGGCACATCCTCCCTGGCCACCACCACCACCTGCGCCACCAGCGGATGCCCGGCCGCCACCGCCTCAACCTCACCGGGCTCCACCCGGAACCCCCGAACCTTCACCTGATCATCCATGCGCCCGGCAAACACCAGCACCCCGCCCGCAGACCACCGCACCACATCCCCGGTCCGGTACATCCGCGACCCCGCCGGCCCGAACGGACACGCCACGAACCGCTCACCCGTCAGCCCCGGCTGCCCCAGATACCCCCGCGCCAGCCCCGCACCCGCCAGGTACAACTCCCCCGCCACCCCCACCGGCACCGGACGCAACCACCCATCAAGCACGAACACCCGCGCGTTCACCACCGGACCGCCAATGTGCGGCTCGTCGCCCATCCGCAGCGGACCGGATATCGTCGCGCACACGGTGGCCTCGGTCGGCCCGTAAGCGTTCAGCAGCCGCCGTCCGGCGGCCCACCGCGTCACAAGCCCGGCCACCGCTGCCTCACCTGCTGTCACCAGCACCTGCACCGACGCCAGCTCATTCGGCGACAGAACTTCCAGCACCGCAGGCGGCAACGTCGCGTGCGTCACCGCATGGCGGCCAATCAGGCCGGCCAGCCCGGGACCCGGCTGCATCTGCTCCCCCGAAGCCATCACCAGGCGGCCACCGCTGCACAACGTCATCAGCAGTTCCCATACCGACGCGTCGAAGCTCGGCGAAGCGAACTGCAGCACCCGGCTGGCTGAGCCGAGCGCAAGCCGGCCGAGTTGCGTCGCTGCGAGGCTGGCCAGCCCGGCGTGCGGCACAACCACGCATTTCGGTTGGCCAGTCGAGCCCGAGGTGTAGATCAGGTAAGCCGGGTGACTGGGAAGCAGAGGGCCGTTCCTATGGCAGTCGCCGGGATCTGTCACGTCGAGGCGACGCAGGTCCGCGGCCAGTTGCGGATCATCAAGCACTTCTGCCGGGAGCTGAGCCAGGCCTGGTACGTCCATGGCGGCGGCGTGGACGGCACTCGTAGTGACCAGGATCGCCGGGCGTGCGTCAGCGAGCATGAAGGCGATTCGCCCGGCTGGATACCTGCCGTCTAGCGGGAGGTAGGCGGCGCCGGCCTTGAGTACGGCCAGCAAGGCGGTGATCAGGCCGGCGGAGCGCTCCATCAAGATCGCGACTACCGTTTCTGGTCCTGCGCCGCGGGCCACAAGCAGCCGGGCCAGCTGATTGGCCTGCTGGTTGAGCTGGGCGTAGGTCAAGGCAGTGTCCTGGCAGGTCACCGCGATCGCGTCCGGGGTGCGGGCGGCCTGGGCCTCGAACAACTGCGGCAGCGTCGCCTCGGGCACAGGCGCCGCGGTGTCGTTCCAGCCCACCAGGATCTGCTCCCGCTCGTCCGGGGTCAGCACGTCTACCTGGTGCACCCGGGCCCGCGGGTCGCCGGCCACCGCCGCCAGGACACGCACGAACCGGTCAGCGATCTGCCGCGACGTGCCCGGGCCGAACAGGTCCGCCGCGGCCGCCACCGTCGCGCGCAGCCCGGCCGGACGGCCCGCGGCATCAGCCGTCTCGGTCACGGCGAACTCCAGGTCGGCCTGCACCGGGACTTCGCCGGCAGGCTCCGCGGTGATCTCCAGGCCCGGCAGGTCCAGCACCGCCGTGGCACTGTTCTGCAGCGTGAGCGTCACCTGGTAAAACGGGTGACGGCCCACCGGCCGGGCCGGGGACAGCATTTCCACGAGCCGCTCGATCGGCACATCCTGGTGATCGAACGCGGCCAGGTCAGTCTCCCGAACCCGCGCCAGCAGCTCGCCGAACGACGGATCTCCGGACAGGTCCGTGCGCAGCACTAAGGTATTGGCGAAAAGGCCCACCAGGTCATCCAGAGCCACATCACCACGCCCGGCGACCGGGGACCCGATCGGGATGTCCGTGCCCGCGCCCAGCCGGCTCAGCAACACCGCCAGCGCAGCCTGCAACACCATGAACAACGTCACGCCATGCTCGCGCGCCAGCACTGTCAGCTGCTGATGCAACTCCGCCGGGACACTCAGCGGCACATTGTGGCCACGATGACTGGCCACCGCAGACCGCGGCCGGTCGGCCGGCAGCGTCAGTTCCTCCGCCATCCCGGCCAGCGCCCGCCGCCAGTACTCCACCTGCGCCACCAGCGCACTGCCAGGATCCACCTCCGAACCCAGCATCTCCCGCTGCCGCAACGCATAATCGCCATACTGCACCGGCAGTGGCGTCCATTCCGGCGCCGCACCGCGGCACCGCGCCGCATAGGCCACCGAGATGTCCCGGCAAAGCGGCACCATCGACCAGCCATCACCAGCCAGGTTGTGCATCACCACCACCAGCACATGCACCAGGGGCCCAACCCGCAGCAACCGCACCCGCAACGGGATCTCCGCCGCCAGGTCGAATCGCTGCCCCGCCGCCTGCCCGGCCACAGCAGCCAGCTCCGCCTCGGCAACGTCGGCCACCGGCAGATCCCACCGCAGCTCACCCAGCTCGAGAACCCGCTGGAAAGCCTCCCCGTCCACCACCGGGAACACCGTCCGCAGCGCCTCATGCCGCCCGAGCACGTCCCGCACCGCCGCCTCAAGCGCCCCCGCATCCAGATGCCCGGCCAGCCGAAACGCCACCGCGACGTGATAGGCAGCGCCCGCCCCGTCCATCTGCTCCAAGACCCGCAACCGCTGCTGCGCGAACGACAACGGCACCCGCTCCGGCCGCACCCCCAGCCGCCCCGCCAGCCCGGAAGCCAGCCAGCTTCTCGATGACGCTCCGGATGACATGGCGTGCATGGTACCTGTCGCCAGGATGGGGCAGCGGTGGCGAGCCCGCGGCGACCCAACAGGCTCACCCGTACGCCCGGTCCCGTGCGTCCGCGGGCCGCTAAGGTGAGGTATATGGGCATTCGCAACGCCGAAGACGTTGACGTGGTCGTCGCGGGGGGTGGCCCGGCGGGCTCAACCCTGGCGACACTTACCGCAATGCAGGGACACAAGGTCGTCATTCTTGAAAAGGAGGAGTTCCCGCGTTACCAGATCGGTGAGTCATTACTTCCCGCGACTGTCCATGGCGTCTGCCGGATGACCGGCGTGTCCGACGAGCTGGCCCGCTCCGGCTTCACGCGAAAGCGGGGTGGCACATTCCGCTGGGGATCTAGCCCGGACCCATGGACCTTCACATTCTCGGTTTCCCCGAGGACGGCCGGCCCGACATCTTTCGCATATCAGGTGGAACGAAGTAAGTTCGATAAGATACTGCTTGACCACGCCCGCCGTCAGGGGGTGGACGTGCGCGAGAAATGTGCCGCCACCGGTGTTATCCAGGATGCCGGCCGAGTTCGGGGGCTGGCATACGTCGATGCCGAAGGGAATCAGCGTCAGATTCGGGCGAACTATGTCGTCGACGCTTCGGGAAATAGGAGCTTCCTGTACAAGCAGATCGGGTCACGCCAGTACTCGGAGTTCTTCCGCAGCCTTGCGCTGTTCGGGTACTTCGACGGAGGAAAGCGCCTGCCCGAGCCTAACTCAGGGAATATCCTGTCCGCGGCCTTCGACAGTGGCTGGTTCTGGTATATACCGCTCGGCGACACGCTCACCAGTGTCGGAGCGGTCGTAAAAAAGGAGCTGGCCAGCAAGGTACAGGGGGATGCCGAAGCCTCCTACCAGGCGCTGATCGATGAATGCCCGCTGATCAAAGAATACCTCTCAGGAGCGACGCGGATTACGAACGGACAGTACGGAAAGCTTCGCGTACGCAAAGATTATTCGTACCATAACATGAACTACTGGCGGCCCGGCATGGTCCTCATCGGCGACGCCGCTTGTTTCGTCGACCCCGTGTTCTCGTCCGGCGTGCACCTGGCTACCTACAGCGCACTGCTTGCGGCACGGTCCATCAACAGCACTCTGGCCGGAATGATTGATGAGCAGGCAGCATTCACCGAGTTCGAGCTCCGCTACCGCCGGGAGTTCCGCGTCTTCTACGAATACCTGATGTGCTTCTATGACCTGCACGTTAGCGAGCAATCTTATTTCTGGAATGCAAAGAAGGTAACAAACGACAGCAGCTCGGAGCTCGAGGCGTTCGTCAACCTCGTTTCCGGCTTGTCGTCCAACGAGAAAGCCCTCACCGGCTCTGCCACCCTGGTGCAGCGTTTCAAGGATCAGGCCAATGAGTTTGCGAACGCGATAAACGAGTCAGCGGCCGCCGAGGAATTCAGCATGTACCGCATATTCAACACTTCAGTAGCGAAGGAGGCGGCACTAGAAGGAACACATATCCAATCCAGAGCCGTCCTCGGTGATGCCGCAGAACCTGAGAAACCGCTTTTCGATAACGGGCTCGTCGCCTCGCCAGACGGCATGCACTGGTCGTACCCGGCCAGCTAGGCGGCCGGGGCGTGAGGATAACCAGGCCGCCCGCCGGCGCGCGGGTCAGTTTGGGCGAGATCAATCTGGGCGACTGCGATCTTTACACCACAGGCGACGCGCACCGCGCCTGGCAGACGCTACGGGCGCAGTGCCCGCTGTTCTGGCAGGAGCGGCTCGATGGCCCCGGGTTCTGGGCGGTGACCCGCAGGGACGACGTCCGGCGGGTGCTTGCCGAACACGAGACCTTCAGCTCCGAGGGCGGGACCGCGATCTCCATGCTCGGGGCGCCCGATCCCGCGGCTGGTGTCATGATGCAGGCAACCGACCCGCCCAGGCACAGGCAGGTTCGCGACCAACTGGGCAAACCGTTCTCCGTCCGCGCGGTCCACGTTCACCAGCAGCGGATCCTGGCCTTCGTCCAGGAGGCCATGGCCCCGGCGCTTGACGGCGAGATATGGGACGTTGCCGGTGCGTTCGCCGATCTTCCGATGCGAGTCGCGGCAATGCTCATGGACCTGCCAGCGACTGACGTCGAGCCACTGCTCCGGCTCGCATACGCCTCGCTCGCCCCGCGCGACCCGCAGTTCAGCCTGGGCCCGGAGCGAGTCACCGCCGCGTCGGCACACTACGAGATAATCAGCTACTTCACCGAACGCATCGCCGAGCGGCGGAAGAACGTCTCCGAGGATCTGATCAGTCACCTCATCACCCTCCAGGTGAATGGACGCCACCTGAATGACGACGAGCTTCTGCTTAACTGCCTGAGCCTGCTGCTCGGTGCGGTGGTCACCACCTCCCACGCGATCAGCGCCACATTGGCGGGACTGGCGGAGCAGCACGGCGGCGAGGGGCGCCTGCCGCGCAGAGTTCTGGCGCAGACCGCCGTCGAGGAGGCCTTGCGCTGGTCGTCACCGGTGACTCATTTCATGCGCCGCGCCCGTCGCGATGTACAGATGTACGACACGACGATCCGGGCCGGCGACCCCGTAACCGCCTGGATAGCATCGGCGAACCGCGACGAGACCGCGTTCGAGCGGCCGTACACGATTGATCTCAACCGGTCTCCCAACCGGCACATCGCCTTCGGTAATGGCCCGCACAGGTGCCTCGGCGGCAACCTGGCCCGGCTTATCCTCAGGCAAGCGATTGAGGAACTCTCGGCGAGGATCGACGCCTTTGAGATTGCCGGCCCACCGACCCACCTGGTGTCCAACGAAATCGCTGGCATGGTCAGTCTCCGGCTCAGGATCCGGCTCAACCGGGATATACAAAGAGCGTGACCGGGAGCAAGTAGAAAAGGGGCTTGCTGGTACTCGGCCTGAGCGGACAGTTTCCGGATGAAGGTACGGATCTGACGCCGAGCATGGACGCCATCACGCTCCGGCCGGCTTGACGGGCCATTGCTGGGCCGAACACCACGGCCATCCAGGCATCGCTGGCTTCGGGGTCCCGGGAGCAGCCCTGCCGCTGGTCACCTGTTTACCTCGCATACAAGTACGCTGATTTCTGAATCAGATACCGCGCAGGCCTTGGTGAGCGTGAGTCCCGCGGCCGCTGACAGCTTCCTCCAGTCGCCTTCCGTCCGCTCGCGGCCACCTGTCATTGCCAGCATGCAGAGGTCACCAAATGCTGCCGCGCATATCCCTGACTCCGGCATCGATCGTTCCAGGAGGAAGATGCGGCCACCTTTCGCCACCGCTTCCCGGCAGTGCCGCAGAATTGTCAGGGCCTGCTGGTCTTTCCAATTGTGCAGGATACTTGCCAGGACGTACAGGTCGCCGCCGGCTGGCACTGCACTGAATACGTCACCCGCTACGAAGCGTACCCGGTCACCAAGCTCCGGCACGGCTAGCGGGGATAGTGCGACTACTGAGGGCAAGTCATAAAGTACCCCGGTCACGCCCGGCCGCGCCACCAGTAGCTGTGCGAGAAGCCCGCCTGTTCCTCCGCACACATCAACTACAGTGCCCTGGTGTGGCCAGATGTCAAGATCGAGCAGAGGACCGTACAGGCTCTGGGCCCGCGCATACATGTGTCTGTGGAATTCTTCCAGACTATGCTGATCGGCTTCCAATCGATCGTAGATATGGCTGCCAAGTACTTTCGGGTAGCACGGCTGACCGGTTCGTACGGAGTGCTCGAATCCGGCCCATGCGCTGAACAAGTCATTGTCTGCCAGTTCGGCGCGCAGGCTGCCTGGTTCGTCATGGCACAGCAGCCGCCCGGCGTCCCGCAGTCTCCATCTGCGCGCCCCGTCTTGGCCGGTCAGTTCTGTTTCCGGCGCAACCACGCCGAGTTCCGCTCCGGCCCGCATGACCCTGTCCAGTGCCTCTTCGTCGGCACCTACGCGAGCGGCCAGTTCCGCTGTCGTCCGCGGGCCGTCGCGCAGCTGATCGGGCACGCGCAGGCGACACAGCGCGTAGAGCGTGCGCGATGGCGCTGGATCAGCGAGCTTTCGCAGGCGTCTGGCCTCAGCCGCGAGAGCTCGGTCCAGGCGGTCGCTTTTCACCCGTGCTGTCCAGGTTCTTGCAGGTCTGCGCTATCGGCATGGCTGAGCCCGGCAGACGTGACAGCCATCGGCACCGGGCTCGTGAGGGGCCGCCGCGGACGACAGCGCGGCATTCCAGGAATAAGTGGCAAGGCGCCTCCCTCCGCTCACAGTCTCGCAGAACTACCCGGTCACGCCGCGCCAGCGGGCGAGCGTTCCTGGCTGCTGTGCCTGGCCGGTGTACTGCCACCCGGCCGGTCACCACGCACATTAGCGACACCCCGCGTTTGGCGGCACAGACCACGTTCAGCGATTCGGTCCCCGGCTGGAACGCGTGCGGTGGCTGTGGCACATTGCCCACCACGACGGGAGCCGGCCTGTTCACCCGGTGATGGCGGACGGGGATTCCCGTACCATCCGGTCATGTCACGTGCCAGGCGGCTGACCATCGTCTTGCTGCTGAACCTCGGCCTGGTCACAGCGCTGGTGGTGGCCGGGCTGGCGGCGCATTCACTGGCTGTCCTGGCGGCGGGTGCGGACTACCTGGCAGACGGCGGCGCCATCGGCGTATCGCTGCTGGCGATCTGGCTCGCTGCCCGCCCGCCCAGCCCTGCCCGCCCGGGCGGGTACCCGAACGCCACGAACGTCGCCGCGCTGGTCAACGCCGGCTGGCTGCTGATCCTGAACATCGGGATCTGCGCAGCAGCGATCCAGCGCCTGGCCGCGGGCACCAGCCGCGTCGAGGGCCTGCCGGTGCTGATCGTCAGCGCCGTCGCTGCGGCCGTCATGCTGGCCGGCGCGTTCGTGCTCGGCGGCGATCCCGGTGATGCTGACGGCGGGGAGGACCTGAATGTCAAGGCGGTCCTGCTCGACACCGCCGCGGATGCCGCCGCAGCGGCAGGCGTGGCGATCAGCGGCGCGATCATTGCCGGCACCGGCGGCTGGTACTGGCTCGACCCGGCCACCGCGC
This sequence comes from Streptosporangiaceae bacterium, assembly GCA_035308365.1. GTDB lineage: Bacteria > Actinomycetota > Actinomycetes > Streptosporangiales > Streptosporangiaceae > PALSA-505. Next base: position 9,540 of record DATGGU010000144.1, read on the forward strand.
TGGTGATCGCAGTGATCGTTGGCTACCACGCCGTCAAGCTCACCCGCAAGATCACAGCGGCGCTTCGGTCACCGTGACCCGGGCCCGCCGTCCCAGCGGGCGGCGGCGGCCGCGGCCCTGCGCCGGGCTGGGACCGGGCGCCGGCGAATGCGCCGGGGCCACAAACCGCTCCGCCGTGATGGCTGGGCAGCGAAACAACCGGCCACCTGGCGGGTAGCTGAGATCCGCCAGCGCCGGTGTGCGGACGGAACTACGCCTGAGGCCAACGGGCCGCCGGCTGCGATCGGCCGTCGCCACTGGCCCCGCAACGGCCGGTGGGCTAGCGTCCCAGTCATGACGTCACATCGTGGTCTTGCTGGTTATGTGCGGGCGGCGGCCATGTGCGCCGCCGTGGCTGGCCTGTCATCCGTGGTGATCCCATCCGCCGGCGCGGCCGTCGGTTCAGCGCGGACCGCCACCCGCCCCGGCGACTCGCAGCCGGCGTTGTCGTGGCGGCTGCTGAATACCGGTACCCAGGACCATTTCCGGGGCCTGTCGGTGGTGAGCCGGAAGGTGGCCTGGCTGGGCGGTTATAACGGGGTGGTGTTGCGGACTGTCGATGGCGGCCGGACGTGGATCAACGCCTCACCGGCCGGGACGTCGGCATTGCAGTTCCGCGACATCGAAGCCTTCAGCGCGACCCGGGCGGTGGCCATGGCCGCCGGAACCGGCACCGACTCCCGGCTGTACGTCACCGCCAACGGCGGCCGTACCTGGAGCCTGGCCTACCAGAACACCAGCCCGCAGGCATTCTTCGACTGCATGGCCTTCTTCAACCCCCGCCGCGGCCTGGTGCTCAGCGATCCGGTGGACGGCAAGTTCCGGATCCTGTCCACCCGCGACGGCGGGCGTAGCTGGGCTGTGCTGCCGACCGCGGGGATGCCTCCCGCGCTGTCCGGTGAGGCCGGGTTCGCCGCCAGCGGCGAATGCCTGACTACCTTTGGGCACGATGCGTGGTTCGGCTCCGGGGGCAGCACCGCCGCGCGCGTGTTCAGCTCCCGCGACGGCGGCCTGACCTGGCACGTGGCCACCACCCCCATCGTCACCGGCCCCACCGCCGGGGTGTTCGCACTGGCGTTCCGCACCCCACTGGCCGGTGTCGCGGTCGGCGGCGACTTCGCCAACCCGACCGCCGCTGCCCACACCGCGGCCTTGTCCTTCCTGGGCGGCCCGTGGTTCTCCCCGCCCTCAGGGCCAGCGGGCTACCGTTCCGGTGTTTCCTGGGTCCCGCATACCTCCGCCACGGTCGTCGCGGTCGGCCTGACCGGCTCCGACGTCTCCTTCGACGGCGGCCTGCACTGGCACACCTTCGATACCGGCCAGTTCGACACCGTCAGTTGCGCACCCGACGGCTCCTGCTGGGCCTCCGGAGACCTGGGCCGGGTCGCGATCCTGCAACACTGACACCGGCCAATTCTGGGAACGGCGACATTAGGCCTGACCCGGCGAGCGTGACCGCACGCAGGCCACTGACCTGGGCAGACATCGTCGCCCCCCGGCACCCTCAGCGGCTGTCAAGCGCTGAGGCGATGTCCGTGCTGCTGAAATCATCGCCTTTGAACAGCAGCGGTTCGCCGGTCTCCCTGGCCAGGGCATAAGCGAAGCAGGCACCGAAATCGAGCGAAGCCTTGCGGCCCCGAACCCTTTCCGTAGTCACGGTAGGCATCCCGGGCGATACGCGCCTGGGATGGCGTCACGGGTTCCACCCGGATACCGGCTTCCGCGATGAACTGGTCGAAGCGGCGTGACGCTACAGGATCGCGGGCACTGTCCACGACGATCGCCGCTTCCAGGTGATTAGCAGCCGACATCCGCAACTGCTCAGCCGTGTCGATCGCGTCAAGGTAGAGGTCCGCGTCTGTTTCCTGACGCAAGATGGCGATGACCGCGGAGGAATCCACCACTGTCATCCTGGCAGCCGCACCAGCCATCCCCTCCAGCAGTCGCCGGGCAACCTGATGTCCATCAACGCCACGTGCGGGCGCAGGTGCAGTTAGCAGCGGCTGACCAGCCTGAGACCAGAGCCAGCGGCCGGAAGACCGCCGAACGGTTGCCAGCGACAGCCGCAGAGAGGGATCCAGTTGCGGCTACGACCGGTAGGCTCGCGGCTGGCGCGGTGATGCCGTGCCGTGACATAGCGGATAGAGGACTTAGCTAATGGCAACAGGAACAGTGAAGTGGTTCAACGCCGACAAGGGCTTTGGTTTCATCGCCCCCGATGACGGGACGGCGGACGTGTTCGTCCACTTCTCCGCGATCGCGACTTCGGGCTACCGGTCGCTGGATGAGAACCAGAAGGTCGAGTTCGACACGACCCAGGGGCAGAAGGGACCGCAGGCGGAGAACGTCCGCCCAATCTGAGGCATCACGCCCCTTGCCGGCCGCCGGCATCAGGGCGTGAGCAAATTCCTGCGGGCCCGGATGCCGGTAACATCCGGGCCCGCAGCCAGGCATCTGCGGGCCGGGGTTAGGCCGCCTGGCCGGGGTTAGGCCGGCCTGCCAGCCAATTTTGCGGTAACGGTCCTGGCCAGGGGCCTGCTGCTGGTGTGCTTCGTGTGCGGTGGAGATTACTGGGAACAAATCATGCCGCCCGATGCGCATCCCACCCAGGAGGTGTCATGTCCGCTTGGTCACGCGCGCGGTCTGTGGCGGCCTTACTGCTGGCCGTTCCCCTGCTGGCCGGCTTGCCCGGCCGGGCCGCCGCCGCCAATGTGATTCCAGCCCAGTGGATAGCCAAAATCTACAGTGAAGGGCTCGGCCGCGCTCCCGATCAGGGCGCCTGGACCAACATGATCGCGTTCTTCCAGTCCAGCGGCTGCAGTGCCGCCACGCTGGCCCAGAAGGGTGAGCCGATCTACCTGTCGAGTGAGTTCTCCGGCCTGAACTATGACAACGCCGCCAAGCTGCTCGCCTTGTACCGTGGGGCGCTGGACCGGGAGCCGGACTCCAGCGGCTACAACTACTACCTGAACCTGCTGAACTCCGGCACGAGCTGGACCACGGTGGTGGATGACATCTTCACCAGCTCGGAGTTCACCAGCGACGCCGCCACGTTCTGCACCCAGGGACCGTACTACTTCGGTAACGGCACGGCGATCACCATCCCGCTCGGCCAGAGCTGCTCGGGCCAGTTCTGCTTCACCGGCGGCACCCAGCAGCAGCTTCAGACCATGCTGGACTCGGCGCCGTCCGGCACCACGGTCACACTGGCCCAGCAGGTGGTCGTCTCGATCACAACCCCCATCCAGGTTGGATCCCGGTGGGTGGGCCTCAACATCCCGTCCGGCGTCACGCTGACCACGGCCGGGCAGCCCGGCCCCAACCGGTACGCGGAGATGGGCCGGCTGGTCCGGGCGCCCGGCTTCGTGAACAATCCCAGCAACAGCAATGGCGCCGCGGTGGTCGAGGTGGAAAGCGGCGCCAAGCTGGAGAACGTGTGGGTGGACGGCCAGCGCGCCACCAACAGCACCCTCAACGGTGGCACGGTGAACGTGGAGACCGCCGGCGGTGCTGGCACCATCGCGTCGAACGACCGGCTGTCCGACTCGATCGGGTTCACCAACCTGCATGCGCTCGGCACGACCGAGGGCTTTCCGTGCTCTGGCACCACGATCACCGGGAACCTGTCCACCCAGTACGCCACCAACCACACCACGACCGGAGCCTGGTCCGACGGGCTGAGCGTGGCCTGCGAGAACGCCACGGTCACCGGGAACACGGTCATCGACGCGACCGACGTGGGCATCGTTTTGTTCCGCGCCTGCCCGGCCGACCAGAAATCCACGGTGTCGGGCAACACGATCCTGAACGCAGGCAACTCGGCGTTCGGCGGCATCGTGGCCGACCCACTCGACCAGCACAACCACGCGTGCAGCCCCAGCTTCAGTGGGTCATCCGTGACCGGCAACACGCTGTGGACCGGCCCCACCGCGGGCTACGGCATCGCGCTGTCGCTGGGCACGGCCGCCTGGTTCAGCGATTACAACACCGGCACCGGAGCATCGTTCACCAGCAACACCTTCACCGGGAACGCGACCGAGGCGCTGACGGTGAGCGGGATGCAGAACGTGACTGCGACGGGCAACACCCTTACCTGGACCTACGGGCAGTACACCAAGTCATGCCCCAAGGGGGAGATCGTCGTAGACCCACAGCGCGGGTCCGGCACGATCCAGCCACCCATCACCAACGCCACCGTCCTGACCTGCATCTGACCAGCGCCGGGTGTGCGGTCGGCGAAAGTTGCGCCGCACACCCGGCACGGGCAGCACCAGCCCCAGCCAGCCCGCCGCAGTGCGCCCACGTCATGACGCCGGGCGGGGCGGGCGGCTGGCTGTCGCCGCCCCGCCCGGCTAGGCCGGTGCCGTCTGGGTTACCGGTGCCACAAGACGCCGGAAGGCCAGGTAGGACTGCTCGCCGCTGGGGTCAGACGTCCAGCCCCAGTAGACCACGTACACTCGCGGCGCGTTCTGCACCGGGCCACCGTGGTTGATCAGGTTGCCCGAGCCCAGCCTGGGAACGGGGCTATGCGGTCGCGGCCGCAGCCGGTGCGCCGCCGCCAGGGACGGGGTTAACCGGAGCCCGCGGCCATGCCCAAGATCAGAGCCGCTGCGGTGGCGGCTACGGTCAAGCCGCGGATCACCACCAGGCGGGAGCGGTCGTGCGGACGGGTGCGCTGAGGCGCGGACCGGGGGCTTAACGCGCCGGTAATGCGGGTCCTGTCATTCACGTCATAACTCCTTTCGCGTGATCCGTCGATGCCGGTCAGGGATAGTTGACCGGGCTGCCGAGGCCGGTGACCAAGTCGTAGCCGGTACCCGCGGTGCAACTGGTGCCACAAGTGCCGTTGGTCCCGCTGGTGATGTCCCTGAGGTTCGTCTTGTACCCACCCGAATAGATGGCGGAGTCGCCTTGGAGCGCGGTGCTGCCCGCGGCCTGGCCGGCCGCCAGGATGCCCGCCCAGTTCGGTGCGCCGACGCTGGTGCCGCCGAGGGTGAACCAGCCTGCCTGGCCCTGGTCCTTGGTGCTGTCGAAGACGGACACGCCCGTGTTGGGGTTGGCGTCGAACGACACGTCGGGGATGCCCCGCTCGCTTCCGGTGAGTGCCGAGATCGTCGAAGCTCCGGACACCGGGCCGGTGTAGCTGGTCTGGTAGCCGGGGACCGGCTCGATGCCAGAGGCGCCACCGCCAGAGCCCGACCAGGCGGTCTCGCCGGTGAACCCGCCACATGAGGTGCCGCTGCAGCCGTTCAGCGTGGTCCCGCCGACCGCGATCAGGTTGGGTGAGGCGGCCGGGTACTGGGCACCGTGCCCGCTGTCTCCCGAGGAGGCGGTGTAGAACGTGCCGCTGTGCGTCATGTCGGAATCGAACGATGTCTCACTGCTGGACTCGCCACCACCCCAGCTCATCGACACCTCGGTGGCGCCGAGATTGTTCGCGGCCACCACCGCGCCGAACAGGTTGCTGTTGCTGTTGGAGGCGGCCTCAACCAGGACGATCTTGGCGCCAGGTGCCTCGGCGTGGGCCCACTCGATGTCGAGTGATTCTTCCAGCACCCATCCGGCGTTGACCTTCGGCGTACCCTGCGGGTCGGCCTGCTCGAAGCATGGCCCGCTCTGGGACAGCGACGTGCAGGCAGATAGCTGCGCGTACCCATACTGGGCGTTGAAAGTGTTCAGGTCGGACAGTGCATTGGGGTCGTGGAAGGCATCCACGATGGCGATGATCTGCCCTGCCCCAGCGCCTGAGCTTGGCGAGAGCCCGGACAGGTTGTAGACGGAGCTGATTGCTGAGGGTGGCAAGCCGGTGGGCGAGCTGCTTGACAGCATGGGCTTACCGTCCGCGAGCCGGCCGATTACCTTGATCTTGAGCGGCGGCGTCCCGAACCCGGGAAGCTGACCTAAGGGTGCCGCCAGCGCGGCGCTGCCAGTGGACAATCCTGCCGCAACGGTCAGCGCCGCTCCGGCCGTGAGCACCCTCATGCGGGTCGGCCAGTCCATCTCTGGCCTCCTTCCCTCACCATCAGGTGACGTGCGGTTTTCACGCATCGTCACGCCGTCGTATCGCCTCGTCAAGGACCGTTAGGTGCCGAAAAATGGTGTCACCTCATGCGTTTTGCGGATATTGATGGATCAGGGTGCCAAACCGTGTGGCGACAGTGACATCTGAAGCCGGTGCGCCACACGGTCCCGGTTGGCCGTATGGTTGTGCTTTGCCCTTGGCGGATCCTGCCCAGGACGGATGCCTTGCCCTGGGTGGGTGCTGGCGTCCTGCGCCAGGTAGTGAGGTTCCACAACGACGGCGAGCGGCTAGAGAGAACAGTGATGCACAGCCGGGTGCAGCCTGATGAACCCACCGGGCCGGCCGCCGCACAGGTGACCTGGCCGGTCCGGTCGGGCGCGGTGCCACCCCTTGCCGACGGGTTCAGCACCCGGCCGGAAACCGCGCCCAACCTCAACGCGGCGCTGGGACCGGGGGCCACGGTTGTGCTGGCGCCCGGCCCGGCCCATGGCGGAGGCGCTCAGGCCAAGGGTCACCCCTGGCCGGTGGGGAAGACCCAGCTCGCGGTGGCCGCCGCAGAGGGGCTGTTCCGGTCCGGCGGCATCGAGCTGCTGGTCTGGATCACGGCCACGTCCCGGGCGTCGGTGCTGGCGGGTTACGTAGAGGCATCCATAGCGGCGCTGGGCGTCCCGCCGGCCGGCGACAGCGAGTCGGTGGCCATGAGATTCGTGCGGTGGCTGGGGGAAACCAGGCGGCGGTGGCTGATGGTCTTCGACGACCTCACCGACGCGGCTCACCTGAAGGGGCTCTGGCCCGAGGGCCCGGCCGGCACGGTCCTGGTCACCACCGCCGACGTGGCGGCCGTGCCCGGCTCGCGGCACACGGTGATCCCGGTGGACGTGTTCAGCACCCGGGAGGCGCTCAACTACCTGATGGGCCGGCTCACCGCGGATCCGGACCAGCGGCTGGGCGGTATCGATCTCATCGAGAAGCTTGGCTGCGATCCGCTGGCTCTCGCCCAGGCCACCGCGGTGATCAGCAGCTCGACGCAGTCATGCCGGGATTATCAGGACCGGTTTACGCAGCGGCAGATGCAGCTCACCGGGCAGGACGGCAGCCAGCCACCGCCGGCCATGGTCACCTGGACGCTGTGCGTGGACCGGGCCGACGAGCTTGCCGGCGGGCATACCGCCCAGTTCCTGCTGCTGCTCGCCGCGCTGCTCGACGGGCACGAGATTCCCGGTACCTTCTTCGTGGCCCAGGCCACCCGCGACTACCTGGCCCACAGCGGTGGCGCCCAGCAGGTGGACCCGCAGCGCGCCTGGAACGATGTGGTCACCCTGGAGCGGGTCGGCCTGCTCAGCATTCACCCGGGAAGCTCGCGGGCGGTGCGGATCAGCGCACTGGTGCAGGAGGCCGTCCGCGCGATGATCCCGGAGCAGGTGCTCGACCGGGCGGTGCGGGTGGCCGCCGCCGCGCTGCTGGAGATCTGGCCCGAGCAGGAACCGCTGGCGTGGCTGGGCGGTGACCTGCGGTCATGCGCGGCGAGCCTGCAGCGCATCGCCGGGGAGGCGCTGTGGTCGGGTGGCTGCCATCCGCTGCTGCTGCGCGCCGGGCAGAGCCTGGACAACGCCCGGTTGACCGGGCCGGCCATGGCTTATTGGTCCGGGCTGGCCGCGACCAGTGAGCGGATCCTGGGCGCCGACCACCCGGATACTCTCCAGTTGATGCAACGGCTGGCCACGGCCTACCTGGCGGCGGGACGGCCGGAACAGGCGGTCCCTGCTTTCCAGCGGGCCCTGGCCGACAGCGCCCGGGCTCTCGGGCCCCAGCATCCAGCGATCACCGGGCTGCGGATCGATCTCGGCCGGGCACTGGTGGCGGCGGGCGAGCCGCGGGACGCGGTCACCGTGCTCGGCGAGGTCGCTGCCGGGTGGGAACGCATCCACGGCCGGGACAACCCAGGCACACTGCGCGCGTGGGACGATTACGCGGCCGCGTGCATGGCCGCGGAGCAGTTCAGCGAAGCGGTCCAGTCGTACCGCCGCACGCTGGCTGAACGCGAGCGCGTCCAGGGCGCCCGGCATCCGGACACGATCACTGCCCGCCAGAATCTGGCCGACGCCTGTCTTGCCGATGGCCAGGTCAAGCAGGCGCTGAACCAGCACAAGCAAGCCGTGGCGGACCGGGAAAAGGCAGTCGGCCGCGACCACCCAGACGCCCTGACCGCCCGCAGCAGACTGGCCTCCGCCTGCTTCCAGGCCGGCCGGACGACTTCCGCACTGCAGATGTTCGAGCAGGTGCGCGCCGATTCCGAGCGGGTCCTGGGGGCCGATCACCCGGACACCCTCGCCCGGTGCGCCACCCTGGCAGACATCTACGACTCCGTGGGCATGCTGACCGATATGAAGAAGCTGCTGGAGGACACCGCCGAGCGCTGTGAGCGAGTGCTGCTGCCCGGTGACCCGTTAACCCAGGCGGTGCGACAGAGCCTGGCCCGCATCGCGGGAAGGTGACCGGTCAGTAGCTTGACGGCTTCCGCGTGATCGTCACCAGGTCCGCCAACTGAGCCGGGGCGGCCGCCAAGGCCGGCTGGTTCAAAAGCCTGTGCGTCCCGGGCGATCGGTACCCGCTCTTGATCTCATCCCGGTATGGTTCTAGTTTGCGTTAACCACTTACAAATGATTCCGGCGCTAAGGCGGGCATCGGATGAGGGTCATCGACCTGACACAGAGCATGACCGACGATATGCCGTTAATGGCGGGCATCAGCCCGCCAAGGTTTCGCGACCTGGCCGAAGTGGCCACCGACGGGTATGCGATGTCGGAGTACACGTTCGTCAACCACACCGGCACGCACGTCGATGCGCCCGCCCACCAGATCGCGGGAGGCAGCACGCTGGACGATATCCCGCTCGACCATCTGGTCACCGAGGCGCTGACCATCGATCTGAGCGCGCACGAACCTGGCGCCGTGGGGCTGGACGCGCTGGGCCGCTATTTACCACAGGTGCGCCGCAACGACATCGTCCTGCTGCGCTCGGGCAATGCGCGGAACTGGGGCACAGAGGCCTACTGGCACGGCTGGTGCTACCCGGACGCGGCCGCGGCGAAGGCGCTGATCGATGCGGGCGTGGCCGGCGTCGGCTTCGACGGGCCGTCCGCGGATCCGATCGACAGCACCGATTACGAGCTGCACCACGTGTGGCTGTCGGCCGGCGCGATAATCCTGGAAAACCTCGCCGCGCTCGACCAACTGCCGGCCCGCTGCCAGATCGTGGTCGCGCCGCTCAAAGTCAAGGCGGCCAACGGCGGACCCGCGCGGGTCTTCGCCCTGCTCGACTGATCCTTCATCTATCCCAAGCCACTACCCCAAGCGGAGAGAAAACGGCCATGGCCAAAGCAAGGTGGACACAAGTCGGCGAGCTGCGGCACGGCGTGCTCGGCAGCGCCGATGCCATCGCTCAGTCGCTGGCTCTGCTGGCGCTGACCTTCGCGGTGTCCGCGGCGCCCGCCTCGGCCGCGGTGAGCGCCGGCGCCGCCGTACCCGCCGCCTACGTGATCGCCGGCATCGGCAGCCTGTGCCTGGCCTCGGTGATCGTGCGCTTCACCCGCCGGATCGCGCACGCGGGCGGCCTGTACGCGTACACCGTGCGTGGCCTGGGCCCGCAGGCCGGTTTCATCGGCGGCTGGATGTACGCGATCGCCTTCGCGATCGGCATCTCGTTCGTGCTGATCATCTCGGCGGACTTCCTGTCCGCCGTGCTCACCGCCAACACCAGCATTCATCTCGGCTGGTTCCCGCTGTACCTCATCCTGCTCGCGCTGATCCTGCTGATCGCCTTGACCGACGTCAGGGTCTCGATGCGAGTGCAGCTCGTCTTCGCCGTGATCGGCGTGCTCACGATCGTCGTGCTGTCGCTGATCATCGTGGCCAAGGGCGGCGCGCACGGGCTGACCTGGCGGCCGTTCGACCTGAACCTGGCACCCAGCACGCACGGCCTGTTCCTGGCGGTGATCCTGGCCTTCACCGGATACATCGGCTTCGAAGCGGCCGCGGTGCTCGGCGAGGAGGCCGCCGAGCCGCGGCGGGTCATCCCCCGCGCCATCCTCGGCACGGTCATCCTGGCCACCGTGTACTTCGTCTTCACCACCTGGGCCCAGGCGATCGGCTACGGCGTGTCCGGGGCCGGCCGGTGGGCGGCCGACCCCACCGCACTGGCCACCCTGTCCGACCGCTATGTCGGGCACTGGTTCAGCATCCTGGTGGACATCGTCGTGGTGGTGGACAGCTTCGTGGCCGCACTGGCGGGGGTAAACCTGACCGCGCGCACGATGTTCGCGATGGGCCGGGACGGCGGCATCCCGCGGATGTTCGCCGCGACCACCCCCCGCTTCCGCAGCCCCTACGTCGGCATCGGGGTGTCGGTGGCGCTGACGCTCGTGCTCGGCGCGACGCTCGGCCGGCACTACGGCGTCATCAACTACTTCGGGCTGATGGCCACGACCGGTTCGATCGGCATCCTTTTCGCCTACGTCCTGGTCGCCCTGGCCGGCATGGTCTTCTTCTGGAGGGCCCGCAGCGCCGGGGCCTACAACTGGCTGCTGGACGTCGTGCTGCCGCTGATCGCGGTGGCCGTCTGCGGCTACGCCATCTATGCGTCGATCTTCCCGCGCCCGCCCGCGCCGATCAGCTACTCGCTGTGGATCGCGCTGGGCTGCCTCGTGGCCGGCCTGATAGTCGTTCTCGCCCTGGTGTACACCTGGCCGGAGCGGGTCCGCGCGTTCGGCCGGGCCTTCGACGCCAGCAGTCACTGACCGGTACAGGGTATGGCTCAACGTTTGGTGCGCGTCCTTGGCGGCTGCCGCGGTCATGACGCTGACTTGGCGTCCGTTATGACGCCAAGTCAGCGGCTCGTGCTGATCAGCGCCCGATGCCCTGGCGGTCAAGCATGGCTGCGGCTGGTTCGAGTTTGACGAGGGCGGTCAGACTGGATACGTGGGCAGGCCGATCCGGGTACCACTGCGGGTGCTGTTCGCATGCCTCGCGGTGACCCTGGTGGCGCCCGCTGCGGCCGTGATCGGCATGGCCGGTCTATCGGCAGCCAGCGGCTACCTGATCGGGCAGGCAGATGACAGCCTGCAGGCCTGCGCCAGCAGCATGCGCAGCCACGGTCTGGTAGCCCAGCCCAGCTCCAGCCCGGTGCCGCCCGGGGTATGCGGCACCCAGTTGCGCAGCGTGAGCGGGCAGTTGCTGGCTCCGGCAAGTCCCGGCGCCGCCGGCCCGCTGATCCCGGCCAGTGGCCCCTGGCTCGCGGCGCACCTGGCCCGGCCGGTCACCGTGCCGGGCGCGGGGGCCAGCGGGCGCTGGCGTGTGGTCATCGAGGCCGTTCGTTACCAGCCGCAGCACATCCTGTATGTGTACGGGCCCGATGACGTACGGTACGTGATCAGCAGGCTGACAGGACACGGTGCCAGCGGCATGCTCGCCATCATGACGCGCCTGGCCGGCACCGGGCCGGCCGCAGCACGCTACACCGCCACGGCCGGCGCCGTGCTCGTCATGCTGGCGACCGCGGCACTCGCCTGCACGCGGGCGATCCTGCGGCCCTCGCGCGGGGCTGCCGAGCTCACGCAAAGCGCCGGGCAGACCGCGGCGGCGGCGCGCAGGCCGGCGGCTGAGGTGTCCGAGCGGCTGGCCGAGGTGCTCCTGGCACTGCGCCGGCCGGTCAGCATCGTGCACGGGTTCGCGCACTACTGCCGGCAGCACGGCAAACCATCCCCGGCCGACGTTGAGTTTGACCGGATGCTGCGCCGCGTAGCCGATGCGGCCGCGCGGATGGAGATGCTGATCGAAGCACTGCACGCGCTCTCACTTGGCGGACCCACCGGGCCGGATCCCGGCCCGTACCCGGCTGACCCTGGCCACCTCACCACCGGAGAAACGGGCTGACTAACACGGAGCATGACTCTTGATCCGCAGTCCTGGTCCCGCCTGGAAGCTCACAGCCACCGCAACCAGTGACGGCCGGCAGCCCGTGACTGGATGGGACGTTGGTCCCCCGGACCGGGTGCCAAGGTCCCTGATCTGCCGGGTCCTGGTTCGGGCATGCTGCGGCGAGGACAGGCGGTGAGGACCATGACGATGCTGGTGGGCCCGGGTGCACCCGGGAATGAGGCTGGGTCTGCCGGACCCGAACCGATCTCGGTGGAGCTGGCGGGATACCTGATACGGATGGCGGCCCGGGCGCCGTCGCTGCACAACACGCAGCCGTGGCGGTTCCGGATCAGCGGGCAGGCGGTCGAGGTGTACGCCGACCCCAGGCGCAAGCTCCACACCGATCCGCTGGGCAGGCAACTGCTGATCAGCTGCGGTGCCGCGCTGTTCGGCCTGCGGCTGGCCGTCCGCTCGCTGGGCCGCCAGCCTGTCGTCACGCTGTTCCCCGAGCCTGGCTCGCTGTCCCTGCTGGCCCGGGTGAGGCTCGGTGCGGCCGTGCCGGTGACGGCCGCCGAGCACACTGTGCTGGCGGCGGTCCCGCACCGGTACACCCACCGCGGCCCGTTCCAGCCCGGGCCGCTGCCGGCGGGCTTGCTGGCCCGGTTGCAGCACGATGCGGTGGCCGAGGGCGCGACGCTGGCCATCGTTGACACCGAACGCGCCTACCGGAAGCTTGCGGCCATCCTGGCCGGCACGCATCGCAGGCAAGACCTCGACCCGGTGGCACGAGCCGAGATGCGGCGGTGGACCCGGAACCGGGCCAGCGCGGCTCGTGACGGGGTGCCGGCCTATGCGTTCCCCGCTGGTTCTGCCCGCCAGGCCGGGCGGCTGCCGCAGCGCGACTTCGACCTGGGCCGCGGCCTCGGACTGCCGGCCAGTGAACAGACATCCCACGACAGGCCAGGCGCCGCTGTCAAGGGACCGCAGGGCGCGGCAGACCTGGGCCACGCCACGACGGCCGTGCTGCTCACCGCGGGTGACAGCCGGGAGGACTGGCTGCGGGCAGGCCAGGCGCTCAACCGGCTGCTGCTGGAGGCCGCCAGCCGTTGGTGCTTTGCCAGCCTGCACTCCCAGCCGCTGGAAGCAGCAGCCATCCGGGCGCTGATCACCGGCAGCCTCGCATTGCCCGGGCACCCGCAGATGCTGCTGCAACTCGGTGCCGCCCGCACCACGCGGGCCACCCCCCGCCGCCCCGCCGCGGACCTGATCGACCCCTGAAGCGCCCACGGCATGCGTTTACGCGCGGACAGCGCGCAGGCTCAGCCGTTGATGGCGGCGGTGAGGACGCGGCGGAACTCGACCGACACCCGGTCGGCCCTGGTGTGCAGTTCGGCGGCGATGTCGAGCGGGAACTCCAGGCCGGACAGTGCCCGCCGCTGCAGGTCCAGGTCTTCCTCGAGGATCGACATTTCATACTTCACGGTGCTTTCAGCCTGCTCGGGATCGCTCATTCCCGGGCCGGTCGCCGTCTGGTACACCCGGCAGAAGCGCTCGTCTTCGGGCTGCGCGGTGAAGGTGAGGAACAGCCACCCTCCGGCGTCCAGGAACTCCAGCAGCAAGGTCGCGGTCAGCGGAGCCTGGAACCGGTAGGTCATCCGGCGGCGCTGAACCGCCGGGCGCGTACCGTCCCGCACCGCTGGGTCGGTGAGGTTGGTGAACGTGTGCTCGCGGACGGCCGTGAACGACAGGCCGCGGCGGTCGACCTCTGCCCGCGGGATGGGTTCCGGGCCGGCCCCGCCGATCGTGGCCGCGTGGACGAACGGAAAGTGCGCCTCGTCGAGGAAGTTGTCAATCAGAAGCGCCGCATTGGCCTCCACCCGGACGACCGGGAGGACCACCGTCGCGATGCCGTCACCAGCGAGCGGCACCCCTGGGTGCAGTTCCGGTATGGGAGCGCGCGGGGGCGCCGGTGCCAGCCACACCACGCCGTCCTGCTCGGTGACCTCGGCCGGGCGGCGCAGCGTGGCCCGCTCCGGGATCGCCGCGGTGTCCTCCAGCGCCGGGATAGCCACGCACCTGCCCTCCCGGGTGAATCGCCAGCCGTGGTAGGCACACTGCAGTGTGCCGCCGGTGATCTGCCCGGCGGACAGGCGCGCCCTGCGATGCGGACATGCGTCGGCGAACGCCGCGATGCCGTCGCCGAAGCGGGCCAGCGCCCAGCCCTGACCGCCCAGGCGGACCGCGACGGGCTCCACGCCCACCTCGGCGGACAGCGCTACGGGATGCCAGAACTGGGTGAGCGCCGGATGCGCATTAGTGAACTCCTCAGCTGCCATGTTCCCCATCGTCGCGCACTCGCATGTCCGCCGCACCGGCAGACGTGGAGATTGCTCCTTCGCACCGTGGGGCCGAGCCGGCCGGGCGGCAAGCCAAGTGGAGGTGCAAGTTCCGGTCACGAGGCCCAGCCATGGCGACCAGATGACAGCCCCTGTAAACCGCGGTCCTGGGCCCGTCTGAGAGCACGAGCAGTCGCCGGTCGTTAACCTCGATCTGTTGCCGGTCCATCTTCATGGAGTGATCGCCGGGCACAGATAGTCACCGGCTGATGTTTCGTGCGCCCAGCGGCACGTGGACGCCATACATGACAGCGCCCCCGGGAGCGTGTGCTCACGAGGGCGTGCCGTGGCCGGTGCGCTGGTCGCCTCACGGCGAAAGGCGCAACATGGCTCCAGCCGGACAGTATTCCATGAAGGCAGTGGTTAGAGCCCGGGGGACACTAACGCACCGGCAGGGTGATGAACACGGGGCCGGCCAGTGTTATTCCGGCCGCGGATGCGGCAGGGTCTTGATGGCGCGGCGCTCGTCCGTCGCACGGTGTCCCTCGGCGGCACGGCCGAGCGGCGACGGGGGGCAGAGTCAGGCCGAACACCTTGCCCAGGTCGATGATGCGGTTCTCGATGAGGTCGCTGGCAATGCCTCCCCCGCACCCCTCGCCGGTACAAGCCCGGCACGCTGTGCACCTGACGGCCGCGGCGAGATCACGGCGCGGCCCGGGCCGCCAATCAGCACGACGATGCCGCGAAACGCTGATATGGCGAGTACTGGCCCCATGTCGTCACGACGCCGTCGCAGGCCATGGTGCGGCCGCCCACGATCGTCTGGAGGAATGGGGTGGAGTAGTAAGTCCACGTGCAGGACTGCCGATAAACCTGGCACCCGTAGATGGCGGGGACCGGGGAAGCAGAAACAGGAGCCGTGGACGCGGAAAACAGCATGAGGCTTCCGGAGGCGGCGGCAGCGGCAAGCAGAATGCGGCGGATCATGGCTTAATCTCTCCTTTGTTGTACCGTCAGCCCTGGCCGTGATCGGACGTGCCGTCACAAAACCGGGGAGTTCTCCCGGGCTGCTGGCGCGACCAGCGTCGCGCACGGCCAGCGCCCAGTCCATGGGAAATAACCGGGGGTTTCAGCGGGAGTTTTACCGGTGAACCTCCGCGGCCGGCGGCTGGCCGGGCGGCCGGCGGGGGTCGTGGTTGCGCATGCCGGACGGGCGGACCGGGAGGTCACGCAGGCCGTGCTCAAGCAGGCCTTCGAGGATGAGCGGCTGACTCAGGACGAGTTCGAGGCCCGGGTAGGCAAGGCGATGGCCGCGCGCACCCAGGGAGAGCTCGCCGAACTCACCAGGGACATCCCGCGGCCGGCGCCAGCGCCGCGGCGCGGCGGCCGGATCTGGCTGCTGGCCGGCGGGGCTGCGGTGCTGGCGGTGGCCGGGATCATCGCCGGGGTGCTGTCTGCCGGCTCCAGCTACGCCGACGACAACGCGGCCACCTCCGCCGTCGGCGCAGCGCTGAACACCCACGCCAGCCTGGCCGCCGGCCTGCTCGACGCGGTCCACCGCATCGCCACCGTGGCCAAGGCCAGCCACTGAGCCACCCACCGGCCGGACACGCGATCACGCTCGCCCTGCACGCCGCGTTCACGGCCGGGCTGGACCGGATCTGCTGGATCGCGGCCTTTGCCGCTTTCGGCGGTGCCATCCTCACCGCCGTACTGCTGCGGACCAGGTACATCTCCAGCAGCCCCGATGTCTCAGCCGAGCGCCAGGAGGTCATGCAGCGCGCCGCCCAGCACAGAGCGGACATCACCCATTCAACAAATTTGCTCCAGGCCCTGCACGGGATTTTCTTGCCGTGCGGCGGGACCGGCGAGCAGCCTCCAGTCACTGTCCGGCTCGCGAACGGCGCCGGTCAGGATTCGCCGCAGCCCGGCGGCCCAGCCCTTCACGGTGCTCTCGTCGAACTCGTCAAGGTTGAACAGAATGCTTCCGCTATGCTCACCGGACGGTTCCACAGACAGATTCCACACGGTGCCGCTCGGGATGTCGTGGTGCTCTTCCTTCTCCGATTGCTGCCCGCTTACCGCACGGGCGCCCTCGGCGATGGGGAGGATGGGGTAATCGCCGGACTCCGATGGAATGTCCGAAATGATGAACTGTGACGTGCGCAGGTTGTCGCGTGACTTTATGAAGTCGGGAAATGTCTGCTCGATCACGTTGACCGGGAGCTCGTGCGCGATGGCGTCGATGAAAGTCTCCCTCGTGGCCATGACGATATCCCGGAAGCTCGTGCAGTCAGCGATGTCGGTACGGAAGGGCACACAGTTGAAGAACAGCCCCACGGTGTTCTGGAACTCCAGCTCCCCCCGGCCAGCGGTGAATGCGCGTATCGCCAGGTCGGACTCGCCGGTGAGCTTGTGGGCCAGGACGTAGAAGGCCGACAGCATGACCGTGAACAGGGTGCTGCGGGTAGCAGTGGCAAGAGCGCTGGCCGCGCTCATGACGTCGGCGCCGATCACGTAGACGTGCAGCGAGTAGGGCCTGGAGTAGCTCTCCGGGTGCCCGTGGTCATTCGGCATCGTGAATTCACGCGCGCCGTCGAGTTTGCGCTGCCAGTATCGCGGTGCGCCGTCTTCGGCCGTGCTGGTGGCGTTGGCTCGCTGCCACTGCGCGAACTCGCGGTATTGCCGCACCGGCGGCAACTCCGGCGGGGTGCCGGTGCGCCGGGCCGCGTAGAAGGCTCCGAGGTCGCGGAGGATGAGGTTCACCGACCAGGCATCCGTCGCTGAGTGGTGCACGGTCAGGATCAGGATGCTGTCGCGTTCGTCGAACTTGCCCAGCAGTGCCCGCAGCATCGGTACCTCGCGGGCGCTTACCGAGCCTGCCCCGGCCTGGTGGATCATTTCCTGGACGACCTGGTCCCTGGACTTGCCGTTGACCGGCGGCAGGTCCCTGACCTCCAGCGGCACCTGGCACGGCGGGAACACCTGCTGGTGGGGCGGGTCGGCGTCCCTGACCACCAGCGTGCGGAGCACCTCATGGCGGGCGACCACGTCATCGAGCGCGCCCTGGAGCACGGCAAGATCCACTGGACCGGTCACGCGCATCGCAGCGACCAGTATGAACGTGCTGCCGAACGTTCCGCCCTCATCCCCCGTGTCGAGGGTGAGGAACCATTCCTGCATGAAAGACAGCGGGTACCGCTTCGATTCCTGGTCCAGTGCAAGCGAGGATTCCGTCATTTCCGCCATTCCTTTGCCTGACTACTTCTGCGCCTCAGTCATCTGGCCGAGCCGGCGGTCCATGTCACTAACGGTGGGTGCCTTGAACAGTTCGGCCATCGTTATCCGCACATCGAAGGCGGTGCTGATGCGCCCGGCCAGCAGCATTGCCTCTACCGAGCGGCCGCCGAGGTCGAAGAAGTCGTTGTCGATGCCGCACCTGGCCACGCCCAGCACCTCGGCGAAAAGCTCGCACAGGATTTCCTGGCGGGGGGTGGCCGGCGCCTGGTAGGGCAGCAGCCCGTTCAGGTCGGGCACCGGCAGCGCGGCCGCATCGACCGTTCCCGCCGCCGTCACCGGGATCTCGTCGACAACCATGATCGCCGCTGGCATGCTGCCGTTGCGCAGCGTCTTCCTGGCGTACGCATGCAGGTCAGGCACGTCCAGGCCGGGGCCGGACGGCACGACGTAGGCGATCAGGCACTGGTCGTCCTGGCCGGAGCCGTGCTCGATAACCGTGACGTCGGCGAGCCCAGGAAAGGCCGCCAGGGCTGCCCTGGCCTCACCGGTGCTTCCAGAGTCCATTGACGGCTCACCTTCCATCTGCGTGTGCGCGCGGATCAGCGGGCCGGCTAGCCGGCCGTGCCATCATGGTCGCGGGGCGCAAGGGGCCACCGCACCTTCTCGGTTGCGCGGCCCCGGGCGGTCCAGGCTGGCAAGGCGGGGAGGCTGTTCCGCACGGCTGGCTGGAACGTCGCCGGTGCAGGCTCCACAGGGCTCGTGACGGGCGTGTCGCGGATGGCGCCGCGTGCCGTGTTTCTGGTCCGCGGCTGTCCGCTAGGTGTCGTTACGGTCCAGATATGCGCAGATGGCGTGGACGGATGAGTTGCTTATAAACGCTCTCAGGCTGATCTTGACGCCGAGCCGCTTCACCATGCGGGCGACGAGCACTGCCGCCAGCAGCGAGTGCCCGCCCAGGTCGAAGAAACTGTCCTCCACCCCGACCCGGTCCAGGCCCAGCACCTGCGCGAATATCTCGCATAGGACTTGTTCTCTGGCGGTGGCTGGGGCTTGGCCGGTGGTGGGGGCATATTCGGGGGCGGGCAGGGCGCGCCGGTCCAGTTTGCCGTTGGCGTTCAGCGGCAGGGCTGGCAGGATCATGATCGCCGATGGCACCATGTAGCCGGGCAGTACCCGGGCGCACGCCTCGCGCAGGCTGGCCGCCTCCAGCACGGCCCCGGTGGCCGGGACCACGTATCCGGCCAGCCGTTTGTCCCCGGGCTGGTCCTCCCGCACCGCCACCGCTGCCTGGTCCACTCCGTCCAGGCCAGCCAGCACCGTCTCGACCTCCCCCAGTTCGATCCGGAATCCGCGGACCTTCACCTGATCGTCGCTGCGGGCCAGGTATTCCAGTTCACCCGCTGCGGTCCACCGGGCCAGGTCTCCGGTGCGGTACATTCGTTCTCCCGGCCCGCCGAACGGGTTGGCCACGAACCGTTCGGCGGTCAGCCCTGGCCGGCCCAGATACCCCCGGGCCAGGCCGGCCCCGGCCATGTACAGTTCCCCGGCTACTCCCGGTGGCACCAGGCCTAGCCGTTCGTCCAGCACGAACACCCGGGTGTTCCAGATCGGCCGGCCGATCGGCGGCGCGGCCGCCTGGCTGTCGCCGGGGACGGTGTATGTCGTGGCGTAGACCGTGGCTTCGGCCGGGCCGTAAATGTTCTCGATCCGCACTCCGGGCACCGCCGCCCTGATCGCCGTGACAACCTGGCCGGTCAGCGCTTCCCCGCACAGCGCCACCACGGCTGCCTGTGCCCGCACCCCGGGTGTGGCCAGCACCTGCGCCAGCGCCGAGGGCACCGCGCTGATCAGGCTGCCCCGCCACGGGCCCGCTGTTCCCCGCTCGGCCAGGGCCAGCAGGTTCGGCACCATCTCCAGGCAGCCGCCCGCGGTCAGCGTCCCGAAGATCTCAAAGACCGACACGTCGAAGCTCAGCGATGTCGAGGCCAGCACTCGTGACAGTTCGGCCGCGGGGAACGCCGCGGCGGCCCAGCAGGCCAGTGACACCACCCCGGCGTGCTCGACCATCACGCCCTTGGGCCGGCCGGTTGACCCGGAGGTGTAGATCACGTATGCCACATCCCGCGGCCCGGCCGCCGCCGGCACATTGTCCTTGTCCAGCCTGGCCAGCCCGGCCGCTGCCGCCGGGTCATCCAGCACCAGCACCGGCAACCCACCCGGCAGCGTGGCGGCCACGTCCGCCGTGGTCAGCACGGCAGCCGGCCCGGAATCGGCGAGCATGAACGCGATCCGGTCCGCCGGGTAGGCCGGATCCACCGGCAGGTACCCCGCGCCAGACTTGAGCACGGCCAGCACGGCGGTGATCATGTCCGGCGAGCGGGGCATGGCGATGGCGACCAGCCGCCCGGGGCCCGCGCCCAGCGAGGTCAGGTGCCGGGCCAGCTGGTTAGCCCGCGCGTTCAGCTCACCGTAGGTCAGCTCGGTGCCGGGGCCGGTGACGGCGGGGGCGTGCGGGGTCCGGGCGGCCTGCTGCTCGAACAGCCCGGGCAGCGTGGTGACCGGCACCGGCCGGGCAGTGTCGTTCCACTCGCGCAGCAGCCGGCGCCGTTCGGCGGTGCTCAGCACGGCAAGCTGGCTGACCCGGCGGCCCGGATCAGCAGCGGCCTGGCGCAGCAGCCGGGTCAGCCGGCCAGCCAGCGCCCGCACGGTCGCGCGGTCGAACAGATCCAGGGCGTACTCGAACTGTGCCTCGATCCCGGCCGGGGCACCATCCTCGCCGTATTGCTGGCGAACTCCCAGGGTCAAGTCGAACTTGGCATTGACCGCGGGCACCTGCTCGGCCTGGACCCGCAGCCCAGACAGCTGCCAGTCAAGAGGGATGATCTCATCGGTGAGCATGACCTGAAACAGCGGGTGCCGGGCCGGGGACCGGGCCGGGTTCAGCACCTCAACCAGCCGCTCGAACGGAACGTCCTGGCGGGCCTGGGCCGACAGCACCGTCTCCCGCACCCGGCCCAGCAACTCGCCAAAGCCCGGATCACCCGACAGGTCAGCGCGCAGCACCAGGGTGTTCACGAAAAGCCCGACCAGGTCATGCACCGCCTCATCGGTCCGCCCCGCCACCGGGGCACCCAGCGGGATATCAGTCCCGGCACCCATCCGGGACAACAGCGCGGCCAGGCCGGCGTGCAACACCATGAACACCGTCGCCTGATGCTCACGCGCCAGCCCGGCCAGCGCGGCATGCAACCGCGCACCGGCCAGCTGCCACACCACCAGGGCACCGCGCCGGGACGGCTCCGCCGGGCGCGGCCGGTCAAACGGCAGCGCCAGTTCCTCCGGCAACCCGGCCAGCGCCTGCCGCCAGTACTGCACCTGCCCGGCCAGCACCCCGCCCTCACCACCGGTGTCACCCTCACCGCCGAGCAGATCCTGCTGCCACAGCGTGTAGTCCGCGTACTGCACCGGCAGCGGTGCCCACTCCGGCGCCCGGCCGCCGCGGCGGGCCTGGTAGGCGGTGGCCAGGTCGGCCATCAAAACCTGCATGGACCAGCCATCGCTGGCGATGTGATGACACAACAGCACCAGCACATGCTCCTGCCCACCCAGCCCGAACAGCCAAGCCCGCACCGGCAGCTCACCAGCCAGGTCGAACACATACCCCCTCGCCGCCGCAACCAGCCCGGCCAGCTCACCAGGACGAGCCGCCGCCATCGTGAACCTCGCCGCGACCTGCTCCCTGGCCTGCCCGGCCCCGACCACCTGCTGGCAGGGCTGCCCGTCCGCGACCACGAACATCGTGCGCAGCGACTCATGCCGGGCGACCACATCACCCAGCGCCGCCCGCAACGCCCCGGCATCCAGCGGCCCGGCCAGCCGCCACGCCAGCGGCAGGTTATACACCGTGCCCGCCCCATAGAACTGCTCCAAGAACCACAACCGCTGCTGCGCGAACGACAACGGCAGCCGATCCGGCCGG
Source organism: Streptosporangiaceae bacterium (assembly GCA_035308365.1). Taxonomy (GTDB): domain Bacteria; phylum Actinomycetota; class Actinomycetes; order Streptosporangiales; family Streptosporangiaceae; genus PALSA-505. The sequence goes on from DATGGU010000144.1 coordinate 31,072, forward strand.
GGCCGGGCAACCAGCGCCGGCCGGGCCGCCTCCGCCCCCTCCAGCACCCCCGCCAGCAACGCAACAGTCGGCCGCTCAAACACCACCCGGACCGGCAACTCCACCCCCAGCACCACCCGCACCCGCGACACCAGCCGCGTCGCCAGCAGCGAGTGCCCGCCCAGGTCGAAGAAACTGTCCTCCACCCCGACCCGGTCCAGGCCCAGCACCTGCGCGAACACTTCGCACAGCGCCTGCTCCCCGGGAGTAGCCGGAGCCCGGGATGCTCCAGCGCCCGCGGCGTAGTCCGGAGCGGGCAGGGCGCGCCGGTCCAGCTTGCCGTTCGCGTTCAGCGGCAGCGCCGCCATCACCACGATCGCCGACGGCACCATGTAGCCGGGCAGTACCCGCGCGCACGCCTCCCGCAACCCGGCCGGATCCAGCACCGCCCCCGCCGCCGGGACCACGTATCCCGCCAGCCGCTTGTCCCCGGGCTGGTCCTCCCGCACCGCCACCGCCGCCTGGTCCACCCCCTCCAGGCCAGCCAGCACCGCCTCCACCTCCCCCAGCTCGATCCGGAACCCCCGCACCTTCACCTGATCGTCGGCCCGCCCCAGGTACTCAACCTGGCCGGACTGGTTCCACCGGGCCAGGTCCCCGGTCCGGTACATCCGCTCACCCGGCCCGCCGAACGGGTTGGCCACAAACCGCTCCGCGGTCAGCCCCGGCCGGCCCAGATACCCCCGCGCCAGCCCGGCGCCGGCCACATACAGTTCCCCGGCCACCCCAGGCGGCATCAACTGCAAGTTCTCATCCAGCACGAACACCCGGGTGTTCCACATCGGCCGGCCGATCGGCACGACCAGGTCCGGGGCCGGGTCACCCGGGTTCACCACGTGGTCGAGGCAGCCCACCGTGGCCTCGGTCGGCCCGTAGTGGTTGATCAGGGCGAGACCGGGATGCCGCTGACGCCATTCGCGCAGCAGCGCCGCCGGCAGGGCCTCCCCGCCGAGCATCAGCTGGCCGGCCGGAACGCAGCTCGCGGGCAGCCGGGCGAGCAGCGGGAGGTGACTGGGCGTCGCCTTGAGGAAGCTGAAACCGCCCTCGGCGGCCAGCGCGGGCAGTTCCTCATCCAGCGAGCCCAGGTACAGCCTGCCACCGGAAAGCAAGCAGCCGTAGAGCCCGGTGACACTGAGATCGAACGCTACCGGCGAGATCAGCAGCGTGCGGCCAGCCAGGTGCGGATACGCCTCCCGGCACCGCGTCAGGTAGTTCACCAGGCTCGCATGAGTGATGACCACCCCCTTGGGCCGGCCCGTCGACCCCGACGTATAGATCACGTACGCCGGATGAGCCGGATCCAGCGGCTCACCGCGGCTGGCGCCGGACAGGTCCCCGGCCGGGTACCGCGAGATCACCTCCTGCACCGCGGGATCATCCAGGATCAGCGCGGCTGCCGCTCCCGGCACGGACCCGGCCAGGCCGCTCGTCGTGACCACGATCGCCGCCCGGGCGTCGGTCAGCATGTACTCGATCCGGCCGGGCGGGAAGTCAGGATCGACAGGGACATAGGCGGCACCGGACTTGAGCACGGCGAGCATGGCGACGATCACGTCAGGAGAGCGGGGCATGGCGATCGCGACCACCCGTTCGGGGCCCGCGCCCAGCGAGGTCAGGTGCCGGGCCAGGCGGTTGGCCTGGGCGTTCAGTTCGCTGTAGGTCAGCTCGGTGCCGGGGCTGGTGATGGCGGGTGCGTTCGGGGTGCGGGTGGCTTGCTG
>DATGGU010000145.1:0-15398 GCA_035308365.1 Streptosporangiaceae bacterium
TCGCCGTGGGTGCTGGACGATGTGCTGGCCCTGGTGCTTGTCGGCCCGGTATGGCAGCAGCTGCGAGACCAGTTCGATCCGCTGTTCCCCGGCCCGGCCCGTCGCGAGGCCCGCGCGGCTGTCTGCACCCGCAGCCGGTACGCCGAGGACCGGCTGGCTGCTGGCGCCTTCATGCAGTACGTGATTCTTGGCGCGGGGCTTGACTCGTTCGCGTGGCGGCGGCCGGATCTGCTCGGCTCGCTGACGGTGTTCGAGGTTGATCACCCTGCCTCCCAGGCCTGGAAGCTCGAGCGGGTCAGGGAGCTCGGCCTGCCGCTCAGCGACTCGCAGGTATTCGTGCCGGTTGATTTCGAGGCCGGACCGGTTCAGGATGTTCTGGGCGCGGCCGGGTTCGACTGGGCGCAGCCGGCGATGTTCTGCTGGACGGGCGTCGCCCCCTATCTGACGGCACAGGCGATCGAGTCGACGTTGCGCACGATCGCGGCGGCTGCTCCCGGATCTGAGGTGGTGTTCTCCTACCGGGCCGAGGACTGTGCGCTCGACGACGCGGGGACGGAATTCGCCCATATCTACACGCCGATCGCGGCTTCTGCCGGCGAGCCTCTTCAGCCTGGCTGGCCGGTATCCGAGATCGAGAGGCTGATCAGCCGGTGCGGGCTAAAGGTCGTGGACCACCCCGCACGTGCAGACCTCCAGCAGCGGTACTTCGCCGGCCGTACCGATGGGCTGCGGCCCTATACATTCGAGACCCTGGTGGCTGCGCGGGTCAGGTCCAGCGGCTCGAGCAGCGGCGCGAACCGGGTGATCTCGTTGGTCTTGCCGTCCACCCGGACCTGGCCGAGCACAACACCACAGCGCTGATCGAGGGCGGCCAGCAGGTGCACCGGCTGGCCGCCGGCGCTGGCGTGACGGGTGCCCCGCACCGCCTTGCCGTCCACCGCGACCGCCCGCCGGCGGCGCCGCCCGTGTCCTGCTGCCTGGCCGGCGGCGTGCAGCCGTGCATCCAGCCAGGACCCGGCGGCGGCATCCAGCCGGTCAGCGTCCACGGCTTCCAGCACGCGGTGGATGGTAGCCTCATCCGGCGGCACGAACCGCCGGGTCAGCGGATCACGGCGGACGCCCAGAGCGGCCAGGACCTGCGGCGGCGCATCCGCGACCCACTCGCCGACCGCGGTGAACGACGTCGCCCCGGCCAGCACCGCCGCCACGGCCGCCGCCATTAACAACGACGTCAGGCTGTGCCGCACGCGCGCCGATTCCGCGGATCCGGCACCCATGCCAGGTACTCCGCCAGGCCTGGGCACTGGCCCGACAGCAGCGCGCGGTCACTGGCCGGCAGACGTGAAAGCTGTTCCAGGGCGGCGCTGATCGAGGATGATGACAAGGCAGGCACGGTCTTCCGCAGCGATCACTGGATTCGACACCCACATGATCTTGGAACCGTGCCTGCGCCGCATCCCGGTGAGTGAACAAGACACCCGGTCATAAACAAGCCATCACGCCACTATGCCGGGACCCTGCCCCCACCGGGTAAGCCAGGACAAACCTCTGCCGCTGATCTCGCGCTGCGGGCCGCTGGCAGTTCAACCCTGCAGGGTGCCTGCGGGATCTCCCGGGCTGCGCGGGACCGCTATCAGCTGCCGCTCGTGCGCGGGGCGTGCGAGCGGCCGGAGGGCCGGAACTTCCCCGATGTGGTGGACGGACACGCTTTCCCGGGCTGGAACGCGATGCCAGGGGTCCACGACCACCGACCCGGCGGCGAAGTCGTAGTCGATGAACTCTGGCTCAGGGCAACCAATGAAGAAAGCGGCCGGTCCGGCAGGAATCGCTCCTGGACTTAGCTGTGAAGGGCTCGGGATAACCGTTACGTGCGCATTGCGGAGCTGGAGCAGATTGGCCAGCAGTACCGCCGAGCTGCCGGTGTACAGGTCGGTTTCTGGCTTGAAAGCCGTTCCGAGCAGGATAAGCGGCAGCCCGGCAGCCAGGCCGATGAACTGCTCGCCGAGCCATTCTACATAACTCTGCCGGGCCATCATGAACGCACTGAAAAGATCCGCTCCCATATTGACCCGGCGGGCCAGCCAGGATAGCGCGATATTGTCACGAGGATGGCACGGGCCGCCATCTCCCATGCCTGGGCCGATATAAGCTGTGCTGGCCAGCCTGTGGTCGGCGGCACGGATGATCTGAAAGACGTCGCTGGAATTTGCCCCGGTCTCAGCGGCCATTCGCTGAATCACATTGGACAGCGTCACCTTCGCGCTGACAAAAGTATTGTAGATTACCTTGGCCAACTCTGCGGATTCGAAGGAAACCGTGAACACCGGCGCCTGCGAGAGACTCGACAAGACGTGCGGGATGATAACCGGATCTTGCGTGCCCCGGCCGATGAGGGTGAACTCAGGGTTCAGCAGGTCATGGGCGACCGTGCCCATCCCGACGAACTGCGGGCAGTAGACGAGGGTGTCGTGAGCCGTCAATGGCAGCACGAGCGAGCGCATCGTCCCGGGCATGACGGTGGACATCACGCCTATCTCGCGGCCGGGCCCGGCGCGCGAGGCGATGCCCCGCACGGCATTGGTCAGCGCGCGATAGCCGAAGTCCGCACGCGAGTCGGGCAGTGGAGTGGTCCCCTCGTAGAGCGCACCGTGCGGAGTCTCCACGATCACGAACACGCAATCGGCGGCCTGGGCGATCTCGTCCGGGCCGGTGAAGCTCAGCGGCAGCCGGTCGTGAGCGTAGTCGGCAAGCCGGCCAGAGCCGTCCGGGCCGCGCTCGAGCGGGGAAAGGGCAGCGAGTCTCATCCGGGCCGGGTCCGTGTCATGAGCCAGCACCCGGTGACCGCGCAAGGCGAACGTGAGAGCGACGGGCAGGCCGAGCTTGCCGAGCCCGATCACGCCTACTGACATAGCCACAGCGTCTTACTTGAACACGATCCGGGCTGTGTCCGCAAGACCTTGGCATCAGGTTTTCCTGATGAATCAGGATTTCCTGATAAAACAGGCTTGACCTGGTCCCTGCTGACGGGTCACGCTGCCACAGTGGGGATGCCTGCGCAGGTCTGCCGTGCCGCGGGGGACGGTGCGAACTCGGCCTTCATGCGTGCCGTGCTCATCGGCGGCACCGGCTTCATCGGGCGGCACGTGTCCGCGGCGTTCCGCGCCGCAGGGCATGACCTGGTGGTGGTGGCCAGGAATCCGGCCCGGAATGTGAGCGGGCTCAGGTTCGTGCCGCTCGATCTGTCCCGGCTGGGGGCGGTGCCGGAGCTTGCTGACCTGTTCGGGGCCGAGCGCCCGGACGTCGTGGTGAACGCGGCGGGCGCCGTCTGGGCGCCAACGGAGCAGGAGCTGCGCGAGTCGAATGTCGAACTGGTGCGGCACCTGATAGCCGCGCTGTCCGCGCTGCCCAAGCCCCCCCGGCTGATCCACCTCGGGTCAGTGAACGAGTATGCACCCCTGCCGCCCGGCGAGGCGGTGGACGAGGATGCTCCGCTCAGGCCGCCCACCAGCTATGGGAAGAGCAAGCTGACCGCCTCCGCGGCCGTCTTGCAGGCCATGGCGGACGGTTCGCTCAGCGGCCTGGTCCTGCGCATTGCCAACGTGGCTGGCCCCGGCCTGCCCCCGGTGAGCCTGCTTGGCCGGGTAGCGGAGCAACTGGAAGCGGCGGCCCGGTCGGGGGAGCGGGCGACGGTGCGCCTGCACACGATGCGTGCCCACCGGGATTTCGTGGACTACCAGGACGCGACCCGCGCGATCATGGCCGCGTCGCAAGCCAGCGTGAGCGGCCGGGTGGTGAACATCGGCCGGGGCGAAGCGGTCAACGTCCGCACGCTGGTCGGGCTCCTTATCTCGGCGAGTGGCATTCCTGCCGATGTCGTGATCGCGGACCAGGGGCCGCCCGGCACCGGCTCACGGGTCGAGGCCGAGTGGCTACAGGTGGACAGGCGCGCCGCTGCCGAGCTGCTCGGCTGGTCGCCCAGGCGATGGCTGGCGGATTCAGTGCGAGATCTGTGGACGCACGTCCATTCACCCATAGATCGCTAGCCGCCTCGAACCTGCTCCGCGTCGCCGTGCAGCCACCCAGCCATCTGTTCGCCTCAGCCGCTGGGACCAGCTTCCTGGACCAGTTCCCGCGATGACGCAGCAAAGGCACGCCGAACGGACATGCAAGGTCAAAGGTATACTCGCGCCATGCTGGTGCGGCGATTTTTCTGCCTCCCGGTCCACAGTGGGCCACCGGGAGGCGCTGCGCTGCGTTAGGCCGGCGACTTCGCTCGGGTGAGCCAGGGCCGGGAGGACACATCCACCGCCCGTCCACCTGAGCCAAGGAGCCAGCCGTGTCCAGTTCAGCCTGTTATCTCACTCCCGATCAGCTTCACCGCGATCTCAGCCTGCGCGATCTCTCCGAGCCCGCCGAGGGCCCGCATTCCATCCAGCTCCTGACCGAACGCGTCGTCGCGGCGCTCGCCGGCGCCTGGGACTGCGAGGTCCGCTGGTGCCGTGGACCCAAGATCGTGCCGGTCGCCGACAACTATGACCGCCTCGGCTACCCGGCCGAGGCGGTCACCAGACAGACCCGTTACACCCGGTACGTCGACGCCGGTCACATGCTGCGCAGCCATTCGACCGCCATGGTCCCGCCGGCGCTGCGCCGGCTCGCCGCGCAGCCCGCTGACGATGTGCTGCTGGTGTGCCCGGGTATCGTGTACCGCCGGGACTCGATCGACTGGCAGCACACCGGTTGCCCGCACCAGCTCGACCTGTGGCGGATCACCCGCCGCCCGGTGACCGGCGCTGACCTGAGCGAGATGATCTCGGTGCTGCTCCGAGCGCTCGTCCCTGGCCTGCCGCACCGCAGCGAGGACCGGGTTCACCCGTACACGCTGGGTGGCCGCCAGGTGGACGTGCTGTCCGGTGGCCGCTGGGTGGAAGTCTGGGAGTGCGGCGTCGCCCATCCCGGCGTGCTGGCCACCGCCGGGCTGGGTGGATACGGTGGGCTCGCCCTGGGCATGGGCCTGGACCGGCTGCTCATGCTGGTCAAGGGCATCCCCGACATCCGGCTGCTGCGCTGCGAGGATCCCCGGGTCGCCCGGCAGATGCTCGGCCTCGGCAGCTACCAGCCGGTGTCCGCGATGCCGGCCATCGCGCGTGACCTGTCCGTCGCCGTGTCCGATGATGACGACGAGGAGACGCTGGGGGACCGGGTCCGGGACTCGCTCGGTGACCGGGCCTCCTGCGTGGAAGAGGTCCGGGTGCTGTCGGCCACTCCTTATCAGCAGCTTCCCGAGGCGGCGATCGGCCGCCTCGGGATGACACCAGGGCAGAAGAACCTGCTTGTCCGGGTTGTCCTGCGCGACCTGGACAAGACCCTGACGAGTGCCGCCGCCAACGCGCTGCGGGATGAGATCTACCGCGCCCTGCACCAGGGGAGGCGACCCGAATGGGCGGCGGCCAGCGGCTGACCGGCCGCTCGTGGCCGCTTCGGGCCACCGAGCGCGCGGCCGGCCGCTGAGCTCACAGGCCGCGCTTCAGCTTGCGCCAGCCGCCGGCCCGGTTGTTGGCGATGATCTGCCGGAACATGGCGGTGAGGGCGGGCGCGTTGATGGGCTCGCCCTCCCGGAACGACACGGTGCGGGCGGTCTTGTTGTCATGGCCAGCCGTGATGATGCCCTCAGGGTCGGGGACGATGCCGCCGTCGTAGAGGAACACGTTGACGTGGTCCTTGGCCGCCAGCAGGGCACAGATGTTGCCCTGCAGGACGAAGTAGGGCTGGACGGTTCGCTTGATCGTCTCGGTGACCTCCGGGTCCGCCGCGTGGACCAGCTCCCGGACCTCGCGGCAGATCGCCTGCTGCCATTCGGGCAGCGCGTCGATGTAGGCATCGACGCGTGGGTCAGCGATGTAAGTCATGATCCACCATAGCCCGGCGCCGCCCGATGCCCGAGGCGGCGCGGGCCTGGCCGGCCGGCAGCCCGGTGGACCGCTTCCTATACGGCCGGTCAACCTTGCCTGGTCCGGGTAACCTCTGCCGGGTGGAGATCGGGACCACCCATGGGCCGGCCCGGGTCGTCGTCGAGCGCGGCGGTGACCAGCCACCGTTCCTGCTCGCGCTCACGCACGGTTCCGGTGGCGGCACCGGCGCACCAGACCTGCTGGCGGTGCGTGATGTAGCTATCCGGTTCGGTGCCGTGGTAGCCCGGATTACCCAGCCCTATCGGGTCAGGGGTGCCCGCGCGCCCGGCTCGGCGATCAAACAGGACGAGGCCTGGGTGGAGATCATCGCCGCCGTCCGGGAGCAGGCCGGGCCGGGCTGCCCGCTCGTTCAGGGTGGCCGGAGCAACGGGGCGCGGGTTGCCTGCCGGACGGCCACGGCGGTGGACGCGGCGGCGGTGATCGCTCTTGCCTTCCCGCTGCATCCGCCGGGCCGGCCAGAGCGTTCCCGCGTCGCCGAACTCCGGGCGCCAGGCCGTGAAAGCAGGGTGCTGGTGGTGAACGGTGACCGCGACCCATTCGGCGTGCCCCGGCGCAGCACCGGGGTGCGGGTGGTCGTGCTGGCGGGGGAGACGCATGCCCTGTCCCGGCGGCCCGAGGCCGTTGGCGCGGCGGTGGCGGCCTGGCTGCCCCGGGTGCTCGGCCGCGAAGTCAGTGCCGGCCAGATCATCCGGTAACAGTAAAGCGCCTGTCCGGCGGTCCGTAAGGGACTGGTGGGTCAGGCGCTGCGGGGGTTGCGGGGGCCGTCCTCCCGGGCGGATACTGCGGGTCCCGGCGAAGCTGGCCGAAGGCCGGCGAGCAGGGTCAGCCACCCGGGCGAACTTAGCTAGGCGGCTGGGGAGGCTGCTGGGGTGTTCGTCTCCGCGGCCCGGCCACTGTGGGCCGCGACCGTGTGGGTCTGGAGTGGCAGATCCGTGGGGCGATGCGGTCCTATCGCGTCGCCGGACGGAAGCAGCTCGCCGGTGTCTTCGAAGATGACAATGCCGTTACAGAGCAGGCTCCATCCCTGCTCTGGATGGCAAATTATGGTGCGTGCCGCCTCACGATCCGGTGCGGAAGCATCCGGACAGGCAGGCGTATGCGGGCACATAGCAGTGCCTCCTGGTCATTTTCCTTCGTTATCGTCTCCGTCACATTCTAGTGTGCCGGACGAGTGAACGTTCACAACATAGTCCGTTGTGACTGTTTCCCTGGTCCTCCTTTAGTGTTTCCCGTGCATATACGCAGTGATATTAATTGACTACACTATGTGACGCGGTGGACTACCTGACATCATCCAGATTGCCCCCGCGGGAAGCCATGTGCGCGCAGACACGCCGGCGCCGTGCACCGTCGTCATGGCCACGGCCAGCCGGCGGGTGGGAACGAATTTTTCAGGCGGCAGGTGCCGGAGGCAGCCGGACGATGCCGCCGAGCCGGTGAGCTTCACGCAGCGTGAGCAGCGCTTCCGCCTCTGCTGTCCAAATCTTGACGGCGGCCGTAGCCTTGGCCTTCCTGCGGTAGATCCGGTCGTCGTAACCACGGGGCCCAATGGCCGCACGCTCGGCCGCGAAGGCGGCCCGCATCACCGCGGTGAGAGCGGCGTCCAAGGTCTTGCCAAGATCGTGCTGTTCGTCCAGTGGCGCGCCGCTGGACTGTGCCTGGCGGAGTTTGGCCTCGGCGGCCCGGGCCTCATCGAGCAGCTCGCTGAATTTTCCCGCCAACTCGACATCCGCGGCATACTGAGCTTCCGCCTCCTGGCTCACACGGCGGCCGCCAAACACCATCGTCTCTCCCTCTCAAGGGCACGAATTCACAAACTCGGTAAATTATCTGCGAATTAACTGCGCAGTAAGCCCGGCCAGTTCTGTAAGCGAAGTAATGCTATCCAGCTAAGCAGGTTAGCAAGGTAGCAGGACCGGCTGGCCCACCGCCATCCAGGCAAGGATAAGGCCCACCCGGTGACTCACCGGGCGCGGGATGGGGATGGGCCGGCCCAGCGTGTCATGTCCGGCCGGCCCGCGCCTCGCGGCGCAGCAGCAGCGGGCGAAGCCCGGTGGTCCCTTGTGGATAACCTGGGGATGGTTTGTGTATATCTGCTGGGCTGGAGTCCGGGAGGCGTCCGCATCGGGGCGGTAACACGACGAACGGGGGCATATGTGTCCAGGATTCATGTCACGAAAGGTGGCGGGGAGGCGGGGACTCTGGCACTCTGTCTAACCCGGGGTTCGCCAGGCCCAGCTCATCAGCAGCGGGGGAGCGGGCCTGCGGATTGCCGATCCCGGGGTGCTGGCAGGGAGGGGACCATGGACCGCACCCGTACCGGCGGCGGCCTATGACGGACTGGTCGCCAGGCCAGGCGCTGTCCGCATTTCACGACGGGGTGACCGTGATCTGTGAGCTGGCTGGCCAGTTTTCCGCGGACGCGTGGCGGGCACTCACGCCGTGCTCCGAGTGGCGCGCGGCCGAGCTGGCCGGGCATCTGCGCTGCGTGGCGGATGATTACCACGAGTATCTGGATGATGCGCCGGCCAGCAGGCTGGCCAGGCTGATGGCTACCGGGGCGGATCCCGGGAAACTGGCCCGCAAGCTGGCCCGGCAGAACGCGGCTGAGCTGGCGGCGCTGCCCGACGCGGCGGGGCCGGAGCATATCGCGGCGTTTGCCGCCTCGGCCCGGAAGTACGCGCTGCGGGCACGCCTCCTGTGGGATCTTCCGCACCACTGCTACCTGGGCACCGAGGTGAGCGTCGGCGCCATGGTGGGCTGGGTCTGCGCCGAGTGGCACCTGCATGCCTGGGATCTCGCCCGCGCACTGGGCAAGGACTACCGCCCGGCCGGGCCGGAGACCCTGCTGGCCGGCTGGCGGGCCGGCCTGCCTTACTTCGCCGTCAGCGAGGACGAGGCGGCCGTCGATGCCTGGCGCGCGCTGCTGCTGGCATCCGGCCGCTCGCCAGACTGGAGCCCGGTGGCCAGTACCTGAGCCGGGGCGCGGCCACCGGAGCGCGCCGGACCGCAGCCCGCTGGCCGGGGGCCGAGCAGCATGCGCGATGATCGGGAGCTATGTCCTTCGATGTCAGACGTGTGCGGGCGGCTTACCCGGCGCTGGGCGACGGCTATGCCTATCTGGACGGTGCGGCGGGCACCCAGGTTCCGGGCCGGGTCATCGACGCGATCGCCGGGACGTACCGGGGCGGGCTGAGCAATACCGGCGGAGCGTTCCCGGCCAGCCAGCGCTCCGGTGAGGTGGAGGCGGCCTGCCGGCAGGCCGTGGCCGACCTGACCGGAGGAACGGCCGACGGGGTCATTCTCGGGCCGAACATGACCACACTGACCTACCGGCTGGCCGCCACCCTCGCGAAGGACTGGGCCGAGGGGGACGAGATCGTCGTCTCCCGGCTCGATCATGACGCAAACATCCGCCCATGGATCCAGGCCGCGCAGCGGTGTGGCGCCGTCGTCCGGTGGGCGGAGGCCGACCTGGCCACGGGGGAGCTGCCGGCCGGCCAGTACCAGGAACTGATCGGCGAGCGGACCCGGCTGGTCGCGGTGACGGCGGCCAGCAACGTGCTCGGCACCCGGCCCGGCGTGGCGGCGATCACGGCGATGGCCCGGGCGGCCGGGGCACTCAGCTACGTGGACGGTGTGCACGCTACCGCGCACGGCCCCGTCGACATCGCACGGCTGGGGGCAGATTTCTACGCGACCAGCGCCTACAAGTGGTCGGGGCCGCACATCGGCGCCGTGATCGCCGATCCCGGCTTGCTGGCCAGCCTGCGGCCGGACAAGCTGGCTCCGCAGGAGGACGTGGTGCCCAGCCGGTTCGAGCGGGGCACGCTGCCGTTCGCCGATCTGGCCGGGGTGACGGCGGCTGTCGATCATCTTGCCGGGCTGGATGACCAGGCGGGTGGCACCCGGCGCGAGCGGCTGCTGGCCTCGATGGCGGCGGCGGAGCAGCACGAGCTCCGGCTCTTCCAGGTGCTCATCGACGGGCTGGCCTCGATGAGCCATGTGACCCTGTACGGCAAGGCGCAGCGCCGGACGGCGACCGCCTACTTCACCGTGGACGGTGTTTCGCCGCGCCAGGTGGCCGAGCGGCTGGCCGAGCGCCGGATCAACGTCTGGGACGGGGACAACTACGCCTGGGAGGTGACCGGAGCGCTCGGCATCCGCGACAGCGGCAGTGCGGTGCGCGCCGGGCTGGTGCACTACAACGACGCTTCGGACGTGGACAGGCTGCTAGCCGCCGTGGCCGGGCTCGATGACCGGCGCCTCGCCGGAAGCTGAGGCCAGGACCGCCGGGTGGCTCCGGGTCTCCCAGATCTCGACCGCCCCGGCGCAAGCCGCCGCCAAGCCGGGCAACGCCACCGGCGGCACTGCCAGCCCGGCCGGGATCAGCACCGCCAGCGCCACGAGAGCAACCAGCCGTGGCACCGGCACCACGCCGAATACCGTCCACTTGAACAGCGCGTGACCGGCCAGGAACAGCGCGGGCCCGCCGGGGATCACCGCTCAGCCGGTCCAGCAGCAGGTGGGTGAGCTGGGTGACGGCGAACACGTAGACCAGGTCGAAGAACAGTTCCATGTTCGTGACGCGGTCACCGCTGAGCCCCGGACCCGGAGCAGCCGGGGCCCGCTGGCCATGGCGTCAGGCCTGCTCACACGATCCCCCGGGAAAGGCCTGAGCGGCCGCCGGGTTGGCGCCCGGCGGCCGCTCAGGAAACGGTCAGGGATGGTTGGGGTTGAGCCAGATGTCGGTGAGGTCCGGCCCGGTGAGCTGCTCGGAGAAGCTCGCCGTGCCGTCGCCCGGCACGCTGTGCACGCGGGAACTGGCGAACTGCGCGACGTACTGGTCGATCAGCGGCACGACGGCCACCTGCTGCATCGCCAGGTTGTCGGCCTGCTCCCACAGCGAGGCCGCGGCCGACACGGAGGACGCCTTCTCCGCCTCGTTGATCAGCTTGTCCTCGGTCGGGTTGCTCCAGCAGCCGTCGTTCACCGTGTTGACGACGCAGTTGGTCTGGAACAGCGCCGGGATGACCGAACGGCCGTTGAGGCCGAACCAGTCCGGGTACCAGCTGCCGGTGGCCATGTCCCACTGGTTGGGCTTGTTGTTGGCCGGCGCGTTGCCCAGGTCGACGAAGTAGGTCGAGCCGTTCTCCGACTTGCCCTTGAGCGTGATCCCGCACTTGCCCAGCGCGGCCTGCATCGCGGTGAAGATGGAGGTGCCGACCGTGTCGTTCTGGTACAGGTAGGTGGCCTGGAAGCCGTGCGGGTATCCGGCCGAGGCGAGCAGCGACTTGCACTTGCTGGGGTTACCGGCGTTGCCCGGGGTCGGGTAGGGGTTGTACGGGGCGTAGCCGGTGTTGCCCGGCGGGATCTCGGTCGAGATGACCTTGTTGATCGCCGGCCCGCCGAGGATCTTCACCAGGTCCGCCTTGTTCACCGCGTAGGCGACCGCCTGCCGCACGGCCAGTTTGTTCATGGCGCTGCCGGAGTCCGGGCTGCGCAGGTTGAACACCAGGTAGTATGCGCTGTTGCTGTTCGGCCAGATGTGCAGTTGCGGGTTGCCCCGCAGGCCGGGGATCGACGTCGGTGGCACGGCCAGGTCAAGTTCCAGGTCCTGGGTGCCGGCCTCCATGTCGGCCAGCGCGGTCTGGGTCGAGGTCGTGCCCATGGTGACCACGATCTTGTTCACGTACTGGTGCCGGTCGGGGTCGGCGGACTGCTTCCAGGCCGGATTCCGGCTGAAGGTGATCGACTTGTTCGGGATCCACTGGGTGATCGCGTACGGCCCGTCGGACATCAGGTGCTGGCCGAGTTGCGCGCTGGCTGGCACGTAGGAGTCGTATTCCACCGGCCGGGCCGAGTCGAACGGCATCGCCATGATGTTGTTGAAGTCGCTGGCCGGCTGGGTCAGCGTGAAGTCCAGCGTGCTCGGGTTCGGCGCGCTCACACCGGAGATGTTGTGGCTGTTCTGGTAGGCGGCGATGTTGGCCGCGGTGGCCTTGGGGGCGTTCTTCGCGGAGAAGTAGTTCTGCTCGGCGGTGCAGTAGGACTGGAACCCGGCGATCGTGGCGGTGAAGTAGAGCTGGTTGCCGACCGGCGCGACCGGGTTGCAGAACGCCTTGTACTCGCGGATGAAGTCGTCCGCCACCACCGGCCGCGGCGGAGTGGAGTTCCAGTCCACGCCGGACCGCAGATGGTAGGTGTAGTGCAGGCCGTTGTCGGTGATCCCGCCGTTGGCCACGCTCGGCACCTGGGTCGCGACGTCAGGGACGAGCGTGATGGACTTGGTCCAGCCCGGCCCGCTGAGCGCGGTCACGTCCGCGGTTGGGTAGCTCAGCAGTTGCCGGGTGAAGACGCGCTCCAGGATGTAGTTCGCCACCAGGTAGGACGCCACCGTATCCAGGTTGTACTCCGGGCCACCGTTGGCGACGATGCGCAGCGTGCCGCCCGTCTCCAGGGAGCTGGAGGAACCCGACGAGGACGACGACGGAGAGTTGGACTTGCCGCACGCCGCCAGCACAGAGACGGCGGCAAGAGCGACAGCGGCAAGTGCGATCGGGCGTTTGTGCTGGGATATCATCGCGGCTCCTTAGTGCTTATCCCCAACGTGATTACCCCACGTTCAGTCGGATTGTCCAATCACCGGCGGACGGTGTGTCTGCGTTACCGCAGCTCACGACGCTACCGGTATAGAAGAGCGGCTGTATTGTGGTCCGCCCGTTACCATCGCGGCGGCCGGGAGACTTATCCAAACCAGTTCCACGGGTCGGACGCCCAGGTCTGTGATCTACGGTAGCCAGCTAGCCACTCGTTGTTCGGAATAAGCCTCCGGCTCAGGGATGGTCCGGGTTCAGCCAGACGTTGGTGATGTCCGGGCCGGTGATGTTCACGTTGAAGTTCGCGGTGGGCAGCCCGGCGCTGCGCACCCGGCTGCTGGCGTACTGGGGGATATAGGCGTCGATCACCGGGACGATGACCGCGTCCCGCAGCACGTCCACGTCCACCTGATGCCACAGCGCCGCCGCCGTGGCCGGCGGGGCCTTCAGCGCCTGGGCGATCAGGCTGTCCACGGCGTGGCTGCTGTAGCAGCCGAGGTTGACGGTGTTCACCACGCAGTTCGTCTGGAACAGCGGCTGCAGGGTGGTGCGCCCGTCGTCGCCGTACCAGTCCGGGTACCAGCTCGGCTGGCCCAGATCCCACTGGTTCGGCTTGTTGTTGACCGGCGAGTCACCCAGGTCGGCGAAGAACGTCGAACCGTTCTCCGGCCTGCCCTTGAGCGTGATGCCACAGGCCGCCAGGCTGCCCTGGACCGACTGAAACACGTTGGAAGACAGCGTGTCGTTGGAATACAGGTCGACCAGGTTCAGGCCGTGCGGGTAACCGGCGCTGGCGAGCAGCGACCGGCACTTGGCCGGGTCGCCCTGGTTGCCCCTGGTCGGGTACAGGTTGTAGGGCTGGTACCCGGCGTTGCCCGGCGGGATCGCGGTGGAAATGATCTTGTTGATGGCCGGGCCGCCGAGCACCTTCTGCAGGTCCGCCTTGTTGATGCCGTACTCGATGGCCTGGCGCACGGCCAGCTTGCCCATCGCGTGACCGGCGTCCGGGCTGCGCAGGTTGAACGCCGTGTAGTAGCTGGTGTTGCTGCTTGGCCAGATACGCAGCCGCTGGTCGTGGCTGGCCTCCAGCCCGGGAATGGACGTGGCGGCCATCGGCAGGTCCAGGGCGAGATCCTCGGTGTTCGCCTGCATGGCGGCCAGGGCGGTCTGCGCCGAGGCGGTGCCCATGGTGACCACGATCTTGCTGACATACTGGTGGCGCACCTGGTCGGTGGACTGGTGCCACGCCGGGTTACGGGTCATGACGATGCTCTTGCCCGGCACGTAGCTGCTGATCTGGTACGGGCCGTCGGAGAGCATATGCTGGCGGAACGCCGCGCTGTCCGGCACGTAGGAGTCGTACTCCACCGGCCGGGCCGAGGCGAACGGCATGGCCATGATGTTGAGGAAGTCGCTGGCCGGCTCGATCAGCCGGATCCGCAGGGTCTGCGGCGCCGGCGCGGACATGCCGGAAATCTGGTGGCCGCTGGCGAATGCGGTGAGCGCCGCGGCGGTCGGGGGTGGCGCGTTCTTCGCCGAGAAGTAGCTGGTCTCGGCGTTGCAGTAGCTGGCGAACCCAGCGATCGTGTCGTCGAAGTACAGCACGTTGCCGACCGGCGCGACCGGGTTGCAGAACGCCTTGAACTGGCGGATGAAGTCGCTGGCCGTCACCTGCCTGGGCGGCGTGGTGTTCCAGTCCACCCCGGTCCTGATATGGAAGGTGTAGACCAGCCCGTCGGCCGAGATCCCGCCGTTGGCCTGGGTGGGCACGGCGGTGGCTATGTCTGGCACCACGGTGATCGCCTTCTGCCAGAGCGGCCCGGACGTGCTGGTGATCGGGATGGTCCGGTAGGAGAGCAACTGGCGCGCATAGGCGTGCTCGAGTATGTAGTCGGGCACGATGTAGGCCTGCACCGTGTCGAGGTGGTCCGGCCCGCCGTTGGCGATGATCCGCAGCGTGCCGCCGCTCTCCGGCTTGCCTGAGGAACTGGCGGTGCCGGGCTGGCTGCCGCAGGCCGCCGTCACGGCGACGGCCGCCGTGGCGGCCACCGCGGCGCCCCGCCGCACCAGCGTCGTCAGGTTCCTGGCCCGAGGTGTCATCGCCACGCTCCTTCGCGTCCGCCCCCGCGCTGCAGCCTGCTGTGATCACCCCGCAACGATGAGTCTAAGCACACACGTGTGCCTAGCGGGAAGACATTTCCGCCACAGCTAGGTAACGCGGCTAGCCGTCGAGCGTGAACCGGTACAGCCGGGAATCGCGGCGCTGGAAGCCGAGCCGCTCGTACAGCCGCCCGGCGGCCTCGCGCGAGGGCCGGGAGGTCAGATCCACGGTGCGGGCGCCCATCTCGCGAGCCAGCCGCAGCGCCTCCTGGGTGAGCGCCGCACCGGCGCCCTGGCCCCTGGCCGCCTCGTCCACCACCACGTCCTCGATCCAGGCGCGCAGCCCGGTCGGGATGGGGAAGACCACCAGCGTCAGCGTCCCGACGATCTCGCCGGACTCGCTCCGGGCCACCAGCACGGTGGACGGCCCGCTGCCGGCCACCCGGGCGATCCCCGCCTTGTCCAGCGGGGGAGCCGACCGCGACAGCTGCGGCAGCAGCCTGGCGAAAGCCTTGACGGTCTCTTCTGTTACCTCGTTGAGCACCTCGACATTCACGGCCACGCCGCGCACCCTACCGCATGAGAAAACAAAGCCGCCGCGCCCCAGCCCGGCGGGAGGCCGGGCCCGGCGCGCGACGGCGGTCCAGGTGAAACGAACGCGAGGGTCGGGGTTTGCGAGGGCGGAGCTTCGCTCCGGGGGTTCCGGGAGGTTGTCCCACCGCAGGTG
>DATGGU010000146.1:0-36066 GCA_035308365.1 Streptosporangiaceae bacterium
TAAAGCATTGTCGTGGGGCGGGGCCAGGCCGACCGGAGCGCGGCTACTGCCGCCACCACACCCAGCACAAGCACCCGAGCAGCCTCGCACACCTCAGCCCGAACAAGACCCATAAAGCATTGTCGTGGGGCGGGGCCAGGCCGACCGGATTGCGACTGACCGGCTGCGCCGAACGTCGCCATCCGGCCAACCCGGCCCCACTGACCACGAGCGTTTGAAAAGTGCGAAGGTTAGTGGGGGCACCCAGTCGGACAGCCGGCGTTCGGCGCAGCCGACCCGCCGGCTGGCCGAGTGGGTCCCCCCGCCACTAAATGCCCATCTCGCCGATCACTGGCCCGCTGAGAATTCAGCCCAGGGAGGACGGCTGGGTCATGGTGAAGCGGGCCTCGACGGTGGCTGTGACTACCTGGGTTTCGGGTTCCAGGTCGATGACGACGGGGGTTTCCTCCGAGGCGGCGGCGGAGGGCATGGCCCGGCTGGCCGCGTAGCGGAGCGGGGGGTGGCTGGGGGTGGCCAGGCCGGTGTCGGCTAGCTCGATCAGGGTAAGCAGGCGGCCGCCGACCGCTTCGGCGTATTCGGCTGCTCTGGACACGGCGGCTCGGGCGGCCTGGGTGCGGGCGTCATGGTAGACGGCGGAGCCGGGGCGTAGCTGCCACCAGGGGCCATCGATCAGGCACAGTTCCAGGTCCGAGATCTTGGCGACCAGCTCGCCGGCTATCGAGAAGTCCGCCACCGTCAGCGTGCTGCGCACCGCGCCCCGGTACCAGCGCACCCGTTCGTCCCGGCCGCGCCGCAACTCGGGATAGACGGACACGCGGCTGGTTTCGGCCTTCTCGATAGCGTCGCCGAACGATTTGACCAGGGTGGTGAACTCAGCGCTGCGCCGGGCCAGGTTCTCCGTGGCCTCCCGGCGGTCCCGCGCCCGGGCCTGGACGCTGACCGCGAACACGACGATCTCGGGGTCCGTCTCGATTGTGGCTTCCCCGCGCACGGTGACGGTGGCCGGGCTGGTGCTGGGCGTATCCCCTGAGTCGTTCATGGAGTCTTTTGTACTCCGCTCCGGCGAAGATCGCCCACCAGGTGAACCCGCTGCCGGTTGATTCCGTGGGTAGTTGCGAGCGACGTCGCGCCCGTAGTTGCCACGCTGCGCCGCTGAATGGCATTCGCTCAGGAGGGAGCTAGGAGACATGCGGGTAAGCAAACGGATCACTCTGGCGGTGGCCACGGTGACCGCGGGCGCCGCGATGAGTGCGGCACTCGCGATCACGCCGGCGGTCGCGCAGACGCATCCGTCGTTCATTGGGAAGTTTCATTCGAACAAGACGCTCGGTTCCACGGTGCCGGCCAACGGTGACGTCAACCCGTATGGTGTGGCCGTCGTCCGCCAGAGCATGGGCATGCTGCACAGCGGGAACGTCCTGGTCAGCAACTTCAACGACAAGGCGAACGTGCAGGGCACCGGGTCCACGATCGTCCAGGTCACACCCGGCGGCAAGATGACCCTGTTCGCCCACATCACCCCGGCCAGCCTGCCCGAGGCCTGCCCGGGCGGCATCGGGCTGACCACCGCGCTGGAAATCCTGAACGGCGGCTGGGTGGTCGTGGGCAGCCTGCCCACCTCGCACGGGGGGACGGTCTTCACCGGATCCGGCTGCCTCATCGTGCTGAACAGCATGGGCCAGGTCGTGGAGACCTTCACCGGGCACGGCATCAACGGGCCCTGGGACATGGCGGCGGTCCAGTCGGGCCCGTTCGCCGAGCTGTTCGTCAG
This sequence comes from Streptosporangiaceae bacterium, assembly GCA_035308365.1. Taxonomy (GTDB): domain Bacteria; phylum Actinomycetota; class Actinomycetes; order Streptosporangiales; family Streptosporangiaceae; genus PALSA-505. Next base: position 1,772 of record DATGGU010000146.1, read on the forward strand.
CAACGTGCTCAACGGGACTGTGGCGGCCGGCGGCCGGGTCACCCACCATGGCACAGTCATCCGGCTGATGCTGGCCAGCTCCGGCGGCAACCCGCCGAGCATCGTCGGCTCGACCGTGGTCGGCTCCGGCTTCGCGGAGCGGACCGACCCGGCGGCGCTCGTGATCGGCCCGACCGGGCTCGGGGTCGGCAGGGACGGCACGCTGTTCGTCGCCGACACGCTGGCCAACCGGATCGCCGAGATCCCGGGCGCACTCGGGCGCTCCACCAGCGCGGGCCGCGGCCACACGGTGTCCAAGAACGGCGCGCTGAACGGCCCGCTCGGCCTGGCCATCGCCCCGGGCGGTCACATCCTGACCGTCAATTCCGGTGACGGCATACTCGTCGAGACCACGGAATCCGGCATCCAGGTCGCCACCCGCCAGCTCGACTCCTCCGGCAGCCCGCCGGGTGCCGGCGCCCTGTTCGGCCTGGCAGTGGGGCCGGGCGGATCCGGTGTCTACTACGTGGACGACGCGACCAACACGCTCAACCTGCTGAGCTAGCCCAGCAGCCTGAAAAGCCGCCGCGGCCTTCCCTGGTGCGCAGACCACCGGGGAAGGCCGCGGCTTCCATTGCCAGCCAGCGGGCCGGTCAGCTCGCGGCGTGCCAGGTGGTGCTGAACGCCGATCCGCCTTCCAGGGACGACGGGGTGGCCAGGATCGCCCCGGTGGAGCTGTTTCGGATGATCGACTCGGCCGAAGTCCACAACGTAGACGAGCCGAAGCCGCCCTTCAGCCCGTCGCGGCTGGTGACCGCCCCGCCGGTGAAGTTAACCATGCCGTAGTTGGCCAGCGGGAAATTCTGCTTGGCGGAGACGTCATACAGATCGTCGGTGACGGCCTCGGCGGTCGTGGTCGAGCACGACGAGCCTGACGGGCAGCTCACGGGGGTATTGAAGAGGACCGTCGCCTCGGTGACGTCGTTGAGGTAGAACGTGTACTGCCTCGTGCTGGCGTTGTAGTAAACGCTGGCCTGGATCGCGTCGCCGGGGTTGACCGTCACGGGGGAGGCCACGGCCGGCCCCGTACTGATCTCGTAAAAGCCCTGGTAGGAGTATGTGCCGTCGGAATTGCATGTCCCCTGGAGACCGGTGAGCTCGCCTGGGGCACTCCAGCCCTGGAATCCCACGAACAGCGCGACGGTGGCGTTCGGTGCCGCGCCCGCACAGTTAAGGCTGGGGATGTTGAAGTCGGCGGCGACATACCGCAATGCCACGTTCTTGTGCGCAAGGGCGACGTAGGCGGCCCAGTTCCCGTAGTAGGCCGTACCGGGAGTCACCCCGGCCGTGTGCAGGTGCCCGGCGGCGAAGGACATGGGTGACCAACGGGCCGGGTGGTGGGTGGCGGCCGATGCGCTGGTGCCGAAGCCGAGGATGGCGGCTGTGACACCGGCAGCTCCGGCGAGCCAGGGCCTGATCTTCATGGGCGGTTCCTCCTGTGGAGACTTACTGATCCGAACGGCCCGCATGGGCTGCGCGTGACGGGGCTAGCCAGAGACGACGTCAGCGAGCCAGGCCGTGATCTTCATGGCGACTTCCCCGTGGAGACTTGCAGGTGCACGGCCCTGGTGGTCGCCACTGCTTCGCGTGTTGGACGCGGCGGTACTCGTGAAGGATTACTAAGCCTGATAACGATTCCGGTTAGTCCTGATTCACCCGGTACGTGGGGCCGAGCCCCGCCGGTTCGCAGCGCTCGGCTGGATTGGATGCGGCGAGTTGTAAAGGATTGAGGGCCGCCAAGCGTCTGTAATGACGTGGACAGGTTACGTATGCGGCGCCCGGCCGGTCTGCTGGTCACCAGCGGACTGCGACGCCGGTTCGATAGATCACTCCCGAACGGCAGAGGATTCGTGACAGAGACTCAGCGGGCAGACATCCCGGCGGCACAGCCTGGCCTGGCGGACAGGTCCGGCGTGGGGAGGCTGCTCAGCGCCCTGCGCCGGATCCTGTTGCCGCTGTTCCCGCACGGACCACGGCCGGTCCGGCGGACCCGTCGGCAGGCGGTTCTGCGGACGGCCGCGACCGTCGCCGTGCTCGCCGCCGGCGCCTGGGTCTCACTGATCAGGCAGGCGGGCACGCCGTCGTGGCAGACGGTCTGGTCCGAGGACGCATGGCTCTTCCTCCCCCGGGCGGTGCACGGCCCCGGTGCCGCACTGTTCCGCCAGTATGCCGGTTACCTCCAGCTCGTCCCGCAGCTCATCGCCGACGGCGTGGCCAGGCTGCCGCTGCGCGACGCCTCGGTGGGATTCGCCATCGCAGGCGCGCTGGTGGCCTCGTCTATGGCGATCTTCGTCTTCCACGCCAGCCGTGGCCATATTCGCCAGCCCGCGCTGCGGGCGCTGCTGAGCTGCTCTGTCTTGCTGCTGCCGACGGCGCTCATCGAGATCGCCAACAACGGCGTCGACTCGCCGTGGTATCTGATGTTCGGGTTTTTCTGGGCGCTGCTTTGGCGGCCCAGGAGCGCCGGGGGGAAGGCCGTCGTCGCGCTCATCGCCTTCGCGGCCATGTCGTCCCAGGTGGCCAACCTGCTCTTCCTGCCGATGGTGGCGGCGCGTGTGATCGCCCTGCCCAGGCTCCGGGAGCACGCGGTGACCGTGGGCTGGCTCGCCGGGATCGGCTTTCAGTCGATAGAGCTGTTCGATGCGGCCAAGGGGCATCCGCTCGGCCCGGCCTCCGGTGCCATTCACTTCTACGGCCAGCATGTCCTGGTGCCAGTCGTTTTTGGCTGGCGGTGGGCGCTGCAGGTACAGGCCGCGATCGGCATTGCGGCCACCATCGCGATCGCCGGCGGCGTGCTCGCGGCGGTCGTGGCCTGGGCCCTGTGGCGCGGGAATCGCCAGAACCGCGCCTTCACGGTTGCGGCACTGACCATGGGCGTGATCCTGAGCATCTTCCTGGTGATGTACCGGCATCTGATCGGCACCGAAGCCAGCAGCGACCTGTGGGTCCCCGGTGGTCGCTACGCGACGATGGGGATCCTGCTCCTTGACTGCATCGCCATTGCCGGGGTGGGCGCCTACCTGCGGCGCAAGAGTACCGTCCAGCACCTGGCGCGCAGGGCGATCGCGATCGCCCTGCTGGTCGCCGGGCTCGGCACCGGCTGGGCCACGAGCTTCCGGTACCACAACGTGCGTTCCAAGAATCCGCCCTGGTCAAAGACCTACATCGGCTACCAGCAGCAGGTGCTGGACCACCCCAACTCGCTGAACGGCTGACGCGGTCCACCCCGAGGAGCTTCTGTTCGAGCCGGAACTGGCAGATGCACGGCGGGCGCAGTCCCAGCCCAGGCGGCGGAACAGCACGATCCCGAGTTCCGGCTCGCGGATCAGTTCCAGGTTGCCCCGGCGGCCGCACCGGCCAGGTCGTCGACGATGCCGGCGTTCGTGGTCCCGGCCGTCACCACGATCGCGGCCAGCGATTCCGGGGCGCCGTCGGCCTCGATCGCGGCCCGCAGTGCGGCTCCGGTCACCCGGTGATCATCCGTCTGCACGGTCAGTGGGTCCATCTCGAGGATCCGCAGCGTATTGGTGATCGAGGAATGTGCGTCCGCACCGGCCAGCACCCGCCACCGGCGTCCGGCCGCCGCGGCGCCGGCCTTGCGCTTGGCCACCTCGCGGGCGACCTCCATGAGGAAGACGGCGGCGTGCTGTGGAAGCACGTGGACGAGGTGACCGGGCCGCAGGTGCGGCGGGCGCGGCGCCTTGTGGTCTCCTTCCACGTCACCGTGGCCAACTACGAGTACCTGGTGTACTGGCGCTTCTACCAGGACGGGAACATCGAGTGCGAGGTGCGGGCCACCGGGATCATGGTGACCTCACAGGTGCCGGAAGGCGGCCCGCCGGAGTACGGGACCCTGGTCGACCGGCGCACCTCTGCCCCGTTCCACCAGCATTTCATCGTCGCCCGGCTCGACCTGGAGGTGGACGGCCGGGACAACACGGTCTACGTGACCGAGCCGGTCGTTTCGGGGGTGAGCGAGGATGACCCGTATGGCTTGGGCATGACCATCAAGGCCACCCCCCTCCGTAATGAAGAAGAAGGAAAACAGGATTACGACTGGGCCGTTCAGCGCGGCTGGAAGGTGGTCAACGACAACGTCAGGAACGGGCTGGGCACCCCGGCCGGATACAAGCTGGTCCCCGGCGGTATGTTCCCCCCGCTGCTCGACCCGTCCTCGGCTGCCTTCCGGCGGGCCGAGGTGATCGGGCACACGCTGTGGGTCACCCCGTACCGGGAGGACGAGCGCTGGCCCTGCGGCGACTTCCCCAACCTGGGCGAGCGCGACACGGGCCTGCCGGCCTGGACCGCGCAGAACCGGCCGATCGAGAATACCGACGTCGTGCTCTGGTACGTGTTCGGCATCAATCACATCACGCGGCCCGGAGACTGGCCGGTGATGCCGGCCGACATCGTCTCGTTCTGGCTCAAGCCGTTCGGCTTCTTCGACCGCAACCCGGCACTGGACGTGCCACCGGACGGCTGAAGGCCCGGTTAAAATTTACGGAATCAGCCGGGCAAGTGCGCACCGCCGGCCCATTGCTTAAGTTCAGTAGTGACCGATCACATCCCGGCCGAACCGGGCCATTTCCTCGTGCTGCGGGGAGAACTGCAGCAGCATGAGACCGGCTCCGGCCCGTTCGTAGGCCCGCAGCCGCTCGATGATCTGTTCCGGCGTGCCGACCAGCCCGGTGCGCAGCCCCCGGTTGGAGACGCTGTATTCCTCCAGCGAAACCCGCGATTCGAGCTGGGAACCGGCGATGAAATCCTGGTAGGACGCGTAGGCCTCGGGTGAGGACCGGACGTCGAGGATGCGGGCGAGTTCGGCCTTCGCCTCGGATTCGGTGTCCCGGCAGATCACATAGCCGGCCACGCCGAACGTGAGCGGCGGCCGGCCGGCTTGCGCCCGCCGCGCGCTCATCTCGGCCACCTTGCCGGCGATCACGTCCGGCGGGTCGCCGTGCATGACGTAGGCATCCGCCAGGTTGCTGATCACCTCCTTGGCCTTGGGTGATTCGCCTCCCATGTAAACCGGCGGCACCCGGCTGGGCTTCGGCTCCAGCACGGTGCCGGCCAGGTCGTAGAGCGGCCCGTGGTGGGTGACCGTGTCCTCGCGCAGCAGCCGCGAGACCACCTCCAGCCACTCCTGGGTGCGCGCGTACCTGGCATCATGCTCGTCGAACGGCGCGCCGTACTGGGCCGATTCGTCCCGCCACCAGGAGGATACGACGTTCAGCGACACCCGGCCCGGCGCGATGATGTCCAGGGTGGACAGCGCCTTGGCGGTCAGCGACGGAGAATGGTAGTTGGGCCGGACCGCCAGCATCAGCTCCAGGCGCCCGGTGACGGCGGCCAGCGCCGGAGCCAGCGTCCAGCAGTCCAGCGACGGCGCCCGGTGGCCCTTGATGTCGTTGAGGTTGAGTTCGGCGATGAGCGTGAGGTCGAACCCGTGCCGCTCGCTGGCGACCGTCAGATCCCGCACGTACTCCCAGGACACCGGCATGCCCTCGTCCGGTACGTTGCGCAGCCACCCACCAAAGATCGGCATCCAGTACCCGAACCGCATCAACCTGGCCTCCGTTCTTGTGCATCCTCACTGATCAGGCGCTGAAAGAACCCGGCAACCGCCGGGAGCGCGGGCCGGGGGGCCACGGCTTCGATCTCGGCGTTGTAGTTCGTGGTGGTGTTGATGTCGTAGGTGACGATCCGGCCGTCGGCGGTCTCGATGAACTCGAAGCCCGCTATCTCGATCCCATGCTGGCGCGCGAAGCTCAGGTAGCGGCCGATGATCGGGTGATCGAACCCGGTACGCAGCGCGAAGAGCCCGCCGTCGTCCTGGCCGGGCTGGTTCACCGCGCAGGCGTCGGCCGGGCACAGCTCGAAGCCGCCGCGCGCCGTGTCGGCGGTGATCGCGTACATGTACTCACCGCCGACGATCTCGACCCTGGTGATGCGCGGCTCGGCCGGCCGCAGGTACTCCTGGAGCAGGGTGATCCCGTCCACCGGGGCCAGGTAGCCCGGCGAGGCCAGGTAGGCGCCGAACTCGTCGTGGCTGGTGAAGAGCCGCACGGACATGCCCTTCCCGCCCTGGTTGTGCTTGCCGATGAACGGGACGGGGAGTTTGCGCGCGGCGGCGGGCAGCTCGGCGGCACCGGCCACCGCCAGCGTGCGCGGCACGTCGAATCCGGCCGCGCGCAGCAGCGGCAACTGCTCGGCCTTGCTCATCTCCAGGTCGAGCACGCGCCGTCCGTTGACCACCCGCCGGCCGTGGCTCTCCAGCCAGGTCAGCACGCCACGGGTCTGGTCCTTGGCGAACGGGTGCCCACGGCTGTGCGAGGACGCACTCATCCGCGACCAGAAGACACCGGGCGGCGGTTCCTCGTCCAGGTCCAGGATGCCCGCGCCGAGCTGCCACTCCTGATGCGGCACACCGGCCGCGCCGAACGCCGACGCGACCGGCGCATACCACTCGGGGTTCTCGTGGATCACATGAACCTTCACCGCTCCACTATGCACGACATCGCCGCTGCGGCGGCATCGCCCCCGTCCGTAAGGAAGTAATGGCATTTAGCATCCGCACATTGATACGGAACCGGTATCTCTTTATGCTTCCTAAAATATATTCAATATGTTAAGGTAAATTGAGTTAACGGTACGGTTCAGTATGCCCATTTCGGAGCAAACTGTTTCTTACCGTGATCGGGATATCCCGCTGACCGGCCTGCTGTACTGGAATCCGGCACTGTCCGGCCGGCGGCCGGGCGTTCTGCTGGTCCATGGTGGCGCCGGCCTGGATGACCATGCGCGCGATCAGGCGCGCCGTTATGCATCGCTCGGATACGCCGTGCTGGCCTGCGACATGCTCGGCGACGGCGTCGCCGGGCAGCGGGAGCGCGTCATCGCCTGCCTCACCAGCCTGCGCGACGACCCGGACGCCCTGGTGCGCCGGGCGATGGCCGGGCTGGCGGTGCTGGCGGACTGCCCGCACGCCGACGGCCGGTTCGCGGCGGCCGGCTTCTGCTTCGGCGGCATGACCGCGCTGGCGCTGGCCCGTTCCGGGCAGCAGCTCGCCGGTGTCATCAGCATCCATGGCAGCCTGGCGACCAGCGCGCCGGCCAGGCCCGGGGCGGTCGCGGCCAGGGTGCTGGTCTGTCATGGCTCCGCCGACCCGCATGTGCCGCTGGCCGACGTCACGGCCTTCGCCCAGGAGATGGACGAGGCCGGGGCCAGCTGGCAGCTCATCATGTATGGCGGCGCTCAGCACGGCTTTACGCACTCCCGCGCCGTGCCCGGCGCGGTTGCGGGAGTCGCCTACGACGTGGACGCGGACAAACGGTCGCTCAGTGCGGCGAAGGCCTTCCTGGCCGAGATATTCGGGGCCTAGCCGGGGGGCAGGGTGCGGAGCCGGATCGTCACGTCCATGGCGCGCAGGCTGGCCAGCATGTCGCCGGTGTATTCGGTGGCGATGTCGGTCAGCACGTAGCCGAACTCGTCCCGGGTGCCGAGAAGCTGGCCTTCGATGTTGCTGCCGTGCTCGGCGAGCAACCGGTTGATGGTGGCCAGCACACCCGGGACATTGCGATGCAGGTGGACCAGCCGGTATGTGCCCGGCGCCCGGGGCAGGGCGACGCCGGGCAGGTTGACGCTGAGCGAGGTCGTGCCCGCCGTGACGTAGCCGCGCAGCTTCCCGGAGACGAACTCGCCGATGTCCTGCTGCGCTTCCTCGGTCGACCCGCCCACGTGCGGGGTCAGAATGACGTTGGGCAGGCCGCGCAACTCGGAGACGAACTCATCGCTGCGCGAGCGTGGCTCCTGCGGAAAGACGTCGACGGCGGCCCCGGCGAGGTGGCCGGACTCGATATGCCGCCGCAGCGCGGCATGATCGACGACGAACCCGCGGGACAGGTTGAGGAACAGGCTTCCAGGGCGCATCGCGGCGAACTCCGCCTCGCCGAACAGCCCGCTGTTTCCCGGCCGCCCGTCCACGTGCAGCGTGACCACGTCGGAGATCTCGAGCAGTTCTTCCAGCGAGCCGCAGCGCCTGGCATTGCCCAGCGCCAGCTTGTCGGCCGTGTCGTAGAAGAACACGGTCATGCCCAGGTTCTCGGCCAGCATCGACAGTTGGCTGCCGATGTTGCCGAAGCCGACGATGCCCAGCCGCCGCCCGCGCACCTCGTGGCTGCCGGCCGCCGACTTGTCCCACACGCCGGCGTGCATCTGCGCGTTCTTGCCGGTCAGCCCCCGGGTCAGCGCGATAATCTCGGCCAGCACAAGCTCCACGACGCTGCGCGTGTTCGAGAACGGTGCGTTGAACACCGCGATACCCCGGCCGGACGCCGCCGCCAGGTCGATCTGGTTCACCCCGATGCAGAACGCACCTATCGCGATCAAATCGGGTGCGCTGGCCAGGACGCGCTCCGTCACCCGTGTCCCGGACCGGATGCCAAGCAGGTGAACGCCGTCGACGGCGGAGATCAGCTCGTCCTCACCGAGCGCACCTGACCTGGTCTCCACCTGGAAGCCGTCCTTGACCAGGCGCGCCCCGGCATCGGGATGAATGTTCTCAAGCAACAGGACACGGATCGGCCCAGCATGGGCGGCCGGCGGCACGTTCCCTCCCCATGGTCGTATCGCGGGTAGCACTCCAGAGTAAGCAACGGCGCACGGTGGGCCGGTGACCGCCGTCGTGGAGCAGGACCCGCCGGCGGTCAGGGGGTGGTGATCGCGTATACCTGGTGGATGACCTGGCTCAGCGTGTTGCCCTGGGCGTCGGCTGCGGTGAGCCAGAGATCGGCGGCCGCCGCTCCCGCCGGGTTGACATAGCTGGCCTGGTACCGGCCGCCCCCGGCCGGTGTCACGTCCGCCTGCTGCCAGGTATGCCCGCCGTCGAAGGACACCCGCAGCGTGACCGAGGTGACCGGGACCGATGCGGCGCCCTGGAGGTGGTGGACATCGATCTCGCCGGTGACCGGTCCCGGCGGCTCGTGCCCGGTGTCGTCAACGGGCAGCCGGTAATCGGCGAAGATCAGCGGCAGGACGGTGCACTTGGTGATGCCGGTGGCGGTGCAGAACCAGCCCGGCGGCAGGTTCGCGTTGCTCGGTGCTGACGTGAAAGTCCACTCGGTGCTGCTGGTCGTGGACTGCGTCCACCAGGGTGCGCTGCGGGTGACGTCGTAGCTGAGCTGGTAGCGGGCCGCCGTATGCGGGATGGGGATCTGGACCCCGTCCGGGTAGCTGCCGGTGCCCAGCACCGTGCCGCCGCTGGTGAGCGTGTAGGACCCGCTGGCAACGTCGCCCTGGGTGCCTCCTGGCACCGTCGGCTGCACGGCGACGTGACCGCTGCCGTCGGCGTAGGGCTCGATGATCAGGTTGAGGTTGTCGCCCTCCCGGCAGGCGGGGCACAGCAGCGGTTCATACCACGGCTGGGCGAACTGGGCCACGCCCGGAGTGAGCGGCTCGCGCAGCCAGGTTTCGGTGGGCTGGCTGCCTGGCTGGTAGGTGCGCACCGCGTCGCTGAACCAGTCCTCGAAGGTGTTGGCCAGCCGCACCACCGAGGATTGCCAGTGCACGCCCGGGCTCGCGGTGACATATTCGGTGCGCTCGGCCGGGACGGTGATCGGGTTGAGCTGAGTGAAGCCCAGAGCGCCGAGCCCGGCCAGGTCGATGACGGTCCGCCCGGCCGCCGCCGACTGACCGGGCACCTCGCTGGCGTAGTGCGTGCCGATCGCGGCGAGCGTGCTGCCGGACGGAGCGGGGTGAGCCTGCTCCGCCGGGATCGATCCCACGGATGGGTAGTCCAGGTCATAGGTGTAGGAGGCACCACTGTCCGGCGAGACGAAGTGCCAGTACGTGTCGTAGTGCAGCGACCCGGTGTGCACCCGCGCGGTGGGGTTCACCAGCAGGGTGAACGCCTGGCCCGGGGAGTCGGAGAGGATGCCCAGGCCGCCGTTCTTGCGTGCGGTCCGGGTCACGGTCATCGTCTCCAGGCCGAGGCTGGCCGGCTGGGACACCGACGCGGACGGGTCGACGGTGGCGCTGCTCGCGTCGGCGGTGATCGTGGTGGGGGCGTCGACGGTGAACTCGGGGTTCACCACGGTGCGGTTCACGAGCTGGCCGTTCTCGAGGCCGAAGAAGACCGCGACCAGGCTGTAGTGGCCCTGCGGGACGCTGAAGCTCTCGCCTTGCGGGCCGATCCCGGTGGTGGTCGCGAACTTCGCCGCGTCGTCGACGTTCATCAGCTGGACCAGCGCATAGAAGGTGATCGCGCCGCTGGCCGGGACGGGGTTGATGGTGAGCGTCCAGTAGTTGCGCGAACCACCCCTCCCGGCGGCTGGCCGCGGGGCCACGGTGGCCGGCGCCGCGGGTGCGCCGGCCAGCCGGGTGAGATCGTAGTCCTCGAGGTGCCCGGCCAGTGTGGGCAGTGCGGAGGCGGGAATCGCGTACAGGTGCCCGTTCATGGTCGCGCCGGTGATCGGGTCGTCGGCCGGCCAGGTCGCCCCGGGCGGCGGGCCGAACGAGGCCGGCGCGCCGGGCGGTCCGTACAGCGCGACCTGCTGCCCGGTGGGGAGGGTGATCACACGGGCGCCAGTCATCGGCGCGGCGGCCGGCTGGCCGGCCGCCGCCGAGGTAGCGGCCGGCGCGGCGGCAAGCGGGACGAGGGCCAGCAGTCCGGCGGCCGCCGCGATCACGCGAATTCTCATGTCGATGCTCCGGTTAGGTGTCAGAAGGCGCCGGTGCCGTCGGGTGTGCCCAGACCGGTTGGGCCGTCGTATCCGCGCTTGGCCGTGCACAGGTAGCTCTTGCTGCAGTAGCCGTTGGAACCCTTGGTCACGTCGTACAGCGAGGAGGTGTGCGCGTAGGCGTATCCAGGGGTGAACGTCGCGGCGTTGCCCGCCAGCCCGGTGACCCCGGCGATGAACGGCGCGGAGGCACTGGTCCCGCCGGCCACCAGCCAGCCGGGCGGCCCGAACGGGTTCGGGGTCGAGTCGTACACGGCCACGCCGGTCTGCGGGTCGGCGTCGGCGGAGACGTCGGCGATCGTTCGCATGTGGCAGTACTTGTCGTGCTGCCAGGCGGGCTTGGCGACGTAGGCGGAGCAGCCCGAGCCGGAGCCGCCCAGCACCCCCGATTTGGCCCCGTTGCCCCAGGCGGTCTCGGTCCAGCCGCGCGCCGCAGCGGCGCGGGTGAGGCTGGTGCCGCCGACCGCGAGCACGCCGGGCGCGACCGCCGGGAACTGGGCGGTGGTGAATCCGTAGTCGCCGGACGAGGCGATGATGACCTGACCGGTGTGGGCATAGTCGGCGAAGAACTGCTGCATGCCGTTGAACTCCGGCAGCCCGTAGCTGTTGGAGACCACGTTCGCGCCGAGACCGGCTGCGGTGTCCTCGGCCGCGGCGAGATCGGAGACCGCGGCCGAGTTCGCCTCGACGAGAAGGATGTGGCAGCGTGGGCAGGCGGCAGAGACCATGTCAAGGTCGAGCGAGATCTCGACCGCCCAGCCCTCGTCGGCCGGCGGGTAACTGCCCTGGACGCCGTCCTGGTTGACCTTGCTGAAGCACCCGTTCGCCGTCGTGCACGACGGCAGGCCGTAGCTGGTGCGGTAGGTGGCCAGGTCGGCTTCCGCGCCCGGGTCGTCATACGCGTCGACGATGGCGATCACCTGGCCGTCGCCGCCGGTAGCCGGGAGGTTGTAGGCGGCCTGCAGGTCGGCCGGGCCGTACCCCTGGGTGGGCGAGGCGGTCACCGCCGCCCGGCCGTCGCCTGCCGTCCGGATCAGCGCAAAGCAACGCGCCCGGCCGGGAGCCGCGGCGCCGCAGGCCGCCGCGGAGCCGCCGGCGGTCAGCCGGCTGGGAGCGGCAAGCGCCGGAGTCGCGAACGACGCCGCCGCCAGCACGCCGGCGACGAGGGCCGCAAGACGAGGGCGCATGTCCACCTCACTGGTCGGATGTCCTGAGCTGACGGGCTTGCGCCCCGGCGGGCCGCACAATTGCACTGCAACCAGCACAATTACGTTGCAATCGCCCATAATTGCGTTGCAAAGCTAACGACGGCCCGCCAGTGCCGGCAACACTGCGCGCTGGCCAGTCCTGGCAGTGGCCACATCCGGCCACGGCATGGGGGGGTGCGCATGGGACAGACGGACTCGCTCGAAGGGCTCGGGATCAGCGGACTGGAGGAGTCTGTCTACCGGCAACTGCTTCGCTTTCCCGGCGCCAGCGTGGCCGAGATCAGCCAGCGTCTCGGCGCGGGGCAGCATGCGGTCCGCACCGCGCTCGCGAGCCTCGAACGGCGCACCATGATCGGCCGGGCCGCCGGGCCACGGGCCCGGTACATCGCCGTGGCCCCCGACGTCGCGCTCGAAGCGCTGATCTCACGCCGGCTCGCCGACCTTGATCAGGCGCGGGCGGCCGCGCAGCGGCTGATGACCGACTTCTACGAGGGCCTGAAGGCACAGCCGCCCGGCATGATCGAGATCGTCACCGGCACCGAGGCCGTGCACAAGCGGTTCGAGCAATTGCAGCGAGGCGCCAGGCACCTGGTTCAGGCGCTGGACACCCCGCCCTACGCGGGACCTGGCGGCACGCCGAACCAGGTCGAGTTCGAGGCGCTCGCTCGCGGCGTCGTCTACCGCGGCATCTACGACAAGACGGCGCTGGACGCCGCCCCCGGAACCATCAACGCCATCGCCCGCTATGTCGCGGCCGGCGAGCAGGCGCGCTTCCTCCCACGGGTGCCGTTCAAGCTGGCCACCTTCGACCGTGAGTTCGCCTGCGTCCCGATCACGATCGCCCAGCCCGACGTCGCGCGGTTCATGGTGGTACGCGCGTGCTCGCTGCTCGACGCGCTGCTGTACATCTTCGACACGCTCTGGGAGCGCGCCACGCCGATGACGTTCGGCCAGCCTGGAACACCCGGTACACCCGGCCCGGCCAACGGCGAACCCCGTTACGACAGCCGCCTGCTGAACCTGCTCGCCGCCGGGATGACCGACGAGGCGATCGCGCGTCACCTGGATTGGAGCCACCGCACGACCCGGCGGCGGATTGCGGCTCTGCTGACCGCGCTCGGGGCCGAGTCGCGATTCCAGGCCGGGCTGCGGGCCGCCCGCAACGGCTGGCTGTTAACCGCCATGACCCGGCGCCGTCCGGAAGGCGCTACGGTGCCTGCCGGCCGACCGCCGCCACGGCATCGGCGAACACCTTCAGCGCCGTCTGAGCCTGCTCACGCTCGATCACCAGCGGTGGTGAAATGCGGATCGAGCTGTCGCCACAGCCGAGCACGAGCAGCCCGCGCTCGAACGAGCTGGCCTGCACCTGGTCCGCGAGCTCACTGGTGCGCAGTTCCACGCCGATCATGAGGCCGACGCCGCGCACGTCGGTGATCAGCCGAGGGTGCTCGCGCCAGAGCGCGCGCAGGCCATCGAGCAGGACCTCGCCCTGGGTGACGGCATTGGCCAGCAGGCCCTCGGACTGGATCACGTCCAGGGTGGCCAGCCCGGCCGCGCACGGCACCGGACTGCCGCCGTAGGTCGAGCCATGAGAGCCCGCCGTCCAGCGTTCCATCAGGCCGGCCCGGGCCATGAACGCGCCGAGCGGAAGTCCGGACGCGATGCCCTTGGCGCTGAGCAGGATGTCCGGGGCCACACCGGCGTGCTCGATCGCCCACAGCCGGCCGCTACGCCCCATCCCTGACTGAACCTCGTCCGCCACCAGCAGGATCCCGTGCCGGTCACACAATTCGCGCAGCCGCACCAGCCACTCCCACGGCGGCACTATGTAGCCGCCCTCGCCGAGGATCGGCTCGACGAATATCGCGGCCACCTCAGACGGTGCGACCTCGTAGCGGAACAGCGTGTTTTCCAGGTAGTCGAAGGTCTCGCCGGCGTCGTGACTGCGCGCCCCGGTCTGCGGGTCGCGGCGGCTGAAGGCGTAGGGCGCGTGCAGGACACCGGGCAGGAGGGGGCCGAACCCCTGGTGGTACTTGGCCTTCGACGCGGTGAGAGTCACCGCCCCGTAACTGCGCCCGTGGAACGCACCGAAGAAGCTGATCACGTACTGGCGGCGGGTCGCGTACCTGGCCAGCTTGAGCGCGCCTTCGACCGCCTCCGCGCCGGAGTTGGTCAGGAACACCCGGACCCGTCCTTCGATCGGGGCGGTCGCCGCCAGCGCCTCGCACATCTGCGAGTAGACCGGCAGGTAGAAGTCGCTCGCGGAGTAGTGCAGCAACTGCCCGGCCTGCTCGCTGATCGCCGCCACCACCTTGGGGTGCGCGTGCCCGGTCGAGGTCACCGCGATACCGGCGTTGCAGTCGAGGAACAGGTTGCCGTCGGTGTCTTCTATGACGGCGCCCCATCCCCTGCGCGGCGCCAGCGGGTAGGCACGGGGCAGCGACCCGCTGGTCACCGCGCCGTCGCGGGCGAGCACCTCGCGGGCGCGGGGCCCGGGCAGCTCGGTGCGGATGTCCGGGACCGGCCTGCCCGCCAGCCAGGCCGGTGCCGAGATCGCCACGCCGGTCATGCGATCACCGTCTGGGACTGCTCGCGCATGTACTGCTGCACGTAGTTGAGGCCCCCTCCGGCCTTGCCCGAACTGCCTGAGCCCTTCCACCCGCCGAAGGGCTGGACACCGGGCCAGGCGCCGGTGGTGGCGCCGGCGGCACGGTTGACGTACACGACGCCGGCCTGGATGCGGTCAAGGAACTGGCCGACTTCGGCCTGGTCCGTTGAGAAGAACCCGGCGGTAAGGCCCAGGTCGGTGTCGTTGGCCTGGTCCAGGGCCTCGTCCAGGCTGTCTACCGGGACGACGGCGATGAGCGGTATGAACAGCTCGTCGCGCAGCACCCAGTCGTCCGCGGGCAGGCCGGTGACCACGGTGGGGGCAAGGTAGTACCCGTCGGGCAGCCCGGCGGCGCCGCGCAGCACCTCGCCGCCGGCCACCACCCGGCCTTTCTCGCGGGCGTGCGCGACAGCCCTGGTGAAACGGTCCACCGCCTCGGCGTCGATCACCGGGCCCAGGAACGTGGACCGGCCCGTCGGGTCACCGACTGCGAGTTCGCTGGCCTTGTCCGCCAGCTTGGCCAGGAAGTCGTCGTACACCTCACGCTGCACGTAGGCGCGCGAGCAGGCCGAGCACTTCTGCCCGGACATGCCGAAGGCGGAGCGGGCGATCCCGGCGGCGGCCGTATCCAGGTCGGCCTTCCGCGACACGATCGCCGGGTTCTTGCCGCCCATCTCGCAGATCACCGGCTTGGGGTACCGGTCGGAGAAGTGGCCGGAGATCTGCATCCCCACCGCGTAGGAGCCGGTGAAGGTCAGCCCGTCCACTCCCGGGGAGGCGACGAGCATGGCGCCGACCTCGTCGCCCCCGGGCAGCAGGTGGAAGAGCCCTGGGTCCAGTCCGGCGTCACGCATGCATTCGTACAGCTTGGCCGCGCTGAACGAGCCCTGCCTGCTCGGCTTGAGTATGACGGTGTTGCCTGCCGCCAGCGCCGCTCCTGCCGGGCCGGCCGCCAGCGCCATCGGGAAGTTGAACGGGACGATCACGCCCCACACCCCGTACGGCCGCATCACGCTGCGGTTGTGCTCACGCGGCGAGAGGGTGCCCATCTGCTTGACGAAGCCGTCGTTGTCCTCGATCTGCTGGCAGTAATACCGGATGAGATCCGCGGATTCCTCGACGTCCCCCAGTGCCTCCAGCCGGTTCTTGCCGACTTCCAGGCTCATCAGCGCGGCCAGTTCGTTAGAACGCTCGCTGATCAGGTCGGCCACGGCCCTGAGCTGCCTGATCCGTTCCTGCCAGGGCACTGCCGCCCAGCCGGGGGCGGCGGCCGCCGCCGCGGCCACGGCGTCGTCCACGTCGGCCCGGGTGGACTCGTGCACCTGGCAGAGCTGGAGTGAAAGGTCGCCAGGGCTGGTCACGGTGAAGATGGGGCCGCTGGTGCGGGGCTTGCCGTTGACGTATCCGGGGATGGTGGCGCCCAGCCAGGTCTTGGCCAGGCGCAGGCCCTCGTCGTAAGCCGCCTGCAGGTCCTCGTTGTCGGCCGACAGTGTGGCATAGGTCACACGGAATCGCGTTGCCATCGTGCTCTCTCCTCCTCCTGCGGGAAGGCCTCAGCCCTGTCCTGGTGCGGACCGGCGCCGGAACTCGTTCGCCGCCAGCTTGGCGTCCGGGGTGTTGTGCAGCGCGAGGGCGCTTGCGACCTCGATCTCCTGCGAAACCTCCAGTGCCGCTTCCGGGCCCTGGTTGAGTGCGTTCTTCGCCCGGGCGATCGCCTGCCGGGGCCGCCCGCACAGTGTTCTGGCCATTTCGGTCGCGCAGGCCACGTCCTGGCCAGGCTCCGTCAGCCGGTTTATCAGGCCGAGCCGGTGTGCCTCTTCGGCACCGAACCGCTCGCCAAGCAGGACAAGCTCCTTCGCCTTCGGCAGGCCGACGGTGAGCGGCAGCAGGTGTGAGATGCCGCCGGTGACGGCCAGCCCGACCCCGACCTCAGGGAAGCCGAAGACCGCGTCCCTGGCGGCGACGATCAGATCGCAGCACAGCGCGAACTCACAGCCAGCGCCCAGCGCGTACCCGTGCACGGCGGCGATGACAGGAAACGGCGCCAGCCTGATCTTGCGGGTGACATCTTGAAGGCGCTGCACCTGCCTTCGGTCCTGCCCCTCTGTGAGGGGCGGCTGCTCATGCCGCAGATCGTGGCCGGCGCTGAAGGCCCGCCCCGCGCCGGTCAGCACGGCCGCCCCCACGTCCTGCGAGATCGCCAGGTCGAGCGCGGCGCACAGGCCGTCCACCAGCGCGGGAATGACCGCGTTGAGCCGGTGCGGGCGGTTCAGCGTAACGATGGCCAGGTCGCCGTCCACCTGATAACGGACCTCTGGTTCGGCCGGCGCGTGCTGGCCCGTCACCGCGTGCTCGGTACCGCCGGTCACGGTGCGCTGGCTCCAGCCTGGAGCCGCAGCGGCGGGCCGCTGGCCGGTGGGCTCCCGTCCTGGCGCGCACCGCTGGACAGCAGTGCCCGCGCCATGGTCACGAACGCCGCGCTGATCTCGTCGAGCGAAAGCCGGCCCCTGGGGGTGTACCAGTGCGCGACCCCCGTGCACATCTGGAGCAGCGCGAACGTTGCCAGCTTCACGTCGGGCACCGTGATCTCGCCCGCCTCGACCCCGCTCGCGATGGCTTCCTCCCAAATGGCCTGATAGGCATCGCGCAACGCCATCACGCGTGCCCGCCGCCCCGGTGACAGCGACCGGATCTCGGTATCGCCGACCCGGCACAGTTGCCGGTGCTGAGCGTGCCGCTGGACGTGCAGCGCAACCAGGTCCGCGATGCGCTCGCCCGGATCGCTGACCGTCCCGGCCAGGGCCTGCGCCGGGGTGAGCAGGTCGGTCATGCTCTCCAGCATTATCTGTTCCAGGAGATCTTCCTTGGTGCCCACGTAGTGATAGAGCGACGCGACGCTGATACCCGCCTGTTCAGCGATCTTCCTGATGCCGGTGCCCTCGAAGCCCTTGGCATAGAACAATCGCAATGCCGCTCGGCGCACGCGCTCTCCCGTTGACACCATGACACGATGTTATAACACAACCTAGACGGTTGATCGATCGATCGTTAGTATGCGGGAACGTGGAAATGTGGCAGCAAAGCGGCAATAACGGAGAACGAATACCGGTGGGGACGGCGGCCATTCCGGGCAGCTCGCTGCCCAGGATCCTGCCCAAGATCTCTGATGCGACTCTGCGCGACAGCGCGCATATGCCGGGTATCGAATTCACGCCAGCCGATGCCGCCGTGATCGCGGGACTGCTGCGTGACGTGGGAGTCGATGCCATCGAGGCGGGGATCAGTTCACAGACCGACCAGAGCGACGCGGACCTGGCCAGGGCGGTGATCGACGAGGCCGGCGCCGGCCGGGCCATGACCCTGGTGCTGGCGCGCAACCGCCAGCAGGTGCGGCGCGATCTGGAGTTCGCCGCCGCTCTCGGCTTCCGCGCGGTCATGCTGTCCATCCCGACCTCGGACAGCCACGTCCGGCTCAAGCTGGGCACCGGCAGCAGGCGGCGGGTGCTGGCGCTGGCCAGCGGGGCGATCGCGGAGGCGAAGGACCGCGGGCTGCACACGACCTTCAGCGCGGAGGACGGCGCGCGAACCGATCCAGGGTTCCTGGCCGAGTATGTGGCCAGCGGGGCGGCGGCGGGCGCCGATCGTTTCCGGCTGGCCGAGACGGTCTCCGTGCTGCGGCCCGCTGATACTCACCGGCTGGTGACCGCGCTGGCCGGGGCGGCGGGCAGCACCGAAGTGGAGATGCACTCGCACAACATGCTCGGGCTGGCGGTGGCGAACGCGCTGGCCGCGGCCGAGGCGGGAGCCCAGTGGATCTCGGCCACCGTGGGCGGGCTCGGCGAGCGGGGCGGCAATACCCCGCTCGGCGAGGTGCTCACCTGCATGTGGCGGTTCTGGGCCGACCGCAGGTACGACCTGTCGCTGCTGACCAGGCTCTCCAGGGAGGTGGCGGCACGCAGCGGTGTGCCGCTCGGCGCCAGTGCCGGGGCGACGGCGGACCTCGCCTACAGTTACGAGATCGCCGGGCAGTGGGAGCACCCGGACATGTTCGAGGCGATCCCAGCCGAGGTGGTGGGGAACAGCCGCCAGGTCCGGGTGCGCGGCAGGCTGCGGGCCGCGCTGCTGCGGGCCTGCCTGCCCCCGGAGATGATCGAGGATCTGGATCTGGACGCCGCGGTGCGCGAAATCCTGCGGGAAGACCTCCCGGCCGGCAAGGCCCCGATGGGCGCGGATGACCTCGAATCCGCGGTTATGACGTATGCGGCGACGGTGCGGGAAGGGAACCTACATTGACCGTCAACGGGATATGCCCGGAGTGCGATTTCTCGTTCAAAGCCGAGGACATGGAAGTCGGCGAAACCCTGGCCTGCCCGGAATGCGCGCTGACCTTGCAGGTGCGGGATATCAAGGGCACCGAACTTGACCTGGAGATGATCGAGGCCGACCTTCCCGATTGGGGCGAATGACCACATGCCGGATGAGGCTTATTCAGAAACCTCTGGGGATCAGCCAGCTACCGCAGCTCACAAACCTGGCGTGCGGGCCGCTGGGCTGGTTTTGAATAAGTCTCAATGCCGTAATCCATTCCAGGAAGCCGCTTGTGACCATTGACATGACGCGGGAGCAGGTACCGGTCGCCATCGGCGGCTGCGATGCCAGCACGCTGGCGCGTACCTACGGCACCCCGCTGTACGCCTACGACGAAGATGGCTTGCGCGGGACCTGCCGCGGCTACGCGAGCGCATTCCAGGCGGCCTGGCCGCGGGTGAGCGTCGCCTATGCCTGCAAGGCGTTCGCCACCTCCGCCATGTTGCACCTGGCGAGCGAAGAGGGCCTTGGCGTCGACGTCATGTCGCCGGGCGAGCTTTCCCTTGCCATCCGCGCCCGGGTGCCGCCCGCCTCGATCACCTACCACGGGGTGGCCAAGACCGCCGATGAGATCGGCCAGGCCGTCGCGGCTCGTGCCGGCCACGTGGTGATCGACTCCATCGAGGAAGTCGATGACATCGCGGCGGTGGCCGCCAGGCTGGGACGCCGCCAGCCGGTGCTGGCCCGGATCAATCCCGGCGTGGGCGTGGCCACCGACCCGAAGTACTGCACCAGCGGCGGCCAGTCCAAGTTCGGGCTGGGGATTGGCGACGGAATGGCCCGCCGCGCCGTGCTCGCCGCACTGGCCGCACAGCATCTGCGGCTGGACGGAATCCATTTCCACCTCGGCTCGCAAATCATGGACAGCGGGCCGTACGTCCAGGCGATGAAGGTGACCGCCGCCTTCCTGGCGGACCTTCCGCAATGGCGCCCAGCCATGGTGGTGGCAGGCGGCGGAATGGGAGTGCGGTATGGCGACGGGCCCGCCGCGCCGTCACCCGGCGCCTGGGCGGCCGCGATCGGCGGGGCGTTTTCGCATCTGCTCGCGCCCGCCTGCGCACCCGATGTGATCCTGGGCATCGAGCCGGGCCGTTCGGTGGTGGCCGGGCACGGCAGCACGCTGTACACCGTGGGCGCGGTCAAGCGCGACTCCGGCCGCCCGGATGAGGCCACCGTGGTGGTTGACGGCGGGCTGTCGGACAATCCGCGGCCGCTCATGTATTCGGCGGTCCACGAGGTCGTCCCGGCCTCGGTGTCCCCGGGGCAGGCCACCGAGACCGCCCACATCTACGGCCGCCACTGCGAGACGGACCTGCTGTTCGGCGGGGTCACGCTGCCCCGTACCAGCCGGGGGGACGTGCTCGTGGTCAGGGACACCGGCGCCTACACGTACTGCATGGCGAGCAATTACAACAGGTTCGCGCGGCCGGCTGTCGTCTTCGCGCGCGGCGGCGCCAGCAGGCTGGTGGTGCGCAGGGAGACGCTGGCCGACGTGCTGGGCACGGACCTGGGCACATGCGCATAGCCATCGTCGCCGACCGGGTCGGGTGGGAGGAACGCCTCCTGCTCGCAGCGGCGGCCGGCCGGGGCGCCACCGCGTTCTGGCTCGATGACGGCGACATGTGTGCTGGCCCGCGGGCTGCTTCGGCCGCACCCGCCGATGTGTACCTGATCCGCAGCCGCAGCTACACCAGGGGCGCAGCCCTGGCCGGGCTGCTGTCCGACGGCGGCTCCCGCGTCGTCAACACGCCGGCCGCGATCGCGGTCTGCCAGGACAAGCTCGCCACCACCCGGGCGCTCGCCACGGCCGGCCTTCCGGTGCCGGATTTCCGCCTGGTGCTCAGCCGCAAGGACCTGCGCGCCGCCGTCGGCCAGCTTGGCCTGCCCTGTGTGCTCAAGCCGGTGTTCGGCGGGCTTGGCCGGCGGGTGCTGCTCATCAGGGACCGGGATCTCGCCGAGGCGTCCTATGACTACGTGGAGCACTATGGCCAGAGCTTCGACCGGGTGCTGCTCGCCCAGCGGTACCACCCCGGCCAGGACCAGCGGGTGATCGTGGCCGGGCCCAACGTGGCCGCCGCCTACCAGCGGACGGGCCAGGATGACTGGCGCGCGAACGTGGCCACCGGTGCGGTGGTGTCGCCGGTTCCACCAGGCTCGGTTCCGCACGAACTGGCCGTCGCCGCGGCCAACGTGGCCGGCGCCGAGGTGTGCGCCGTGGACCTGCTGACGGACCCGGCCGGCGGGTCGGTCATCTGCGAGGTCAACCACGTCCCGATGTTCCGCGGCGCCGTCGCAGCGTCCGGCCGCGACATCGCCGGGGAGATCGTCTCCTACCTGCTGGCCGGCACCCCGGTGCGGGATCGTCCGGGCGTCCTGGCATGAGCATCGCGACCGGGATCATCGGGGCCAGCGGCTTCGCGGGCGGGGAGCTGGCCCGGCTGCTCGCGGGCCACCCGGAATTCAGCTTGTGCTACGCGTCGGTGCCGGGGCACTCGCCGGACCTGGTGGGCAAGCCGCTCGCCGCCGTACACCCGCACCTTCGGGCCGGCCGGGCGGTAGAGGCTCTGCCGTCGAAGAACGGCGGGTCCGCCGGCAGCCTGGAACTGGTTCGCACGAAGACCTCGGAGGCAGCCCGGCGGTGCGAGGTGGTGTTCCTGGCGACCCCACCGCTCGTGTCGGCGGCGCTCGGGCCCGCGCTGCTGGCGGCCGGCGTCGAGGTGGTCGTGGACCTCAGCCCGGCCTTCCGGCTGCGCGACCCCGCGCTGCACAGCAAGTGGTACCCGGCGGTCAGCAGGCCACCGGAGCGCACCGCGGTGTACGGGCTGCCGGAACTGAACCGCGCACTGCTGCCAGGCGCGGACCTCATCGCCGCGCCCGGCTGCCTGGCGACGGCGGCGATACTGGCACTCATGCCGCTGAGCGGGCTGGACGGAGTGCGGCTGTCGAGCATCACGATCGACGGGAAGGCCGGGTCCACCGGCTCCGGCCACCGGCTGCGCAGCTCCGGCCTGCACCCGGTGCGCAGCGGGGTGGTCGCCCCTTATGCGCCTGCCGGGCACAGGCATGTGGCCGAGATCCAGGAGGCATTGCTGGGCAAGGGCCTGGCCACCGTCGGTGGCGGGCTGCGGCTCGGCATGTCCGTGTTCGGCGTCGATCTCGTGCGCGGAGTGTCCGTCGCCGCGCACGTCATCGTGGACCCTGACAGCCGCCTTCCCAGCGAAGGCGAGCTGGCCAGCCTGTATCGCGACGCCTACCGCGATGCGGCGTTCGTCCGGGTCATCCACTGGCGTGACGAGGCGGTCCCGCTGCCCGACCCGAAGACCCTGACCGGCTCGAACTACTGCGATATCGCGGTGTTCCAGGACGCCGACTGCGGCCGGCTGGTGATCGTCGCCGCGCTGGACAACCTGATGAAGGGCGCGGCCGGGCAGGCGATCCAGGCATGTAACATCCGCTACGGCCTGCCGGAGACGCTCGGGATCGACGCGTTCGCGGTCTACCCGGGCTAGCGGTCATGGGTTCCGGGCAACTGATCGTGGTGAAGCTGGGAGGCAGCGTCCTGGCCGCCCTCACCCCGGCCTGGTGGGACGACGCGGCCGCGGTGGCAGCCAGGAACCGGACGGTGTTCGTGCACGGCTGGTCCCGCCCGCTGGAGGACTGGCAGCGGCAGCGGGGCATGGAGCCCGTCTTCCGCACCAACCAGCATGGCCATGTCAGCCGGTTCACCGACCATGCGGTGATCGAGGGCATCCGCAGCGTCGCCAGCCCGCTGAGGGAGCTGATCAGCCGGAACCTCTCCGGGCGCGGGGTCAGCACACGCTGCGTGGATGCCGCCGACGAGGGGCTCATCGAGGCCCTGATCAGGCCACAGCGCTGGTGGGCCGGCGGCGAACTCCGCCGCCTGGACAACCTGGTCGGCAACATCACCCGGGTCGACACGGCGATGCTGGCCGGCATCCTGGGCAAGGGGCAGGTCCCCGTGGTCACGCCGCTGGCCCGCTCGGCAGGCCACCGGTATGCCAACGTGAACGCCGACCGGGCCACGGCGGCCATCGCGGCACATGCCGGCGCCGCGGACCTGGTGATGGTCACCGACGTCCCTGGGGTGCTGGTGAACGGGGTCCTCGCGCCGGTGCTGCACGCCGCCGAACTGCCCGGCCTGCGTGATCAGTTCAGCGGCGGGATGCGGAAGAAGGTACGTGCGGCGGCCGAAGCCATCGGCTCGGGGACCGGCCGGGCGGTGATCGGCTGCGCCACGCTCACCGAGTTGCTGGCCGGCCAGGCCGGGACGCGGGTGGTGGCATGACGGCGACGCAGGCGCACCGGTGGCTGGACCGGTTCGGCGCGATGCGCCGTGAACTCGGCGGCGCACGTGGCGAGGGTGCCACGCGATGGGGCCGGGACTTCGCCGACCTGGGCCGGTCAGAGCCGCTGACCGCCTGGCCGCCGGACGCACAGGCGGACCGGATGCTGGCGGCCGCGGCGCAGACCCGGCGCTATCCTCCCGTGGCGGGCAGGCGGGATGTGCTCGACCAGGTCGCCGCCCATTACAGCGGGGTGCTGGGGGTGCCGCTCACCCACGCGAACATCCTTCTGACGCCGGGTGCGCTGACCGGGATCATGCTGGCGCTGATGACCCTGGGCCGGCCGGGGGCCGAGGTGGCCATACCCGCTCCCTACTATCACGCCTACCCGAGCCAGGCCGAGCTGACCGGGCACCTGCCGCGAGTGATCGCCGCAGGCCCGGCTGACGGCTGGCGGCTGACCACGGGGCAGGCCGGGGCGCTGCCCGCGGGGACCGTGCTGCTGCTGGCCAACCCGGCCAACCCGGCGACCGTCAGCTACGGCGAAGGCCGGCTGCGCGAGATCATCTCCGCGCTGCCGCAGGACGCGGCGGTCATCGCCGACGAGGTGTACGGCGAGTACCTCTACTCCCCCGGCGACTTCGCCAGCCTCGCCTCGCTGAGCGGGCCGGGCGGGCCTGACCGACCGGGCCGCTGGCTGGTGGTGCGCAGTGCCGCGAAGACGCTCGGGCGGCCGGGACTGCGAATAGGCGTGCTGATCGGACCCGCCGCGCTGATCGGCGCGGCGGCCGACCGCGCCGCGGCGCTCCTGGGAGGCGTGAGCGTGCCGGCCCAGCTGGCGCTCGCCGGAGGACTGCGGGCGTCGGCGGACGCCGATCACATGCGGCCCTACCGGCGCAGGGCCGAACTGGCGCTGGAGTTGGCGGGCGGGCTGGGCCTGACCGCGCAGCCGCCGCACGGCACCTACTACCTGTGGCTGGACGGGCCCGGCCTCGGCCGGGTCGCGACCGCGGTACGGCTGGCCACCGAGCATGGCGTGTTCGTCTGGCCAGGGGAGTACTTCGGCTGGCCCACGCACGCCAGGGTCTCGCTGAGCGCTCCGGCCGCCGACATCCAGAAGGGGCTGACCAGGATCGGTGAGTTCGTGAACCGGGAGGCATGAGGCGCGGATGACGGATTTCATTTTCCTCGACCCCGGCGCGGACGTGACCCGCCGCGACATCTACCGGCTCGGCCGCGATCTCGGTATGCGAATCGTCCTGGTCAGCCGGGATCTCGGCTGGGAGGCCGAGCACATCGACGACTGGGTCGAGGCCGACCCCACGAACCCGGATGACGTGCTGGCCGCGCTGGCGGCCCGCCGGGCACCGGCAGGCGTCGTAAATTGCAGCGAATCGTGCCTGATGGCAGCCGCGGCTGTCACCGGCCATTACCGGCTGCCCGGGCTCAGCATGCGGGTGGCCAGGCGCTGCCGCGACAAGGTACTGATGGGCGAGCGGCTGGCGGCGGCGGGAGTGCCGATGGCCCGGCGCCGTGTGGTCACGGACGCCAGGCAGGCGCAGGCCGCGGCCCGCGAGATCGGCCCGGATGTGGTGCTCAAACCCAGCACCGGCGTGGCCAGCCTGTTCACCATCCAGACCCACGCCGGGCAGATCGGGGATCTGCTGCATCGGTTCAACGCGATGCTGGCAGCGCGATCACCCGCGCCGCTGCGGGAGATGGGCGGCCGGTGGCTGGTCGAGGAGTATCTCGCCGGGCCAGCCTTCAGCGTGGAATCCGTGGTAACCGGTGGTGCTGCCCGGCACCTCGCCATCTGCGAGAAGGCGCCGCTGAGCGGGCCGTACTTCCGCGAGCTCGGCCACTCCACGCCACCCCGCCTGAGCACGGCGGGCCAGGCCACGCTGACCGAGCTGACCGGGCAGGCCGTGGCGGCCCTGGAGATCAGCGACTGCGTCACGCACACGGAGTTCAAATGGACGGCCGGCGGGCCAAGGCTGCTGGAGGTCGGGGCCAGGATGGGCGGCGGGTCGATCAGGCAGGTGGTCCGGCACGCGACCGGCGTGGACCTGGCCATGGTCACCCTGGAGCTTGCGATGGGGCGCACCCCGGCGCCGCGGCCACACAACGGGCAGGCGAGCGCGAGCCGCAGCCTCTACCCGTCCCGGGCCGGCCGGGTCGGCCGGCTGCCCACGGAAGAACTCGCCAGGCTGCCGGGGATCATCGCGGTCAACCGCTGGCTCGGCGAGGGTGATACCTACCTGCTGCCGCCGGACGGCTACCGGGAGGTGCTGGGTGTGGTGGCGGCCGGCGCCGACGCGGACAAGGCGATCCGCACCGCCGAAGCCGCCATCGCGTTCGCAGACAGGATGAATGTCATTCAAACGGTTCCGGAAAGTTGGAGGTTATCGATGGCCAAGAATGTGACAGCAAGATCACTTAAGTGTTTGAATAGTATTCACCGGTGCTGCTGACATGAGGATGCCGGTCTTCCGCCAAGAGGAATTCTTCGAGCTGCACGAGTTCCACTGCCGTTACATGCTCGCGCTCAGCGGCGTGCAGCCGCTGACCCACGGCGAGCTGGCCGGGCTCATCGGCCAGGCCCCCGGCCCCGAACTGGAGCTCGGCTACACGCCGTCAGCCGGGTACGGGCAACTGCGCGAACTGATCGCCGGCCGCGTCCCCGGGGCCGGCCCGGGCAACGTCCTGGTCACCGTGGGCGCCATCGAAGCCTTGCTGATCAGCGTCAATCTGCTCATCGGGCCGGGCGACGAGGCGATCTGCCTGTGGCCCAGCTATCAGCCACTGCACGAGTTCGTGACCAGCGCGGGCGGGTCGGTCCGCTTCGTCCGGCTGGCCCCCGAGGACGGCTTCCGCATCGACCTCGGCCGGATCCGGGCCGCGGTGACCGGACGGACCAGGCTGGTCATCATCAACACGCCACACAACCCCACCGGCCAGCAGGTGCAGGCAGCCGGCCTGCGTGATCTGGCCGATGACCTGGCGGGGCGGGGCATCTCGCTGCTGGTCGACGAGGTCTTCCGGGAGATGTGGCCGGACGCCGGCCCGTGTGCCTGGGACGGCCGGGACAATCTGCTGGCGGTCGGCGGGCTGAGCAAGTCCTATGGGCTGCCAGGGCTGCGGATCGGCTGGCTGATCGCCGAGCCAGGCCTGGTGGTCCGCGCCCGGCAGTACCGCAAGTACACCTCGCTCAACCCCGGCGCGCTGGACCAGGCGCTGGCGGTTCAGGCGCTGCTCGCCCGCGACCGTATCCTGGCTCGCACGCACGACCTGGTGCGGCGCGGCCTGCACACCGCGCTGACCTGGCTGGACCGCTGGCCCGAGGTGTTCGAGACGGTTCCTCCGGCCGGCGGCGGGCTGCTGTTTCCCCGGCTCAAGCTGGCCATGCCGGCCAGGGACTTCTGCACGGCGCTCGTGGAGCAGACCGGCGTGCTGCTGGCACCGGGCAGCGACTGCTACGACATGGAGGGTTTCCTGCGGATGGGCTTCGCCACCAGCGAACTCACCGAAGGCCTGGCCGGGGTCGCGCAATTCCTGGAGCGCCGGTGAGCATCCCGTTCTGGAAGGCATACGCGGAGGGCAACTCCTACGTCATCGTGGAATCGGAAAGCGCGGTGGAGCAGGTGCTGCCCTGGATCGTGGACGGGCGGCGAGGACTGGGCGGTGACGGCCTGCTGCTCGCGGACTGGCAGCCGGGTCCGACCGTGGGCATGCGGGTCTTCAACCCCGATGGCTGCGAGGCGCCGTCCTGCGGTAACGGGGCACGCTGCCTGGCCGCGCTGGCCATGCGCACCGGCCGTGCCGGCCGCGACGACGCGGTCACCGTCGAGTGCGCGGGGGGCTCACTGGTGCACCGGCTGGCCGACGCCGCGCGGCTGGCCTTCATCCAGACCATGCCGCTGCCCGGCGACCCGGTGATCTGGCGCGATGGCAACATGGCCCAGGTTGAGCTTGGCACCGCGCACCGCGTGGTGTTCCGCGACCTCGACGGCTTGGACCCGGCCACCGAGGGGCCACCCTGTGCGCGGCAGTGGCCAGGTGGCACCAATGTCATGTTTGCCCAGGTCACGTCGCCTGGCATGCTCGACGTCGTGCCATGGGAACGGGGAGTGGGGCCGACTCTCGGCTGCGCGACAGGTGCCGCGGCGGCCGCCATCGCCGCGGCGGGGTACATACCCGGCTGGCCGGACAGTGTGCGGGTCCGGCAGCCGGGGGGCAGCGTCGGTGTCCGGCGGCAGGCGGGCTCGCTGGACATGACGGGGACGGTCCGGTTCATCGCCGAAGGGACAGTGGAAACCGCATGAGCCTGAGTGCGCTCGTGCTCGACAACGGAAGCCGGTCCGCGGGACTGATCGCGCGGCTGGCTCAGGACGCCGGCTGGCGGGCCTGGGTGCTGCCTCACGCCGCGTTGGATGCGGCGGGCGGCTGGCCGGACGCGATCATCCTGTCCGGCACCGACCGGCCGGCCTTCGAGCCGGGTTACGAGGCGGAACTGCGGCTCATCCAGCGCTGCCCCGTGCCACTGCTCGGCATCTGCGGCGGCATGCAGCTCATCGGGCGCGCGTTCGGCGTGGGGCTGGACCAGGGCCCGCCGGTGATCGGGCGGGCGACGGTGCGGGTACGCACCGACATCGCCCTGTTCCACGGGATGCCGGAACAGGTGCCGCTGTTCCAGCGCCACATCTACCGGCTGCGGTCAGTCCCGGACGGGTTCACCGGCATCGCCACCTCGGCAAGCTGCCCGGTCGAGGGAATCGGCGACCCCGGCCGCATCCTGTACGGCATGCAGGCGCATCTGGAGTTCCGCGCCGAGGGCAAACGTATCCTCACCCAGTTCCTGCGGCTGGCCGCGCACCAGCAGGCGGGGCCCGGTGGCGGGCGGCGGGCGGAGCCGGCATGGCGGGCATAGTCCTCGCGCTGCTGGCGGCAGCCACCTATGGCGCTTCCGATTTCTTCGGCGGCCTGTCCTCACGCCGGGCACCGGTGCCGGTCATCCTGTTCTACTCGCAGCTTGCGAGCGTGGCGCCGCTGGTGATCGCGCTGTTGCTGCTGCCCGCAGCCCACGCCACCGGCGCGGACTACGGCTGGGGGGCGGCGGCGGGCCTGATATCCCTGCTCGGGATGAGCCTGCTGTACCTCAGCCTGGCCGTAGGGCCGATGTCGGTCGCCGCCCCCGTCACAGCCGTGTGTGTGGCAGTGCTGCCCACCGCGGCCGGGCTCGCCCTCGGCGAGCGTCTTTCCGCGCAGACCCTGGCCGGCCTGGTGCTCGGCATCGGCGGAGTCGGGCTGATCAGCCTCGGACCTAGGCAGCAGGGCAGCCACGCCGCCCCGGCGGGGCGGGTGATCCCGGTAGCGGCCGGGGCCGGTGCCTGCCTCGGCGCGTTCTTCATCGTGCTGAGCAGGACCTCGCCGGGCAGTGGCCTGCTGCCGCTGCTGGCGACCCGCGCCGTCACCGTCGGCATCCTCGGCTCGCTCGCCGGCGCGCGCATGATCCGGGCCCGCAGCCGGTCGGCGGCCCGCGTGCCCCGCCCCGCCCGGGTGGCGATGATTTCGGCCGGGGTACTCGACATGACAGGGAATTTCTTCTACGTATTCGCGGTCAGGCACGGGCCGCTCGCGGTGATCGCGGTGATCACCGCGCTCTACCCGGCCGCAACTGTCCTGCTCGCCTGGGCGGTGCTGCGGGAACGCCTGTCGCTGGCCCAGGGGCTGGGGACGGGCGCCGCCATGGCCTGCGTAAGCCTGCTGGCACTGTCCAGGGCATGAGGCCGCACGTGGCGGCCCGCCGAGCGGAAAGGAAGGGCAACCTTGATCGATTACGGTCGTCGGGAGCTAGGTGAGCGGCCACTGGACGCGCTGCTGGCCCCGCGCACCATCGCGGTCGTAGGTGCTTCGCGCCACCCGGCGAAATGGAGCCGGAGGGTGCTGGAGTACAGCCACCGGGCTGGGTTCCCAGGCCACCTGTACGCGGTCACGCCGGCGGTGCCCGATCTCGGCCTGCCGGGGGTCACCACAGTGCCGGCGCTCGGCCACATCACCGAACCCATCGACCTGGCCGTGATCGCCAGGCCGGCCGCGGCGGCACCCGGCGCCGTCGCCGAATGCGCGTCGGCCGGCGTGCGGGCGGTGCTGGTGATCACGGCCGGCTTCGGTGAACTGGGCGGCGAGGCGGCCGTGGCGGAGCAGCGGATGCGGGACATCGCCACCGGCGCTGGCATCCGCCTGCTCGGCCCCAACACATTCGGCGTGTTCGCCGCGAGGTCGCGGGTCAACCTCACCCCGCGCGAGCACATTCCGGTGGGGCCCGCGGTGCTGCTCAGCCAGTCGGGGAACGTGGCGGTGGCCTGCTACGAACAGGCCAGGCGGCTGGGCACGGGCTTCTGCGCGTGCGTGGGCGTGGGCAACCAGTGCGACATCAGCTTCGGCGACCTGCTCGAGCACTTCGCCAGCGACCCGGCCGCCCAGGCGATCGGCGTCTATGTCGAGGGCCTGCACGGCCGGGGAGACCATTTCCGTGCCGGGCTTGCCGCCTGCCAGGCGGCCGGCAAGCCGGTCGTGGTGCTCAGGGGAGGCCGCTGCGCCGAGTCGGCGCTCGCGGTCGCGACACACACGGGGGCGCTCGCAAGTGACGACCGGGTGTGGCAGGAGGTGCTGGCCGGGGCGGGAGCGATAACCGTCACCTCTACCCAGGACCTCACCGACACGCTGGCCGTGCTGACCATGGTGCCCAGGCACCGGGGCCGGGTGATGGTGCTGACCGATGGCGGCGGCGATTCCGTGCTGTCCCTGGACGCACTGGACGCCGCCGGGCTCACTGTGGCGACGCTGTCCCCGGTCACCGTGAAGGCCCTGGATGAGATCACGCCACCGGACGCGCCGCACGCGCCGGGCCGCAACCCGGTCACTCTGGACACGGCCGGCGGCGTGGAAGACGACCCGCTCGTGCTCGCCCGGTGTGCGGCCGTCGCCGCCGAGGACGAGGGCGTGGACGTGCTGCTGCTGAGCGGGCTGACCGGCGGGTACCCCCGCGTCCGCGAGCAGGAGATGGCCGCGGTCGCCGAGCTCATCGCGATTCGCGACCGGACCGGCGTTCCTGTCGTGGTGCACTCGGCCTTCGCCGACGCCGCCACGCCGCCGGTTGAGGCGCTGAGGAGGGCCGGCATATCGGTGCTCCCGACCGTCAGCCGGGCCGCGAACGCGCTGGCCGCAGCCGCGGTGCGGACATCAGGCGGGACGGCACCCACGGTCGCGGATCCCGGGCCGGCGGCAGGCACCGTCCTGCCTGTCGCCGAGGTGGCCGGCCTGCTGCGCGAGCACGGCATCGGCCTGCCCCCGATGACCGTGGTCACCGGCCCGGCAGAGCTGGCGAAGGCAGCGGCCAGCTCCGGCTACCCGGCCTGCTTGAAGATCGCGGACGAGGCCGTCGCGCACAAGTCCGATGTCGGTGGCGTCCGGCTGGGCCTCGCCGACGCGGCCCAGCTCCGCCGGAGCGCCGATGAGCTGTGGGAACGCTTCCCGGGTTCACCGCTGCTCGTGATGCCGTCATTGCGGCGGGGGATCGAGTTGCTGGCAGGGACCGGCACCGACCCCGTGTTCGGGCCGTTTGTCATGGTCGGCCGTGGCGGGATCTGGGCGGAGATGGACCCGGACGTCACACTCCGGCTGGCACCCATCGACGAGGATGCGGCCACCCGGGCGCTGCTCTCGCTGCGCTGCGCGCCGATGCTCACCGGTGGCCGCGGGTCGGCAGCGGTCGACCTGAACGCGCTGGCCAGCCTCGTCGCCGCACTGTCGCGCCTGGCCACCGCCCGGCCTGATCTCAGCGTGGAAATCAACCCGGTGATCGCATACCCCGACGGGTGTTCGGTCGCCGACCTGCGGGCGTCCGCACGGGAGGATGGTCAGCCATGACGGCAACGGATTCCCGGATCAGGCTGAGCCCGGTCACCTCGCAGCCCTACCAGTACCCGCCGACGCGGGAGTTCGCCGAGCCTGACTGGCGGCGGATCCCGGGCTTCAGGGACGTCACGGAGGCGGACTGGCTGAACGCCCGCTGGCAGCGGCGCCACACGGTACGGAGCGTGGGCAAACTACAGGCGGTGCTCGGCCCCCTGCTGCCGGCCGATCTCGCCGACTCGATCCGGCGGGACCAGGCCGAACGCGCGACCATGGCGCTGTCCATACCGCCGCACATGCTCAGCACCATGCAGGTCGACGACCTGTGGCACGACCCATTGCGGCGCTACCTGGCTCCCGCGTTCCACGAGCGCGACCCCGAGTTTCCCAGCCACCCGATGGCGATGCGGGACAGCCTGCACGAGGCGGACATGTGGATGGTCGAGGGACTGACCCACAAGTACCCGACCAAGGTGCTGTGTGAACTGCTCACCACGTGCCCGCAGTACTGCGGGCACTGCACCCGGATGGACCTGGTGGGCCTCGATGTCCCGGTGATCACCAAGCGGCGCATCGAACTGCGCAACCGCGACCGTTACGAGCAGATGCTCGGCTACCTGGCCGCCACCCCGTCCGTGCGCGACGTCGTCGTGTCGGGAGGTGACATCGCGAACGTGTCCATCGGGCAGCTGGAGAACTTCCTCGGCAGGCTGTTCGCCATCGAGCACATCCGCGACGTCCGGCTGGCGACCAAGGGGCTGATCGGCCTGCCGCAGCACTTCCTCACCGGCGAGGTCCTGGCCGGCCTGGCGCGCATCGCCACCGCCGCCCGGGCCAACGGGGTCGAACTGGCCGTGCACACCCACATCAACCACGCCAATTCGGTGACTCCGCTGGTCGCCAAGGCGGTCAGCGCACTTCTCGACCTGGGCATCAGGGACGTACGTAACCAGGCAGTCCTGCTGCGCGGGGTCAACGACAGCGTGCAGGACCTGCTCGACCTGTGTTTCACCATGCGCGACCGGGCCAGGATCATGCCGTACTACGTGTACATGTGCGACATGGTGCCGAACTCCGAGCACTGGCGGACCAGCCTGGGCCACACCCAGGAACTGCAGAACGCGATCATGGGTTACCTGCCCGGGTTCGCCACCCCAAGGTTCATCTGCGACCCGCCCTACCTCGGCAAACGGTGGGTGCACCAGGAGAAGTCCTACGACCGGCTACGTGGCATCTCCTACTGGACCAAGAACTATCTGACCCCGCTGGAGGCGGGCGACCCCGGGGCGCTGGGCCGCGAGTACGTGTCATACGACCCGGTGGACACCCTCCCGGAGGAAGGCAAGGAGTACTGGCGGGCCTTTGTCCGCGATCAAGCCAAGACATCGGCCCAGTAACCGTTTGATCATGACCGCCCGGGCGATCGATCAAAATCGCGGCGGTGGGTCATTATGGACCGGGGGGTACTGGAGAGGAGAAACTATGCGCCAGGACTTCGGCTTGCTCAGCGAGGACTGCCCGAGTCTCTGGTTCAACGGCAAGTTCGCCGATCTGGAGGCCCTGAACACCGGGAATCCGTTCGCCTTGCGCCCGGTGCTGGCCGATGAGGCCAGGGCGCGACTGGATAGCCTGCCCGGCCACGGCACCGGCACCGCACTGGTGGCCGGCGGCAACGGGTTCGTCGGCGCGCATATGGTCGCCCGCCTGTCGCGTGATCCTCGCATCCGGACGGTCCTGGCCATGGTGCGCGCCCGCGACGGGCACGATCCGCGCGAGCGGCTCGATGAGACGCTGCGCAAGTACAAGGTGACCAACCTGAACCCGGAGAAGGTCGACGTAATCGACGCGACCTCGGTGAAATCGAGATTCGGGCTGCCCGCCGCGCGGTACCGGGAACTGGCCGAGGACGTCGATCTGGTGTTCAACTGCGCCAGCAGCAATGACTACGAGATCCCGTACCTGGGCATGCGGGACAACTGGGTCGGCGGCCTGCTGCGCCTGCTGCAGTTCGCGACCGAGGGGAAGCGCAAGCACCTGACGTACATCGGGAGCATCAGCTCTTACCTCTACCGGGATCCGGGCGATTTCCGCCGGCCGGACTCGTGGTGGTACTCGGGCTATACGCAGATGAAATGGGTGAACGGCACCCTGCTGCGCTGGCTGGCCCGTGACGGCCTGCTGCCGGTGACGTTGTGCCCGGCGCCGCACGTCCTGGGCGCCACGGACTTCGGCGTCGACCCCGGCAAGGTTTACAGCTGGTGGCGTCTGGTGGAGATCGCCCGCAGCATCGGCCTGCTCTGGAAGGGGCCCGGCATGTGCTACGTGCCGGTGGACGTCCTGGTCGACGCGCTGGCCGTGAACGCGATGGCGGATCGCCCGCTGTCGTACCTGCTGCCACGCAATCCCGTACCTTATGAGAACGAGCTGATCGCAGACCTGCTGGGTATCCGGCTGGCGGACTGGCCGCAGTTCGTCGCGGAGGCCAGGCGGCAGGTCTCCCGGATCCGGGTAGCGGCGATGGTGTCCGAGAACTGCGATTCTCTCGTCCGGATCATCAACGAGCCGCCGGTCACCATGCCGCCGGGGTACGACGAGTCGTGGTGCGACAACCGCCGGCTGTACGAGCTGTACCTGAGCAACATCAGGTTCCGCGACGTGCGGCTCCGCCCGTATCGGCAGTAACGCGATGTCCAGGACGGACCACGTCGCCGCGATCGTCGATCCTTTCTCGGTCGGTGCGTACCTGCAGGCCGAGTTCGCCGCGCGGGGCTGGGCGTCGGTCGCGGTGCTGAGCACGCCGGACATCCCCGGGGCGTGGGGTGGCCACCTCCAAAACGCCGGCCGCTACCTGGAGGTGATCACCGGCCCGGACCCGGATCAGGTCGTGGCGGCGCTGCGCAGGTACCCGGTGAGCGTGGCGATTCCCGGTTGCGAGACCGGGGTGCCCCTCGCCGATGAGCTGGCCGAACGGCTGGGCCTGCCGGGCAACGGCACCGCCGGCAGCGTGAGCCGGCGCGACAAGCACGCGATGGCGCAGGCCCTCGTCCGTCACGGCGTCCGCGCGCCCGAGACGATCGTGGCAGCCGACCCGGACAGCATCGTGCGCTGGGCGGACGAG
>DATGGU010000147.1:0-96016 GCA_035308365.1 Streptosporangiaceae bacterium
GCGTGCCGGGCGCTATCTGGCCGGGCTCGATGAACGCCCGGCGGCTCCCGGCGGCGCCGGGCTGGCCGGGCTGGCGCGGTTCGACGAGGCGCTGCCGGAACTGCCCGGGGATGCGGCACAGACGCTGGCGCTGCTCGACGAGGCAGGCTCTCCCGCGACGGTGGCCAGCGCGGGCGGCCGGTACTTCGGTTTCGTCACCGGCGGGACACACCCGGCCGGGCTGGCGGCGAGCTGGCTGGCGACCGCCTGGGACCAGAACACGGCACTGCCGGTGATGTCGCCGGTAGCGGCCCGTCTGCACGAGGTGGTGACCGGCTGGCTGATCGAGCTGCTTGGCCTGCCGTCAGGCAGCGGCGCCGTGTTCGTGACCGGGGCGGCCATGGCCAACGCGGCCGCTCTCACCGCCGCCCGCGACCAGCAGCTGGCCGGTGCCGGCTGGGACGTGCAGGCGGACGGGCTGTTCGGGGCTCCGGAGCTGACCGTGGTCGCCGGGGAGAAGGCCCATTCCACGATGATCAGGGCGCTGGGCCTGATCGGCCTCGGCCGCGACCGCATCCGCCGGGTGCCCGCCGATGACCAGGGCCGGATGCGCGCCGACCGCCTGCCGCCGGATGTGACCGGCCCGGCGGTGATCTGCGCGCAGGCGGGCGAGGTGAACACCGGCGCGTTCGACCCCTTCCCCGCGATCGTGGACTGGGCCCGCCAGCGCGGCGCGTGGGTGCACGTCGATGCCGCATTCGGCCTGTGGGCGCTGGCCGACCCTTCCCGCTCACCCCTGACGGCCGGGCTGACCAGCGCGGACTCCTGGGCGACCGACGGCCACAAATGGCTCAACGTCCCTTATGACTGCGGCATAGCGCTGGTCCGGCGGCCCGGGGATCTCCGCCGCAGCTTCGCCGCCGTGGCTGGCTACCTGCCTCCCGATACCGCTTTCGAGACCATGCACCACACCCCCCAGTCCTCACAACGCGCCCGGCAGGTGGAGGTGTGGGCGGTGCTTCGCACCCTGGGCAGGCAGGGCGTGGCCGATCTCATCACCCGGACCTGTGATCACGCCCAGGCCATGGCCGCCTACCTGCGGCAAGGGGGCCTGGAGGTGCTCAACGACGTCGTGCTCAACCAGGTCCTCGTGCGCGCGGCCACCGACGACCAGACCCTGGCCCTGGTGGAATCGGTCCAGCAGGACGGAACCTGCTGGTGCGGCCCCACCGTCTGGCAGCACCGCCCAGCCATGCGAATCAGCGTCTCGAGCTGGGCGACAACAGCCGGCGACATCAAGAAGAGCGCCGAAGCCATCATCGCCGCCGCGGGGCGGCACGGCCGGTGACGGTGTGACGGCAGGGTTGCGGGTACACCAGGGTGGCAGCGGGAACCCGGTGCTGGTGCTGCTGCACGGCCTCGGCGCGACGGCCGACGTGTGGGCCGGGTGGTGGCCGCTGCTGGCCGAGCGGTGGCCGGGCCGCTGGATCGCGCCGGACCTGCCCGGTCATGGCGGCTCGCCGCCGCTGGCGAGCTACACCTTTGACGGCCTCGCCGCCGCGGTCGCCGGTATCGTGCCGCCCGGTGCCGGGGCCGTGGTGCTGGGCCATTCCCTGGGCGGCGCCGTCGGCCTGGCGCTGGCCAGCGACCGGTTCGGTGCGGGTGTACAGGCGGTCATCGGCCTGGGGATCAAGGTTTCCTGGGCCGGTGCGGAGCTGGAGCGCGCCCGTGCGCTGGCTGGCCGGCCGCTGACCTGGTTTGCCTCCAGGGACGAGGCTGCCGAGCACTACCTGCGGGTATCCGGGCTGTCCGGACTGCTGGCCGCCGATGACCCAGCCGTGGATGCGGGGCTGCACGCGCGGGAGGGACGCTGGCGGCTGGCCATGGACCCGGGCGCCTTCGCGGTCGGTGCACCCGACATGGCGCGGTTGCTGGCATCGGCGCAGGCCAGGGTGATCCTTGCCCGTGGCGAGCACGACCCGATGAACACCGGCGAGCAACTGGCCCGGCTAGGCGCTGCCACCGTCACGCTGCCCGGACTGGGTCACAACGCCCACGTCGAGGACCCGCAAGCATCGCTCACCCTGCTGGACCGTATCGCCACCGGTTGACACGCTGATAGCGTACTGATATCAGTTTAACTGTTGGCGAGTGGACGGTGGCGGGCCGGGAGGTAGGTAGTCGTGGGCGTACCGAGAACTGTGATTGCCGGTGTGACCCTGAACCGGGCCATCATCGTCGCCCGCTGACCGTATTCTGTGGGCGGCTTCCCACGGCGGTCCTGACGCTGGGATCAGAGTTTGCGGCCCACGGCGCCGAGCATGTGGATGCGGGTGGTCCTGGCCTCGGCCCAGTTCTCCGGGCGCCACTGTGGCAGTTGCACCAGCCCGGGTTCCACCAGCTCGCACCCCTCGAACCAGGCCATGACCTCTGCCGGGGAGCGGCCCACGATCGGCGTGCCCGCTCTGCGGTACAGCTCCGCGAGCCTCTCGTCGCCTTCGCCGGGCAGCCCGCCTTCCGACGAGCCGACCGAAATCACCAGGTAACCACCGGGTGGCAGGCGGTCGCGGTATCCGGCGACCATCTGGCTGGGGTTCTGCTCGTCACTGATGAAATGCATCAGGGCCAGGAGCAGCACGGCGAAGGGCTGGCTGAAATCGATCAGCTCTTGCAGACGGGGGTCATTGAACACGAGGTCAGGGCGACGGGCGTCGGCATTGATCACGATAACGCCGTCGTCGGTGGCGAACAGGGCGTTGCCATAGGCCAGCACCACCGGGTCGTGGTCAACGTAGGCTACCCGCGCGTCCGGGACGACCGACCGGGCCACCTCGTGCACATTGGGCGTGGTCGGCAGGCCGGCGCCCAGGTCGATGAACTGGCGGATCCCGGCCTCAGCCAGGAACCGCACGGTGCGGGCCAGGAACTGACGGTTGGACCTGGCTATCCGGGGCACCTCGGGAACCAGCTCGATGAACTGCGCGGCGGCCGCGCGGTCGACCGCGTAGTTGTCCTTGCCGCCGAGAAGAAAGTCATAGATGCGCGCGACGCTCGGAACCGTCTCATCGACGCCTTCCGGGACGCGGGCTTCCGATGCGGGCACAGTCGCCACCCTCCGATATGCCGTACTGCGCACACTCTATGACCCAACCGCGCCGATGGGGCGGACCCGGGTCACGTCTTGGTCGCCGCGTCCAGGTTGTCCCGCACGGTCTGGGTCATCGGGTGACCCGGGCCGAGGTAATGCTCACAGTCGGCCAGGGCGTGTTCCAGCACCGTGACGACCTCCATCAGCCTGCCGGCGGCGTACAGCGCGGAGGCGAGGCTGCACCGGGCGGTCAGCGTCTCGATGTTGCCGGGGCCGAGCATGCGCTCGCTGTCGGCCAGGGCGCGCTCGTACTGCGGGATGGCGTCGGCAACACGGCCGACCTGAAGGTAGGCGGCGGCGAGGTTGGCGCGGGCGGTGCGGGTGTCGCGGTGGTCGGGGCCCTGCACCCGTTCGCGGTCGGTGAGCGCGTGTTCGTAGGTGGGGATCGCTTCGCGCATCTGGCCGGCGCTGCGGTAGGCGAAGGCGAGGTTGGCCAGGGCCGCGATCGTGTCCGGGTGGTCCGGGCCCTCGGTCCTGCGCCGGTCGGCGAGCACCGCCTCGTACTGGGCGATCGCTTCCTTGGTCTTTCCGGCCCGGCGCAGGACCGAGGCGAGGCCGGCCCGGGCGTCGATCGTGTCCGGGTGATCCCGGCCGCGCAGGCCCTGCAGGTCGGACAGGATCCGCTTGTGCTGCTCGATCGCGTCTTTGGTCTTCCCGGTCACCTGGAAGACCTCGGCCAGGCCGGCGCGGGCGGCCAGGGTGTCCGGATGGGTGGAGCCGAGCAGCCGTTCGGAGTCGGCCACCAGCGCCTTGTACCCGGTCAGCGCGTCCTTGGGCAGGTCGGCCGCCTGGTAGGCGGCGGCGAGCTTGGCCCGGACGGCCAGCGTGTTCCGGTGCCCGGGGCCGAGCTTCCGGTCGAGGCCGGCCACCGTGCGTTCGTAGAGGGCGACGGCGTCGGTGAGCTTCCCGGCCGCGTGGTAGGAGTGCGCGAGGCGGCCGAGCGCGGTGAGCGTCTCGGGGTGCTCGGGACCGAGGATGCGCTCGCGGTCGGTCAGCGAGCTCTGGAAGACCGCGATGGCATCGCTGGCCCGGCCGGCCGACTCATAGGCCGCGCCGAGCCTGTCCTTGGCCGCCATGGCGCTGGCCTGAGCCGGCCCGCCCAGCCGGGTGCTGGTCGCGAGCATCGACTCCCAGTACTTGATGGCGGAGCTGGCCAGCCCGTTGGCCTCCATGCTGACGCCCGTGCGCAGCAGCAGCGGATGCGCCTCCGGCTTCCACAGCGAGCCGCTGTCGGTGGCGCGGAGGGCGGCGGCGCAGTCGCGCAGGATCTGCTCGAGCTGCGCTCCCCCGTCGGACTCCTGCCACGCCTCGGTCAGCGCGTCGGCGGCGGTGAGGGCCACCTGCTCCAGATCCCCGCGCGGCAGGTAGGCGCGGGTGGCCGCCTGCACGCTCGGGTGCATCCGCACCAGGATCCCCGGGCCCTCGGTGTCGATGGTGACCAGGCCCGCCCTGGCGAGGTTGGCGATGGCGGTCCTGACCAGGTTCTTGTCCGGGCCATCGGCACCGGCCGGGCGGCCGGTGATGAAGCCGAACGCGACCGGGCCGGTCAGCGCCGTCAGCGGGATCGCGTGCGAGTCCAGCATGGCGGCCAGCGTCAAGGCCGGCCAGGCCAGCCCCGGCGGCGCCAGATCCTGCGCGCACTCGACGGCGAGCGACCAGGTGGTCAGCACCTCCGCGGACAGCCCGGGGATGGACAGGCCGGTCATGCGCTTGTGCCGCTCGCTGAACTGCGCGCGGTAGTCCCGGCAGGCCATCCCGCGGGCAGCGATCACCGCGGCCGCCTGGTCCAGGCAGATGGGCAGGCCACCCACGTCCTCGCACAGGTCGAGGGCCTGCATCCGCTGGTCGGAATACTCGGTGAGCCGGGAGCTGAGGTAGGACAGTGCCTCGCGGCGGCTGAACCCGTTGACCGGGACGATTCTCAGGTCGCCCGCGGCCATGCTCAGCTCGGCGCCGGGCCGGCGGGTGGTGATGACGACCTGGCCGGCCGGTCCCCACGGCCATAGATCCCCGAGGTCGTCCGGGTCCACCAGGTCATCGACGATCAGTGCCCAGGGGCGGCTGGTGTGCGCGAGCCAGGCGACGAAACGGGCCGCGGTCTCTTCGGCGCCTTCCTCCGGGTCGTCGGCGCCGACCGCGTTCGCCGCCTGGGCGAAGCCGGTGATGATCGCCTCCCGGCTGGCCGCGGTCACCCAGATGAGCACCTCAACCGCGCGCTCGTTCCACAGCGTGTGGGCGAACTCGATGGCGAGCTGCGTCTTGCCCGTGCCGCCCTGGCCGACCGGTTCGCCGGGGGTCAGTGCTATCGTCTGCCCGGGCCGCAGGGCGGTCAGGTTCGGCCCCGTCTCGGATCGCGGAAAGAACGAGTCCGCGAGCGGAGGCACCAGTCCTGACAGCAACGGCGTTCTGGCTTGCGGCGGAGCCACGTCGGCAGCCTCTCCCGTGATGGCCTCGGCGGTCCGGGCCTACGGCCCGTCCCGGCCCTCTTTCCCCCGGAGTCGTGCAGGTGGCATGGTAGTGGGATCCCCACAACATCCCACGAGTGGGAAACACGGTTATGTCATGTTAGAACCCACCTGTCGACCTGAGGCATACGCACCACATGGATAACGATGCGTTCTTTGCTCACAAATCAGGTCTCAAGTATGCAACCGAAACCGTATCTTTGCCGGAGGCGTGCAAGATCGGGGGTCGCACA
Source organism: Streptosporangiaceae bacterium (assembly GCA_035308365.1). Classification (GTDB taxonomy): domain Bacteria; phylum Actinomycetota; class Actinomycetes; order Streptosporangiales; family Streptosporangiaceae; genus PALSA-505. The sequence continues at coordinate 5,826 of DATGGU010000147.1, forward strand.
CTGGGCATGGACACGTCACAGCGAGGCCTTTGGAGTGGGTTATGAGTGAGACCTTCGCAGGTCGGCACGGTAGAGGGCAGCTCGTGGAGGAGTCGCCACAGGAGTACGCGGCCTTCAAGATCGAGCAAAGAGGTATAGACCTTATTCCCGACGCTGAGCGCAAGATGCGCCCGTCGGGGTTGTTCTGGCTGTGGTCAGGCGCCGTCTTCAACGTAGAGTTTTTCTACTATGGCACCCTGATCATGTTCTTCGGCCTGTCGGTGCCGCAGGCGGTCGCGGTGATCCTGGTCGGCAACCTGTTCTACGCGCTGCTCGGCTTCGCCAGCCTGCAGGGCCCGGAGACCGGAACGACCGCGTTCATGATCAGCCGGGCGCCGTTCGGCCAGAACGGGAACCGCCTGGTGGCCCTGTTCAACTGGGTGACGCAGGTCGGGTTCGAGATCGAGGGCATCTTCTTCGTGGTGGCCACCGTCATCCTGCTGTTCGGCCTGCACGGGACCAACCTCGACGCGGCCGCCAAGATTGTGGTGATCATCCTCGCCGCGGCCCTGCAGATGGTGGTGCCACTGCTCGGCCATGCCACGATCACCAAGGTGCTGCGCTACCTCGGCTACGTGTTCATCGTGTTCTTCGCTGTGCTGGCCGGATTCACCTTCAACCGGCTGCACCTGTCCACGTTCCACGCCAAGCCGGTGTCCCTCGCAGTCTGGACCACCGCGCTCGTGCTGATCATCTCGGTCGGGGGCCTGGGCTGGACCGAGAACGGCAACGACTACTCCCGTTACCTGCCGCGCCGCACCCCCCAGTCGCGGACGTTCTGGGCCGCGTCCCTCGGCGGCGCGATCCCGTCGATCCTTCTGGAACTGCTCGGCGTGTTCGCCTTCACAGTCACGCAGAAGAGCTTCGTCGGAATCACCCAGATCGGCGTGCCCCAGTCGTTCCCGTCCTGGTTCGTGACCCCGTTCCTGATCTTCGCGATCTTCCAGCTCCTTGCGATCAACACCATCGACATGTACTCCTCCGGTGTGACGCTGCAGGCGCTGGGCGTGCCGGTCAAGCGGTGGGGCGCGGTCATCATCGACACGGTCGTGTGCGCCGTGGTCACCGGTCTCATCCTGTTCCACGGGAACTTCAGCAAGGACTTCGCCGGGTTCCTGCTGTACATCGTGGTCTGGCTGTCCGCCTGGTTTAGCATCCTGCTGACCGACTGGCTGCTGCGCGGCCGCAAATACCACTCGCTGTCGCTGCGATCCTCCCGGGACGGGCTGTACTGGCGCAACGGCGGCATACACTGGCCGGCCGTCATCGCCCAGATCGCCGGCATGGTCGCCGCGCTGATGTGGATCAACGCCGCGACCGCGTATCCCGCCTACACCGGGCCGATCTCCAACCACTTCCCCGGCCTGCAGGGCGGTGACTTCAGCTGGGCGATCGGCATCGTGGTCGCCTCACTCGTCTACCTGCTGCTCGGCGCGCGCGGCGTCCGCCGGGAGGCGATCGACCAGACCGCGACCGTCTGATCCGGGGGTTCTGTCCCCCGCCGCTGGCTGGCTGGACGCGATTGTCCGGCGGGCACCGTAAGGAGATTTTTAACGGAATCCGCCGGACAATCGCGACAGCTAGCCGAGTGCGTGTTCGAGCCGGGCGAGAACCACGGTGAGCGGCGCCGCGGCGTCCGGCTGATGGACATGAATGCGCGACCCGCCGGGCACCTTGACCTCAACCTCGGTTGAGGAATTAGCGTCGGGCCATGAGCATATGGGTGCGGGCCGCCGCAGTGGATGACATCAGGGAGGGCGGCGCCAAGTCGTTCGCCCATCTGGACAAGCGGATCGCGCTGTTCCGGACGCCAGGCGGGGTGTTCGCCAGCGACAACCGCTGCCCGCACCAGGGCTATGCGCTGGTGCGCGGGGACGTGAAGGACGGCGTGCTCACCTGCGCCTGGCACAACTGGAAGTTCGAGCTGGGCACCGGCACCTGCCGGTTCGGCGGGGAGAACATCCGGACCTACCCGGTCGAGATCCGGGACGGCCAGGTGTTCGTCGACGTCGCCGACCCGCCGGCCGAGGTCATCCGGCCGGATCTGTTCCGCAGCCTGGTCGCGGCGATGGAAGACCTGGACATCGGCCGGGTGGCGCGGGACGCGATGCGGCTGCAGCGGATCGGGACGCCGCTGGCCGACGTGGTTCGCGAGGGCGTCAGGTACGCGGCGCCGCGGGCGGAGTACGGCTGGGACCATTCCCTGGCGACGCTGACCGACTGCCTGCGGATGAGCCGGTTCTTCGACGAGTCGCTGCGCGCGCTGCCGGTGATCCAGGGCCTGTCGGTGGCCGCCGACAACCAGATCCGGCGCCCACTGCGCCACCGGCCCGACCCGGTTGACCCGGTCGCCGGATACGGGTCGATCGACGCCGCGCTGAGCGCCTACCCCGTGCTGGTCGACGAGGAACGCGCCGATGAGGCCGAGGCGCTCATCCGTGGGCTGATCGCGGCCGGGGTGTCGCCGCCGGCGCTGCGGCACACGCTGCTCACCGCCGTGACCGACCACTTCCTGGCCTACGGGCACTCGATGATCTTCGCGCAGAAGGCGTTCGAGCTGCTGGGCCAGATCGGCTGGCAGGAGGCCGACGCGGTGCTCTCTCCGCTGGTGCCTGAGATGGTGCTCGGCACCCGCTACGACAAGCTGCCGTACATGCGCAAGTTCCTGCACGCCTGGCAGGAGGCCAGCCCGGATCTGGCGGCGCTGGCCAGGCCGGGCGGCAGCGCTTCATCTGCCGGAACCGCACCCTACGGCAGCCCGTTCGACGAGATCGCCTACCGCAAGGCGCTCACCGACGGGTCGCCACAGGACGCGGTGGCGGCGCTGACCCTGGCCCTGCGGGCCGGCGCCCCGGTCACCGCCGTGATCGACGCGACCGGCCGGGCGGCCGCCGAGCGGCTGGCCAGGTTCGACATCGACCTGGACCTGGACGACACGGCCGACTGCGGCTGGCTGGACGTCACGCACACGCTGACCTACCTCAACGCGCTGCGCTGGGCCTGGTCGGCCGATCCGTCGCCGCAGGTGCTGCGCGGGCTGTTCCATGCCGCCTGGTTCGTGCAGTGGACCGGCCAGTTCGATGCCCGGAGCCCGGCCCAGCCCGCCGCGCGTTCCACGCAGGACGCCGCGCAGGTGCACCGGGCCATCGCCGGTCGCGACCCGGACGCGGCGGTGGCGCTGGTCAACGGCTACACCGGGCCGCGCGATGAACTGGAACGGGCGCTGATCAGGGCGGCGGCCGAGGACCACTCCACGGCGCCGATCATGGTCGCGCACGTGGTGAAGACCGCACAGGCCGCCGTGGCGGAGTCCCGGGCGCTGGGCGACGGGCCGCAGGCGGCCGAGCCGATCGCCGCGGCCGCCCGGTTCATGGCCAGCCCCAAGCGGGAGCGGTTCGTGGTCCAATCGGCGCTGGAGGCGATCACGACGCTGCGCGGCCTGCCCAAACCGGAGTCCGACCAGATCAGGCCGGCCTGACGGGTGCCCTCCCCCGGCCGGGTCGCCCGCGACGTGCGGACGTGCTGCGCGATCAGCGGAAGGCGGCGGCGACCTCGGTCATGAACAGGTCGATGGTGTCCTTCTTGCGCGCCATCGGGCCAAGGCTGGTGTCCGGGACGATGATCTCGTCCGCGCCGGCCTCCTGGTAGCGGCCGATAATCTCGGTCACCTCGGCGGGCGTCCCGGCGATCACCGCCAAGCCCCGGCCGGCCGGCACGTTGTCCCTGAGCCACTGCTCGTCGGTGGACAGGAACAGCAGCCCCTGCGTGGAAACATGAATCTCGCCCGGGTCGCGGCCAACCTGCTCGCAGTGCCTGTGCAGGACCGAGAGCTTGTGCGCGAGCAGGCCCGGCGTGGTCCACGCGTTCCACTCGTCGGCGTACCGGGCCGCTGTCCGCAGCGTCCGCCGCTCACCGCCGCCACCGATCAGGAGTGGCAGCCGGCCGGCGACCGGGGCGGGCTGGTTGGGCGCATCCTGAAGCTGGAAGTACTTGCCGCCGAAGCTGGTGCGCGGCTGGGTCAGCAGGCCGAGCACGACCTGGACCGCTTCCTCGAACCGGTCCATCCGCTCGCGCACCGTGCCAAGCTCGATGCCGTAGGCCGCGTGCTCGTTCAGCTGCCAGCCTGCCCCGATGCCCAGCGTGAGCCGCCCGTGACTGATCTGGTCGACCGCCGCCGCGATATTGGCCAGGACCGCGGGATGGCGGTAGGTCACGCTGGTGACCAGTGACGCCAGCCGCACCCTGGGCACCGAAGCGGCCAGCGCCGCGACGACCGACCAGCACTCCAGCATGTCGCCGTCCAGCGGGGCCGGGCCGGGACCGTTGGGCATGAAGTGGTCGGCGACGTACACCGTGTCCCAGCCGGCCCGCTCGCAGTGCGTCGCGATCTCGTAGATGTCATCCCATGGCTGGGTCGGCGTAGGCCAGATACCGAAGCGCATGCAGGAATCCTAAGGCGCGAATTCATACAGGCCGTTTGTTTCGGTGGCGACGAGCAGGACGCCCTGGTCGAAGACGAGCTGGCCGAAAACGGGACTCGAACCGGTCGGGAGCTTTGCCAGGATGGTGCCGGTGGTGGCGTTGATCAGGTAGGCACCGGGGGTGCTGGGCGAGGTGCACGTGTAGGTGCCGACGCCGAGAACTCCGGCCTGGTCGAGTGTTGGTGTGCCCCGCACACCGCAGGGCAGGCCGGTCCGCCAGGCAAAGGCGCCGGTCGCCGGGTTGATCTGGCTGATCGATCCGCCATAGCTGACCCCCCCGATGGTGGTCTGGTTGCCCCCGATGTAGAGCGCGCCGGCCGATGCGTCCCAGACGGCGCTGTCGATGCAGCCAAGATCACTGGACGCCGCGCCGATCCTGGCTGTCCACAGCGGCGAGTTGCCCAGCGGGTCGGCTTGCAGCGCGTAGAAGAGCCCGTTCTTGTTGCAGGCGCCTACCTCCATGGCGTGGCCGGCCGGACCGAACAGGGTCGGTGAGGAGCCGAAGTCATAGTCATGCCCGGCCGTGCCCGGGGCCTGCCAGGACTTGTGCAGGTGCAATGACGATGTCAGCTCCACGATGGACAGGGAATTCCCGGTCTGGTTGCCCGGCGGGCAGGTGTTCTGCGTGGGGTCACACTCGTTGCCGGTGGACACCCACACGTCGCGGCCGGAGGCGGACACGGCAACGCTCGACCAGACGCTGCCGCCCACCGACCCGGTGGGCACCGTGTACCAGGTGTTCAGTACCTGGCCGGTGTGCTGGTCAAGTTCGGCCACGCCGCCGCGGATCAGCGGGTTGTCACAGCCCGACGACAGGCCCACGTAAATATCCCCGTTGGCCACCACCGGGGAGGACCAGTTGTAGTAGGCGTCGGGCGATGGATCCGGCGGGCCTATCTCGGTCTTCCACTCCTGCGCACCGGTGGCAGCGTCCAGCGCGTACAGGTAGCGGGCACCCGACGCGTAGACGGTGGGCGTGCCGGTGACCGGGTCGGGCAGCACCGCCGCGGTCGCGGTGATCCCGAGCGGCCGGCAGGTCCCACTCGGCCGGGTGTCGAGCTGGGTGCTCCACTGCACCGCGCCGGTCAGCTCGTTCAGTGCGTAGAACCCGCCGCTCTGTGCACCGATGTAGACCGTTCCGCCTGCCACGGTGGGGCTCGCGTCCAGGACCGGCGCTGGCTTGCCGGTGATCACCGGTGGCTGCCAGTGCCACATCTGGAACGCCAGCGCCGCGTTGGCGGGCGCGAAAGCCGTGGCCGTGCTCATCGAGCTGTGCTGTGGGTCGTGCAGGTACTGCGGCCAGTCAAGATCGGCGCCGGCGTGTGGCCGCGGCGCCTGGGCAGCGCCTGTCCCGCCCCGAACTACCTGCCCTGAGGTAATAAAAAGACTGCCAAGAACTACAGCGGATACCAAGAGAACCACACGAATGCGTGACGACATAATAACCCCCCACGGTCATACGCCACCCAGTGAATGTGCGCAAACGGCATCATAATGGCTGCCGGACTGGATGTCATTATGACGTGCGGCGTTCGGTGGCAACACCGGTGATGAGGCAGCGCTCCTTGGCACCGTTCATCGGCCGTGCCGTCCAGCCGGTGAATCCGCCGTCGCCCACCTCGCAGGCTTCGTCAACGGCGCCGATGGCCAGGCGGATCGCGCCGCGAGGGTAGTATCCGCGGCCGCGGGAGTGGCCTGGATCTTCCGTCAGCGCCGCATTTCCGGGTAGCGGGTGAAGGGCGGGCAGCACGGTGCCGGTTATCCGCCCGGATAGCGGCGGAACCCGGAAAACCGTGAACTGAGCCGCGATGTGCCGGCCGGGCAGCAAGGTACTGAGCCCGGTCCGCCAGAAACGCAATTGCGCGGCGAGCATCGCCGCTTCGGTTTTGCCGGGCCTTGGTCGCGGCGCTGCTGACCAGAACGCACAGCCGGAAGTGTGCACAGGCGCCGGGGGCGTCGAAGCGCCGCGCCCGGACGGCCCGGTGGCAGGCCGCCAGGTTCACCATGGGGGCCCGGGCCCGGCGCCGCCGGAGCGCGGCTTCCAGGGCGAGCACGCTGGCCGGGTCGCTGGCGACCTCGCCGCCACGCACGATGGACAGCACGCGGTGCTGATCCATCATGGGCAGCACCTGGCACAGCCGTTGCTCTGCTCACTTTGGCATTAATCAGCGACATAGCGCCAATTTTCGTTAATTATCATGACTGCATCGGCCAGCCGGGTGATCAACATTCCGAAAATTATCAACATGAAAGATTGGCCGAATCGTAATTTGTCGCTTCATGATATAGAACTCGGCGTTTACGCCATGTAACGTATTCGGCGCTGGCCAGTACCGGAACACCACAACGCGACCAGGTCGCCAGCCTGATCACGGCGGGCATCAGGCAATAGATCAGCAAGCAATGGCGCAAGGAGAAACAACTGATGCCGATGCTCACACGCCTGCGCGGCCCCGTACTCACCGCTGCCGTGGTGGCCACGGTGGCCGTCCTCGGGGCCGGCCCGGCCTTCGCGGCCACCTGGACCGTCACCCCGGGCGGATCGGTTTCCGGTTCGGCGGGCACGACAACGCTGAAGGATTCCTCCACCGGCACGACGGTGAACTGCTCATCATCGACGGCGTCCGGTTCGCTGAAGAGCGGCAGCGGGCTGTCCAACCCGATCGGATCCATCACCTCGATCAACTTCAACAACTGCACCGGCCCATTGGGCATCACGTTCAGCGCGAGCGTCAGCGGGCCATTCCCGTTGAACGCCAACAGTTACAGCTCGGGCACCACGTCCGGGACGATCACGAATGTGCACGGGACGCTCACGTCATCGGCGTGCAGCCTCGTCATCGACGGCACCTCAGCGACAGCTCACAATGGCACCGTCAACGTTACCTTCACGAATTCGACGTCCACGCTCAAGGTGCTCACCACCGGCAGCACCCTGCACATCTACAATGTCAGCGGCTGTTTCGGCCTGGTCAGGAACGGCGACGGCGCGACGTTCTCCGGCAGCTACAGCATCACCCCTAAGCAGACCGTCACCAGCCCCTGACGTCCCCGCATGAACTGGTAACCAGAACCGGCTGGACGGCCGGTTCTGGTTACCGGCTGTCCAGCTCACTGATCCGGCGGGTGATGAACGAACGGGAGGCGGCGGCCCGGCAGCCGAACCAGGAGAATCGCACGTTCGCCAGGACTGTGCTGTGCTGGGCCGGCGCCTGGTTCACTTCTGGCCGCCGCACCCGCCGTCCCGGGTCCTGACCGGCCTGGTCTCATAGGCTGGTGGCATGCCGCCACGATCACGCCGGGCGCGGGCCGCTGATGTCCACGAGCTGGCCATGAGCATGCCGCACGTCACGATCTACCCCGGCACGGAGGGTAAACCGGTCTACCAGGTCGGCGGCAAGTCGTTCGTGTTCTTCCGGAACCCCCGCCCGGACGCTGCCGACCCGGAGACCGGGGAGCGCTACCCGGACGTGATCGTGTTCTGGGTGCCGTCGGAGGCCGACAAGCAGGCACTGGTCCAGGATCCGGACTCGCCGTTCTTCACCACGCCACACTTCGACGGGCACCTTTCGGTGCTGCTGCGGGAGAGCCAGGTCGGCGACCTCACCCTGCAGGAGCTGACCGAGGTGATCCAGGACGCCTGGCTCTCCCGGGCCTCTCCCCGGCGGGCAGCTACCTGGCTCAGCGCATCCGGCCGCGGCGAATTACGTGGGTGATCCGGGGGTGTTGCGTGGGAGGTTGCGTGTGGTGATGTGCGCTCCCGCTGGTCAGCGTTGAGATAGCGACGGCGAATCGCCCGCCGCTGCCAACGGAAGGGAGCGACACGTGAAAGTACTCAGCAGCGTCGCCGCATTAAGCGGCGGCCGGATAAGGGGCCCTGCGGCAAAGCTTTTGCTGGGCGGCGCGGCCGCGGCCGCGATCGCATCGACGGCCCTGGGCGGCTCGCTGGCAACCGCCGCGACGCACCCGGCCCGGGGGCCCGCCACGGTTCCCACCAGCGACATCGTGGGTACCGGCCTGGTCAACTGCGCCGCGGCGACGGGTGAGGTCGGCTATTCGCCTGCGTCGAAGGCCGGTGGGACGTCGCCGTTGGTGATCAGTGTCTGGTTCACGGCAACGAAGTGCTCGCCAGCACCCGGATCGCAAACGACCCCGGTGCCCAAGTCGGTGATCGGCAGCATCAGCGTCTCGGCGAAGAACACATGCCCGCTCGCCGGGGTCTTCGGGACAGGCACGCTGGATCTCACTTACAACTATCCAGGCGTCGTGCCGAACCCGATGATCGATCCGAGCGTTGCCACCAACGTGACGCTCAGCAACACTAACCCACCGTCACCGTTCTGGACACTCACCGGGGCAGTGACATCGGGCTCGTACATGACGAGTCCACCCACCCCCTTCACCATCAGCTTCAAGCCCAATGTCATCGCCGGGAACTGCGCGGCCGGCATCACCTCGGAGTACATCGCCCGGTCCAATGGGCCGTTCACCAACATCTGACAATCCGCTCAGGAAAGGCCCGCGCAGGGAGGACACCCCTGCGCGGGCCTCGCCGCGGCAGCTCAGTGGTGTGGCGTGCCGCAGTCCGGGCTCGCGGCCACCCGGCCGGCCCGCGGCGGGGAAAACCGTTCGCGACAAGGAACCCGTAGGCCTTGATGTCGTTCTGGGCCTTGGCGTCGGTGCACACATACCCCGGTGGGTTCGCCGTCTTGGCGGCGAAGAACGGTTCGAGGCAGGCGAGGATGGAGCCGGCGGACCGGCGACCGGCCCCAGCAGGCCCGCGCCCACCAGGGCCCAGCAGGCCCGCGCCCACCAGGGCCTGGCGGGCACGTGCCGGGCCACCGGCCAGCACACCCCTCGCCCGCCAGCACGCGCAGCAGGCCCTGGACATCTACGCTGGCCTGGATGTCCCCGCTGCGGCGCAGCCGCGCGCCGCCACCGCCGAGCTTTCCTGACCCCGGTTCTGGAAGGACGCCATGCAGACGACGGCCGGCGAGGTCGTGGCCACCTTCGCGGTCACTCCCCAGGCCCGCGCCCTGCTGGCGCGCTGGCGGTCCGATCCGGCCCGGCCGCAGGTGCCCCAGGTGGTGCTGCGGCACACCACGAAGGTCCTCTACGAGCTGACCCCGGCCGCCGTCGAGGCCACCTGCACCGCGAGCGAGCACCCGCTCGGCGAGATCCGCAAGCAGGTGGCGATGGCCGTCGCGCCGGTCGTCGACTGGCGCCCCGACTTCGCGTTCACGCACGTCATGCACCTGGCCATGGAGCGGCTGGGCGCCCTGCCCACGTTCGGCGACTTCACCCGCTTCTGCGCCGGCGACCCAGCCGGCCGGGCCGCGCTCGGCGACCCGGCCCGGCAGATCCGGGAGCGCGCCTGCCAGCTGGGCTTCGAGCCCGGTCAGGCGGCCCAGGCGGTCCGCTGGCGGATCGGCCTGGCCTACTACTCCTTCGCCCGCGAGGCGTACACCATCGCCGTGCTGCGCTCGGCCGGGCTGGACGTGCGGGCGCACCCGCTCGCGGACGCGCTCTTCCGCGCCGACGCGTGGACCGGCAGGACCGTGCTCAGCATTTACATCCGCAATCCGCGGTTCCGCGACGGATCGCTGGGCCGCAAGCCCAGCTCCAGCCGCATTCTGGCGGGCGCTCGGCCCCCGTTCCGGATCGAGGAACTCCGGCTGGCGACCCGGCACGAGTTCGGCTCCGTCCACCTGCCGGACCCGGCAGAGATCCGTTCGGTTGCGCTGCGGATTCAGTCTGGACGATCGTCTGCCTCCTGACCCGGCGGGGCCAGGAGCTGGACCAGCGTGGCCACGACGCTGGCCAGGCCCGGCAGCGTCTGGCCGCGTTCGGGGCCGGCCATCTGGCGTTCCCAGGAGCGCAGGAAACAGGAGCCGATGAGCATCAGCGAGGCGGCCCTGGTGTCGACGCCGGCGCTGGCCTCGCCGGCGGCGGCCATCGCCTCCAGGTACTGGCTGAGCATCAGGACGCCTCGGTGCGGGCCGAGGTCACCCTTGACCAGCCGCTCCGCGAACGCGTGCCGCAGGTCGGCGTCGGACTGCACGGCCGTCACCACCGGCATGATGTTGTCGAAGAAGGCTTCCAGAGCCGTTCCCGTGTGCATGAGCAGGGCGTCGAGCGCCACCTCGCCGCCGCCCTCAGCCAAGCCCGGAATGGGTGCCTTCAACGGGGTGAGGCCATCGAGCACGACGTGTTCGAGCAGGCTGGCCTTGTCCTGGAAGTGGTAGAAGACGCTGGCCTCGGACACCCCGGCGCGCCTGGCCACCTCCCGGGTGGTCAGCTTGGCCAGGCCGCCGGTGCCGATCAGGTCCCTGGCCGCGGCCAGGATCGCCTCGCGGACCCCGGCCGGTGGCCGCCCGCGTCCCCGGGCCCGTGACCCGCCAGGTTCCTGTGACATACAGCTCTGCTCCCAAACGTCAAGGAAGAGGGTATCGAGTTGACTTCCTGAGTGAGTGCTCAGATAATCTCCTATTACTGAGTAAACACTCAGTCTCTGGCCGGTTCAACTCGTGATCGGAGACCCGGATGAACCGCAAGTGGTGGGTACTCGGCGCCGTCTGCTCCGGCGTCTTCATGTTGCTGCTTGACATAACGATCGTGAACGTGGCGCTGCCCTCGATCGAGCACGGCTTCTCCGCCTCGCTCTCGGATCTGCAGTGGGTGATCAGCGTCTACGCGCTGACCCTGGCCGCGTTCCTGCTCACGACGGGCTCGCTGGCCGACCGGTACGGCAGGCGGCTGCTGTTCGCCATCGGCGTGGCCGCGTTCACCGCCGCCTCGCTGGCCTGTGGGCTGGCGAACAGTTCGGCATTCCTGATCGTGGCCCGGGGGGTGCAGGGCGTCGGCGGGGCGATCATGTTCGCAACCTCGCTGGCGCTGCTCGCGGACGCGTTCCGTGGCCGGGATCGCGGCGTGGCGTTCGGCGTGTTCGGCGCCGTCACCGGGGTCGGGGTCGCGGTCGGCCCGGTGCTCGGCGGGGCCATCACCAGCGGGCTGTCCTGGCGGTGGGTATTCTTCGTCAACCTGCCGGCCGGGGTGGCCACGTTCGCCGTGACGCTGCTGCGCGTGCCCGAGTCGCGGGACCCGAGGGCGGCCCGGCCGGACCTCGGCGGCTTCGTCACCTTCAGCCTGAGCCTGGCCGCCCTGGTGCTGGGCCTGATCCGGAGCACGGCCGACGGGTGGGGCTCCGGCCTCGTGGTGGGGTCGCTGACCGCCAGCGCCGTGCTGCTGGCCGCCTTCGTGGCCATCGAGGCGCGCAGCGCCGCGCCGATGCTGGACCTCAAGCTGCTGCGGGTGCCGACGTTCGGCGGCGGTCTGGCGGCGGCGTTCGCCATCTCCGCGTCGCTGTTCTCGCTGCTCACCTACCTGGTCATCTACGTGCAGAACATCCTGGGCCTGTCCCCCGTCGCGACCGGCGTCCGGTTCCTGCCGCTGACTGGGGCGATCTTCTTCACCGCCGGGTTCGCCGGGCGGCTGACCAGCCACGTGCCCCGGCGGGCACTGATCGCGCCCGGGTTCGTGCTGATCGCGGTGGGCCTGCTGCTCATGCGCGGGCTGACCGCCGGGTCGCACTGGACCCACCTGCTGCCCGGCATGATCGTGGCCGGAGTGGGCGCGGGCCTGGTCAACGTGCCGCTGGTGTCCACGGCCGTCGGCGTCGTCGAACCGGCCAGGGCGGGAATGGCGTCCGGCATCAACAGCACCCTGCGCCAGGTCGGGGTGGCGACCGGCGTCGCGGCACTCGGCACGATCTTCGCCGGACACCTGCGCTCCACCGTCACCACCCAACTCGCCGGCACGGCACTGGCGTCACACGCCACCGCGATCGCGCAGGCGATCAGCAACGGTGGCGCCGGCCAGGCCATCGCGGCCACCCCCGCTCCGCTGCGCCCGGTCGTAGCCTCCGCCGGGCAGGCCGGTTTCGCCGGGAGCCTGAACCTGATCCTGCTGATCGGCGCCGTCGTGGCCTTCGTCGCGGCCGCGGTGTCGCTGGTCTCGATCCGCGAACGCGACTTCGTGACCGGCGCTGACGCGGTGGCACCGGCTGGCGCCGGGCTGGCCGAGTCATCGCTGACCATTTCCGGCTGACGAAAGGGAACCCACGCCATGAAGCTCACCATCATCGCCGCGACCGGCGGCATCGGCCGCAAACTGCTGGAACAAGCCGTGGACGGAGGCCACGACGTGACAGCGGTGGCCAGGACCCCGGCGAACCTGACCCGTCAGGTGAATACCGTCCGGGCTGACCTGTCGAACCCCGATCCGGACGCCCTGGCCTCGGCGGTCCTGGGGGCGGACGCGGTCCTGTCCGGTCTTGGCCCGCGCCGGATATCGGAGTCCGGCATCGTCTCGGCCGGGACGCGGGCCATCACCGCGGCGATGAAGGCAGCCGGTGCCCGCCGCCTGCTGGTGGTCAGCGCCGCCCCCATCGCCACCACGCCGTCGCCGGGGCGGCCCAACCCGCCGCGACACGACCCGGGCGACGGCTTCCTGGTCAGCTACGTGTTCACGCCGCCGCTGAAGGCGATCCTGCGCAGGCCATACGCCGACCTCGCCTTGATGGAAGACGTGCTGCGGGACAGCGGCCTGGACTGGACCTCGGTCCGCCCGCCCAGGCTGACCAACGGCCCGCTGACCGAGCGCTACCGGCTGTCCTACGGCCACAACGCCGGCGCTACCATCTCCCGCGCCGACGTCGCGCACGCCATGCTCCGCCTGGTGACCGACGGCAAGGCCATCGGCCAGCCGGTCGGCGTCGGCTACTGACGCCGGGCCCTGCCGGGTTGCCGTGGGCTGATCGCGCGGGCCAAGCTTGGCCGGTGAGCGAACTCTCCCGGATCGCACTGGGCTGCGGCAACTTCGGCGGGGTCGGCTCGGCGCCGGAGTTCTTCGGCCAGGGCCTGACCGAAGACCAGGCGTTCGCGCTGATGGACGCCGCCTGGGCGTTCGGCATCACACATTTCGACACCGCAGACGCCTACGGCGGCGGCCGCAGCGAACAATGGATCGGCCACTGGCTGGCCAGCCGCGGGGTCCGCCCCCGCGTGACGACCAAGACCTACAACCCCATGCAGGCCGGGGCGGACCACGGCCTGCGGCCCGAGCGCATCACCCGCCAGCTGCACAGCAGCCTCGACCGCCTGGGCATTGACCGGGTAGACCTCTACCTGGCCCACGAGTTCGACCCGGACGTTCCGCTGCCTGAGTCGTTCGCCGCCCTGGACGAGGCCGTGGCGGCAGGCACGGCCGGCGGCTACGGCGTCAGCAACTTCGACGCTGGCCAGCTCGCGGCCGCGCTGGAAGCGGGCCACCCCGAGGCGATCCAGAACAGCTACTCGCTGCTCGACCGCCGGGACGGCGCCTCGCTGCTCCCGCTGTGTGCCGAGCGCGGCGTCGCCTACCTGGCGTTCGGCCCGCTGGCCGGCGGCTGGCTCACCGGCAAGTACCGCCGGGGGGAGCCGTTTCCGGCCGGCTCCCGGATGACCCAGCGCCCCGAGCCGTACGCGGTCTTCCGCACCGACCGGACGTTCGCGGCCCTCGACCGCCTGCAGGCTGTTGCCAGGTCGGCTGGGATCTCGATGGGTGGTCTCGCGCTCGCCTGGCTGCTGGCCGACGACCGGGTGACCCAGATAGTCGTCGGCCCGGGCCGCCCCGATCACCTGACGATCCTCGGCGAGGCCCTGGCCCACCCACTGAGCGCAGCCGAACTGGCCCGGGTGGAAAGCGCATTCGGCGGTCCTTCGGAGGGAACCTCATGATCGAACTGGCGGAGATCGAAGCAGCCCGGACCCGGATCGCCGGATCGGCGGTCCGCACCCCCCTGGTCCGCCTGCACGCCGACGGCGCCCCGGCCGAGATCTACCTCAAACTGGAAAACCTCCAGCCGATCAACTCGTTCAAGATCCGGGGCGCGGCCAACGCGGTCCTGCAGACCACCCCGGCCGCCCGCGCCGCAGGCCTGGTCACCGCCAGCGCCGGCAACATGGCCCAGGGAGTAGCCTGGGCCGCCCGGTCGCTGGGCGTCCCCGCCACCATCGTCGTCCCCGAAAACGCCCCCGAGGCCAAGCTGTCCGCCATCGCCCGCCTGGGTGGCAAGGCTGTCAAGGTCCCCTACGACGACTGGTGGAACACCATCGTCACCGGCCACGCCGACGGCATCGAGGGTTTGTTCGTGCATCCCTTCCAGGACCCGGCCGTGATGGCGGGCAACGGCACCATCGGCCTGGAAATCCTCGACGACCTCCCCGACCCCGGCGCGGTCGTCATCCCCTACGGTGGCGGCGGCCTGACGGTAGGCATCGCCAGCGCCATCAAGTCCCTGCGCCCGCAGACGAGAATCATCGTCGCCGAGCCCTCCGGGGCCGCCCCGGTGACCGCCGCCCTGGCGGCAGGCCACCCGGTCACCATCGACTTCCAGCCCTCGTTCGTGGACGGCGCCGGCAGCCGCAGCGTGCTGGACTCCATGTGGCCCCTGGTCCACCCCCTGGTAGACCAGGCCGTCGCCATCCCCATTCCCGACGTCGCCGCCACCATCCGCATCCTGGCCGAACGCGCCCGCATCATCGCCGAAGGCGCCGGCGCCCTGGCCCCCGCCGCCGCCCTGACCGGCCGCACCGGCCCCGGCAAAATCGTCTGCATAGTCTCCGGCGGCAACATCAACTCCGCCAAACTCGCCGAAATCCTCACCGGCGCCACGGGTTAGAAGGGAGACAACAATTGCTATCCGGCAGCCCCACGGTGCCGCAGAACGGCGCTGACCGCATGAGCGCGCTCATCGGCCCGACCAACGACCTGGCCGATGAACAGCCACACTCCCGCATCGACCGGATTCTGCAATGGGTTCCGCGCATACTGTCGAGCAAGCCGCACGTGCTCGTCCTGATAGGCCTGGGCATCTACCTCATCGTGCTGCCGATCCTGGGCGTCACCGTAAGCTCGAACGCCGAACTGATCGGCGGCAACTACACCAACGTCACCAGCGACATCGGCGCCTGCATCGCCGCAGGCGGCACGCTCCACCTGGTCGCCCAGGGCCGCAAGCGCCGCACGATCGACGAAGAGCGGCTCCGGCTCACCCAGGAGACACACCGCCTGCTGCACTACGTCTATGGCGATGCCGCCCGGGAGCTTGGCCACCTCATCCCCGCCGCGCGAGGCAGCCAGCCGCCGTTCGGCGATCAAGGCAGTCCAGGACCGGAACCCGGCACCACCCCAGGGCCAGCGGCGGAATAACCTGCCCCGGTCAAGCTCGCAGGATCGCCACGTCGTACTGCTGGCGGTGATGGTACGTCCGGCTCGTGATCAAGCCGGCTCTTGAGCTCATCCGGCAGCTCCGCTGGACCTTCCCCGCCAGCTCGGACGGTAGGGCGGACGAGCATCACGACTGATCAGAGTGTGGTTTGCTGTCCAGGCAGCAGCGGACGAAGTCCCGGACGGCGGGGTTGGTGTCGTTGGCGGGTGACCAGGCGACGGCGACCTGGAGTGTGCTGGAGGGCTATCAGGCCGAAGAACCGGCTGACGGCGAGTCCGCCGTCAGCGTGGGCAGAACCTTGGCCGCGCTCACCTGGCCAACCGCCACCTCCACGCTCCGGCCCGCGCCCCGGTGCCCACTGTGAGTTGCCCCGTCGCAGGAGCGGCGCGGGCCGGCCAACTGACATGCTGAGCCGGCGGACGTGGTGGCTTGCATGACGCCACGATGCTGGTATGCGGGCGCGGCAGTGCGCGGACGCCTACGATCTGGCTGAGGGGAGGTGAACGCGGTGGCTGGACGCGGGATAATCGATGATCCCCACTACACGACGCCGATCTATCACAAGGCTGAAGCTGCCCACATCATCGCAGTTCCCGCCCAGACCTTCCGGAACTGGGCGGTTGGGTACGCGCGCAAGCGGCTTGATGGTTCGCATGTCGTTTCGGCGCCCATCGTGACGACGCTGGAACCCGCGCGTCCCCAAGGCGTCAGCGTCCCTTTTGTCGGGCTAGCCGAGGCGTACGTCGTGGCCGCGTTCACCAAGGCCGGGCTGCCGATGCAGCGGATTCGCCCGGCCGTGCTGTGGCTGCAGGAACACATCGGCCTGCCCCAGGCTCTGGCGAGCCAGCGACTGCAGACCGATGGCGCAGAGGTGTTGTGGGATTTCGGCAGGCACTCGGGAGACCCAGCGGATCAGGACATGATCGACGGCCTGGTCGTGGTCCGCAGCGGCCAGCAGGTCTTCCGGCCGGTTGTCCGTGACTATCTGATTCGCGTCACGTATGAGAGCGGCTGGACCCGGAGTATCCACCTGCCTCAGTACGGAAACGTCAATGTCGTCGTCGACCCATGGCTCAACGGGGGCCAGCCGACCGTGGCTGGACGCGGTATTCGTGTCGCTGACATTGTCAACAGGCTCAAGGCACGCGAGCTTGCAGCAGATGTGGCTGATGACTATGACCTGACACTGCGGGAGGTCGAAGCGATCGGCATGGCGGCCTAGGCTGTGGCCGGAGAGGCGGCAGCGTCTGGGCTCCGTTTCTTCCTGGACCGTGGGCTGGGTGCCCGAATTGTCCCTCGAGCGCTGCGGCAGGCCGGCTGGACACTTGAGACCATGGACGAGCGGTACGGCAAGGCCGACTCCCAGGGCATCCAGGACACCCAATGGATTGAAGAGGCAGCCTTAGCAGGTGACGTCCTGCTGTGCAAAGATCTCGCCATTGCGCATAACCCGCTCGAAGCGCAGGTTATCTACATGACGAACGCGCGAGTATTCGCCTTGTCCGAGGCGAGCCTGACCGGCCCGACCATGGCACAGTGGTACATGGACAATGAAGTTTAAAATCGTGGCTGCTGCACTCAAGGCAACCGGCCCTTATGTCATGTCGGTTAATCCTTCATACAGTCTCCGGCGCGTCAAACTCGCCTACCCGCCGAAGTGAGATAGCAACGACCATCGTTGCATCGCCCCGGTGCTCTTTGCCGTTCCGGCACTACCTGGCGTGCAGAGCGGTCAGGGCTTCGAGCAGGCGGTCTACCTCTTCCGGGGTGTTGTAGTGGATGAAGCCGATGCGGACCGACTTGTCTTTGTAGCCGAGGCGCTTGTAGAGGTTGAGGGAGTACCAGGAGTCGTGGGCCCAGACGCCGATCTTTGTGTCGGCCAGGCGCTGGGCTACGTCCGCCGCTCCCACGCCGTCCACGTTGACCAGGAAGGTGGGGACGCGGCCTGCCATGCCGGGGAGGCCGTAGACGGTCACCGTCTCGGGCAGGCCGTCGAGGAAGCGCTGGCCCAGGGAGCGCTCGTAGGGGCTGACTGCGGCCAGACCGCCGATGGAGTCCAGGTAGGCGATGGTGGCGTTGAACCCGGCCAGGAGCTCGTAGGGCTGGGTGCCGGTCTCGAAGCTGCGGCCCAGAGGGCGGTTCGGGGCGGGGCGGGCCTTGTAGGGGCGCCAGGTTTCCAGGATTTCGGCTCGGCCGTAGGCCACGCCCAGGTGCGGGCCGCAGAACTTGTACGGGGAGCAGAGCAGGACGTCCGCGCCGGTCTCGCGGACGTTGATGGGCTCGTGGGCGGCGTAGTGGACGGCGTCGATCCAGGCTAGGGCGCCTGCCTCGTGGGCCACCCGGCAGACACGCTGGGCATCGACGATCGTGCCGATGGCGTTGGAGGCCCAGGCGAACGCGACAACTTTGGTACGGGATGTGAGCTTGCGCTCCAGGTCGGCGAAGTCGAGCGTGGTATCGGGGTTCAGGTCGATGTGCCGGACGACCAGGTCGCGGTCGTGGGCCAGCTCCAGCCAGGGGGCCACGCCGCCGTCGTGGTCCAGGGATGAGACCAGGATCTCGTCGCCGGGGGCGAAGGTGCGGCCGGCGGTGCGGGAGAGGGTGAAGTTCAGGGAGGTCATGTTCGGGCCGAAGATGACCTCGCGGGAGTCGCAGCCCAGGAACCTGGCCGCATTGGCTTCGGCGGCCTCGAAGATTTCGCCAACCCGCCGGCTGGTCGCGTAGAAAGCGCCCAGGTTGGCGCTGGCCTCGCGCAGGGCGGCCGCGATCGCGTCGCCGACCTCGTCGGGGACCTGGGAGCCACCGGGGGCGTCGAGGAACGCGAAGCCCTGGCGGAGTGCGGAGAACCGTTTCCGGATGGCGGCCACGTCAAGGCTCTCACCAGCCACTGCGGTCATTGGCAGCTTCCTTCCTCTTGCCGGAGCGTGCGGCACGGTGTTTCGATCAGCGTACAAATCCGGCTCGTGAGGAGGCCCACCCTGGATACCGGTGCGCAGGGGCAGCAGACATTGTCGCGGCAGCCCGTGGAGGTGCCGCCGGGCCGATGGTGCGAGGGGACGGCCGGACCGGGCGGTGAGCTCTGGTTCGTGATCGCGGGGGCCGGGCGGCTGGAGTCCCCGGCCATTGACGATACGCCGATCCGGCGGGATACCGGGCTGTGGCTGCCGCCCGGCGTGGACTACCGCATACACTCCGGCGGGCCGGACGCGCTCAGGCTGGACAGGGTGACGCTGCCGGCCGGGGTCATCGGGCAGGCCGGGACCGGCGGCCCGGTGCCCCGGGTGTCCGAGCTGAGCGAGTGCGCGATGGAGGTGACCGGGAACCGGCGGTTCCGGGTGCTGTTCGGGCCGGGAAACGGGTGCGAGGCAGCGACCCAGTTCGTGGGTGAGATCCCGCCCGGGCGGGCGCCGGACCATACGCATACCTACGACGAACTGGTGCTGGTCCTGGAGGGCGAGGGCATCGCGCACACCGGGGAGGGCGACCATCCGCTCGCCCCGGGCGCCACACTGCACCTGCGGCCGGGACAGGTGCACTGCCTGGAGAACACCGGGCAGGCCACGCTCCGGGTGCTCGGCGTCTTCCACCCGGGTGGCAGCCCAGCGGCCAAGAAGGAGCGGCCTGGCCGCGGCCAGCGGTCAGCGTGAGACCAGAGACCGCTGGCCGCGGGCTGGCGAATCCGGGCCTATCCGGTCGCGGGCCGGAGTGGAACTATCGGTGTGACAGAGTTACACTGCGCCACACCGGAGGCTCACGTGCGCGGAAGATTCAGCCGCTCCCTGCTGGTAATGACCTCGGCCGTCTTAGCTCTGGCCCTCGCTCCCGCGGCCGCCGCCGGGGCCAAATCCCTGCAGGATCCAGTCCCGATCGGGCCCAACGAGTACTTCACCGGCCTGGTCAACAACCATCCGCCCGGCCAGGCGGTGATCTATGTGGTCTGCCCCGGTCCCCTGCAACCCGGCCAGACCGGTCACCCAACGGCCAGCCAGCCGGTCGAGGTCGAGCCCGCGTCGCCCACATCGACGGGTGATCTCGGGTACACCGGCAGCGCGGGCGACGAGATCACGGCCGCCCTCGGCACGACCAGCACCAGCATCGTGCTCGCCAGCTTCACCAGTTACTTCGTCCAGCAGTACATCCCGACGGGCATCGAAGTGCCCTGCTCGGGGACGGGAACGGTGGCGTTCATCCCGTCGCCAGGGAGCAGCACAGCGAAAACCGCGATCCTCGATGTGACGTTCGAGAACATCGCCGTCTAGCCAGGAAAGGAGAGTCGTGAAACGAACGTCCCAGGTCATAGTGACGCACGGTAAGCGCCGCACCAACATGGTGCGCAGGTTACTCACTGGCCTTTCCGCGGTGGCGCTGGCACTGACCGCGGGCGTGGTGGCCACCGGCGGCAGCGCGTCCGCCCAGCCGAGGACGCTGGCGAAGCCCCCGTCCAGGGTGGACTACAGGCAGGCCTGCGCGAACGTCGTCCGGGGCCGGGCGGCCTGCATGTCGCTGATCCGCACCGACGTGGCGCACCATCTGCAGCCCGCAACGCGCCCGTACACCGCCCCGGTCGGAGCCGGGTACGGGCCATCCAGCTTGCAGAGCGCCTACAAGCTGCCATCGTCCACGGCCGGCGCCGGTGAGACGGTCGCCATCGTGGACGCCTACGACGACCCGAACGCCGCGTCCGACCTGGCCGCCTACCGGTCGGCGTGGGGGCTGCCCGGCTGCGGGCCCGGCTGCTTCTCCAAGGTCAACGAGAACGGCGCGGCCAGCCCGCTGCCACCACCGGCCGCCGGAACCGGCTGGGACGTGGAAGAGTCCCTGGACGTGGACATGGTGTCGGCCATCTGCCCGCTGTGTCACATCATCCTGGTCGAAGCCAACAGCCCGGCCTTCACCGACCTGGGCACCGCCGTGAATTCGGCCGTGCGGCTGGGCGCGCTGTTCGTGTCGAACAGCTATGGCGGTGGCGACTCATCCTCCGACACCAGCCTGGACACCTACTACAACCACCCGGGTGTGGCGGTCACCGCCTCGGCCGGGGACAGCGGCTACGGGGTGGAGTACCCGGCCGCCTCGCAGTACGTCACCGCCGTGGGCGGCACCTCGCTGACCACCGCGTCCAACTCCCGGGGCTGGAACGAGACGGTCTGGTCGGGTACCGGCTCGGGCTGCTCGGGGTTCGAACCCAAGCCGCCGTGGCAGCACGATTCCGGCTGTGGCCACCGCACGGTCGCCGACGTGTCCGCCGACGCCGACCCGAACACCGGGGTCGCCGTCTACGACAGCTACACCCAGGGCGGCTGGCTGGAGGTCGGCGGAACCAGCGTGGCCTCCCCGATC
The DNA here is from genome assembly GCA_035308365.1 of Streptosporangiaceae bacterium. GTDB lineage: Bacteria > Actinomycetota > Actinomycetes > Streptosporangiales > Streptosporangiaceae > PALSA-505. The sequence continues at coordinate 26,955 of DATGGU010000147.1, forward strand.
ATCGCCGCCACGTTCGCGCTGGCCGGGCCGCCGGCGGCGGGCACCTATCCGTCGTCGTACGTCTACGCGCACACCCCGGATCTGTTCGACGTCACCTCGGGGTCGAACGGCTCATGCAGCCCGGCGTACCTGTGCACCGGGGAGGCCGGCTATGACGGGCCGACCGGCTGGGGCACGCCGGACGGCACGCTCGCGTTCATGGACTGGTCGAACTGGATGAACGAGGTCGGCGCACCGCCGCCGGGGATCGCCGCCGGATCGGGGCCGGCCGTCTCGTCCTGGGCGGCCAACCGGCTGGACGTGTTCGTCCGGGGCGCGGACAACGCCATCTGGCACGCCTGGTGGGACGGCACCAAGTGGAACGCCTGGCAGTCACTCGGGCCGGCGATCGTGTCCAACCCGGCCGCCGTCTCCTGGGGACTCAACCGGATCGACCTGTTCGGCGTCGGCACCGACGGCAACCTCTACCACAAGGTCTGGAACGGCAGCAGCTGGGGCGCATGGGAGAACGATGTCGGCCATCCGCCGCCGGGGATCGCCGCCGGATCGGGGCCGGCCGTCTCGTCCTGGGCGGCCAGCCGGCTGGACGTGTTCGTCCGGGGCGCGGACAACGCCATCTGGCACGCCTGGTGGGACGGGACGAGCTGGAAGAGCTGGGTGTCGCTGGGACCGGCGATCGTGTCCAGCCCGGCCGCCGTCTCCTGGGCCGCTAACCGGATCGACCTGTTCGGCGTCGGCACCGACGGCAACCTCTACCACAAGTGGTGGGCCGGCTCGTAGCGGCCGCCGCCCTGGCCGGCTCTGGCAGACACCGCCCGGCCTCTGCCAGAGCTGGCCAGCGGGCTCAGCTTGCCGGGCCGGACTCGCGGCCCGATTCGCGCGGTCCGAGAACGGTGATCAGCACCAGGCCGGCGGCGATCACCAGGCAGGCGCAGATCACGCCGCCGCGGTCGTGTGGCGGCCGGGCCGGCCAGACCCACGGCGTAGCAGAGCGGTGGGCCAGCGCTCCCTCGCTGATCAGCAGGTAGGCCATCGGCCCGGTCCAGCCGAACGCGCCGCCGAGGACGGCCGCCGACAGCAGGCCGATGCCGGCCATGCCGCCGAGGTTGCGGAGCAGGGCGAGGGTCCCGCCGGGCATCCCGCCCGCCGCGGCCCCGGCGGCCAGCGCGCCGAATGCGGCGGCGGTGAGCGCCACGGCCGCGCCCAGCCGCAGCCAGGGCAGCCACCGGCCGGCGGCCCGTTCCGGCTCCCCGAACGGCCCGTAGGTGGTGACCGCGATCACCGCGGCGGCCCCGGTCTGGATGGTCAGCGGGATGAACTGCTGCGCGGCGGGGCCGCCGGCGATGCCCCAGCGCCAGTGCAGCGCGGCCCCCAGCAGCGCGCCGAGCCCGGCCAGCAGCGCCAGCGCCATCGGCACCCGGCGGCTGACCAGGTACAGCCGCGCCAGCCGCCATCCGGCGGCGGCCCGGTCTCGCCGGGTCCAGGCCGCCGGAGGCGGGACGCTTCCCGGCGCCGGCCGGTGCAGGCCCGCGGCGGTCATGGTGCTGCCACCTGCTCCGGCCGGCTCCACCCGGCCGGCGTGAGACCGCTGGGGTCCAGACCCGGCCGATGTGACATCGCTGCGGCTGGCTGAGGCAGTTCGGCGGTCATGGCAGTTCCTTGAGGGTGAGCTGGCCGGCCCGCAGTGCGGCCAGATGAGCGGCGAGCCAGGCGTGCCGGGCCGCGGCCGGGAGGGTGGCGAACCGCCGGGCCGCCGCATAGACCGGCCCGGTCGCCGGCCCCGGTTGGGCCGACGGTCCGGCGTCTGGTCCGGGCTTGACGATGGCGATCAGCTTGGGCTGCGCGGCGAACGGTATTCCGGCACCTTGCAGCAGCGCTGCTTGCACGGCCTGCTGCACCGGGCTGCCGAGGCCATCGCCCACGCCTGCGAAGGCGCTGGCGAACAGCAGCCGTATCTGGCCGGCGAACTGGCTCGTGGCCACGGGCCCGTCGCAAAAGCCGCACGGTCCCGGCATGTTGAGCAGGCCGAGCGACAGGCGGAGCACCGGCGGGTGGCCGCCAAGCGTTACCGCCTGGGGCGGCCCGCCCGTACCGCTGGGGTAGGCCGCAGCGACCTGGGTGGCCCGCACCGGCGCACCGGGCAGGCCGGCCACCTCTGCCAGCACCGGCGCCAGCGCGGCGGTCACGTCCGGCAGCCACCGGCCGTAGGCCGGGTTCAGGCACACCGGGATCCCGGCGGCGTGGCCGCAGACGGGGGTGTAGGCAATCGGCGCGTCGTTCGCGGCGTCGTGCAGGGCGGGGATGACCATGCCGCCGCGCGCTGACAGCCGGGCGGTGCTGGCCAGCCAGATGCCGGTTCCCGCCGACGCCAGGCCGGCCAGCGTGAGGACCGCGGCGGCGCGGCGCAGCCGCTGGCCGCCGGCCCGGGCGGGCAGGCCGGTCAGGCTGACTGCCACGATGGCGATCCCGGCCAGGAACATGATCCGGGCGATCGGCAGATCCGGCACCCAGGGATAGAAGATCCCGCCGTCGGTCTGAGCGTTGCCGTCGAAGCCGCCATTGGAGTTGGTCGGCAGGATCAGTGCCCACCCGCTGGCAGACCTGAATCCCTCCTGTGACGACAGCGCCATGGCCAGGAAGGCGCCGAACGCGGTCACCGGCGCGGCGAACCGGCTCGGCCAGTATGCCCCGACGGCGAACCCGGCGGCACTGAACGCGATCACCGCGCACGAGCCGACGGCGACCCACCACCACGGTGGCGCGCCCCCGACATTCTGGTGGGCGTACATCGCGAACATGACGCCCACGAAGACCAGGTAGGCCGCCACCGCCCAGATCGCGGTCGCGGCCCAGGTGGCGAGCTGGGCCGCCCAGCGCGGCCGGGCGGTCGCGGTCACCAGGTCGGCCAGGCCGCGGCGGCCGTCTCGCGATCCCATCCAGGCGGCCACGGCGGCCACGAACGGCCCGAAGTCGATGATCGTGTGCCCTTGGCCCATGTTCCAGAACGTGCGCAGCCCGTACAGCGGCGCCGCGCCGGTGCTGGGCCGGTAGGAGTCGAACCAGAACAGCGCGGCGATCAGCGGCAGGATCCATGGCATCGCGTTGCGGCGCAGTTCCACGCGCAGCAGCCGCACGGCGTTGCGCGGGACCGTGCTGGTGGCTCGTGGCGCCCGGCGGCGTACCTGGGCGGTGGGCGCGGCGGTCATCACGCTGCCGCCGTGGCGGACCGGGCCGCCGCGAGCACCGCGCTGTAGCCGCGCTCCAGCGGCGCGTCGCCGGCCGCGCCGGTGCCCTCGCCCCGTGCGGTCAGCTCGTCCGGCGTGCCCTGGAACACGATCTTCCCGGCGTCCATCAGCGCGAGCTCGCTGCAGGCGGCGCCGACGTCCTCGACCAGGTGGGTGGAGACGATCACGGTGGCCCGCTCGCCGAGGTCGCGCAGCAGGGTGCGGAACGCCACCCGCTGCTCGGGGTCGAGCCCGGCGGTCGGCTCGTCCAGCAGCAGCAGTTCGGGCTCGTTGACGATCGCCTGCGCGATCCCGGCCCGGCGCAGCATGCCGCCCGACAGGGTGCGCAGCTTCGCTCTCGCCCGGCCGCCGAGGTCGACCCGCTCGATCGCGGTGGCCACCGCCTGTGGCACCCGGCCCGGCGGCATCTCCTTCAGCAGCGCGAAGTACTCGACGAACTCGGCCACCGTGAAGCCGGGATAGTAGCCCAGGTTCTGCGGCAGGTAACCGAGCCTGCGCCGGATCTCGCGCCGCGGCCCGTATTCGCCCGGGTCACGGCCGAGCAGCCGCACGCGGCCGGAGCCCGGCGGGATCACCGTCGCCATCATCCGCAGCAGCGTGGTCTTGCCCGCGCCGTTCGGGCCCAGCAGCCCGAACACCCCCCGGCCGGTCTGCAGGGTCACCCCGGCGACCGCCTGGGTGCGGCCGAACCGCCTGGTCACGTCACTGATCTCAACGTTCATGAGGTTCCTTTCGGAATACGGGTGGCAAACCAGGCGATGGCGCCGCAGGCGACGGCGACCGCCAGGTAGGGCGGGACCAGCACGGAACTGGCGACCGCCGGGGTGACCTGGCCGGAAGCCGAGCGCACCGACAGCACCATGATCGCCCAGGCGGCCAGGCCCGCCGCGACACCGGCGTTCGCCGAACGGGTGAGCGTCGCCGTCGCAAGAGCCAGCGCGGACACCGCGGTCATCGGGACCAGCCAGCCGAAGGTCACCGCGGCCGCGGCCCCCGGCGCCGCCGACGCGGCCAGCCCCAGGGCCGCGTCCAGCGCGAACACGACCAGCACCCGGACCAGCAGCACCATCCGGTAGCTGACCGCCATGCTCTGCGACAGTTCCCAGGCCGGGTCGATGCCCGGCCCGTAGGCGTAAGCGATGCCCGCGGCGGCGACCGCGGGCGCGAACAGGGCCACGAACGGCGTGCCGGTCCCCAGCGTGGCGAGCATCCCGGCGGCCAGCACGATCGCGCTGGCGATGACCCAGCCGAGCAGCAGCGACGGCGTGGTCACCAGCGCCCGCGCCAGGCCCGGCGAGCGCAGCGCCCGCCCGGCCAGCCGCTCCACCGGGCCGGGGCGGCGGCGCCAGACCTCGGCGGCCACTCCCAGCCACACCCGGTGCAGATCGACGTCCCGCGGGCACCGGCCCTGGCCCGGTCCCGGCAGGTCATCGCGGTCACCGGTCATCTCGTGGCCAAAGGTCATCGCTCGCCTCCATCCCGCACCGGCTGCCGCAACGCCGAGCGCATGAGCTGCCGGACCCGGTGAGCGCGGCTTTTCACGGTTCCCTCGGGAACGCCCGTCAGCCCGGCCACCTCGGTAACCGTCCGGTCCTCCACATACATCAGCCGCCAGACTTCCTGCATCGCGCTGCCCTCCGGGCCGAGCGCTCTGACCGCCTCGGCGAGCTCGGCCCGGGACACGGCGGCCTCCGCCGGATCAGCCACGGGCTGGCCGCCGCCGTGGCTGGCCAGGACGGCCAGCGGCAGCCCGGACGGGCCGCGGCGGCGCAGCCACAGCGCCGCCTGCCGCCGGGTGATCCCCCACAGCCAGCCACCCGGCGTGCCCTGGGGCCGGTAGCCGCGCGCTCCCCGCCAGGCCGCCAGGAAGCTCTCCTGCAGCACGTCCTCCACCTCGGCGGCGGGCAGGATGGGGCGCAGCCGGGCGGCCAGCCACGGCGCGTGCCGGGCGAACAGCTCTCGCAGCGCGGTGTCGTCGCCGTCCGCCATCGCGGCGATCAGCGCATCATCGTCCATCGCCTCTCTATTGCATTGCGGCGGCGACAGGTTCGGCAACCAGGGAAATCACTCGGCCTCCCGGGTGTTCGGGGTGACCGGGTGATCGCTGATTCCGTAAAAGATCAAACCCCGGGTAAGCCACCACGGCCCGCCCATGGCGCTGGGCGTGGATTCAGCCACAACGGTTCGCCTATGGCGCTCGGTGTGGATTCAGCTGGGCAGGAGCGTGCCGAGGCCGAGGCCGACGGCGACGCGCAGCACCTCGGCGCCCATGGCGACGTCGAGGATGCCCATGCCGAACGGGTTGCTCAGCACGATCTGGTCCGGCGACCGGCGGCCGGGGTGCCGCCCGCTCACGATGTCGGCCAGCGTCGCGTCGACCCGGCGGGCGGTTGGGGCGGCCACGTCGTAGGTCTCGCCGCCGGGGCCGAGCAGCTCGCCGGACCGGTACATGCGCCCGGCCAGCCGCTTGCCGTCGGCGGCGACCAGCGGCCAGTCGTCGACGATCACCAGGTCGGCCAGTTTTACCACGTCGGGCAGCACGTCATCGAGTGAGACATGCGCCACCAGCGCCCCCGGTGCCAGCCAGCCGTAGGGCAGGTAGCCGGTCGTCGTCGTGGTCGTCGTGATCACGACGCCGGCGTCGCGGACGGCGTCCTGCGCCGTGTGCGCGGGGCGGCAGGGCAGGCCCTCGGCGGTCATGGTGGAGACCAGTTCGTCACGGCGGTGCGGCAGGTGGTCGTGGACGGCGAACCAGGCGCCCGGGCAGCGCGGGGCGAGCAGCCGCAGGTGCGCCTGGCCGAGCGCGCCGGCCCCGATCACCGCGATCTTGGCCGGGGCGGGCGGCCCGAGCAGCCGCACGGACAGGGCGGTGTAGGCGCTGGTGCGCAGCGCGCTGAGGTGGGCGGCGTGCATGATCGCCACCGGCCGGGCGGTCTCCCGGTCGAACAGCACGATCAGGCCGTTCGCCCGGGGAATGCCACGGTCCGGGTTGGCCAGGCTGCTGTTGATGATCTTGACACCGAGGGCGGGCTCGGCGCCCCACAGCGCGCCGGGCAGGACGAGGCTGCGGGCGGTGGCGCCGCCGGTGGTCTGCCAGCCAAGGCAGGCCTCCTCGGGCAGCGTGGTCCGGCCCTCGGCGTGCAGCAGCAGGGTGTCGCTGACCACGGTTACCGGGTCGGTGTGCTGGACCGCCGCCAGCACATCGTCCCCGGTCAGATAGCGCATTCCAGTCAGCCGGTGGCCGGCGAGATGGTGAGGCCGTCGGGCGCGTTGCCGACCGTGACCGGGGCTGCGGCCTGCCCGGTCGCGACGTCGACCGGGCTGACATCGTTGGCGTTGGTGTTCACCACCCACGCCGTCGCGCCGCCCGGGGTGAAGGCGATCTGGTACGCGCCCGGGGCGGTGGGGATGAACGTGCCCGGCTTACCGGTCGCCGGATCGATGGGCGTGATGCCCGCCGAGCCGAAATCGGCCACGTAGATCACGCTGCCGTCCGGCGAGGTCCGGATGCCCTGTGGGCCGGCACCGACCGGGATCGTTGCCGTGACCGTGTAGCTGGACGTGTCGATGACCGACACCGTTGCGGATCCGCCGTTCGTCACGTACGCCTGGCTGCCATTTTTGCTGAACGAGATGCCGAACGGTTGCGCTCCGACCGTGACGGTCTTGATGACCGTCCGGGTAGAAAGATCGACCACGCTGACCGTGCCGTCGCCCTGGTTGGCGACCCAGAGCTGGCTGCCGGCCGGGTTGATGGCCACCCGTTCGGCCTGGCTGCCGACCTTGACCGGGGGGCCGGCCGTGTTGGTCGCGACGTCGATGGGCTGCACGGTGCCGTCGCCGAAGTTGCTCACCCACACGGTTTTGCCATCCGGCGTGACCGCCAGGTCAGCGGCGACGCTGCCGACCGGCACCGTGGTCACGACCTGGTTGGTGGAGGTGTCGATGACCGTCACGTTGTTGCTGTTGTTGTTGGCGACGTAGAGCAGCTTGCCGTCGGGTGTGATCACCATGCCGTCCGGTCCGCTGCCGACCGTGACCGGCGGGCCGGCGATGTGGTCGCGCAGGTCGATCGGGGTCACCGTGCCGTCGCTGTAGTTGTCGACGTAGACGGTCTTGATCGACTGGCCCGGCTTGGCGACCGTGACCAGGATCGTGGTCTGCTGGATGACGGCGCCGTTGGCCGCCTTCGCGCTGAGCGTGACCTTGTAGTAGCCGGTGGGCATGGTGGCTGCCGGGGCGATGCTGGCGTGGGTGTTCGCGGTCTGCCCGGCGGGGGCGGTGACGGTCGCGGTGGCCGGGGTGACGGTCAGGCCCTTGGTCGCGGTGGCCGTCCAGGTGACTTTGGCCGGGGTCTTGCCCGCCGTGTTGCTGACCGCGATCGTGACCGGGGTCGTGCTGCCCGGGGCGACCCGGACCTGGGCTGGTGTAGCGGTCACATAGGCGGCGGTGGATGGCGGGAAGTGCACGGGGCCGGCGCCGAACGACGGCGGGGCGTCGCCGGGGCCGCTCCCCCAGGTCTTGTCGGGCGTGGCGGACAGGGTGAAGCCGAGTTGCTCCGGCTGGCCGGTCAGCATGACCCAGGGCCGCTGGGCAGGCTTCCCGTCCACGGTGAGCGCGGTCACGTAGGGACGGTTCGCGGCCGCCTGCGGAGCGTGGATCGTCAGGCTGTTGCGCCCGGCGTGGACCATGATGCTGGGGAACAGCGGGCTGCCTGCGACGAGCAGGGGAACGCCCGGGGTCTGCGGGTACAGGCCCATCGCGGCCCAGACATACCAGGAGCTCATCGCGCCCAGGTCGTCGTTGCCCGGCTCGCCACCTGGCGTGGCCGAGTACAGGCTGGTGAGGATGCGGCGCACGGTCTGCTGGGTCTTGTACGGGGCGCCGGCCGAGTCGTAGGCCCATGGGGTGTCCAGGCCGGGCTCGTTCCCTGCCCAGTAGTACGGCTCGTTCGGGCCGACGTTGAGCTGGGAGAACAGCGTGTCGAGCCGGGTGATCACGGCCTTGTCGCCGCCGATGCCGGTGAACAGGCCATGCAGGTTCTGCGGGACCATCCAGGTGTACTGGGCCGCGTTGCCCTCCTGGAAGCCGCTCTGGCCGAAACCGGCGTAACCCTCGCCCGGGCTGACCGGGAATGCGGTATGCACGTCGCGCGGCAAAATATAGCCGAATGCCGTGTCGAATATGTTGGTCCAGTTCTGGGACCGTGCCAGGAATTTCTTGACGATGGAGGTCTCGCCGGCGGTCTGCGCGAGCCGGGAGATGGCGAAGTCGGCCAGGGCGTATTCGAGGGTCTCGGAGGCGCCGTTGGGGAGCGGGCTGATGGAGTCGGCGGCGACGTTCGGGACATAGCCCTTTTGGCGGTACGCCTGGCCTTGCGGGCGCTCGACGTAGTAGCCCTGGCCGGGAGTTCCGGTGGCGTCGGCGCCGTGCACCATCGCGGCGACCGCCTGCTTGACGTTGAAGTCACGGCCGCCGAACGCGGCGATCTCGGCCAGGATCGGGTCGGCCGCGTCGCCGTTCATCACGCCGGTGTACCCCGCCGCGACCGGCCACTTGGGCAGCCAGCCGCCCTGCTGGCCGTCATTGAGCAGCGAGGTGGCCATGTCGCTGGCCTGGGCGGGGTCAAGAAGTGAGATCAGCGGGATCTCGCTGCGGTAGACGTCCCAGCCGGAGTAGTTGGCGTATTGGGCGTGGCCGGGCTTGACCCGGTGGACCTTGCCGTCGAAGCCCATGTACTGGCCGCCCGAGTCGCTGAACAGGTTCGGGTGCAGCAGGGCGTGGTACAACGCGGTGTAGAAGGTCTGGCGCTCGGCCAGGGTGCCACCGGCAATACTGATCTTGCTGAGCTGGCTGTTCCACTGGGCCTTGGCCTGGTCCGCGACATGCTTGAGGTTCCAGCTTCGCGCCCCGGCGGCGAGGTTCGCCATCGCTCCGTTGACACTGACGTAGGAGACGGCGACCTGCATCTTCACGATGGGGTTGGCCGTGGTATTGAAGCTGAGATAGCCGCCTGCGACGACGCCTCCGCCCTGAGTCCTGGTCTTTGCTGAGTGGGCGGCGATGCCAGGGTGGATGGATACCGGGGTGGGGGCGGGAACCTGGTGGCCATGGACCTGGATGCCGGTCGCGCCTGGGTGGGTTTGGACGGCCGCGGCGGACTGGCCGCCCCAGGTGCCTGAACCGGTGAACGGGCGGTTGAATCTGGCCGCGAAGTAGACGGTGTAAGAATCGGGCTGGCCGCAGAAGTGGCCGCTGGTGACCGAGCCGGTGACCTCGGTGTTACCGTGCGTGGCAAAGGTCGCGGCCGAGCCGCCGTTCGCCGAGTCGGCGACCTTCAGTACCACCCTGGCTTTCGTGGTGGGTGGGTAGGTGAACTTGGCCAGGCCGGTCCGGGCGGTCACCGTGATCTGGGTTTGGATGGTGTGCTTTGTGGTGCCTAGCGTGACCGCGTAGTAACCGGGGTGTGCCTGCTCGCCGGCGTGGGTGAACGATTCGTTCAGCTCGCTGGGGTTGGTGGTCAGCGAGCCGGTGATGGGCAGCACCGGGAAGTCGCCGGCGATGCCGCAGCCGGGGCCGGACAGGTGGGTCAAACTGAAGCCGGTAATAGAGGTGTCGGTGTAGTTGTAGCCTCCGCCGGGTGGGCGGGACGGGGTGTCCGGGCTCCACTGCACCATGCCGAAGGGGACGTCGGCGCCGGGGAACGTGTCGACCTGGCCGACGACCGTGCCGCCGCTGCCGGTGCCCACGAACGGGTTGACCAGGGCGGCCGGGTCGGTTACCGGCTTGGTTGTGGTGCTGGCGGCGGCCTGCGCGGTGGCCGGGGTGAGGGTGAGGGCGGCGGCCAGGGCGGCGCAGGTGGCTGCGGCGGGCCAGCGCGGGTGGGTTCTCCGGCGTTCCATCGGGCGCCTCCGGGTCTGGGGCTGCGGGGCCCCGGAGCTGACAACGATGTCAAACCCCATGCGTAACGAAAGAATGGTGGGAGCGCAAGAGGCAGAGCGGATCTGGGCACCGGTACGGGGCCTCGGTGGTGCCAGCGCAGCGTTCAGCGGGCGGCGGTCAGGAGGTCGCGCTGGTGGCGCTGGCACCAGTGGCGCGCTCTGGTGGTCGGGGCGGCGACGTTGCGCCAGTGGTCGGCGAAACCCTTGTGGCCTGCGGCGGCGGCTTCGGTGACGATCGCATAGGTCCAGTCGTGGTTGGCGACGATCGCCTCGGCCACCTCACGGCGTTCGGGGCGGGTCAGACCGTAGGCGTCCATGAAGATCCGGAATCGCTCCAGGGAGCGGCCCTGGCGGCAGTCGGTGATGTCGCGGTCGTCCTGGAGCGGCGCCCAGGAACGGGCCGCAGCCGCGATGTCCCAGGTGGCGCTGCCGGGGCCGGCCAGGTCGAAGTCGATCAGTGCGACGGCCCGGCCGTCGCGGAACACCAGGTTGGCCGGGTGGACGTCGTTGTGGCTGACCAGGCCGGTGCGGAACCGGGCGGGGACCGGCCGGGGCCAATGGTAGAGGGCCGGATCGAAGGACGCCACGGCCTGGTGATACTCGCGGAGCAGCTGGGCCACGCTGATCAGGGCGGCGTCGGTGAGGGTGACGGCCGGCAGTGGCGGGACGGCGGCCTGGCCGTCGATGTAGGTCAGCGTCTCGGTGACCGGGTTGACCGACAGTACCCGGGGGGCGCCGGCGAAGCCTGCCGCCGACAGGTGAGCGAGCAGCGCATGGGTGGCAGGCCAGCACGGCGCAGCCGGCCGCACGACGGTGTCGCCGACGCGGATGACCAGGCCACGGTTGGCCGTCGCGCCCGGCAGCAGGTCACCGGGCACGGCGCTGCCCGGCAGGGGATCACCGGGCAGAGGGCGCGCTGGCCCGGGAGCTCGCCGGCTGGGGATCGCCGGCCATGCCGAGCAGGGCGCGGGCGAGGCTCGCGTGCGTGACCAGACCATGGACCATCGCTCCTCGGATCGCGGCACAGACCGCCGGGGCCTTGGGTACGCCGTAGGCGACGGAGAGAACGAACGGGATCCGCTCAAGCGCCGCACCGGGCGTAGTGATCATGCGGCTGTCCAGCGGCGTCTCGACGGGCCGGCCTTCCTCACTGATGAACACCCCGGCCAGTTCGGCGCACACCCCCAGCCTGGCCAGGGCTTCGCGTTCGGCCGGGGTGACCGCGTCGTAGATCGTCGACAGGCCCGGCGCCCAGGCGCCGACGGCGACCACGGCCATTGTGACGGACGGCACCAGCGCGAACGCCCCGGCGATGTCTGCCTGACGGCGTATCGCGGCGGCGGTCTGTGCATCGTCAAGAAGCATCGGCGCGTAGAAGACGTGCGCCGGGCCACCCCCGACGCGGGCGACGGCGCGGACGAGGTCAAGCAGATCCCGGCCGTCGGGCGGCGGCACCGCACCGGTGAGCTGCACGATCGGGCAGGGCGGCAGCTCGGTCAGTGCCGCCGTCAGCCCGCTGAGCGTGCGTGACCAGGACATGCCGAGCACGTCACCGGGGCTGATCAGGTCCATCAGCGCCTGCCCGGCCGCCTCACCCAGGCGGCGGCGCAGCGCGGGCTCGTCGTCGTCGGGGAAGTTGAACACGAACGCGTGCTTGAGCCCAAAGGCCGAGCACAGCTCCGCCGACAGGCCGGCGTCCAGGTTTCCGCCGGGCAGCCCGATCTCGATGCGCACCATCCCGGTCTCCCGGGCGGAGTTGAGCAGCCGGGCGACCCGGAACCGGCTGATGCCCAGCTGGTCGGCGATTTCGACCTTGGAGACGCCCTCGATATAGAACTGCCGCGCCACCCGTGCGGCAAGGACGACCTCGGACGGCCGGTCGGCCGACAACCCGGGCATCTGCCTCCTTCACGTTCAATATCCGCGCTCATTTGAGCGGCTTAATCTCATAATTCCAGTTTCTGTTGAATTTGGCCAGCGAACCGCACCACGGACCGGTGGCGGCCGGTTTGCCAGGTTGGCAACAAGGCTTGCTTAACCGGGCCGGCGCCGGCAAAGTGGTCGCGATGGGGACCGCCTGGAAGAACCGGAGACGACCGTGAGCCATGACCATGATGCCGGCGATTTCGCCAGCCACTTCACCCAGGAGTTCTGGGATGACCGTTACGGTTCGACCGAGCGGTACTGGAGTGGGCAACCCAACGCGCAGCTCGTCAGCCAGGTGGACGGCCTGACCCCGGGCGAGGCGCTGGACGCGGGCTGCGGCGAGGGTGCCGATGCCATCTGGCTGGCGTCCCGGGGCTGGACCGTCACCGGCGTGGACGTGTCCCCGGTCGGCCTGGAGCGGGCAGCCGGGCACGCCGCCGACCAGGGCGAGCAGGTCGCCGGGCGGATCACCTGGCGGCAGGAGGATCTGCTGACCTGGGTTCCAGAGCCGGAGCGGTTCGACCTGGTCACGGCCTCGTACATGCACCTGCCCGGTGAGGCTTTCGAGCGGTTCCAGCGCCGGCTGGCCGCCGCCGTACGGCCGGGCGGCACGCTGCTCATGGTCACGCACCATCCCGACGACCTGCACGCCAACGTCGGGCGCACCGGGGATGCCCGCATGTTCCCTTCCGCCGAAGACCTGGCCGCCGCGCTCGACCCCGGCGTCTGGAAGATCGTCGTGGCTTCGTCCTTCCCACGGCCGGCCACCGACCTGGACGGTCAGCCCACGCACGTCAGGGACGTTGTGCTCCGGGCGGCCCGCGGCTGAACCTCAGCGACGCAGGATCAGGCGCATGGTCGTGGTCTTGCCGGCACCGTTCGGGCCGAGAAAACCAGTCACCATGCCGGGACGGACCGTAAAGCTGAGATCGCCGACCGCGACGGTGGCACCGTAACGCTTGGTCAGTCCACGTGCCTCGATCATCGGGCATTCTCCCTGGTTAGCGTGATTCGCGTTGACAATCACGCTACGGAGAGAGATCACCCACCAGCAGCCGGCTGCCACCCATCTTCGGGTGGGGGCTATCCCCTGCAACCGCTGGGCCACGCCAGGCGGTTGGCGTCAGGCGGCGTCGAATTCGCCGGCCGTGTCCAGGTTCTGCTGTTCGCCGGTCTCCGGCTCGTCCGCCACGAGGTCTTCCAGGCCGTAGCGCTCGACGTGCTCGGGGTCGTCGAGGCTGATCGGCCGGATGCCCTCGGCGGTCAGGCGCTCGTTGATCTCGTCAAGGTGGTCGTGGACGAGCTGCTTCTCCGCGTCGGTGGTCTTGCCCTTGTGTGGCTTGCCCGCGTGCTCCAGGGTGGCGTAGTTGACCCGGCTCTCGCGGGACGTGCCTGCCGTGGCGGCCCGGGCCGCGCGCTTGGCCGGGCGGGCGCTGGCCAGCAGCTCGCTCATCGGCTTGTCGGTGGCCAGCCGGCCGAACGCATCGACGTCCATGGCCACCCGGTGCGGCTGATCGTCGTCGGGGAAGTAGAGGTCGACGACGGCGACCTGCACGCCCTCCTTCTCGATCCTCGTGGCCTCGTCGGCCAGGGCTTCGATCTCAACCGGGCTGTCGCCGAGCTCGGGGTGCTCGTGAATCACGATGCGCGCAAGGGCGCTGTCGTCCAGAATGAGCTGGCCACTGAGGTCGCTGAAGCGGACGGTCTTCTGGCCCACGGGGTCGTCCTCCATCGTCATGGTGAAGCGTGCCAGCGGCACGGTCTCGGTGTGCTGCCGCCATCACAGGCTCGAACGCGACTACCATGTCGTACCTGGTACCCACTGTCAAACATGTGTTTGACCTTTATCGCACGTGTCGCCTGCCATGCGTTGGTGTTTTCGACCCGGTATGAGCCGTGACCAGCGACTTGCGCGGGGCAACCGCGTGTAAAGTCTGGCTAGGAATGGCACTCATACGTTGGGAGTCTGCGTGGGGTCTCACGGCGACGGCGGCCGGCAGTTCGACGCGAAGTTCATGGGAGCGCGGACATCCTCGTTCGCGGATTTTCTCACCTCCTACGCCCCTGAACTGCTACCCGGCCAGCAGCCGCTGCAGGCCCGGCGGACCGGCGGCGACGCTGCGGTGAGCGGGCCGCACCCCACCGGCCAGCCCGCCCTCGAATTCGAGCATGGCACCACGATCGTCGCGGCGAAGTTCGCCGACGGCGTGGTGCTGGCGGGCGACCGCCGGGCGACCATGGGCAGCATGATCTCCAAGCGGGACGTCGAGAAGGTGTTCCGCAGCGACGAGTTCTCGGCCGTGGGCATCGCGGGCGTGTGGAGCGCGGCGCTTGACATGGTGCGGCTGTTCCAGGTGGAGCTGGAGCACTACGAGAAGATGGAGGGCCGGCCGCTGTCCCTGGACGGCAAGGCCAACCGGCTCGCCACGCTGATCCGGGGGAACCTGGGTGCGGCCATGCAAGGCCTGGCGGTGGTCCCGGTGTTCGTCGGCTATGACGAGGACGAGGAGACCGGGCGGATCTTCAGCTACGACGTGGCCGGTGGCCCGTCGGAGGAACGCCACTTCTACTCCATCGGCTCCGGTTCGATCTTCGCCCGGGGCTCGCTGAAGAAGCTGTACACCAGCGGCATGGCCAGGCGGGAGGCCATCCTGGCCTGTGTGCAGGCACTCTACGACGCCGCCGACGACGACTCGGCGACCGGCGGCCCGGACCTGCCCCGGCAGCTCTTCCCCATCATCGCCACCGTGACCGCCGACGGCTTCAGCCGGGTGACCCCCGAGGACGCCGCCGAGTTCGCGCGCACGGTCGTCGAGGGCCGGATGACCGCCCCGGACGGACCGACCGCTCCGCTCAGCTAGGGCCTCCGTGACCGGCTAACCCCGGCCTGGCGGACCCTTCCCCGCCCGCCCTTGCTCACAGGGCCTGGTGGCACATGGCGCGCGTCCTGGCTGGGCCGCCCGCTCGGGCTGGTTCGCACCTCTTGGTCTTGACGGAACGTTTCGGATAGATTACGCTCCGATTTAATTCTATTAAGAAACTTTCTTAATAGATTGTTCCGGCTCGCCCGCCGGGAAACGCCCGGCTTGAGGCCCGGGAGGACCCCATGCGTTACCGGCTCTCCGCATTCGCCGCGACCGCTGCCGCCCTGCTGACCAGCGCGGCCGTCATCTCCGCACCGCCTGCCGCCGCCGCGGCCAGCCTGATCAGCAACGGCGGCTTCGAGACCGGCTCCCTGTCCGGATGGTCCTGCTCAACGCTGGACAGCGTGGTATCAAGCCCTGTGCACTCCGGCTCCCATGCGCTGTCCGGGGCGGCGTCCAGTTCCGATGACGCCCAGTGCTCGCAGTCGGTCTCGGTCCAGCCGTCCAGCAACTACACACTGACCGGCTGGGTCGAGGGCAACTACGTGTTCCTCGGCGACTCCGGCACCGGCAGTTCCGACACGGACACGTGGACGCCCTCGGCCACATCGTGGCAGCAGTTGTCCACCTCGTTCACCACCGGCGCCGCCACCACGTCGGTCACCATCTACGTGCACGGCTGGTACGCACAGGGCACCTACTTCGCCGACGACCTGTCGCTGACCGGTCCCGGCGGCGGGGGCAGCCCGCCGGGCGCGCCGGCCGGGCTGACGGTCACCGGCACCACCTCCAGCAGCGTCTCCCTGTCCTGGACCGCACCCTCGGGCACCGTCACCGGATACGACATCTACGAAAACGGCACCCGCACCGCCACCGCCTCCGGCACCAGCACCACCATCACCGGCCTGGCCGCATCCACCACCTACACCTTCACCGTCTCCGCATTCAACTCCGCAGGCGAAGGACCACAGTCCAGCTCGGTCCAGGCAACCACCAGCAGCGGCGGAGGCGGCGGCGGCGGGCTGCCGCCGCATGTGCTGATGGGTTACTGGCAGGACTTCGTCAACGGCGCCACTCCGCTGACGCTCGCCCAGGTGCCGGCGAGCTACAACCTGATCGCGGTGGCGTTCGGCTCGGCCACCGGGACACCAGGGCAGGTCGCGTTCAGCCTCGACCCGACGCTGTCCTCCGACCTGGGCGGCTACACGCAACAGCAGTTCATCAACGACATCCACACACTCAACGCGCGCGGCCAGAAGGTCATCCTCTCGGTCGGCGGCGCGAACGGCACGATCAGCGTGAACGACTCGGCCAGCGCCAGCGAGTTCGCCAGCAGCGTCAACTCGCTGATCCAGCAGTACGGGTTCAACGGGGTCGACATCGACCTGGAGAACGGCGTCAACCCGGCCTTCATGGCCCAGGCGCTCAACCAGCTATCGTCCGACGACCCCGGGCTGCTCATCACGCTGGCGCCGCAGACCGTCGACATGCAGTCCACCCAGGGTGACTACTTCCAGCTCGCGCTGGACATCAAGTCGATCCTGACCATGGTCAACGTCCAGTTCTACAACTCCGGGACCATGAACGGCTGCGACGGAAACGTGTACGCGGAGGCAACCGAGAACTTCCTGACGGCGCTGACCTGCATCGAGTTGCAAGGCGGTCTCAGCCCGTCGCAGGTAGGCCTCGGCCTGCCGGCCTCACCGTCGGCCGCGGGCAGCGGGTACACCAGCCCATCGGTGGTGAACAGCGCGCTCGATTGCCTGGCCGCCGGCACCTCCTGCGGCTCGTTCAAGCCACCAGCAACCTATCC
Organism: Streptosporangiaceae bacterium; assembly: GCA_035308365.1. GTDB lineage: Bacteria > Actinomycetota > Actinomycetes > Streptosporangiales > Streptosporangiaceae > PALSA-505. Next base: position 43,744 of record DATGGU010000147.1, read on the forward strand.
GTCCATCCGTGGCGCGATGACCTGGTCGATCAACTGGGACGCAGCCAACGGCTACAACTTCGCCAACACGGTCGCCCCGCATCTGTCCACGCTGCCCTGACCCGGCCGGCCGCTGGCCGGCCGGAGGCCGCCCCGGCCGGCCAGTAGCCTGGCCATCGTGGACAACGTCCTGACGACCGAACGGCCGACCCTGCGCCCGGTGACGGCGGCGGACCAGGATCGGCTGCTGGCCCACTGGACCCAGCCCGACGTGCGCCGGTTCCTGTTCGACGGTGCGGTCCTGTCCCCGGCGCAGGTCGCCGGGGAGATCGACGTCAGCATCCGCAGCTTTGCCGAGTCCGGCTATGGACTCTGGATCATCTCCATTACGGAGGGGGCGGACCTGATCGGCACCGCCGGACTGCGGCAACTGGAGGAGCCACAAGGCTCCGCGGCCTGGCAGCCCACGGCCGGGCGGCCCGCGGCCGCAGAGCACCCGGAGGTCGTCTACAGCCTGGCACCCGGCGCGTGGGGCAACGGGTATGCCACCGAGGCCGCCCGCGCCGTGGTGGAGTATGCCCTTGGCCCGCTCGGGCTGCCCGCTGTGCTGGCCGAGGTCGACGAGGGCAACACCGCGTCGAGCGCGATCATCGAGCGGCTCGGCATGACGCGGTACACGGTCGTGCCCGGCGTGCTCGGCCCGATGATCCGCTACCGCAGCACGCGCTGACCCGGTCAGGTTCACAAATAAAGTTGCCGCTATAGCAAAATGATGAGCATGGCTGACGACGAGGCCGATTTCGGCGGCGTCCTGCGGACCGTGGGACCCCGGCTACGGGAGCTGCGGCGGCAGCGGGGCGGCACGCTGGCCCAGCTCTCGCAGAGCACCGGGATCTCGGTCAGCACCCTGTCCCGGCTGGAGTCCGGGCAGCGCCGGCCGACCCTGGAGCTGCTGCTGCCGCTGGCCCGGGCGCACCAGGTACCACTGGACGAACTGGTCGGCGCGCCGCCGGCTGGCGACCCGCGCATTCATCCCCGGCCGATCAGGCGCAACGGCGCAACATACATCCCGCTGAGCCGCCGGCCCGGCGGCCTGCAAGCATACAAATGCATCATGCCGCCGCACTGGCGGGAGGGCGAGCCCGACCCACGGGTGCACGAGGGCTACGACTGGCTCTACGTGCTCTCCGGCCGGCCACGCCTGCTGCTCGGCGAGCACGACGTGATCCTCTCCCCGGGCGAGGCGGCCGAGTTCGACACCCGCGTCCCGCACTGGTTCGCCAACCCCAGCCCCGAGCCGGCCGAACTCCTGGTCCTGTACGGCCCCCAGGGCGAGCGCATCCACGTCCGCGCCCGTCCCGCCCGCGGCTGAGGCTCGGTCAGCCGCCGGCGCGCAGGGCGTCCACCTCGGCGAGCAGGGTCTGGGACATCCAGGCCGGGAGGAAGGTGCCGCGTGGGTCGGCGCCTTCGAGGGCCTTGCGGATGATGGCCTCACGGTCCGGGGTGAGCCGGGGGTGGATACGGGTGAACGGTTCGGTGTCCCGGCCCTGGCTGGGCATGGCGTCCGCGGCCAGGTACCGCTCGATGAAGTGGGTGTAGCGTTCCGCGATGCGTGCCTCGGCGATGTCGCGGCTGGTACGGCCGGCCAGGTGGTCCGCGACGGGCTCCTCCCAGATGCTGCGGCCGATGGCGAACCCGGCATAATCCTCCAGCGGCGCGGCCACGGTCAGCCAGTGATCGACCTGGCGCCGCGGCGCGTCACGGCCCAGGACAATGCATGAGCTGGGCGGGCTGCCGGTGGCCCGCACCGCGTCCAGTACCAGGCCGGCGCCCGCGGCGGTCTCGTAGCCCTCCAGTTTCCAGATGCCGGGGTGGAGGCCCGCCGCGGCGAACTCGGCGATCACCTGGCCGGTGAGCGCGGGGCGCACGTCCCGGTCGTAGAACGCCTGACCGTCGTGAGCGGCCAGTTGTTCCCGGGTGGGCGGGACGAGCAGTTCGATCAGCCAGCGCCGGTGGACGGCGGTGACCCAGTCGCTGAGCCGGCGCAGCGTGGCGATCTGGGACTGGCGCAGCCCGGCCGGGTCGGCGGGGTTGAACCGGACCAGCACCTTCACCCAGTCCGGGTCGAACTTCGTCACATGGTCGCCGAAGTCGTCGCCGTACTCGAACGCCACGGTGTCAGACCCGCTGACCTCGACCGGCATGGCCAGCACAAAGCCGGCCTGCTTGGCCTTCCTGGCCACATCGGCGCCGAGCTGCTCATCGACCAGGATCCCGGGGCGGCCGGGGCCGAGCGTGGCGGATGGGATCCGGCCCACGGCGTCGAAGATCAGCGACTTGGCGTCGCGCATGTGGGCGAGCTGCTCGCCGTCCGGCGTCCCGGTCACACCGAACAAGGTCCGCCCGAACGAGGCGCGGTGGTCCATGGCGAGGATGAACAACGGCTGCGCCGCCGACGGCGGCGCCGTGCGGGCCGATGTGGGATCGGGCATCATGCCTCCGGTCGCTGGCCGGGCTGGACGTCTTCCGCGACCGTACCGCTTGGCAGCCGCTTCGCTCAGAGCGATATGCCAGGTGGACGTGGCACCGCGCACCGTGGTGCACGATGGGTGGATGCGGTCGGGGGCCTGGTACCTGGAGGATCTGTGACGAACCCGGCCGGCGCCAGGGAACACCCACTTCCTGGTGCGGCTGCCACTGAGCGGGCCAGAGGGCGAGCAGGAGGACAGATGACCGAGATACCCGGAGTCGACCCGTCGGTCCCGCCGAGCGGGACCGGCTGCGCCGAGTGCGACGCCACCGGTGGCTGGTGGGTACACCTGCGCCGGTGCGCGCAGTGCGGCCACATCGGCTGCTGCGACACCTCACCGGGCCAGCACGCCAGCGCGCACGCCGCCGCGACCGGGCACCCGGTGATCAGGAGCTTCGAGCCAGACGAGGAATGGTTCTGGAGCTACCCAGACGAGGACTTCTACGACAGCGGCCCGGAACTGGCCCCGCCGCAGCATCACCCCATCAGCCAGCCCGTTCCCGGTCCGGCCGGCCGCGTCCCGCACGACTGGCAGGCGCACATCCACTGACGCACGGCCCGACACGGCGGCGCCCACCGGCCCACCGGCCCACCGGCCCACCGGCCCACCGGCAATAATGTAAACGATTGCCCTATCATCCGCACGCCACCGCCACAATTGCCCGCATCCATTCACACCGCCGGTTCATAGCCCGGCGGCTCCCGGCCCAGGGCTTACCCGCCGCCGGCGCCCTGCGGACCTGCCCCTACTCCACGAACTGTGTCCGGTTTGTGATATTGACCACACGCTCAGTCAATGTTACCTACTGACTAGTAGAGCGGGTTTTTTTGTTTGGGTCGGACAAGGAGAATGCCCGTGAAACCCCGTCGCCGTTTCATCCTCACAACTCTCGCCGCCACCGCCGCGCTCGCGCCCGCGCTGGCCCTCACCGTCCCGGCCGCCGCACAGGCAAGCGGGGTGAACTACGTCGCGCTCGGCGACTCCTACGCCTCCGGTCTCGGGGCCGGCAGCTACTCAGACGGGAACTGCTATCAGAGCTCCAATGCGTTCGAGGTGCTGTGGGTGAATGCCAATCACCCCGCCTCATTCGCCAACGAAACCTGCTCCGGTGCCACCACCCAGAGCGTTATCAGCAGCCAGCTCTCCCCACTCAACAGCTCCACCACGCTGGTTTCCATTGTGATCGGCGGGAACGACGTCGGGTTCAGCAACACCATGATCACCTGCGTGCTCGAAGACACCAGCGCCTGTGTCGCCGCCATCCAGCAGGATGAGAACGAGATGCAGACCCAGCTCCCCGGTGAGATGGACAGCGTGCTCTCCGACATCCACGCGGACGCCCCGAACGCCCATGTCGTCGTGCTCGACTACCCCGAGCTGTACGACCTGTCCCAGTCCCCGTACTGCATCGGGCTGAGCAACACCGACCGGGTCGACCTCAACCAGGCTGCCGACGAACTCGACGGCCAGATCCAGGCGGCGGCGCAACGTCATGGTGACACCTTCGGCGACGTCCGGGCCGCGTTCACCGGCCACCAGATCTGCGACTCCAGTAGCTGGCTGCACTCGGTGGACTGGTTCAACCTCACCGACTCCTACCACCCGACCGCGTCCGGCCAGTCCGGCGGCTACCTGCCGGTGTTCAGCGGCCTCGCCGGATGAGAGGCAATCACATGCATCGTCGTCTCCCCCGGGTCCTGTCCTGCGCATTAATGGCCAGCGTGCCGGTGCTGGGCGTGATGGCGGCCTTCGGCCCGGCAGCGGGCGCCAGCACGGTCAGCAGCCGCGCGGCTCAGAAGGCTGAGGCCATCGCGATAGCCCGCAACTGGCTCCAGCACCTGGCGATCGGGCAGCACGCGACCGACCACGCGACCGGAGTGAGCCCGAACCTCAGCCAGGCGCGAAGCTCCAACTGGTCCGGCTACGCCGACACCAGCGAGACGTTCAGCAGCGCCGGCGGAAGCTGGACCGAGCCGTCCGGTACCTGCAGCGGCTTCACCACCTCGCTCGCGGCCTTCTGGGTCGGGATCGATGGCTACAGCAGCGGCTCGGTCGAGCAGGACGGCACGCTGATCGAGTGCTACTTCGGCACGGCCTACCACTTCTCCTGGTGGGAGATGTATCCCACCAATGCGATCCAGGTAGTGGGGCAGAGTGTGGCAGCCGGTGACCACATCACCGCCAGCGTTGCCCGGAGCGGCACCAGCTACACGCTCAGGGTCACCGACTCCACCCGCCCGGCCAACAGCTTCTCCACCACGCAGTCCTGCTCGAACTGCGTCAACTCGAGCGCCGAATGGATTGCGGAGGCGCCGAGCGGCGCGGCCGGCATCTACCCGCTGACCGACTTCCACACCTGGACGCTGTCCGGGGCAACCGTGTCCACTACCACGTCCAGCGGCGTCATCTCGTCCTACCCGGACGTCGAGATCACCATGGTCGGCGCCAGCGACGTCAAGGCCCAGCCGGGCCCGCTGAACAGCAGCGGCAACGGGTTCTCCGTCACCTGGGAACACAGCACCTGATGTGAGGGAGGCCGTGGCCGTGGCCACGGCCTCCATCCAGGATCACGCCTTGGTGTAGGCGGCGACGTAGGCGACGCTCATCGTGCCGCCAGAGGTCGTCGCGCTGGTGGGTGTGGTGCAGCCGCAGACGCCGTTGGGGTATCCGCCGCCCATGGCCAGGTCGAAGATGATCGACATTTTGTGGTCGAACGCGGCCTGCCAGGCCGAGGTGCCGACCTGGCTCTCGGTCACCTTGAAGTAGGCGTTCCCGTCCAGGTAGAAGGTGATCGACTCGTTGGGGGAGTTCGTCCGGTCGAGGATCATTGTGTAGACGTGGAACCCGGTCTGGCAGCCCGGGCAGGCCACCAGGCCGCTGCCGATGCCACCGGGCTCGTTGCACGGGCCGCCCGGGTAGGTGCCGCAGTGCACCGTTCCGGACAGTTCGGACAGGGCGTTGACATCTTCCATGATGTCGATCTCGCCGTTCTCCGGCCACTGGCCCGGGCCGAGCATCCAGAACGCGGGCCAGTAACCGAGCCCGCCGTTAGGGTCCGGCTGCTTGATCTTGGCGGTGACCTCCAGCTTGCCGCCCGCCGGGGCGCCGACGTTCGCCGAGGTCGTCTGCAGCCGGGCCGACGTCCATGACGTACCGGAGCCCAGCGCGGTGATGTGCAGGTGACCATGGCCGTCGAGGTAGCCGTTGCTGGCCGAGTTCGTCATGGTCTCGATCTCGCCGGTGCCGAAGCTGGAGCCAGGCCCGACGTCGTACATCCACTTGGCGGAGTTCGGCGCGGTGTGCGCACGGCCGTTGAAGTCGTCCTTGAACTGGGTGGTCCACCCGGGAGGCGGCGGCGGCACAATGTCGCCGCGAAGACCGGCCGGGTTCTGGGCGGCCCGCGCCGCTGGGGCCGGGCGGGCACTTCCGGCGGCTGAGGCGGCTCCGGGCGCGGTCAGAATGACGGCCGGTGCGCTGAGGGCCGCCGTCGCGAGCACCCAGCGCTGCGCACCGCGTGACCCCTTCCCAGGAATTCTCCGGACACGTTGCAGAAGCCCGTTCATCGCAGTCACCGCCGTTCGGCAGAATTGTAAAGAAACCTTTCCAATAGGCCACGACTGTAGTCGCTGAGCCACGCGGGGTCCATGAACACGGGGTAAATATCACCTGCCGGCCGGGCGGGCGGGGCGATGGTTTTCCCGGCCGGGCCGGGTGGTGATGCCGCTGGACCTCAGGCCTGGTGGACGGTGCGCCTCGGGCCGGTGGACGGGCCATCGTGGCCGAACGGGCGGCTGGCCAGATTCCAGCTCCACGAGATGACCGGAGTGATCTTCATGTACTGCGCGGGACCGGACTGGCCCTGGCGCTCGACCAGCTCGGCCGTGCCGTAAACCCGCAGGAAGCGCGGCGTCCACGGGTCGGTGGACACCAGGTCGTCGACGACGAGTGCGACCTTCTCGTTTCCGGCCTGGACGTTGCGGAACTTGCGGGTCTTGGCCGGATCGATCCCGCCGACGTAGAAGTGTGTCCCGTCGAACTCGAACCCGACCGGCACCACGTCCGGCTGGCCGTCCCCGCCGACGGTCGCGATCCGGGCGAGCTGCTGCGACTTCAGATAGGCGATCTCTTCCTCGGTGAATGCCACCATTCCTCCTGGGATAAGCCGAGTGTGCCCCGGAGTAGATTCTTGCCTGCCGCCACGCCGCGATCCATTGCCGCCCGGTATTCACGAACCTGGGTAACAGGTCTTCTTGGCTGATCGCCCCGCACTTATGCTGGCCGCGAGAAGGGGCGGGGCCGGGGTCGACGACAGGAGCAATGGTGACTTCCGAGAACGAGGGTGGGGGCCGTCCGGCGGCGTTGCGGGAGGTGGCCGGCTGGTTGGCCCGGGAGGCCGCCGATGGCCAGGCGCTGGTGGTCACCGGCAGCCCGGGAGTGGGTAAGTCTGCCTTGCTTGCCCAGGTTGAGGTTACGGCCGGGTGCGTCGTGGACGCGCGAGGGAAGACGGCGCTCGACGTGGCGGTGGAGGTGGCCAGGGGGGCGTCGGCCACGTTGCCGGACTACCTGTGGGACGTGGAGCCAAGTGTGCGCGCCGCGTTGGCCGAGCAGGGCATCCGGCGGTTCGATGTGATCATCGACGGGCTGGACGAGGCGGCGCCGGGCGAGGCCAGGGAGATCGTCAGCGCGATTGTGCTGCCGCTGCTCCAGCCGTCCGATGAGGCCGGCGTGCGGGTGGTCGTGGGGACGGCGCGCAGCGACGCGGAGGGTGACCTGCTCGCGGGCCTCGGCGAAGCCACGCTGGTCGTCGACCTGGACGAGCCTGAGTTCTCCGGCGAAGGGGACCTGACGGCCTGCGCGCGGGAGCAACTGCGACTCGCGAGGGGGCACGCCGGCGAGCACGACGAGGCGCTCGCCCGCCGCATCGCGGCCGCGTCCGGCCACAGCTTCCTGGTGGCGGGGCTGGTCGCGTGGACGCATGGGCTTTACGGTACGGAGGGGCCCGGCCCGGCGGCCACGATGACGGCGGCCGGGGCGATGCGCGAACACCTCGGCCATGTCGACGGCGTCGCAGACGTGAGCGCCGAGGCGCTCCTGACGGCGCTGGCCTTTGCCGAGGCGCCGGGGATGCCGCTGGAACTCTGGCCGGCGGCGGTGCAGGCCATCGACGGTGGCCGGGTAACGGCCGGCGAGCTGGCGCGGTTCGCGCGCTCGCCGGGGGTGCGCGTGCTGGTGGAAGGCGGCGAGGACGCGCAGTTCCGGCTGGCTCATCAGGCGTTCGCGGATGCGCTGCGGGAGAGCCGGGCGCGGTTCGCGATGCCGCAGGATGACGAACGGGCGCTCATGCAGGCCTTCACGGCCATCGGGCAGCAGCGGGGATGGGGGCAGGCGCCGGGGTACCTGCTGCGGTCGCTGTCGGCACATGCCGCCCGGGCCGGGCTGATCGACGAGTTGCTGGCCGACGACGGTTATCTGCTGCACGCGGACCTGCGGCGGCTGATCCCGGTGGCCGAGGACGCCGGATCGGAGGTCGGCAACCGGCGGGCCACCTTGCTGCGGGAGACGCCCTGGGCCATCCCGGCGGACGCGCCAACCCGCACGGCGCTGTTCAGCGTCACCGCGTCGCTGGAGAACCTGGGCCGCAGCTTCAGCTTCAGCGATGAACCGGCACCGTACCGGGCGACCTGGGCGTCCGTGCTGCCCCGGACCGAGCGGGCCACGCTGGAGGGGCACACCGGCGCCGTCCACGCGGTCTGTGCCTTCAGGCAGAACGAGAAGACGTTTCTCGCCACCGGCAGCGACGACAAGACGGCCCGGATCTGGAACCCGGGTACCGGCGCTCTGCTCGGCACCCTGGAGGGGCACACGGACTGGGTCTACGCGGTGTGCGCGTTCACCAGGGACGGGCAGACGCTGCTCGCCACCGGCGGCGACGACGCCACCGTACGGATCTGGGACCCGGCCACCCGCACCGAACTGGCCGTCCTGGAGGGACATGCCGGCGCGGTCCACTCGGTGTGCGCATTCATCAGTGCGGGCCGCCCGCTGCTGGCCAGCGCCGGCGACGAGAACGTGGTCCGGATCTGGGACCCGGCCACCGGCACTCAAGTGGGCACCCTGGAGGGGCACACCGAGTGGGTCAACGCGGTGTGTGCCTTCCGGTACCACGGCCGCACCCTGCTCGCCACCGGCAGCGACGACGGCACCGTCCGGGTCTGGAACCCCGCCACCGGCGAGCTGCGGCTGACCGCCACGGGGCACACCGGAGCGGTCAACGCGGTGTGCGCGTTCGAGCATGAGGGCGTCATCCTGCTGGCCAGCGGCAGCGACGACACGGTCGTGCGGGTCTGGGAGCCGGGCTCCGGCGCGGAGCTCGCCTCGCTGGAGGGCCACACCAACTGGATCAACACGATCTGTGTCTTCCACGAGGACGGGTTTACCAAGATCGTCACCGGCAGCGACGACCACACGGTCCGGATCTGGGACCTGACCACCGGCACCCAGCAGGCGATGGTGGAGGGCCACACCGGCGCGGTGTTCGCCACCTGCGTCCTGCACCACGACGGCGAGACCCTGCTGGCCAGCGGCGGGGACGACGAAACGGTGCGGATCTGGCACCCACCGTCCAGCGACCAGCAGGCCGCGCCGAAACGGCACACCGACTGGGTCAACGCGGTGTGCGTCTTCCACACCAGACGCGGCCGCAGGCTGCTGGCCAGCGGCGGCGACGAGAACCTGATCCGGATCTGGGATCCGGCCACCAATGTCGAGTGGCTCACGCTGGAGGGCCACGGCGACTGGGTGCACGCCATCTGCTCCTTCGGCTTCGACGACCGCACATTCCTGGCCACCGGCAGCGACGACCACACCGTGCGGATCTGGAACCCGGCTGCCAAACGGCTGCGCGCCACCCTGCGCGGCCACAGCAGCGCGGTCAACGCGGTGTGCGCCCTCACCCACGCCGGGAAGACCCTGGTGGCCAGCGGCGGCGATGACCGCACGATCCGGATCTGGAACGCGGTCAACAACCGGCAGGAGGCCGTCCTGCGCGGTCACGACGGCTCGGTCCTGGCGCTGTGCGCGTTCGAGCAGGACGCCAGAACCCTGCTGGCCAGCGGCGGCCACGACCGCACGGTCCGGACCTGGGACCTGGCCGATGGCAGCCAGCGGGCGGTCCTGGAAGGTCACACCGGGCTGGTGCTCGCGGTCTGCGCCTTCGGCCACGACGGCGACACCCTGCTGGCCAGCGGCGGGGATGACGGCATGGTGCGGATCTGGGACCCGGCCACCGGCGCGGAGCGGGCCACCCTGGCCGGCCATACGGACTGGGTGCACGCGGTCTGTGCCTTCACCCACGGCGGCCAGACACTGCTGGCCAGCGGCGGCAGCGACGACACGGTGCGGATCTGGGACCCGGCCAGCCAGGCGCCGCTGCTGGTCATCCCGGTCCACCACCAGGCGAAGTCGCTCGCCTATTCGTCCGGCACGCTCGTCGTCGCGCTGACCGAAGGCGTCCTGACCCTGGATCTGAGCCCCAGCATCAGCGACTGGTGACTCCAGCACCGGCACCGCCGTGCAACGAATCGGGGCACCGGCGAGTCCAGGTAGTGAGAGGTTGGCAGCTCACCGACTGCGCCTTGCTATGTGGCTGGAATACCGCCTTACGGCAGCGCTTCATGGCCGGAATACCGGCCTACGGCAGCGCTCTACTGGCCGGATTCCGCCCTACGGCAGCGCGCGCCCCCTGGCAGGCCAGCTCGTCGGCCCGTTCGTTCTCCGGGTGGCCGGCGTGGCCCTTGACCCAGAACCACTGCACCTCATGGCGCTGCGCCGCGGCGTCGAGCCGGGTCCACAGGTCGACGTTCTTGACCGGCTGCCGCTGCGAGGTCCGCCAGCCGTTGCGCTTCCAGCCGGGCACCCACTCGGTGATGCCCCGGCGCAGGTACTGGCTGTCGGTATACAGGTGCACCACGGACGGCCTGGTCAGGCTCTCCAGGCCCTGGATGGCGGCCATGATCTCCATTCGGTTGTTGGTCGTGACCGGCTCACTGCCGTGCAGCTCCCGCTCGTGACCGCCGTACCGCAGGATCACGCCCCACCCGCCCGGCCCGGGATTGCTGAGGCAGGCGCCGTCCGTGAAGATCTCCACGACCCTGGGCTTATCGTGCTGCCGCATTGGCGCCTGCCGGGCTGTGGGTGTCTTCGCCGGGCACGCGCTTACCGAAGGACATGCTCCTGGTGACCTTGCCGAACCGCATGCTGATCAGGTCGATCATGTAGTTCTGCGGCAGCCGCCACGGCGGCCGCTCACCCTGTTTCGGCAGGACGGCGCTGGCCCGCTGGACATAGCCGGAGGTCAGATCCAGGATCGGGCGGGTGCTCGCGGCGGTGCCGGGGTCCAGGCGTGGCATCGAGCGAGTGTATCCGTGGCGGTCCATGTGGTTCAGCAGGCGGCACACATGGCGCGCGGTCAGGTCGGCCCGCAGCGTCCACGAGGCGTTGATGTAGCCGACACAGATGGCCATGTTGGGCACGCCGCTGAGCAGGCATCCCCGGTAGACGAACCGGTCGGCCGGGTCGGCCTGCTCACCGTCCACCGTCAGTCTTATGCCGCCGCACATGAGAAGCCGCAGGCCGGTGGCCGACACGATGATGTCGGCTTCGAGTTCGCGGCCCGATTCGAGCCGGACGCTGCGGGAGCCGATGGCGGCGATCCGGCCGGTGGCGATCGACACCCGGCCCGATTTGATCGCCTTGAACAGGTCGCCGCCCGGCACCACGCACAGCCGCTGGTCCCAGGGGTTGTAGCGCGGGGCGAAATCGGTGTCGACCGGGTAGCCGTCCGGAAGCTGGTGCTCGACGCCGAACCGGATCAGCCGCTTGGCCTTGTCCGGCCAGCGCTGGCAGAACTCGTAGAACGCCATGCCCAGCGTCGCGTTCTTCCACCGGGTCAGCCGGAACGCGGCTCGCTCGGGCAGGTATTTGCGCAGCACGACGGCGATCGGGTCGGTGGCCGGCAGCGACACGACGTAGCTGGGTGAGCGCTGCACCATCGTGATGTGCGCGGCATCCTGGGCCATCGCCGGGACCAGGGTCACGGCGGTGGCGCCGCTGCCGATCACCACCACGCGCTTGCCCCGGTAGTCGAGGTCTTCGGGCCACTGCTGCGGGTCGATCAGCGTCCCGGCGAACCGGTCGAGACCGGGCCACTGCGGCTGGTAGCCGCCGTGGTAGCTGTAGTAGCCGCAGCACAGGAAGAGAAATCCGCAGGTGTAGCCGGTTGTCTCGTCGCTCCCGGCGATGGCCACCTCGACCGTCCACCGGGACTGCGCGGACGACCAGGAGGCGGCGACCACCCGGTGGCCGTAGCGGATCTGGCGCTCGACCCCGGACTCGGCCGCGGTCTCCTTGATGTAGCCCAGGATGGCGGACCCGGCGGCCAGCGTCCTGGTCCCCTTCCACGGCCGGAACGGGTAGCTGAGGGTGAACATGTCGGAGTCGGCGCGCACGCCCGGGTAGCGGTAGAGATCCCAGGTGCCGCCGATCGCGTCCCGCGCCTCGAAGATCGCATACGTCTTGCCCGGGCACATGGTCTGCAGGCGGCAGGCCGCGCCCACGCCGGACAGCCCGGCACCCACGATGAGAACGTCAAAGTGCTCGGTCGGCATGATCACTCCGTTACGGCGGCCGGTCGGCTTCTGAGGCCATGGTCGCCGAAGAAGCGGCAAAACGCACGAGGCCGGGTGAAGTGGCATACGGCCGGCCCTGATGCGGAGCCGTTGGCGGACCACGGCACAGCGACTGCGGGCAGGCCACCCGGCGCCGGTCAGCGCCTGCGGTTCCGGCGGCTGCGCGGCCCGGGCCGGAGTCGCCCTATCTGGGGGCGATGCCGCGCAGAACCGTCTGCGCGATCTGGCGGGAGAAGCCGGGCGGAGCGGTGAGCTGGACACCAGGCGGGCTGAACATGACCCGGGGCAGAACCTGGCCGTGCAGGGCACCGACGATCAGCTTGACGGCCGCGTCCACGTCGGCCCCGCCGTCGATGCGGCCCAGCCGCTGCTCGGCCGCCAGGTACCGGGCGAGCAACTGCGGCAGCCCCCGGCCGTCTTCGCTGGTCTGGGAGGTGTCCTGCCCCGCATCCGGGCCGGCGGTCTCGTCCTCGCCGCCGGCCTCGGCGGCCACTGCGAAGGCCGCGTGGCCACCCACCATCGCGTGGAACTGGGTCAGCACCTTCGGCTGGGACAGCAGGCCGGCGAAGGCCGGGGTGACCCGGGCCAGTACCGCCATGCCCCGGTCGATGAACAGCTCCAGGTTCCCCGCCACCGTGCCGGTCCCCGGCTCCGGCATCGGCGGCATGCCGGACATGACCGTGCCGACGTGCACCAGCAACGCGTGGGCGAGCAGGTCTTCCTTGTCGGCGAAGTAGTTGTACAGCACGCCGTCGGCGACCTGGGCTTCCCTGGCGATGTCGCGGACCGCCAGCCCGGCGCTGCCCCGCTCACCGATCAGCCGCGCGGCGGTGGCGATCAGGTGCTCGCGCAGGTCCTGACCGTCACCGTCGCGCAGTACGGCAGGTCTCCTAGGTGACATCGCGGTTGAGTGTAATCACAACCGCAGCGGTGGCGAAGACGACGGCATAGGCCAGCAGCACCAGGCCGCCGCCCCACTGCGGGAGCAGCCGGAGGCTTCCGGCCATGTTGGCCTGGTCCAGGGCCTCGCTGGCGTAGAACGGCAGCCAGCGGGCCAGCCCCGAGCCGATGAGCTGCCCGGCGATGCCCTCGATCAGCGCGACCCAGGCGAGCGCGGCGGCGACGGCAGCGGCCAGGTTGCGGATCAGCGCCCCAACCCCGGTGCCGATGACGGCGAAGGCCAGGTTGGCGGCGATCCCGCCACCCAGGGTCCGCCAGTTGGCCGGGGTGAACATGTGGAAGCTGTCCCCCTTGATGGCCCACCAGGCGGCCGTGGTGGCCAGCGCCACCAGGGTGGAAACCAGCCCGGCGGCGGCACCGGCCAGGCCGTAGACGATCAGCTTGGCGGCCAGCACCCGGCTGCGCCTGGGCGTGTCGAGGTAGGTGTCGGTGATGGTGCGGTGCCGGTACTCACCGGCCACCGCGACTATGCCGAAGACGAGCGTGAGCAGCGCGGCGAGCCCGGCGTGCGCGAGAGCCTTGCTCTGGGTGGCCGGATCGTGCAGGTTCGCGCCGGACTGGACCAGGCCGGAGATGCCTGCCACGACGATCAGCGGCCCCACCGCGAGCAGCAGCCACGGGCTGCGGATGGTGGTGAGCTTGCGCAGCTCGCTATGCACGGGCAGCACGGGTGTCTCCTTCGCCGGACGGAACGGTCAGCCTGAGGAACGCCGCCTCCAGTGCGTTGCCCGCCGGGCCGAGGTCGGCCAGCGGTCCCGCGAACCGGAGCTGTCCGGCGCTGATGATCACTATGTGGTCGGCCACCTGGGCGACCTCACTCAGCACATGGCTGGCCACGACGACCGCGTGCCCCCGGTCGGCCAGCAGCCGCAACAGCCCGCGCAGCCAGACGATGCCCGCCGGGTCGAGGCCGTTGGCCGGCTCGTCGAGCAGCAGCACACCGGGGTCGCCGAGCAGCGCGGCGGCCAGGCCCAGACGCTGCCGCATACCGAGCGAGAACTCGCGGACCCTCCGGTTGGCATCGCCGGTCAGCCCGACGTCGTCGAGCACCTCGTCCACCCGGCTGCCGGGCAGCCGGCCGGCCGCGGCGAGGACGCGCAGGTGGTCCCGGGCCCGCCGGCCCGGGTGGAACCCGGTCGCCTCCAGCAGCGCGCCGACGTGGCGGCGTGGCTCGGTCAGCTCGCGGTAGGGCACGTCCCCGATCAGCGCATCACCCGCGGTGGGCTGGACCAGCCCGAGGATCATGCGCAACGTGGTGGTCTTCCCCGACCCGTTGGGCCCGAGGAAACCGGTGATCTTCCCGGCCGGGGCGGTGAACGACACCGCCTGCACCGCCGCCGTCCGGCCAAAGGTCTTGGTCAGCCCGCGGACCTGAACCGCTGCCGTCACCCCCACCTCACCCCCCACCGCACAAGCCTGCCCGTGCGTGCCGATGCGGCATCGGCACCCCCAGATGGTGGCCGGTGTCCCATCCACACCATTGCCGGTCTCGCCTCCATGGCCGTTGCTCCTTCCGTGCGCGTTATGAACCTCTGTTCATGAACCTTAATTCATAAACAGAGGTTCATGTGCCGTGAGGCCGGCATGTCCCTTGGCTTTCTTCGCCGGAGCAGGTCAGCGGGGTGGAAAAATTTCATCGCGGGACCGGTGAGTTCCGGTGGCCTCCGGCGTTTCATGCACGTAACCCAGCGACGGGCAGGCTGGACAGGGGCCCGGTGCGATCACTGAAGAAGGGGATCCGTCATGGACTACAAGCTGGAACTGGTGCTCATCCCGGTCACCGACGTCGACCGCGCCAAGAGCTTCTATCTGGACAAGGCCGGCTTCGGCCTGAACGTCGACACCAAGATCAACGACAACATGCGGGTCGTCCAGGTCACGCCGCCCGGCTCGGCCTGCTCGATCGGCTTCGGCACCGGCATCACCTCGGCCACCCCCGGTTCGGCCCAGGGCCTGCACCTGGTGGTCAGCGATATCGTCGCCGCCCGGGCCGAGCTGGCCGGCCGGCAGGTCGAGATCAGCGAGGTGCGCCACCTGGAGTCGGGCGAGTGGGTGCAGGGGCCGCATCCGCAGCGCGGCAACTACGAGTCGTTCGCCGACTTCGCCGACCCGGACGGTAACGTCTGGGTGCTGCAGGAAGTGAACCGGGACTCCGGTCAAGGGGCGAAGTGACCAACCAGGCCGACGCCACGGTGAGCGCCGCGATCGCGGGAGACGAGCCCGCGTTCGCGGCGCTCACCGAACGCCACCGGCGCGAGCTGCACATCCACTGTTACCGGATGCTCGCGTCCTTCGACGACGCCGAGGACGCGGTGCAGGAGACGTTCCTGCGGGCCTGGCGCGGCCGGGATGGCTTCGACGGCGACTCCCTGTTCCGCGCCTGGCTCTACCGGATCGCCACGAACGTCTGCCTGGACATGCTGCGCCGCAGTTCGCGGCATGTGACGGCGCTGCGCTCCTACGCCGAGCTGCCCTGGCTGCAGCCCTACCCGGACCGGCTGCTCGATCAGGCCGCGCCCGGTGGCGACCAGCCGGATGTGGTGGCCGTGCAGCGGGAGACGATCGAGCTGGTCTTCCTCGCCGCCCTGCAGGTCCTGCCGCCCCGGCAGCGGGCCGCGCTGATCGCCGCCGACGTGCTCGGCTGGTCTGCCAAGGAGACGGCGTCGACCCTGGACACGAGCGTGGCCGCAGTGAACAGTGCGCTGCAGCGAGCCCGCGCCACAATGCGCGAGCACCTGCCCGAGCGGCGCGGCGAGTGGTCGGCCAGCGAGCCGAGCGCCGAGGAACGGGCGGCCCTGGCCGGGTTCATCGACGCGCACGAACGCTGCGACTTCGCGGCGGCGCTCGCGCAGGCCGCGCGGGACATCCGGGTCACCATGCCGCCGAACCCGTTCTGCTTCGAAGGCATCGAGGGGATCACCACGCTGCTGCAGCGGGCGTTCGGGCCGGACCGGGCGGGCGACTGGCGCCTGCTGCCCACCCGGGCCAACCGGATGCCGGCCGCCGCGAGCTACTTGCGCCAGCCCGGCGACAGCGAGTTCCGGGCGTTCAAGCTCGACGTGCTGCGGGTCCGCGACGGCCTGATCGCGGAGATCACCACGTTCGGCCCGGCGCTGTTCCCGGCGTTCGGCCTGCCGCAGACGCTGGACGCTACCGGGCGGTGACCGCCCGGTAGCCTGCCCGTGTGGCTACCAGGCAGCAGCGGGCGACCTCGTTCGGCACGGTCGCATCCGAGTACGACCGGCTCCGGTCCGGCCCGGCGGACGAGGCGATCGGCTGGCTGCTGCCCGCCGACTGCCGGGCCGTGGTGGACGTCGGCGCCGGCACCGGCAAGCTCAGCCGGGCGCTGGCGGCCAGGGTTCCCCGGGTGACAGCCGTGGAGCCGGACCCGCGGATGCGGGCCGTGCTGGCCGTCCGCTCGCCCGGTGTCCGGGTGCTGGCCGGTACCGGCGAGGCGATCCCGTTGCCGGATGCCAGCGTGGACGGCGTGTTCGTGTCGTCCGCGTGGCACTGGATGGATCCCGCGCTGGCCATTCCCGAGATCGCCCGGGTGTTGCGCGACGGCGGCCGGTTCGGCGTGCTCGGCACCGGCGTGGACCGCGAGGCCGGCTGGCTGCCCGGGGTGCGCCGGTCACCGGATGGCGGCGAACGTGACGAAGCGTGGGACAGGCCGGGCCGCCATAAGGTCGAGCTGCCAGCGGATGGGCTGTTCGGCAACGCCCAGCAGCGGGAGTTCACGTTCACCCGGCCGATGACCATCGACGAACTGGTGGACATGCTGGCCACCTACAGCCGGCTGATCACCGCGACCCCGCAGGACAGGACGGCCGCGCTGGACCACGCGCGGACTGTCCTCACCGAGCGGTACGCCGGCGGCGGCGAGCTGGACGTGCCGATGCGGACCTGGTGCTGGCGCGCGGACCGGGCCGTCCGGGGGTAGGTCCAGGACCGGCAGCGCCGCGCGCCTGGTCCGGGCGCCCAGGGAACAGCCAGGGGCAAGATCGTGCATGTCGCGGAATCCTATGCTTAAGTAAGAGCCCCACCGTTGGTCAACGGCGACCGGAACGGAGCGGACGAGCCCATGCACGAGGTTGTCACCATCGCCACTCCCGGGCTCGGTGACCGCAGCTACCTGGTCCACGACGGCTCGAGCGGCGTCGTCGTGGACGCCCAGCGGGACATCGGCCGGTTCCTCGGGGCGGCCGACGCCGCGGGAGTCCGGATCACCCACGTCGTGGAGACCCACATCCATAACGACTACGTGACCGGGGGGTACGCGCTCGCCAAGGAGGCGGGCGCCGCCTACGTGGTCGCCGCCTCGGAAGACGTCGGTTTCGAGCGGGTACAGGCCCGTGACCACGAGACGTTCGGCGCCGGGAGCCTCGGCGTGACCCCGGTGCACACGCCCGGCCACACGCTGGGGCACCTGTCCTACGTGCTGGCCGAGGGCAGCGGTGAGCCATTCGCGGTGTTCACCGGCGGGTCCATGCTGTTCGGCGCCGTCGGCCGCACCGACCTGATCGCCCCGGAGCTGACCGATCAGCTCACCCGGGCGCAGTACCGCTCGGTACGGCGGCTCGCCGATGAACTGCCGGATCAGGTCGCCGTCTACCCGACCCACGGCTTCGGCAGCTTCTGCTCGGCCACCCAGACCAGTGGCGAACAGTCCACCATCGGCCACGAACGGCACAGCAACGTGGCCCTGCGCGGCGGCGACGAGGACACCTTCGTCAAGGAGTTGCTGGCCGGGCTGAGCGCCTACCCGAGCTATTACGCACACATGGCCGCGGCCAACCGCGGCGGTCCACCGGCCGCCGACCTGACCCGGCCGCGGCCCGCGAGCCCGGCGGAGCTGCGGCGCCGGATCGAGGCCGGTGAGTGGGTGGTGGACCTGCGCAGCCGGCGCGCCTTCGCGGACCTGCACGTCGCGGGCACGGTCTCGGTGGAGCTCGGCGAACCGTTCGCCACCTACCTGGGCTGGGTGCTGCCGTGGGGAGCACCACTCACGCTGATCGGCGACAGCCCGGACCAGGTGGCCGATGCCCAGCTCCAGCTCGCCAGGATCGGGGTCGAGCCGCTCGCGGCCGCTGCGACCGGACCGGTCACCGAGCTGGCCGCCGGCCGCACCGGCAGCTACCCGGTCACCGGCTTCCCGGGCCTGGCCGAGGCGTGGGGACGGGCCGGGATGGTCGTGCTCGACGTACGCCGCCCGGACGAATGGCAGGCTGGTCACCTGCCCGGCGCGCTGCACATCCCGTTCTGGGAGCTGGCCGGGCGGGCCGGCGAGGTGCCAGCGGGCCAGGTGTGGGTGCACTGCGCCAGCGGGTTCCGGGCCAGCATCGGCGCGTCGGTGCTGGCCCGTGCGGGCCGCGACGTTATCCACGTCGACGACGACTGGTCCAGCGCCGCCGGGTCCGGGCTGCCGGTCACCGACCCCGAACCGGCTTAGCCACAGGCAGGGCCCGCGACTAGAGCGGCGTAGGCTAGGGGCGCCTGGTCTGGACCCGGTACCACCTCACAAATCCCCGCGGCACCAGGAGAAACTACAGTGGAACAGCGGCAGGCAGCAGGGCTGCGGCCCGGTGTGAGGCTTGGTGGTACTCCCCTGCACCTGGTCGGCCGGGCCCGGGTGTACGCGTGCGGTATCACCCCGTATGACGTGACCCACCTCGGGCACGCGGCCACCTATGTGTGGATCGACGCCCTGGCCAGGGTGCTGGGGGCGGCCGGTGTCGAGGTGGTCATGTGCCGCAACGTGACCAACGTGGACGACGTGCTCACCGCGGCCGCCAGCCGGGCTGGCGAGCCCTATGACCGGTTCGCCGCCATCCAGCAGTTCTACTTCGACGGCGACATGGCCTCGCTCGGCGTGCGGCGGCCGGCCATGGAGCCGCGGGCGCACGCCCACGTGCCGCAGGTGATCGCCCTCACGGCCGGCCTGCTGGACCGCGGTGCCGCCTACGAGGCAGCCGGGCAGGTCTACTTCCGCGGCGCGGGCATGCCCGAGCGAGCCGGGCTGGACCGGCGCACCGCGTTGGCGCTGTCCGAGGAATACGGCGACCGGCCCGGCGACCCGTTCCGTGACGACCCGTTCGACGTGCCGCTCTGGCAGTCCTCGCACGGGATGGAGCCGGCCTGGGACAGTCCATGGGGCGAGGGCAGGCCCGGCTGGCACGCCGAGTGCGCGGCGATGGCCCTGGAGGTGTTCGGCCCGGCCGTGGACGTGCAGGCCGGCGGCGCCGACCTGCGGTTCCCGCACCACGTCTATCAGGCGGCCATGGTCGAGGCGCTGACCGGCGTGGCGCCATTCGCGCGGGCCAGACTGCAGGCCGGGGTGGTCGGCGTCAAGGGCGCCAAGATGGCCAAGTCCACCGGCAACCTGGTGCTGATCAAGGACCTGCTGGCCGGCTACCCCGCGTCGGCCATCCGGATGCTCATTCTGGGCCGGCGGTGGAACGAGGACTGGGATTACGAACCCGGCGACCTGGAGCAGGCGGCTGTCAGGGTGGACCGGCTGCGGGCCTCGGCGGGCCGCAGGCCCGGTGGCGGCACCGGATCCAGTGAGGCCGCCCGGCAGGCGATCCACACCGCGCTGGCCAGCGATCTGGACGTCCCCACCGCACTGGGGATCGCCGGGGAAACCGGCGGAGAGGTGGCCCAGGAGTTCGCGGACTTCCTGGATCTATAGGTCCACCATCTCCCGGGTGATCGCCCAGCGTTCGTGGTCTCGCCAGGCGCCGTCGATGAACAGGTAATCCGGCGAGTACCCCTCATTGCGGAAGCCGTTGCGCTTGACCAGCCGGAGGGACGCCTGGTTGCCCGGCTGGATGTTGGCCTCCAGCCGGTGCAGGCCCAGCTCGTCGAACGCGTACCGGATGACGAGGCCGAGCGCCTCGGACATGTAACCACGGCCGGCCGTGCCGGCGAACGCCCAGTAGGCGACCGCGGCAGACTGGAACCGGCCGTACACGATGTTGTTGATGTTGAACCCGCCGGCCATGGCGCCGGACGCACGGTCGCAGACGGCCAGGCCGATGTTCACCACCGGCGGGTCGTAGCGCGTCATGAACGTGGCGAACGCCTCCGGTGTGCCCGGCAGTTCCATCCACGGATGGTGCAGGGCGGCGCTGGCCCGGACCAGCCGGGTGAACTCGGCCGCATCCGCTCCGGTGAGACGGCGCAGGAAGACCCGGGGCCCCCTGGCCAGCTCGGTGACCGGCTCCCGCTCGGTACGTTCCGCCATCCCGCTGCCTCACTCCCCGCGCAGGACGATCTCGCCCGGCGCACCGGCCACGACCTTACCGACCACGGCGGCTGGCAGGCCGCGCCGGGCCAGGTGGCCGAACAGTGCGTCCGCCACCCGCGGCGGTGTCGCGAGCAGCAGGCCACCGGAGGTCTGCGCGTCGTGCACCAGCAAAATGATCTCCGGGGGCACGTCGCCGGTCACCGTGAGCGCGTCGTTCATCCTGGCGATGTTGGCCCGGGTGCCGCCGGACACGAACCCGGCGGCGGCCAGCCCGGACGCACCCGGCAGGGCCGGCACCCGGCGGCCGTCGAGTTCGGCCGCCGCGCCGCTGGCCAGCAGCATCCGGTGCAGGTGACCGGCCAGCCCGAACCCGGTGACGTCGGTGCCCGCCACCACCCCCGCGGCCAGCGCCGCCTCGCTCGCGCCCACGTTGAGCCGCGTCATCGACGCCACGGCGGCGCGCAGCACCCGGCCGTCCACGGTGCTGCGCTTGAGCGCGGTCGCGATGATGCCCGTGCCCAGCGGTTTGGTGAGGACCAGCAGGTCACCGGGCGCGGCACGGTCAATGGTGATCAGCCGGCCGGGGTCGGCCAGGCCGACCACGGCCATGCCGTACCGCGGCACCGGGTCCTCGACCGTGTGCCCGCCGGCCACCAGGCAGCCGGCCGCCGCCGCGACCCGCGCGCCGCCGCGCAGTACCGCGCCGAGCATGGCCAGCGGCAGCCCGTCCCCCGGCCAGGCGGCGAGGTTCAGCGCCAGCAGCGGGCGCCCGCCCATCGCGTACACATCCGACATGGCATTGGCCGCCGCGATCGCCCCCCAGTCCGCCGGATCGTCCACGACCGGCGTGAAGAAGTCCGCGGTCAGCACCAGGGCCCGGCCCTCATCCAGCCGGAACACCGCACCGTCGTCGCCCTCCAGCGCCCCCACCAGCAGGTCACCCGACGCCGGCTGCAGCCCGTCCAGCATCGCGAACAGTGCCTCAAGCTTGGCCAGTGGCAGCTTCCCCGCACAGCCCGCTCCCGGCGCAAGCGACGTCAGCCGCGGCACTTGCACCATAGGTGTGGCCATCTGCACGCCCCCAGGCATTCACGCGATCACGGTCAAGCCGAGTTCAACTCGAAGTTCGGGTTCTTCAGCTGAAGAACCCTCCTGGGTGACGGTACGTCTCTTACCTCCGTTCCTCTAAACAAATAAATTCCGGCAACCGGACGGCAGGAATCCCCGCGGCCCCCACCAGCCACGGGCAGTGGCGCCGCACCGGACCTCAGCCGGCCACGCGGACCAGGGCCAGTTCGAGCTGGCCGTACTGGACGGGGCCGAACCTGGCCCAGGCGATGCGGCCTCGGGAGTCAAGGATGTAGGTGGACGGGGTCGTGGACGGCGCGTCGGCGCCGAAGCTGGCGGCGATCAGGTCGTTGGGGTCGTTGATGCTCGGGTAGTCAATGCCGTGGCCCCGCTCGAACGCGAGCCCGGTGGCCGGATCGTCCCGGATGTCGATGCCGACGAAGCGCACGCCAAGGCGCTTGGTGTCGCCCGCGACCCGGGCGAGGACCGGCGCCTCGGCCTGGCAGGGCCCGCACCACGACCCCCAGAAGTTGATCACGACCGGTGCGCCGCGCAAGCTGCTGACGTGCACCGTCGCACCGTTCAGGGTCTGGCCGGAGATGGCCGGGGCCATCGGCCGCTGCGCCACCGGTATCACCGAGCCGACCTCGGGCAGCCCGGCCTTGGAGTCCGTAAGGTGGATGATGCCGACGGCGAACGCCACGATGATCACGGCGAACACCAGCAGGATCGTGCTCCGCCGCTTCATCGCCGCACCACCCACGGTCGCGCACCCACCATCGCGCCATGCTATGAGACCGGGCTCTGAACGGATCGCGGGGCTGGCCGATCAAAACCGCATCACGGCTGTGGCTGGTGTATGTGACCCATCCCACCCCGGGTACTTATACTTATACCCCCAGAGGGTATGCTGTTCGGCGTGAGCGTGCTGGTGACGACCGGGGACAGTCTGCGCGAGGCGTTCTTCATGTTCTGGGAGACGCTGTGGGCGCTGGTGCTGGGGTTCGGGCTGTCCGGGGCGGTGCAGGCGTTCGTGTCGCGGGGGCAGATGCAGCGGGTGATGGGCGGGCACGGTCCGGGGGCACTCACTCGAAGCTCGCTGCTGGGGATGGCCAGTTCGTCGTGCTCCTACGCGGCCACCGCGCTGGCCAAGTCGCTGTTCCAGCGGGGAGCGGACTTCACCGCTGCCATGGTGTTCATGTTCGCCTCGACGAACCTGGTCGTGGAGCTGGGCGTCGTGCTGTGGCTGCTGATCGGGTGGCAGTTCACGCTGGCCGAGTTCGCCGGCGGGGCCATCATGATCGTCCTTCTCGGCCTGGTGCTGCCCCGGCTGATGCCACGGCGGCTGGTCGAGGCGGCCAGGGAGCGGCTGGACCGGGACCAGGCACACGGTGGGCATGCCGGGCATGGTGCGCCGAAGGATGTGGAGCGTGGCTCGCTGGCGCGGCGGCTGCGGCAGCCTTCGGGGTGGGCGGATGCGGCCGGCTACACGATCTCCGACCTGACGATGCTGCGGCGCGAGATCGTCATCGGGTTCATCGCGGCGGGGTTCGTGGCGGTGGGGATACCGGTGAGCTTCTGGAACGCGGTGTTCCTGCATGGGCATGGCGCGCTGACCGTGATCGAGAACGCGCTGGTGGGGCCGTTCGTCGCGATCATCAGCTTTGTCTGCTCGATCGGGAACGTGCCGCTGGCGGCCGCGCTGTGGAAGGACGGCATCAGCTTCGGCGGCGTGCTGGCGTTCGTGTTCGCGGATCTGATCACGATGCCGCTGCTGTTCATCTACCGCAAGCTGTACGGCGGCAGGCTGACGCTGCGGCTGCTGGGAGCGTTCTGGCTGGTGATGAGCGCGGCCGGGCTGGTCACGGAGGTGGTCTTCCAGGCGGCCGGGCTGGTGCCGGCGAAGCGGCCGGTGGTCATCGCCAGCGAGCATCTGAGCTGGAACTACACGACGGTGCTCAACATCGTGTTCCTGGTCCTGCTGGGCGGGATCTACTGGCTGCACCGGAACAAGGACCGGTTCGGCGGCGGGCGGGACTTCGCCAGGGATCCGGTCTGCGGGATGCAGGTCGAGAAGGCGAACCCCGGCGCCGTTCTGTGGGAGGACGGGCAGGAGAGGTACTTCTGCTCCGAGCGCTGCAAGGAGCGGTACCTGAAGGGTCACGAGGTCAGCGTCGCGTAGACGACGATGTTGCTCAGGTAGTGGCCGGTCCGGGTGTCGAAGATGCCGCCACAGGTGATCAGGCGGAGCTGCGGAGTCGGCGTCATGCCGTACACCTTGAGCGTGGGGAACACGTCCTTCCGGTACTCATGCACCGAGTCGACCCCGAACACGGCCAGCCGGCCGTCCTTCTGCCGCACGTAGATCCGGTCGCCCTGGTGCAGCTCGTCCAGCCGGTAGAAGACTCCCGGGCCGGTGTAGGAGTCGACGTGGCCGGCGACGATCGAGGAGCCGACGGCCCCGGGCGCCGGGCTCCCGGTGTACCAGCCGGCCACCGTCGCGGTCCTTGGCACCTGGAGCGCGCCGGACCGGGTGATCCCCAGGTGGATGAGCTGAGCACGCACGCCGATGACCGGGATGGTGAGTGAGACCGGCGGCGGGACTTGGCCGGAGTTCGGCGGCGGCGGTGTCTGCGGCGTACCGACCGGAGGCAGCACCGGCTTGACCGCCGCGACGCGCGGTGGAACATAGTGGTCATGGCTGGCCATCAGCAGGCCGGTGATGCCGGAGGCCAGCATGAGCAGGCCGGCCCCGACCGCGACGAGACCAGGATGGCCAGCCAGCGAGAGCGGGCCGGTCCGCGGCCTGCGGCAGTTCGCCTGGACCGGTGCTGCCGGTGTCATCAGCCGCGAGCCATCGGGGCACGGCTCGCGGCTGGTCCCTCGCATGTCACCGAGCGTGCGATCCGCGGATCACCGGCTGGCGGTTCCCGCGCCGTAGGGTGTCTTTCCGGCCAGTGAAGCGCCGCAGGGTGTCCTTCCGGCCGGTGAAGCAGAGCCACAGCGCCCCGGCGGCTGCCAGCAGCGCGCCGGAGGCCATGGCCGCCACCCACGGCAGCGCAGAGGACCCCGGCCGCGCGGCCATGCCGCCGAACCCGGTCTTGACGCCACCGGCCGGCAGCGCGTTGCTGCCCGCGGCATCGGTCAGGATGTCCAGGGACAGGTGGCCCGGGTCATCGAGCACGACGATCGTGTGCGTGGTGTCGGCGGCCACGGTGAGGCTGGACGAGGCGGACATCGAGCCCCCGGCGGCGTGCAGGTTCACCGTGCCGGGGGCCAGCGGCACGTAGGAGGTGAAGCTGCCGAAGCTGAGGTTCCTGGCGAGGGTCTTGCTGCCGGCGGTCACCGTGACCCGCTGGTCTTTCAGCGAGGCCTGGATCACCCGGACCAGTCCCTGGCCCGAGGGGGTGGTCAGGGTGTCCTCCAGCACCTGCAGCCGCAGGCCCTTGGCCGGACCCATGCCGGCCACCGTGTAGGCGTGGCCCGCCTGGATGTGCACCGTGGTGGACAGCACCGGCGAGGAGGTGGCCGCCGCGCCGGCCGCCCGCATCGCGACGGTGTAGCCACCGGGGTGAACCGTCTCGTAGGGCGAGACCGTGCCATAGCTGACGTGGTGCAGCACGATCATGGCGCTCGTGTCACCCTCGGAGTACAGGTAGACATCGACCGCCGGGGCGTTCGGGGACAGGTGCGCGAGGCGGATCCAGCCGACGGCGGAGGCTCGGGTCGCGGGTGAGGCCATCGCCGTGGGGGCGGCCACGGCGAGCAGCGCGAGCGCGCACGCACACGCGGCTAGCAGGCGGGTGATCCGCCGTGTCACAGTCGCTTCCGGCGCATGGTGAGTCATCGTTCCTCATTCCTGATGCCTGACCGCCATTGGCGGCGGCCCTTGATCTTCACGTAGGAGGGTTTACCTGGTGCTGGGCTGATTCCCGTTGATCAGCCCGAGTGGGGTGGGCGCGCCGAACTGCACGCGCAGTGCGTGGTCCCCGGTGGCGAGCCGTACGGTCTGGATGACCACCGGGAGGTAGGGCGGCTGCTGGCCGTGCAGGAAGCGGGCCAGGGCGGTGAGCTCAGCGTTGCTGTCCGCCGAGCTGCCGCTGATCCCGCCGAGCAGGATCGCCTCGCGCAGCGGCACCCCGGCCGCGGCGCCGTGGGCGGCGTCACCGAACGACACGATGCTCAGCGGATGCAGCGCGGACATGGTCGAGATGGTGAGCAGCAGCCGCGGATCCACCAGGCCGGCCGAGAGCTGACCGCGGGCCGCGGGCTCGGCCGCAATCCTCGGGTCGCGCAGCAGCACGGCGCCGAGCGACTTCCGCGCGGCCACGTCGGCGCTGAGCTGATGCAGGTAGACCGGGGCGCCGTCCGGCGCAACCACGCGCACATCGACCTCGGCGCTGCCGGTGCCGAAACTGGCCAGGGTGAGCGGTGCGTATACCGAGGTCAGGCGGCTGCCGAACTGGCTGCGCAGGGCATCGGTCGCGACCACCACGCTGGAATCGAGTGGATCCGGCGCGTTCGGCCCGAGTACCTCCAGGTTGGCCACCGGGTATCCGTGTGACTGCAGGACCGAGCACATCACCGGGTCACAGGACACGATGCTGTTGCGGCTGACCTGGCCGGCGATCCAGGCCGCCGCCTCGTTGCGGGCGGTCTGCGCGGTCAGCAGGGCGTTGCTCCGCGCGGTGGGCTTGCCGCCCGGCGTGCCGTTCCGGGACAGCGCCACCCCACCGGCTGCCGCCAGCAGCATCACGAGCACCAGGACGGCCGCGCGGATCCACGGCAGCGATCTCGCGCGCTGCTTGGCGGCACTGTCCTCGACGGCACTGTCCTCGACGGCACTGTGCTTGACGGCACGGCCTTTGACGGCACTGTCCTTGACGTCACTGTCCTTGGCGGTGCGATCGCGGTGCGGCCACCGGCGGCTCAGCCACAGGCGCATGGTGGTGGTGATGACCCGTAGCCAGGGGGGTGGCGCCGGCGGTGAGCGGCGCCGCATGCCCGGCACGATCCCGGGTTCGCCGTAGCCGGCCGGCCGGACGCCCGGCTGCCGAATGCCGGGGCCGTGGCCGGTCAGGGCCGGCTGGCCCGGTGAGGCCGGCGGTGGGTGCTGGGCCTGGCCGGCGTCCGGGATGGGAATCCTGATGGCGGGCTGGGGCGCGGTCTTGACGTCGTCCGGGTCGATGACGTCCGGGGGCGGCAGTACCCGCCGGGACTGCTGGACCTGGCGGGCCTGCTGCACCTGCCGGGGCCGCTGGGCTTCGGGGGCTCGGGCATGGCGGGCAGCGTGCATCCTGAGGGCAGGCTGCGGTACGGCCTTGGCTTCGTCCGGATCATCGGCTGTCAGTACGGACCAGGGGGCAGCCGCCGGTACCGCTGCCGGTTCTGGCCGCAGCGGTGGCGCGCTTCTATTCCCTCTGTCCACGGGCCCGCCCCCCGCACCTGTCGATCACGACCCCACCATGCCGCGACCCGAACACCAATGGAACACGGTTCGATCACATATTTCCACTGGAACGGCGAATTTTCGCAGGTAATACTGTTGTGGTGCCAGGTCGAGGTGGCTGCGTAACGCGCGCCCGCAGCCGGAATATGCCTGTTTCGCCTGGTAAGTGGTGGCCCTGCAACCGGTGCGCAGCGACCCGTAGGAGGTTGCGACGGCAGGGCCTGCACCGATCGTCGCGGAGCGCCAGCCTGACCGATAGCCAGGATCCCAGGCAAGATGTGCGGTGGCAGCCGTACGGCTGCCGGCCGCCTAACTGGTGAACTAGTCACCGACAGCTATCAGGAGGAGAAGGTTTTGAATAGCCGGGGCAGCCGAAGAAGCCTGCTGATACTCGCCAGCGCACTCGCGATAGCGACCGCATCCGCCAGTTCCGTAATTCCAGCCAGTGCGACGGTCCGGCCCTCGGTCAGCAATTCAGGAACTCCCCTGGCCGGTTCTCCGTCGAAAGAGCACCAGATCAAAGTGCTGAAAGCTGCCTTGCGCAACATGCAGAAGAATTTCGCCAAGTACCGGGGGGTCACTCCGGGGCCGCAGGACATCTTCGACTACCAGATCGGCAACCTGTGGAAGCAGGGCATCGACGGATTCGGCACGACCGTCGCGGTGATGGAAGGCTGGGACTTCCCTGGCATCGCCAGGTTCATCCACAGCTTCGACCAGAAGTTCCTGCTGCCGGACCCGGCGATCCAGACGATCTTCCCGAACGGCCCGCTGCCGCCCAAGTGCCCGCCCGGCATGGTCAAGCTGGGCAGTTACGGGTCGTGCTCGGCGTGGCAGGGCGAACTCGGCCTGGACGTGATGTCGGTGCACCTGGTCGCGCCGTATGCCAAGATCATAATCTCGGCGACCCCGGCCGACAGCGAGATCAACGCCGACCCGGCCAGCAACGTCGCCATGCCAGAAATGATGAAGGGTGTCGAGTACATCAGCACCCATCGCCTGGCCAACGCCATCTCGATCAGCGATGGCACCGGCGAGATCACCTACCCTTCCGGCGCGGAGGAGATCACCGCGCAGGATCCCGGTGAGCTGTCGGCCGCGGCGGCAGGCATCCCGCTGATGGTGGCCAGCGGGGACTGCGGCGTCGTGCAGAACCTGGCGACCGCCAACAACCAGTGCGGGAACGTGTCGAGGACTCCGGACACCGCAGCCTGGGACGACTCGCCGTGGGTCACCGCCGTCGGCGGCAGCGTCCCCAACCTCACCCGGACCGGGCAGAAGGCGGGCCCCGACCCGCTGTGGCGGTTCTCC
This sequence comes from Streptosporangiaceae bacterium, assembly GCA_035308365.1. Taxonomy (GTDB): domain Bacteria; phylum Actinomycetota; class Actinomycetes; order Streptosporangiales; family Streptosporangiaceae; genus PALSA-505. The sequence goes on from DATGGU010000147.1 coordinate 71,974, forward strand.
GGCGCCGGGTACTCCTCGGTGTTCTCCCGGCCCGGCTACCAGGACAAGGTCGCCGCCGTCACCGGCAGCCCGATGCGCTCGGTGCCCGACATCACCATGGACGCACAGGACGGCACATCCGAGGCTTCCCCGCTGTTCGCCGGCGTGCTCGCGCTGGCGACCCAGGTCAACAAGGCGAACATCGGCCCGGTCAACCCCGCCTTGTACACGATGGGACGGGCCGGTGCGGCCAACGGGATAGCCGACGTGGTGAGGGGGAACAACTCGTTCGCCGGCGTCCCGGGCTTCGCCGCTGCCAAGGGCTTCGACGTGGCCTCGGGCTGGGGCACGGTCGACGCGGGCAAGTTCGTGCCGAGCCTGGTGGCCACCACCCGCGCCGGGGGCGAGGAGGCGCAGGCCCGGCACCAGGCAGCCGCGCAGCTCGCCCAGATCACCCACGGCATCGTGCTGTCCAAGACCAGCACCGCCGGCAATTCGGTCTACCTGCTCGACCAGGGTTTCCTGCCCGGCTACCCGGTCCAGCTCAGCATCGACGGCAAGCCGGTCGCGAAGCTCACCGCGAGCACGCTGGGCTACGTCACCTCCATGATCGATCCCGCGACGCTCAAGCTGGCCGCTGGAAGCCATACGGTGCGGCTGACGAGCATGCTCGTCAGCGCCACGGCGAGATTCACCACCGGCTCATGAAGGCGGTCCAGGTGAGAGCCACCCTGGTGCTGGTGGCTTGCGCGCTCGGGCTGTCGTTCACGGCGCCGGCCAGCCCGGCCGGCGCGCTGGCCCACCAGGCGAGCAGCGGCCCGGTCACCGGGATCACCGGGGTCACCGGCTGGCCGGTGGCCGTGCCGTCGTCGCCGTCGAAGCGGCACCAGATCAAGGTGCTGAAGGCGGTCCTGCGCAAGATGGAGCAGACCTTCCCCAAGTACCGGCACATGACCCCGGGGCCGCAGGACATCTTCGACTACCAGATCGGCAACCTGTGGAAGCAGGGCATCGACGGGTATGGCACGGCCGTCGCCGTGATCGAAGGCTGGGATGACCCCGGCATCGTCAAGGTGGTCGACAGCTTCGACCGGACGTTCGGCCTGCCGAACCCGGAGATCCAGACGATCTTCCCGGCCGGGCCGCTGCCCGCCAAGTGCCCGCCGGGGATGGTCAAGCTGGGCGGCTTCGGCTCGTGTGCCGCCTGGGGTGGCGAACTCACCCTCGACGTGATCTCGGCTCACCTGATCGCGCCGTACGCCAAGATCGTGATCTCCGCGACCCCGGCGGACACCGAGATCCCCGACGACCCGGCCAGCAACGTCGCGCCGCCGGAGATGATGAAGGCGCTGGAGTACATCAGCAGCCATCACCTGGCCAACGCGATCTCGATCAGCGACGGGAACGGAGAGGCCACCTACAGCCACGGCGCCGGGGAAATCACCGCGCAAGATCCTGGGGAGCTGGCCGCGGCCGCTGCGGGCATCCCGGTCACGGTCGCAACCGGAGACTGCGCGGTGGCGATGAACCTGCCGGTGAACGGCGGCCCGTGCGGCAACTACCCCGACACCAGCACCTGGGACGACTCGCCCTGGGTCACCGCCGTCGGCGGCAGCGTCCCGGATCTCGGCCCGGCCGGGAAGCCGCTGGGCCCGGATCCGCTGTGGCGGTTCTCCAGCGCCGGGTACTCCTCGGTGTTCACCCGCCCCGGCTACCAGGACGGGGTCGCCCGGATTACCGGCAGTCCCATGCGTGCACTCCCTGACGTCGTCATGGACGGCCAGGACGGCACGTCGGAGTCGGCGCCGCTGTTCGCCGCCGTGCTGGCCCTGGCCGCGCAGCTCAACCGCGCGAACGTGGGCCCGGTCAACCCCGCCCTCTACCAGATCCTCGGCCCGGCGGGCGCGCGGGACGGCATCACCGACGTCGTCAAGGGGAACGACACGTGCACGTTCTGCACGCCGATGATTCCCGGGTTCACCGCGGTCAAGGGATTCGACGTGGCTTCGGGCTGGGGCACGATCAACGCGAGCAGGTTCGTCCCGAGCCTGGTCGCCGCCACCCGCGCCGAACACTCCGAACGCCGCGCCCGGGCGCAGGCGAGCGCGCAGCTGCGCCGGCTCGAGCACAACGTCCAGCTGTCCGGCACGCATACCGCCGGCGACCTGGTCTACCTGCTCGGCCAGGGGTTCCTGCCGCGCCATCCGGTCGTGCTCGGCATCGACGGCCGCACGATCACCACGCTGACCGCGAGCACGCTCGGCTATGTCACGTACATGATCGACCCGGCCACGCTCAAGCTGTCCCCGGGCAAGCACGTGGTCACGCTGTCGAGCATGCTCATCACGACCACCGGCAGATTCACCAGCTCCTGACCTGTGTGCCATTGCCCGGCCGGGACGGCCCGGCCGGGCTGCGGTGGTCAGCGCCTGGCGTCCCGCTGCGCGGCGAGCAGCGGGATGGCGGCGATCTTCTCGTCGGTCAGGTCCTCCCAGCGGATCCCGGCGGGCGGCCGCGGCCCGTGCAGCTCGCGGCAGTCAATGACCCGCTCAGGTGTGACGATCAGGTCCACCAGCACGTCGTGACCGGTCAGCGGGATCGCGGCGGCCGGGCGAAGCTGCAGTTCGTGCACCGTGGTGACCGTGACGGTATCCGGCCCGATCAGGCCCGCCGCCGTGGCCAGCGCGAACTCCAGGTCGGCGAACCCGCCGCCCTTGCCAAGGCGGGCCCCGTCAAGGCCGGCCGCCACGCTGCCCATCACCACCAGGTCCACCGGGGACAGCCCGGCCAGCTCGACCCGCCGGGCCGAGCGGGACGCACCCTTGATCGAGGAAGCGGCGCGCGGCGGCTCCCGCAGGTCGCCAGGGTCCAGCGCGAAGAATGGCTCGGGCCCGGCCAGCCGCGGCACCGCCATGTAGACGGTCTTGCCGTCCTCCAGCGCGCGCTGGCGCACCGGCCACTGCGCGGAGTCCGGGTTGGCCTTCACCGTGGCGGCCGCCTGCCATTCGGGAGTGCCGCGCAGCAGTTCAGCCGCGGCCTCGGCACCGGTGAAGTTAGGGATGCGCCCGGCGGCACCGGGGAACCGCGCCACCTTCGCCGCCCGCATCGCCGACCACACCTCCTGGCGCAGCCCGGCCTTGGCGGCCAGCACATCGGCCGGGCCGCCAGCATCGTGGTCATGACGGGGCACCGGACGGACCATGCCCCTATCCTGGCCGGCCCGGCGCCCCGTCAAGCAGGCCGGTGAGGATCCGGGCCAGCAGGTAGCCGTACGTGTCCGCCGGATCGTAGGCTCCGGCCGCCGCGGTGGCCGCCGCGTCCTGCGTGAGCAGCCGGGTGAGCCGGGGGTGTTTCCCCGATGCCACGGCGTGCTGCAGGTAGGCGACGTTGCGGTTGTGCAGCGCCGAGCCGCCCGCCAGCTCGTGCTGCACGAACAGCGCACAGATGCCGTTGAGCGTGGCAAACGCCTCCAGCTTGGTGACAAGGCTGGCCGGATGCGGCTCCAGCACGGCCAGGACGTGCTCGAGCATGGCGATACCGTTGGGCCCGAGCACGGGGCGGGTGACGATCAGGCCGGCCACCCAGGGATGACGGAGCATGATCGTGCGGGACTGCTCGCCGAAGGCCACCAGGTCGGCCAGCCAGTCCCCGCTCGGCTCGGGCAGCAGGTACTCACCGCCCACCGCGTCGGTCATGAGGTCGAGCAGATCCTCGCGGGTCTCGACATAGCGGTACAGCGAAGCCGCGCCCGTGCCCAGCTCCGCCGCGACCCGCCGCATCGACACCGCGTCCAGGCCCTCACGGTCGGCGATACCCACCGCCGCGGCGGTGATCCCGGCCCGGCTGCGCTGGGCCGGCCGCCCCACGGCGGCCCGCTCCGGCCGCATCCAGATGCTGGTCGTCATCGGCCCTCTCCTGTCCCGCGCTCACGGTCGGCGCAGCGTGTGCAGGCTGTAACTGCTCACCCTGAATGTCTCCGGCTTGCCGTTGGTGGACGCCACCTCGAACCCGGACCCGGCCTCGGTGAGGGTGGCATTCGACGGAGGGACTCCCTTTCGGCAGCGCTCCCCAACCGGTACTTTCGCCGGCCGGTGCCGGGGGTGCAACGACGCGTGTGCTTGAGTTGGTGATGGCGCGAGTCTTGCCCGTTTCGTCAAGGAGGCCTGGCATGCCTGCTCCCTCACTTTCCCTGGCCTACCTGCCCGGTTTCGGTAACGAGCACGTGAGCGAGGCCGTCGCCGGGGCGCTGCCGGCCGGGCGTAACTCGCCGCAGAAGGCGCCGCTGGGACTGTACGCCGAGCAGATCAGTGGGACCGCGTTCACCCAGCCCCGCGCCGTCAACAGGCGCACCTGGGTCTACCGGATCCTGCCGTCCGCCGCGCACCCGCCGCTGCGCCGGATCGGCAACGGCCTGCTGCGCAGCGCGCCGTTCACGCAGACCGAGCCGAACCCCAACCGGCTGCGCTGGAACCCACCGCCCATCCCGGCGGGCACCGACTTCATCGACGGCCTGTACACGGTCGGCGGGAACGGGGACACTCTCAGCCACGCTGGAATCGGGATCCACTGGTATGCGGCGAGCGCGTCCATGGTGGACCGGTACTTTGTGGACGCGGACGGCGAGCTGCTGATCGTGCCGGAATCCGGTGGCCTGCTGCTGCACACGGAGCTGGGCATCCTGCACGTGACCCCCGGGGAGTTCGCGGTCATCCCGCGTGGCATCCGGTTCCGGGTCGAACTGCCCGGCCAGACGGCCCGCGGTTACATCTGCGAAAACTACGGTGCCCTGTTCACCCTGCCCGAGCGGGGGCCGATCGGGGCGAACGGGCTGGCGAACGAGCGCGACTTCCTGGCTCCGGCCGCCGCCTACGAAGAGGTGCGCCACACCGTGCAGGTGGTCCAGAAGTTCGGCGGCAACCTGTGGGCTGCGGACTATGACCACTCCCCGCTCGACGTGGTCGCCTGGCACGGGGACTACACCCCGTACAAGTACGATCTGGCCAACTTCATGGTCATCGGCACGATCAGCTTCGACCACCCGGACCCGTCGATCTTCACGGTGCTCACCTCCCCCACCGACTCCCCCGGGCTGGCCAACGCCGACTTCGTCGCGTTCGCGCCGCGCTGGCTGGTCGGTGAGGACACGTTCCGGCCCCCATGGTTCCACCGCAACATCATGAGCGAGTTCATGGGCCTGGTCCGTGGCGTCTACGACGCCAAGGCCGAGGGTTTCCTGCCGGGCGGCGCCAGCCTGCACAACTCGTTCAGCTCACACGGCCCGGACGCCGAGACCTTCGAGCGGGCCAGCGCCGCCGACCTGGCCCCACAGAAGATCGACGACACGCTCGCCTTCATGTTCGAAACCCGCTGGCCCATCGTCACCACCCAGCACGCCATGGACGCCCAGCACCGCCAGCCCGGCTACGACGAGGTCTGGCGCTCCCTGACCCCGCGGTTCGGATCACCCTGAGCCTCGCGGCCGGGAACGGGTGAGGTGAGTTCAGGCCAGCACGTTCGGGTTGCCGATGACCCAGCGCCAGGTCCTCAGGCCGCTCGGCGCCCGCGCGCATGAGCGAACCTCCTTCTCAGAGCTGGAGCTTGAAGCCTTCGTGTGAGGCGGTGAAACCGAGCCTGGCGTAGAACCGGTGCGCGCCTTCGCGCTGCTTGTCGCTGGTGAGCTGGACCAGGGCACAGCCACGGCGGCGGGCCTCGGCGACGGCCCAGGCGATCATGGCTTCGCCCAGCCCGTGGCCGCGATGGCGGCGGCTCACCCGGACCGCCTCGATCTGGGCCCGCAGGGCGCCCCGCCGGGACAGGCCCGCGATGAAGGTGAGCTGCATGGTGGCCGCCACACTGCCGTCCCCGGCCGTCACCACGAGCAGCATCTGCCGCGGGTCAGCCTCCACCGCGTCGAAGGCGCTGCGGTAGGGCGCCAGCCCGGCGGCCGGCATGTCCTCGCGCCCGGCTCCGAGCTCGTCGTCGCAGAGCAGGGCGACGATGGCCGCTATGTCGCCGGCCGTGGCGCGGCGGATGACGAACCGCTCCCTTCCCACCGGCAGTGTCGCGAGCTGGGTCACGCGAACCAGCTTGGCACACCCCTCCGGCAACGGGCCGGCCAGGTTTGACCGGATCTTGCCCTGAGATACGCGGGACGGCCGCACCGTCCTCGCGATAATGGTGGGCATGAACCGCCGACCGCAGGCGCTGAGGGTTCCCGAGGTCACCGTCTACTTCTGGGTTATCAAGGCGCTGTCGACAGCCATGGGCGAGTCAACCTCGGACTACCTCGTGCACCGCATCCACCCGGTGCCCGCCGTCCTGCTGGGATTCACCGGCTTCGTGATCGCCATGGTGCTGCAGCTTTCCATGCGCCGGTACCTGGCGTGGACCTACTGGTTCGCGGTGGTCGGGGTCGGCGTGTTCGGCACGATGGCGGCCGACGTGCTGCACGTCGGCCTCGGCGTGCCCTACCCGGCTTCGGCCTCGCTGTACGCGGTGGTGCTGGCCGCCGTCTTCATCGTCTGGGAACGCACGGAGAAGACCCTTTCCATCCACAGCATCGACACCACCCGCCGCGAGCTGTTCTACTGGGCGGCCGTCGTGGCCACGTTCGCGCTCGGCACCGCGGCAGGCGACCTGAGCGCGTACACCTTCCACCTGGGCTACTTCTTCTCGGGCGTGATGTTCCTGTGCATCATCGCCATCCCGGCCATCGGCTACCGGGCGTTCCGGATGAACTCGATTCTCGCCTTCTGGTTCGCCTACGTGGTGACCCGGCCGGTGGGAGCCTCGTTCGCCGACTGGTTCGGCAAGCCGCACAAGCTGCACGGCCTGGGATTCGGCAGCGGCGAGGTCGCCCTCGTCCTGACGATCATCATTTTCTGCCTGGTCGCGTTCCTGGCCATCACAAAGGCTGACCTGCAAAAGCCCGCAGCCCAAGCCGAGCCCGCCGCTCAGCCCATGCGGGACAGCCGGTCAGGCCGGTAACGATGACAGCTTGGCCCGGGAGCACCTTGTCACGTAGGGCATGGTGATCCGGCCGGCGCCGGCCAGCGCCGGATGGGTGCCGAGCAGGTGCCGCACGCGGGCCAGGACGGCCGCACGCTCCGGCTCGGGCATCGTGATGATGTAGCTCCGCGATGCGACCAGGTCGAGCAGTTCGGCCGGCCGCATGCTCCGGCCCCATTCGACATCGAACCGCTCCACCGGGCCGAACGGCGGGCCGACCGGCGGGGCAAGGCTGCCGTTGTCGGTGTAGTCCGGGGTGTGGATGATCTGGGTCAGCTCGGCCACCCAGTCCACCCGCTCATCCCGCATGTTCCAGACCAGGCCGAGTTGCCCGCCGGGGGTGAGCACGCGGGCCACCTCGGGGACCGCACGCACCGGATCGACCCAGTGCCAGGCCTGCGCGACCAGCACTACGTCGACGGTCTGCGCGGGCAGCGGGATCTCCTCGGCGGTCCCGGCCAGCAGGGTGACTTCGGGCAGCGCCCGGGCCAGCTCGGCACGCATGCCCGCCGACGGCTCGACCGCGATCACCTCCAGCCCGCGCCCGGCCAGTCCCCGGGTGAGCTTGCCGGTGCCCGCACCAAGGTCGAGGACGCGGCCCGCGGACGGCGGCAGCAGCCAGTCGATGGCCTCGTCCGGATAGGACGGCCTGACCCGCTCGTAGACATCCGCCGCGGCCCCGAACGAGGCGGCCTGCACTTTCCTGCGTTCCAGATTGGCCACAGATCCAGTATCACAGTGCTACCCAGAGGCGTCGTTTGGCCGGGACGGCTAGGCTCGGGGTCATGCACATTCCCAGCCCGTCGATAAGCGGTTTCCACATCGGCCCGCTGGAGATTCACTTCTACGCGCTGATGTACCTGATCGGCATCGCGCTGGCGATCTGGATCACGCGGCGCCGCTGGACAGCCAAGGGCGGCAACCCCGATCTCGTCACCGACGTGGCGATCTGGTCGGTTCCGGCCGGGATCATCGGCGGGCGGATCTACTTCGACATCACCACGCCGATGGACATCCCGCACGTGTGGTACGGCGTGTTCGCCGTGTGGAGCGGCGGCCTCGGTATCTGGGGCGGGATCGCACTGGCGGCGGTGGTCGGAGCGTGGCGGGTGCGCCGGGCGGGCGCGAGCGTGGCGGTCTTCATGGACGCCGTCGCACCGGCTCTGCTGGTCGCCCAGGCGGTCGGCCGGATTGGCAACTACTTCAACAAGGAACTGTTCGGCAAGCCGACCAGCCTGCCCTGGGGCCTGGAGATCCCGGTTCAGTACCGGCCGCCCGGCTATACCGCCTTCCGTACCTTCCAGCCGTCGTTCCTCTACGAGCTGATCTTCAACCTGGCGCTGGCCGCGGTGCTGGTCTGGCTTGGCCATCACCGCAAGGTCCGGCCGCCGGGGCTGTTCGCCCTGTACGTGGCCGGGTACTCAGCCTTCCGGATCTTCGAGGAAACCATCCGGATCGACTCGTCCGAGCACTTCCTCGGCCTGCGGCTGAACCTGTTCGTCGCCATCGCGCTGACCGTGGCCGGCCTGGCCTGGTTCGCCTGGACCCAGCTCAAGGGCAAGCACGACCCGGATGAGCCGGCCGGCGGCACGTTCCCCGGCGATACGGACGGCGCCGCCGAGACGGCCGGGACCCAAGCCGCCACGGCGCGCGGCGAGGAGACCGCAGATGGCTCCGCCGAACCGGCCGGGACCCCCGAGCCCAGCGGCGAACTCCCGGAGAGCGTCTCGCCGGGCTCTTCAGACGAGCACAGGTAACAGCGGGTCCACCCGCACGGCGAGGGTGGCCCGGTCGACGCTGAGCACGGAGCCGTTGGGCAGCGTGGTCCAGCCGTCCTGCGGCCAGCCGCTGGAACCGACGACGACGGCATCCGGCATCTGCCGGCAGGCGAGGTCGAAGTAGCTCTCGGGCTCTTCTGGTGAGCCGCGTTCCCTGATGGACTGCGCCGGGATCAGCGCGGGGTCGTGCCAGGAGATCGCATACAGCGCGCCGGGCGCCAGCAGGATCGCGTTCAGGCAGTTCGGCGTGTAGTTCTCCCGGATGTGGCGGACCGTGCCGGTTACCGCCGCCAGCACGTCGCCGCCGTTCGCATCGAGCCCGGCCAGGATGTGCAGGAAGTAGCGCTCGCTGTCGGTGGTGCCGGTGAGCTGCCGTTCCCAGGCCGGCGGGAGCAGTTCGGCCAGCCTGTCCTGCGGGCGGATCGCCCCGTTGTGGGCCAGGGCGAAGCCGTCGCGGGCGAACGGGTGGGAGTTGCGCTGCTCGGCGGGCAGCCCGGGAGTCGCCCAGCGCAGATGGACAAGCCCGATGTCGCCGAGTGGCTGCCTGGCCAGCCGCAGATAGTCCGGATCCTTGTGCGCCCGCAGCGGCGACTTGGTCACGCGCAGATCGCCGCCATCCTGCGCAGCCATGCCCCAGCCGTCGGCATGCCACTGTGACAGGGCGGTGAACGCGCCCAGCGAAGGCTCGCCGACGAGATCCGCCACCGAGGCATCCGTGCGTGAGCAGTAACCCAGGACCCGGCACATGATCACAGACTACTGACGTCACCCGGCCCGCGCGGCTGGTTAAACCAACCTTGCTTGACAAATCAATCGTGCTTGATATAGTTAACACAGCCACAGCATCCCAAGAGGAGAGACAGATGACCGACACCAAGACCTTCAGCCAGGAGGTCCAGAACCAGATCCTGGACACGATCCGCAAGAGCCAGGAGACGGTGACCGACGCGATCAGGACGTGGGCCGAGACGGTTGAGTCGATCACGCCCGCGCTGCCGGTGCCGTCCGTGCCCTTCGCCGGCAAGCTGCCCAAGCCCGAAGATCTGGTCGCGAACGCCTACGACTTCGCCGAGAAGCTGCTCGCGTCGCAGCGGAAGTTCGCCGAGGACGTCATCGAGGCGACCGCCCCGGTCCTCGCCGCCAAGAACTGACCCCGGCACAGCAGAACCATTCGTGCGCGGCCAGCAAGGCCGCGCACGAACTCATTCCAGCACCGACGGCACCGGCCCCCAGGCGGACGAAACCCGGATCGACACCCTCCGGTGGCGGACGAAACCCGGACCGACCACCCTGAGCCGACCCCCCAGGCGGACGAAACCCGGATCGACACCCTCCGGTGGCGGACGAAACCCGGTTCGACCACCATGAGGATGCCGGTCGATGTGACAAGGACGGGGTTGGCAGGGGCGCTGTGGCGGACGAAACCCGGATCGACACCCTCCGGTGGCGGACGAAACCCGGACCGACCACCCTGAGCCGGGAATCGACCACCCTGAGCCGACCCCCAAGGCGGACGAAACCCGGATCGACACCCTCGGGTGGCGGACGAAACCCGGACCGACCACCCTGAGCCGGGAATCGACCACCCTGAGCCGGGAATGGAGGCGGAGGCTGCCGGGAATGGAGGCGGAGGCTGCCGGGAATGGAGGCGGAGGCTAGAGGTACTTTCCCATGCCGCCGGCCACGTCGATGGAGGCACCGGTGATGTAACTGGCCCGGTCGCTGGCCAGGAAGGCCACCATCCCGGCGACCTCGTCGGGCCGCCCGAACCGGCCGAGCGGCACTTCGCGCGCGGCCAGTTCGCCGAAGAACTCATCGGCCGGGACCCCGGGCGCCCGCTGGGCCCGGATGTTCTCCCACTGCGCGGTCACCACATAGCCGATGTTCACGCTGTTGACCAGGATCCCCTCGCTGCCCAGCTCGATGGACAGCGCCTTGGACAGGCTCAGGCAGGACGCGCGGTTCACCGACGACGCCAGAAACACCGGGTCGGGGTATCTGGCGTAGACAGCGTTGATGTTGATCACCCGCGGCGCCTCGCTGCCCCGCAGGTGCGGCAGGGCGGCGCGGGTACACCGGATCTGGGCGAACAGTTTGACCTCGGTGTCGGCCAGCCAGTCCGCGTCCGACAGCGTGGCGAACCGGCCTGGCCGGGCCGCTCCCGCGTTGTTGACCAGGATGTCCACCCCACCGAGCGCCGCGGCCGCCGCCGCCACGAACGACTCGACCTGCCCCGGGTCGGTGACGTCGCAGGGCAGCGCCACGATCTTCCCGCCCAGGGCGGCCAGCTCGGCCGCGACCTCGCCGAGGTCCGCCTCGTTGCGGGAGCAGATGACCACGTCCGCGCCCTCGGCGAGCAGTTCGGCGGCGATCGCCTTGCCCAGTCCCTTGGTGCCACCGGTCACGATCGCCCGGCGGCCGGTCAGGCCGAGGTCCATTCCCGGGTCACCCGTCCGAAGCGGGCGCGGCAGCGCCGGCCTGCTCCCCGGCCAGGGCGAGCAGGCTCTTGCGCGGCGGGCAGAACACGTCCACCTCGCGGCAGGGGGTGTCCGTCGTCCAGGCCGCGTGCGGTACCCAGGACGGTACGACCGCGACATCGCCTGGCCGCATCACCCGCACGTCGCCGTCCAGGTCGAAGGTCAGCTCACCCTCCAGCACGATGACGATCTGCTCCTCCTCGTGCACGTGCCTGGGCGCCTCCACACCGGGCTCGAAGCTCACGAAGTTCGCCATCACCCCCTGCCCGAGCACCGGCCGGAAACCCAGCCCTGGCACGAACTCGGTAGGCGCGATGTCATCCAGATGCACATACCGGCCCGCCCCCGCGGGCTCGCCCAGCGCCTCGGTGCTGAAATGGCTGGCCACGTCGCTCATCGTTCCTCCTTGGCGGGACCTTCGACGGCAGCGGCGATCAGGCCCGCCAGCCTGCGCACGCCTTCCTCAATGAGATCGTCATTCACCCGGCTGTAGGCGAGCCGGAGCTGGCGGGCGCCGGACCCGTCGGCGCAGAACGGCCGGCCCGGCACGAACGCGACCTTGGCCGCTCGTGCGGCCGCCGCCAGTTTCACGGTGTCCACGCCCTCGGGGACGGTCAGCCAGGTGAAGAACCCCCCGCCCGGCGTCGTCCAGGTCGTCCCGTCCGGCATGTGCTCGGCCAGCGCCGTCTGGGTGAGCCCGGCCCGCTTGGAGTACAGCGCCCGGGAGGCGATGAGCTGCCGGTCCAAATGCCCGCCACGCCCGTATTCCTCCAGCATCCGCTGGCCGAGCGAGCCCGAGCACTGGTCGGAGTTCTGCTTGGCGATCGTGAGCTGAGCGATCACCTCGGCCGGGCCGGCCGCCCAGCCCAGCCGCACCCCGGGGAAGAAGATCTTCGAGAACGTTCCGGCCTGGACCACCACGTCGGGCGCGAGCGCCCACAGGCTGGCCGGGCGGACGCCGCCGAAGCCCAGCTCGCGGTAGGCGACATCCTCGATGATGAGGAACCCGTAGTGCCGGGCCAGGTCCACCAGCGCACCGCGCCGGCTGGCCGGCAGCGACAGGCCGGTCGGGTTCTGGTGGTCCGGGATCGTGTAGACCAGCTTGGGCCGCAGGCCGCCGCGGAGCAGGTCTGCCAGCACGTCCACGGACAGACCGCAGCCGTCCATCGGCACGCCGCGGACGTCGGCCTCGTAGCCGCGGAACGCCATGATCGCCCCGAGATAGGCCGGCAGCTCCACGGCGACCACGTCACCCGGGTCGATGAAGCTCTTGGCGATCAGCTCCAGGCAGTCGATGCCGCCGCTGGTCACCATCAGCTCGCCGGGCCCAGGCCGCGGGCCCTCCAGCGACGCCAGCCGGTCCGTCAGGTAGTCGCGCAGGCTGGCCACCCCCTCGGTCGCCGAGTACTGCAGCGCCACCGCCGCGTCCTCGGCCATCAGCCGCCCGGAGATCTCGGTCAGCACCCCGGTGGGGAAGGTCTGCGGATCGGGGAACCCGCCGGAGAACGTGATGACGTCGGTGGCCCCGGCCAGGGAGAGGATCGCGGTCATGTCACCGGCGCCAAGCCCGCGTGCCCGCCGGGCGAGGCTCGATGTCCAGTCGTGCTGCCGTTGCGTGGCCGAGAGCGATGCGGCCATGCTGCCCTCCAGTCCCTTGACAGGTGATCTTCCAAACGTAAGGCTCAATGACCGGAATTCCTTGGTGCAGGACAAGCATCTCAGCCCCGCCCGGGCCGCCGGGATCCGCCTGGTCCGGCGAGGCCCGGACGCCACCGCCCCGATGCGAAAGGACGGACAGTTGACCGTTCCATCCGCTGAATCCGCTGGATCGCCGCGGTTCGATGGTGGTGCCGGCGTCGGCCAGCCCGGCTTCGTGGCCCGGTATGGCCTGCTGACCGACGAGCAGCTCGCGGCGGCGCACCAGGTCGTCGGCCGGATCCACGAGCTGGATCTGCGCACCGTCCGGTTCGTGGTGGTGGACCAGCACGGCATTCCACGCAGCCGGTGGCTGTCCGCGCAGGCCGCGATGGAGACCTTCACCAACGGGCTCGACTTCTCCGGGGCCATCTACAGCATGGACACCGGCAACAACGTGTTCGTGCCGCCGTTCGCCCGGGGCGGCGGGTTCGGGATCGAGGAGTTCACCGGGTTCCCCGACGTTGTGGTCGTGCCCGATCCGGCCACCTTCCGGGTGCTGCCCTGGGCCGACCGGACCGGCTGGATCCTGTGCGACGTCTACTTCAGCAACGGCCAGCCGGTGCCGCTGGACGGCCGCGGCCTGATGCGCCGGATACTGGGCGAGCTGGCCGGGGCAGGCTACGACTACCTGGCCGGCCTGGAGGTCGAGTACCACATCCTCAAGCTGGACGGCGAGCCGCTCACCCCGGAGAACGCCGGCTTCACCCCGGTCCCGCCCCGGGTCAGCGTCTTCGAGCGCGGGTACCAGTTCGCCTCCGAGATGAGGCTGGACAGCGTGGCCAGCACGCTGGAGGCGCTGCGCGACGGCCTGACCGCGGTCGGCCTGCCACCCCGGTCAATGGAGGACGAGTGGGGCCCGGGCCAGATGGAGTTCACCTTCGCCCCGATGAGCGGGCTGGCCGCCGCCGACGCGGCCGTGCTGTTCCGCACCGCGGTCAAGCAGATCTGCCAGCGCCGCGGCCTGCTCGCCACATTCATGTGCTGGCCCGGCCTGCCGAACTTCTTCGCCTCCGGCTGGCACCTGCACCAGTCGCTGATCCACCGCGACACCGGCCAGAATGCCTTCGCCAGCCCGGACGGCCCGCTGTCGGGGGCAGGCCGGCAGTACGTGGCCGGCCTGCTGGACCACACCGTGCCGATGATGGTGTTCGCCGCACCCACGGTGAACGGCTACCGGCGCTTCCGGTCCTACTCCTTCGCCCCGGACCGGATCACCTGGGCGCTGGAGAATCGCGGCACCCTGATCCGGGTGCAAGGCTCTCCGGGCGACCGAAGCAGCCACGTCGAGAACCGGCTGGGCGAGCCCGCCGCCAACCCGTACCTGTACATGGCCGCCAACATCGCCGCCGGAATGGATGGCATCCGCCGCGGCCTGGACGCGACGCCGGTCCAGGAGGACCCGTACGCCGCGCAGGCGCCCATGCTGCCCACCTCGCTGGATGAAGCGGTAAGCGCCCTCGAAAAGGACGAGTTCTACATGACCGCGTTCGGCAGTTCCTTCGTTAATTATATAATTCAGCTGAAGCGGTACGAACTAAAACGGTATCAGGCAGCGATGGCGGAGAACCCTCCGGCCGAGGGCCAGGTCGTCTCCGACTGGGAAATGCGCGAGTACTTCGAGTTTTTTTAATCATAAAATTTGACGGAACACCGCAACCCGCCGGCCAGGCTCGGGTCAGCGGGTGGATACGTCGCCGCCAGGCAGCTCAGGAGGGTTGTCCGCAGGCAGATCCCCGGCGAACGGGAAGGAGACCGGCGGTCCCGCGATGAGTTTTGCCGGCCAGTGATGTCTATCCGCTTGACCGGACATGAACCATCTCAGAGGAGATACAGCGATGCGCCTGACCTTGCACACCTTTCTGACCCTCGACGGCGTCATGCAGGCGCCCGGCGGGCCGGAGGAGGATCCCGGCGGCCATTTCGGGCATGGCGGCTGGGCGTTCCCCTATGACGATCAGGACTTCGGCGAGACCATGACCGGATGGTTCGGGCATGCCAGCGCATTCCTGCTCGGCCGGAAGACCTATGAGATCTTCAGCGGTCACTGGCCGAAGGTCACCGACCCGGGCGACCCGATCGCAAGCAAGCTCAACGCGCTGCCCAAGTACGTGGCCTCGACAACCCTGACCTCAGTGGAATGGCACAACTCCATGCTGCTCGGCGGCGACGTGGCCGCCGAGGTCGCCAAGCTGAAGGAGCACCCGGGCGAGGAGTTGCAGGTGCACGGCAGTGGCGCGCTGGCGCAGACGCTCATCGAGCGCGACCTGATCGACGAGTACCGGCTGCTCTACTTCCCGGTGCACCTCGGCCACGGCAAGAAGCTGTTCCGGGACGGTGCCAGACCGGCCGCGCTGCGGCTCACCGGCAGCAGGGTGACCAGCACCGGGGTCATCGTCGCCAGCTACGTGCCGGACGGGCCGGTGCGAACGGGCTCATACGCCCTCGACGAGTCCTAGCCCGCGGCCTGGAAACGGCAGCGGACGAGGACCGGCAGGTGGTCCGACCCGGTGACGTTCAGCGGGCGTGCGTCGAGGGACACGCCGGATGAGGCGATGGCGTAGTCGATGGCCACGCGCGGGCTGCTGGCCGGGCAGGTGGGCAGCGCCGGGCTGGGACCGGTCACGATCGGCTGGCTGGGTTCGAGCCAGTCCTGCGGCGGCGCGTTGAAGTCACCGCAGATCACCCAGGGGCCGTCGAGGTGGCGTGTCACCTCGAGCAGGCGCCGCAGCGCAGCCGCCCGGGACCGCTGGTCGCTGCTCGGCAGGTGCGTGCTGCCCACCCACACTGTGGCGGTGGGCAGCGGCAACCGGGCCAGGACGAGCGACCTGGTCTCGGACGGCTCAGTCCCGTCGTAGACGGTTTGCGGCCAGGTCAGCCGCCATTGCTGGACGGCCAGCAGGCCGGGCCGGCACAGCAGCGCGTTGCCGTAGCCACGGGAGGGTGTGTCCTGGCCGAGCTCGACCGAGGGAACGAAGACCCAGGTGCGCCCGCCGGCGACCTCGGCCAGCGCGGCGGGAGCCGCCCAGGGCTCGTTGACCTCGACCAGCGAGACGACATCGGGGTCGAGTTCGGCGATCAGGCCCGCGACCGCTGACACGTTGGGCCGGCCGGACTCATCGCGCCAGGAATGCACGTTCCAGTGCAGAAAGACCAGTTCGCCGCTGTGCGCTTCGGTTGCCGCCACTGTCCACCGCCTCGTAATGAAGCTCATGATCTTGACGCCTGCTGGCTGACCAGGCTAGCCACCTGCCACCCAGAGCGTGATGCCAGACTCTTAGGAATGCCGGAGCTGCGGTGAAGCGTCAGGAAGGCCCCAGGGACCGTCCAGCCGGCCTCCAGGTCGGGTTCCTACGCTCGTGCCCAGGACGATGGAAGACGACCAGGAAAGGGCCATGGCCGTGCGTGAGAACGTGACCATCACGTACCGGGGAGCCAGGTACGAGTTCGGGCATGGGCAGAACTTCTACGGGATCTGGGCGATAGGGGCACCCGGGCCGCAGCCCCTGGAGTGGTGGCCGCAGACGCCCGCCGGCTGGTCCGGAGCATGGTCCCGGTTCAACGGGATCGAGGCGCCGGGCACGATCGTCCCGGTCGGCCAGCCCGTGCCACAGCCCATGGCCGCCCAGGCCTACGCTCCGCACGCCGTCGCGGCCCAGGGGTATGGCGGCCAGCCCTACGGGAGCCAGGCCTTCACGGCCCCATCGCCCGCTGGCCCAGGCCCGGCGGGGCCGGGCTTCGCCAGCCCGCCCGCCAGTCCTCCACGAGCAGGTGCGCTGGCCGCCGTGGGAGCGCGCCGGATGGTCGCGGCGGGCCTGCTCGCCCTGGGTGCCGTCATCGGGTTCGCCGGGCTGTTCCCGATGTACATCCAGGGAGGGAGCCTCGCCTCGGCGGCCTCCGAGTGGGTACCACATCTGATCTATCTCGCGGCCTGGGTCGCCAGCGCCGTACTCATCCTGCTCGGTGGCGAGCGCGCCAGGACCGGAGCGCTGCTCGGGCTCGGTGTCAGCATCGTCACGTTCGGCCTGTTCTTCGCCGACGCTGGCATGGCGCTCACCACCCCCGCACGCTTCACGGGGACCGGGCTGGGGCTGAGCCTGACCGGCTGGACAGTCTGCGCGGTGGGCTCGGCGATGGCGTTCCGGCTCCGCCGGGACGGCGCACCGGCCAGGCCACGCGGCTTCGAGATCGGCACTGCTGCCATGGTGGCGCTGGCCGCGCTCGGCACGGCGATCACGTTCGCTCCGTCCTGGGACAGCTTTACCGTAACGGCAGCGAGCGGTGGGTCTCAGACGGTAACCCAGGGCGACGCTTTCGCCAACCCTAATCTGGTGATCACCGGGAACGTCATCGTGATGGTAGCGCTCGTCCTGGTCGCCATCCTGGCCGCGCTCTGGCGGCCGGGCCGGCTGGGGGCGGCGCTACTTGCCGGGGCTACCCTCCCGATTGTGGCGCAGGCCATCTCGGCGATCATCCAGGTCGCCCAGACCACGCAGGCACAGGCTCTGGCCGTGTTCGGGGTCACGCCGGGCCAGGCATCGGCGGTGGGGCTGACCGCCAGCTGGGGGCTCACCACGGTGTTCTGGCTCTACTTCGCCTTCGCGGTTGTGATGATCGTGCTGTGCGCCCGGATGCTGGCCATGTCCAGGCCAGCCACTGGCATTGCCCACTCGCCGCTGGCCGCCCGGCCGCTCGCCTTCCCGGGCTCCGGCCCGCACACGTTCCGGGCCGACGGGCCGTACGCCGTCTCCATGGCGGGGGCGGAACCCGGCGAGTCCGGCGGCACCAACGATGCCAGCGACCCGGCCGGGGAACCGGCGGGCACGGCGGACGGAGGGCGGCAGCCGGTAACTCCGCCCGATGGACTGCCCACTCATCCCGCCGGTGAAAGCCCATCAGGCTGAGCTCGCGCCGCCGGGCTTCCTGCGAGCCACGGAGGGCCTGCCCTGGTCGCCACAACCACGGCATCCGGCCGGGAATAGATCGCCCGTTGGCCGCTGGCGTCAGCTCGTGGCGGGCAGGGTCGCGGCCAGGACGGCGCGGTGGGTCGGCAGGGCCGCGGCGTGACGGCGGCGGCCCTCGCCGGTGATCGTGACGTAGATGCCGCGCCGGTCAAGGTCGCAGAGGCAGCGCTCGACCAGGCCGTGTTGCTCGAGCCGGCCGATCAGCCGAGACAACGCGCTTTGGCTCAGGTGTACGGCATCGGCGAGCTCCTGGACCCGGAACTTGTGGTCCGCGCTCTCGGCCAGGCGCTCGAGCACCTCGAAGTCGCTGACGCCCAGACCATGCCGCTCGCCAAGCTCCCGGTCCAGCGCGCACGTGATGATGGCATGGTTTGCCGCGAGTGTGCGCCAGGCTGCCACATCCGGCTCCACCGGGGTGTCCACCGCCGGCCCGCTCGTCCCAGGCTGTGCTGCGCTCACACCCGCAGGGTAGCGCTCATCGGCATTAGATGCAAGAGAATTAAATGCACTTGCATCTAATGCGTGTGCATGCATAGAGTCTGGGCCATGAACTCTTCCGATGTTCAGAGTGCTTCTGCCCAGGCTGTGTCCGCGCAGCACTGGACACCCCGGCTGTGGGCGATTCTGGTCGTGCTGTGCGGGGCACTGTTCCTTGATGCTCTCGACGTTTCCATGGTCGGGGTGGCCCTGCCGTCGATCCGGTCGGACCTGGGGCTGACCACGTCGTCGCTGCAATGGGTGGTCAGCGGCTACGTCCTGGGGTACGGCGGGCTGCTGCTGCTTGGCGGGCGGGCGGCCGACCTGCTCGGCCGGCGCCGGGTGTTCCTTGTCGCGCTTGGCGTGTTCGCGGTGGCCTCGCTGCTCGGCGGCCTGGCCAGCAGTGCCGGGTTGCTGATCGCGGCGCGGTTCGTCAAGGGCGCGGCGGCGGCCTTCACGGCGCCCTCGGGATTGTCGATCATCACGACGACGTTCGCCGAAGGATCACAGCGTAACCGCGCGGTCAGCATCTATTCTGCCTTCGGCGCGAGCGGGTTCTCGCTGGGCCTGGTGCTGTCCGGGCTGCTCACTGAGGTGAGCTGGCGGTGGACGCTGCTGTTGCCAGCCCCGGTCGCGGTGGCCGTGCTCGTGGCCGGCATCAGGCTCATCCCCCGGCACGCGTCGCAGGACCGGCGGAGCAGGCGGTTCGACGTGCCCGGCGCGATCACCGTGACGGCGGCCATGCTGCTGCTGGTCTCTGCCCTGGTGGACGCGCCGCAGGTGGGCTGGGCCTCGGCGCGCACGCTCGGCTTGTTCGCCGGTGCGGCCGTGCTGCTCGCCGCGTTCGGTCTCATCGAGCGCCGCAGCCGGGATCCGCTGCTGCCGCTCGCCATCTTCCGTTCAGGCTCGCTGACCAGGGCCAACCTCGGCGCGATCGTGCTGTTCGGGTCCTACGTCGCGTTCCAGTTCCTGGTCACCCAGTACCTGCAGATCTCCTCCGGCTGGTCGGCGCTTTCCACCGCGCTGGCCTTCCTCCCGGCGGGCGTGCTGGTCGTCGTCGCATCGCCCAGGATGGGGTTGCTGCTCGACCGGTTCGGCCCGGTCCGTCTGGTGGCGCTGGCGTTCGGCTGCCTGGTGGCTGGGTACGCATGGTTCCTGCGGATCGGCGTGCATCCGGACTACCCGGCGGTGATCCTGCCCGCGGTCCTGCTGATCGGGGCGGCGTTCGGCCTCGGCTTCTCGTCGCTGAACGTCCAGGCGACCGCCGGGGTCGCCGACGAGGAACAGGGCCTGGCGTCCGGCATCCTGCAGACCTCGTTCCAGGTCGGCGGCGCGATCGTGCTGGCGATCGTCACCGCCGTGGTGGACGCGCGTGGCGGCAACCGGCTGGCCGCACCGGCCACCCTGCTATCCGCCTACCGGCCAGCTCTCGAAGTGATCACCGGGGTCGCCGCGCTCGGAGTGGCGGTCGCCCTGAGCGGCTGGCTGACCACCCGCAGCCGGGCAGCCAACGAGCTGCCGGCCGGCGAAGCGGAGCAGCCCGAACTCGAAACGATCAGTAGCTAGAACCTCCCGGGAGGGGCTTACCAGCACTCCCCAGGCGCGGAGTGCGCGGACATGTCAGCGTCCGCGCACTCCGCATGCGTGCGCCGCCCGGCCTGCGGGATAATCCGGCTAGTGACTGACAAGGACCGGCCGGAGCCTTCATATGCGATCGGTGCGGCGGCGCACCGGGCAGGGTGGTCGCATCGCCATCGTGACGTGTCCGGTGGATGGCTGCGGCCGATCGTGTTCGGCGCGGTGGACGGGCTGGTGACCAACGCCTCACTGATCGCGGGCGTCGGCGGGGGCGGGGTCTCGGACCACGCGATCGTGCTCACCGGCACGGCGGCCCTGGTCGCCGGGGCGTTCTCGATGGGCACCGGGGAATACGTGTCGGTGACCAACCAGAACGAGCTGGTACACGCCGAGGTCGACCTGGAACGCCGGATGCTCGCCCAGTTCCCCGCGGCCGAGGAAGCCGAGCTGGCCGACTACTTCCGCGAGTACGGCGCCGACCAGGACACCGCCACCCGGATGGCCGCCGCGGTCTCCCGGGATCCGCATACGGCGCTGCGGGTACACACCCGGGAAGAGCTCGGCGTCGACCCCAACGAGTTGCCGTCCGCGATCGTGGCGGGCGTGGCCTCGCTGCTGGCCTTCTCCCTCGGCGCGCTCGTCCCGCTGCTCCCCTATCTGGCCGGGCTGCACCTGCTGGGCGTGTCCCTGGGCGTCACGGCCGCTGCCCTGATCATCGGCGGGATGACCGTCGGCAGGCTGACCGGCAAGTCCGTGCTGCATTCGGGGCTGCGCCAGCTTGCTCTCGGCGCCGTGGCCATCGCCGTCACCTATGGCGTCGGCAGCCTGATCGGCAGCTCGGTCCACTGATGGGTTCGGTGTGACGGGCTTGGAGCCATGGCGTTGGGGGGAAGGAGAGGCGTGAGTCCGGAGGGGCAGAGCGTGCGGGTGCGGGTGGAAGACCGCGTGCTCACGGTGACCAATCTGGGGAAGGTCCTGTACCCGGAGGCGGGGTTCACCAAGGGGCAGGTGATCGACTACTACCTGCAGGTCGCGCCGGTGATGCTGCCACACATCGCCGGGCGGCCGGTCACGCTGAAGCGGTACCCGAACGGGGTATCCGGCGAATACTTCTACGAGAAGCACGCTCCGGCACACCGGCCGGACTGGGTGCCCACGGCCACCGTGGAGGCGCCGAGTTCGGGCAAGGCCAGCAAGCGGGTGGTCTACGTGGTGGCCGGCGACCTGCCGACGCTGATCTGGCTGGCCAACCTGGCCTGCCTGGAGATTCATACGCCGATGTGGCGGGTGCCGCACGTGGGCGAGCCGGACCGGCTGATGTTCGACCTGGATCCCGGGCCACCGGCCACACTGGCCGAGTGCTGCCGGGTCGCGCTGCTGCTGCGGCCGCTGCTGGAGGAACGGGGGCTGCGGCCGCTGGCGAAGACCTCGGGCGGCAAGGGAATGCAGCTCACCGCCGCGCTCTCCGGGCACACCTCGCAGCAGGCGAGCGAGCTTGCCCGCGGCCTGGCCGAGCAGCTCGAACGGGAGCACCCGGAACTGGTCGTCTCCCGGATGACCAGGGTGCTGCGGCCGGGCAAGGTGCTGATCGACTGGAGCCAGAACAACGCCAAGAAGAATACGGTGGCACCATACTCGTTGCGGGCCAGCGAGCAGCCCGTCGTGTCAACCCCGGTGAGCTGGGACGAGGTGAGCGCCTGCCGCCGCCCGGAGGACCTGATCTTCACCAGCGACGCCGTCCTGGACCGGGTCGCCGGCCTGGGGGATCTGTTTGGCCCACTGCTCGACGGTCAATGATCCCTTGCGGCCACCATCGCACGACGACACACTGACAGAGGCGGACACCGCAAGGGGGAAGGGGCCGAGACAGAGCATGAGCGACCAGCCCCAGGCCGAGCCCACGCCCGAGCCCAGCCCCGCTGCCAAGAAGCGGGATTCCACCAGTGAAAAGCTCACCCGGCTGGCGGCGCGAGGGATCGGGAAAGCGGTCAAGACCGCACGGGACACCATCGACGCGGCGCGCAGCAACGACACGGTGAGCCGGACGCTCGAAGGTGTCAAGGAACAGGTGGCAGAAAACCCGCGGACGGCGGAGAAGATCGCCCGGCGGGCCGCCTTCACCGCGATGTCCGCGGCCGCCGCGGCATCGCCAGCGCCCGTCGGCAAGATGCAGCTCAGGCGGGCCACGCCCATCGTGGTGAACCAGGTGGGCAAGGCCGTCAACCGGATCGCGGCGAAGGGCACAGGTGAGGAACCCGGCGAGACCAGCCCGGCGAAGCTGGCCGGCCAGCTCGCCGCACGGCCCCGGCCCAACCCCGCCGAGCTGTACCGGGACGGCACGGACGAACTGGAGCTGCGGCACCCGCTGCCGCAGGAGCTGGCCGCGATCCCGTGGGAGCCGCTGGGCCGGAAGGACCGGTTCTGCCTGCTCGTGGCCGCCTGGGCGTACCGGGAGACCGACGGCGTCGAGAGCCTCAAGGACGGCCAGTTCGGCCAGGCCACCGCGATCTTCCAGGAGTGCCTGGTCAGGGCCGAGCATCTGCGCACACCCGAGCTGGTAGTCCGCAGCTACGAGGATCTTGCCCAGGTGGCGGCCGCGAAGGGCGACGAAAAGGCGGCGCGGAGCCTGCGGCTGGCCGCCGCCCAGACCAAGGACGACGCCGGGATGAAGCCGGATGACGCCGGGATGAAGCCGGATGACGAGACGAAGCGCGGGTAGCGGCGCGGACCCACGCTTACCTCGCCGTTCACCGCGCTCCGGCCAGGCGGCCGCGTTCGGTCCGGCCGGGCGCACCTGGTGACATCGGGGAGGGACCGGGACATGGACGATCCGGCTTGGGCCTGCTACCGGGAGCGGGTGTGGCGGGACAGCCCGATGAGCAGGCTGGTCGAGCAGCACCGGCTGATCGAGGAGCTGCTGGTCTGCGCCGAGCAGTTCGACCGGCGGGTGACCGAGGCCGTCAGGGCGCTGGCGCCCGAGGACTTCCGCACCTTCCTCGACGTGCTGACGATGAAGCGAGCCGCGCAGTTCAAGGTTGTCTCCGACGGCGCGGGCGAGGACTACCAGGCCTGGTTCGCCAAGCTCAGCCAGGATGTCGAGACCGGGCGGGTTGCGCTGACCCAGCGGCCGGCCATCGACCGCATGATCAGCCTCATGGGGCTGCCGGTCAAGGCGTCCGCGGTGCGGCAGCTCGATCCGGCCTGCCCCGCGCCGCCAGACCCGGTCGCGGCGGGCCCGGGCGCGGAGGTGCTCGCGGCCACGAAGCCGCTGTTCGACGCCTACAGTGCGCTGCAGCCCCGGGTGACCGCCGGCAGTGCGAGCGGAGCACTCGATGCCGAACTGGCGGCGGTGCTGGCTGACTACCGGAGCCTGCGGGACGGGCAGGAGACCGGCAGCGAGGACTGGAAGTTCCTGCAGTGGTGGTGCGCGGCGGTGACCGGCTCGCTGGCCCGCAGCGCGGCCATCCAGGGCCATGCCGCGGCCGCGATCGAGAGGTTCGGCCAGGCCGCGGACGAGTGGCGCCGCATCGGCCAGGCCAGCCAGGTCACCGACTGCCTGGCCCGGGCGGCGGAGGTCGCACTGGCCGACGGGGCGGACGTGGACCAGGCACTGGAGCCGCTGATCCGCGAGGCCGGGGCGAGCGCCGGGGCCGCACCGACGATCTCCCGGGCGCGGCTGCTCGCCCGGCTGGCCCAGATCTACCTCGGCGCGGGTGACCATTTCGACGCGGCGGCCCGGGCAGCGGAGTCGGCCCAGACATTGGCTGAACTCGGCTTCGCCGACCCCGCCACACCGGCCGACCTAGCCACACTGGCCGACCTAGCCACACCGGCCAACCGCGCCACATCAGCCAACCCCGCCACATCAGCCGACCCCGTCACACCGGCCAACCGCACCACATCAGCCAACCTCGCCACATCGGCCGACCCGGCCACACCGGCCGACCCCGCCACATCGGCCGACCCGGCCACACCGGCCGACCCGGCCACATCAGCCAACCTCGCCACATCGGGCGACTCGGCCACATCGGCCGCCCCCGCCACATCGGCCGCCCCCGCCACATCAGCCAACCCCGCCACATCAGCC
>DATGGU010000148.1:0-12112 GCA_035308365.1 Streptosporangiaceae bacterium
GTACTGGACTGGCACGCGGACCCGTTGCAGGAAATGGTGGTCGTGGGCGCGACCGTGTCGGCCGTCTTTGCCGCGCTCGCGATCGTGCTGAAGGCCGCCCCGGCCGGGGCGCCGCCCGGCTGTCCGGCATTCTGCACCCAGCTCAGGAAGGTGTTCAGGTCGCCCAAGTCGATCCACCCCGACGAGGCGGTGCAGGTGCTGTAGTTGGCGGGGTCCAGGCTCTGTGAACACACCTTCTGGATGACGATGGGGACCCAGCCGCCGCCGTGCGCGGCCGCACTGGACACCAGCGACTCGAGGTTGGCCAGCGTGACCTGTCCGCCTGGCGCGTACGCGCGCAGCGACAGCCAGCTCTTGGGCGGCAGCGTTTCCGCGTAGGTGGGCCCGGCCGGGGACAAGCTCCCGGCGCTCCTGGCGTTCCCGTAACCGCAGTTCTGCACCTCGCTCTGGATGGTGGTGTTGCTCGCACCAGCACCGCCGGGGTAGGCGAAGCTGAACGGATTGAGTCCATGCTGGGCAATCGCCTGACGGTCGTTGCAGATCTCGGCGATCTGCTGCTGCGCCGTGAGCGTGGTCAGGCTGGTGCCGTCGACGGTCTTGCCGCCGATCTCGTCACCTGCCGCGGCGAGAGTGCTCAACTGAGACCATGACATCGTCGCCGAGCGGCCCACGGTTCCGCTGTTGACATAGAACGTCGCGGGTACGCCGTGCGGTTGCAGCGCCTGCTGATACCCGAGGGTGTACTCGCTGATCGTGCCGTTGTCGAAGGTCAGTGACACGGCCGTGGACGTGGTGGCCGCCGAGACCGACGGGATCCCGGCCAGCATTCCCGCGGCAAGGGCAAGCAAGCCGACCAGCCCGCCGAGCCGGGCCAGGCTCGGCCACTGCCGCCGCACCGACCTCGCACTCCGGCGGCGCCCATGCGCCGAAAGCGTCGAACGAGCATGACTGTTGAGAAACGCGGCTGTCATCACCGTCGTTCAATCCCCCCATGGCCGCGGTTAACGGACAGGGTTACCAGGTTTTACGACCCCGTCCGTGTTACGAACCGGATACGTGATGCGGCATGGAGCGCCACACCAGTACCAGGAATTGATCGTTTCGGTTGCGTCCACGGCGCACCACCCGCGTTTGACGTATTCGGCCTGCGCACCCCGGTCACCGGCCTTTCCCCAGGCCGGCCGTTCACCGGAGCGGGTGGGGTTCGTCCGAACCCACCTACGGGGGTCTGCCCCCGACTCACCTGCCCGGCCGGCGTCGTCAGCGGCGATAGCTGAAGGGGGCTTCCTGGCCGGTCCGTGCGGCTGGACCGGCCAGGGAGCTGCTTTCGCGGCTACGCGGTGGCGTGGACGGCGATCGGCTCTAGCGGTCCGTTGGGCGCCGGGTTGGGCACCAGCCGGCTGAAACGGCACTGACCGGTTGCCATGCCGCTCACGACATCAGGGGTGCTGCCACCGTCCCCATACTGGACCGCCGGGGTATTTCCCTGGCAGGTGAGCGACCTGTTGATGTCGTTGTGCGTGACCTCGTTGGCATCAGGGTCCGCCATCTTGTTAGACGTGTAGATCAGGCTGCCGTGCACGGCATTACGGATCGCTCCCAGCCAGCAGGAATGCAGGCCGGTGACGATGAGGCTGTCGCCGAAAACGTTGTCCTCATAATCACTGAAGACAGGCGTCTTGAAGAGCTTGAAGATTCCCTTGGGCGTGCAGGACAGCCCACCGCCACCGCCCTGTTGAGCCACCGCCCCGCCGATCGAGCTGTTGTGCACGAGCACCCCGAGGGAGTCGGTGGCGAACAGGCTGCCGCCGATGGTTCCCCGGGACTGGAGTGTGGGTGGCTTGCCCGTGTCGTCAGCGCAGGGGAAGGCGGTAGGTTCGCAGCCAAGGGCCAGGGCCGCCCCCTTGCTGACGACGACGTTCCGGATCACCGTGAGGCTGGAGAAGCCCTTATGGGTCTTGTCGTTGAAAGCGAAGATCGCTAGCAGCGCTCCGCCTGGGGCGATGGCAAGGTTGCCTTTGACGACGGCGGGCCCGGCATTGACCGCGCACACGCCCTTGACGATGACGTTCCCGGGATAGCTACCGGTGAGCACGCCGGGCGCCGTTGCCGTACCCGTGCATGTGTGGGCGGCGGCCGCCCCCGACGCCGACGCGGCTTGGGTAGGCATCACGACGAGCGTGGCCAGGAGCCCACTCAGCGCGACGACGGGCGCCAGCCGGTTTGTTGAACGCAACATGATTTCCCCTCCTGCCCCGCCCTCCTCTGAGGGCGTTCAGGTGGGATATGGTATGCCTCTTGTGATGTTTTGTCCTGTTTGGTAGTGCTGTTCTGTCCTGACGTAAATTATGGTGAAATATGACGATTCCACGGTGAGCACTGCGACGGCATACGACGGAACTCGGCCCGGGCCGCCGCGGCGGCCTGCCCGGCCTGGATCAGCCGTTCCCTGGCTTGCCGGGCCTCTGCCAGCGGCCTGATGCCGACTGGTTCAAGGTAGCCAGCCAGTGAGCAGTTGGGCTGGGCCGTCCCGGCTCAAAACAGAGTCGGCGGCCCGGCGGGGATCGGTTCGGGAAGCGGTTCGAGTTCGGGGAGCCGGGTTTTCACGTCATGGTGGAACCGGCGGGCGAGGTCGAGAGCCTCGGCATTGTCGGGGGTATGAATGAATACGGTTGGGGAACGGCCCTCGCGCAGCCACTCGGCAACCGTATCGAGCCATGGCCGCCATCCCGCGACCGTGAGTTCGGCATCGTCGCGGCCAAGATAACGCACGACGGGATTAGCCGTCAGTGCCCGTGACCGGCGCGGCAGACGCGGCTTCTTTCCCCACGCCTCCCGTTCGGCGCCGGTAATACCCGGCTTCTCGAACAAGACGGTCGTGTCGAATGACACCCATTCTGCTTTTACCTCGTCCAGAATCTTTTCGAGCTGGTGCTCCGGCCGGGAATCCTCGAAGAACGCGCGGTGCCGGACCTCGACCGCGGAGCGATATTCATGTGGAAGCTGGCGCAGGAACCCGGCGAGGGTGCCAAGGTCAGCGGGGCCAAAGGCCGGTGGCAATTGGACCCAGAGGGCGTGCACGCGCTGGCCCAGGGGTTCGATCGCGGCCAGAAAGCCACGCAGCGGCTCGCTGACATCGGTCATGCAGCGCTCGTGAGTGATCAGCCTCGGTAGTTTGAGCAGGAAGCGAAAATCGGGAGCGGTCTGATCCGCCCACGATTCAACCGTGTCCAGGGATGGCGTCGCGTAGAAAGTCGTATTGCCCTCCACGGCGTTACACCAGGTCGCATAGGCGTGCAGGCGTTCTCGTGGCGGGAGGGGATGCGGTAGATAACGGCCCTGCCAGGGTGCGTGAGTCCACATCGCACATCCGACATGGAGTTCCATACTCCGAGACTACCCAGCGCGAACGACAATCCGTCCGGAAATGAAGCTGCCGGCGGCGGTGCGCGACCGGCCGCAGGCCGGGGCAAGACGGTAGCGGGGTGGTCTCAGACCGGGGCGCCGCCGCGGCCCGCGCCGGAGCGGAAAAGTTCCACTCCTTCGGCCATTCCGGGCTGCTGCAAAGTGGACATGCCGTGGCGGAACTCGTTTGTCATTGCCGCCTCATGGTCCATGGACAGGGATTCCAGGGCGGATAGGCGGTCGTTGCGGAGGCAGGTTTGGGGGAGGGCGGCTAGCTGGGCGGCCAGGGCCTGGGCGGCGGGGAGGGCCTGGCCCGGCGGGACGACGCGGTTGACCAGGCCTGACTGAAGGGCTTCGGCGGCGGTTACGGGGCGGCCGGTGAGGATCATGTCGAGGGCGCGGCTGAGGCCGATGAGGCGGGGGAGGCGGACCGTGCCGCCGTCGATCAGGGGGACGCCCCAGCGGCGGCAGAAGACGCCCAGGGTTGCGTCTTCTTCGGCCACGCGCAGGTCGCACCAGAGGGCGAGCTCCAGGCCGCCGGCCACGGCGTGGCCGGCGATTGCGGCGATGACCGGTTTGGTCAGGCGCATCCTGGTTGGGCCCATCGGGCCATCGCCGTCCGGGGTGGTCTGGTTGCCGGTGGGGCCGCCCACCGCCTTGAGGTCGGCGCCGGCGCAGAACGTGCCGCCTGCCCCGTAGAGGATGGCGACGCTTGCGGTGTCGTCCGCGTCGAACGCGCGGAAGGCTTCGGCCAGGGCGGCCGCGGTGGGGCCGTCTACGGCGTTGCGGACCTCGGGGCGGTCGATGGTCACCGTGGTGACCGGACCGTCGTGGTCGACCCGGATGGTCATCGGCAGGCTAGTGGATCTGCCAGGTGTCGCCACCGGCCAGGAGGGCGGCCAGGTCGCCGGCGCCCTGCTTGACCTTGGCGTCGTCGAGCTGGGCGGCCATCAGCTCGTCGTAGCTGGGCCTGGGCACTTGGCGGAATATGCCGATCGGGGTGTGAGAGAAGTCCCGGTCGTCCAGGCGGGACAGCGCGAAGGCGTAGGAGGGGTCGGCCGCGTGGGAGTCGTGGACCAGCAGGGATTCTTCGCCTGTCTCGGCTACGTCTACCACTTCGAGGGCGCCACGGGAGTTGAACCGCAGGCCGCGCGACTGGTCGGCACCAAACCGGACGGGCTGGCCTCCTTCTAGCCTGATCACCCGCTGCTCGCGGGAGCCGGGCTCGGTGACCTGGGCGAACGCGTCGTCGTTGAAGATCGGGCAGTTCTGGTAGATCTCGATGAACGCGGCGCCCCGGTGGTCGGCGGCTGCCCGCAGCACGCTGGTCAGGTGCTTGCGGTCGGAGTCGATCGTGCGGGCCACGAAGCTGGCCTCCGCGCCCAGCGCCAGCGAGATCGGGTTGAACGGGGTGTCCAGCGAGCCAAACGGGGTGGACTTGGTGATCTTGCCCTGTTCCGAGGTCGGTGAGTACTGGCCCTTGGTCAGGCCGTAGATCCGGTTGTTGAACAGCATGATCTTGATGTTCACGTTGCGGCGCAGGGCATGGATCAGGTGGTTGCCGCCGATGGACAGGGCGTCGCCGTCGCCGGTGACCACCCAGACCGACAGGTCCCGGCGGGTGGACGCCAGCCCGCTGGCGATCGCCGGGGCGCGGCCGTGGATGGAGTGCATACCGTAGCTGTTCACGTAGTACGGCAGCCGGGATGAGCAGCCGATGCCGGAGATGACGGCCACGTTTTCCCTGGGGATGCCCAGCTCGGGCAGGAAGGACTGGAACGCGGCCAGGATCGCGTAGTCCCCGCAGCCGGGGCACCAGCGGACCTCCTGGTCGGACTTGAAGTCCTTGGCCTTCAATGGCTCACTGGCGACGGGGACCAGGGTGAGCGAGGCTGGGCGGTGGCCGTTCGGGTTGCCATTGGACTCAGACATGGTCGATCACATCCTGGATCACGCTGGCCAGATCGGCCGCCTGGAACGGCAGGCCGCGCACCCGGTTGTAGGAGATGACGTCTACCAGGAATCTGCCGCGAAGCAGCAGCGCGAGCTGGCCAAGGTTGATTTCGGGTACGAGCACCCTGTCGTAGCGGCGGAGCAGGTCGCCGAGGTTGGACGGGAACGGGTTGAGGTGCCGCAGGTGCGCTTGGGCCACCCTCCCGCCGCTGCGCCGTACCTGGCGGACCGCGGCACCGATGGACCCGAACGTGGAACCCCAGCCGAGCACGAGAACCTTGGCATCCCCGTCCGGGTCGTCCACGGTCAGCGGCGGGATGCCGGCGGCTATCCCGTCCACCTTGGCCTGGCGCAGCCGGACCATCCGGTCGTGGTTGTCGGGGTCGTAGGAAATCGTCCCGGTAACGTCGGCCTTCTCGATGCCGCCGATCCGGTGCTCAAGGCCCCGCGTACCGGGCACGGCCCATGGCCTGGCCAGGGTAACGGGGTCCCGCGCGAACGGCTCGAACTCAACCGTCCCGGTTGAATCAGCATCGTCAAATTTCATAAAAGAAAATTCGCCGGCGATGTCGGGAAGCGTGGCCACATCGGGCAACCGCCATGGTTCGGAGCCATTCGCCAGATAGCCATCGGACAGCAGAACGACGGGAGTGCGGTATTTGACGGCGATTCTGGCGGCCTCGATCGCGGTGGCGAAACAATCCGATGGGCTGGCCGGGGCGACAATCGGGACCGGTGATTCGCCGTTGCGGCCGAACATCGCCATGAGCAGGTCGGCCTGCTCGGTCTTGGTCGGCATTCCGGTGGACGGGCCGGCCCGCTGGATGTCGCAGACAATGAGCGGCAGCTCGACAGAGACGGCCAGGCCCACCGTCTCCGCTTTCAGGATCATGCCGGGGCCCGAGGTGGTGGTCACTGCGAGCGAGCCGCCGAACGCGGCGCCGAGAGCCGCGCCGACCCCGGCGATCTCGTCCTCGGCCTGGAAGGTCCGCACGCCGAACCGCTTGTGCTTGGACAGTTCGTGCAGGATGTCCGAGGCCGGGGTGATTGGATACGAGCCGAGGAACAGCGGCAGGCCGGACAGCTTGGAGGCCGCGATCAGGCCGTAGGACAGCGCGGTGTTGCCGGTGATGTTCCGGTAGGTGCCGGGCTCCAGGGCGGCCGGCTTGACCTCGTACCTGACCGAGAACGACTCGGTGGTCTCGCCGAAGTTCCAGCCGGCCTGGAAGGCGGCGATGTTGGCCTTCATGATTTCCGGCTTGGCGGCGAACTTGGCCTCGAGGAACTTCAGCGTGCCGTCGGCCGGGCGATCGTAGAGCCAGGAGAGCAGGCCGAGCGCGAACATGTTCTTCGCCCGTTCGGCTTCTTTTCTGGTGATCTCGAATTCGTCCAGGGCACGCACGGTCATCGAGGTGAGCGGTATGGCATGCACCTGGTAAGCATCGAGCGAGCCGTCCTCGAGCGGGCTGGTCTCGTAGCCCACCCTGGTCAGGTTGCGCTTGGTGAACTCGTCGGTATTGACGATCAGGTCGCCGCCGCGCGGCAGGTCGGCCAGATTCGCCTTGAGCGCCGCCGGGTTCATGGCCACCAGCACGTCGGGCGCGTCGCCCGGCGTCAGGATGTCATGATCGGCGAAGTGCAACTGGAAGCTGGACACCCCCGGCAGGGTGCCAGCCGGCGCTCTGATCTCGGCCGGGAAGTTCGGCAGGGTTGACAGGTCATTGCCAAAAGTGGCCGTTTCCTGGGTAAACCTGTCTCCGGTGAGCTGCATGCCGTCGCCGGAGTCGCCTGCGAAGCGGATGATGACACGATCAAGCTGCTGGACCTGCTTGGTCACAGTTGGAGGACCTCCTCCACACGCCGCGGCCGACCGCCAGCGACGGCGTTCCCCTTTGAGCCCTGTCCCGGGGCCGGGGCGTGAGTTAGGGTTACCGTCATGCTACTTGGGCAGATGCCCCGGACGGCCCGCGTCTCAGCCTCTGGGCACGGCTGTGATGAATCTCTCACAATGAATCTGCCACGTCTTGCTAGCCGACGGCAGTTCCCGCACAATTTTATGACAGATCTGCGCTGAAGTCTGCCTTCCTGTGTAACAAGACGCGAACGGCTTACCAGCGGTTCACATTCGCGGGCAGATTGCGCAGACCCGGCTGCGGACGCGGCGGGAACGCCGGTCGTGCCCGGAGCCGTTGAACAGGTGGCCAGGCTTGGCAACGGGCGAGGGAGGGACGTCACGTGCACGGCAGCGTGCTGCGAACCGCGATCCTCATCGCCGTGCTCTCCAGCCTCATTCTGGCGATAGGTGCGGCGGCCGACGGCGGCGATGGCCTCATGGCCGCCGTGGTGATCGCGATTGCGGTGAACGGCACCGCCTACTTCCTGAGCGACAAAATCGCGCTGTCCGCGATGCGGGCGCGGCCGGTGAGCGAATGGGAGTACCCGCAGCTCTACCGCCTGGTACGCGAGCTCAGCACGATGGCCCGCACGCCGGTGCCCCAGTTGTACGTCTCGCCGGCCCCGCAGCCCAACGCCTTCGCGACCGGCCGCAGCCGCCGCCGGGCGGCGATCTGCTGCACCGAGGGCATCCTCGCCACCCTTGACGTCGATGAGCTGCGCGCGGTGCTCGGTCATGAGCTGTCGCACATCCACAACCGGGACATCCTGGTCTCATCGGTGGCCGCGGGCATGGCCACCGTGATCACCTTCCTGGCCAGCTTCGCCTGGCTGCTCCCGTTCGGCAGGGGCGGCGGGCGGGCGCTCAAGCTGCTGCTGATGATGGTGCTCGGCCCGGTGGCGGCGCTGGTTATCCAGCTGGCGATAGCCCGCACCCGGGAGTACCAGGCAGATTCCGCGGCGGTGTTGCTGACCGGGGATCCTTTGGCGCTGGCGCGAGCCCTGCGGAAAATAGAACTGGGCACGACGGCCCGGCCGCTGGCGGCCACCGGGTCGCTGGCCGCGGCCGGGCATTTGATGATCGTCGGGCCGTTCCGGTCCACCGGGCTCGGGCGGCTATTCTCGACGCACCCGCAGGTGGCGGAGCGGGTGCGGCGGCTGGAGTCGCTGGCCGGCTGCCCGCGCTGACCACTTGGGCTGCTTCGCCCTATCCCGGCTACCGGTAGTTGACAAACTGCAGGGCGAAGTCGAAATCCTTGCCTTTCAGCAGGGCTATAACGGCCTGCAGATCATCCTTCTTCTTGGAAGAAACGCGGAGTTCCTCACCCTGGATCTGGGCGCGGACACCGCTCGGGCCCTCGTCGCGGATGATCTTCGAGATCTTCTTCGCATTCTCCTGGGAGAGGCCCTCTTTAAGATTCACCGCCAGGCGATACTCTTTGCCGGAGAGCTTAGGCTCGGCGGGATCCAAAATCTTGAGCGAGACCTTGCGCTTGACCAGCTTATCCTTGAAAACATCGAGGACAGCCTTGGCGCGTTCCTCGCTGTTCGCACGGATCTCCACGTCATGCTGGCCTGCCCAGGCGATGGAGGCGCCGACTCCGCGAAAATCGAAGCGGGTGCCGATCTCCTTGGCCGCCTGCTGCAGCGCGTTGTCGACCTCCTGACGGTCGATCTTGCTCACGATGTCGAAGGATGAGTCGGCCATGGGTGCCCCCTGGTGGTTTGCCTGCGATACGGGCCACCCTCGCCGCGCTTCGGAGGGCCCGGCTGGGTGCCGGGGTACAGATTAGTCGGCGTGGCGGGAGCAGGACGGGTGGCGGCGTGGGTTCCGGTACCGTTTGGTCGCGGTCGTGCCGCGGTTATGTGCGAGCCGAAGATGCCTACGGGTGGCGATTCGGCTATCCTGCACTGTGCCGTCAGGTACGGCGGCGCAGCCGTCCGGTAGGGCGGCGCACGGCAGGTTGCCCGAGCGGCCAAAGGGAGCGGTCTGTAAAACCGTCGGCTTAGCCTACGTTGGTTCGAACCCAACACCTGCCACCACTTGCGAAAACAGCCTCTGACCTGCGTGTACGCGGTCAGGGGCTGATCTTGTCTGGGTCCGGCGGCGTTCGGCTGGATCCGGCGCTTGGCGGGTGGTCGTGGTTGAGCGGTGGTTGAGCCGGGCACGCTCTTGCGCCGGCGCGATCCCGTCAGCGGCGATAGCGATTCGCCACGGGACAGCGCCGTCGGCCTGTGCCAGCGTCGGCCTTATCTCACCGTGCTGCGCCGGGTGAACGGGCGGGGTGACACCCGCAGGAACATCTGGCGGACTGAGTTCTGCCACGGGCCCGCGGCTTGCACGAGTCCGTCAAGGTACAAGGGCGGGGCTGTGGTATGTCGCTCGGGCTACCGGAGGCGGTCGCGGTTGGCGTCTGCTTCTTCGCGGACTTCGTCGGCGAACTGCGCGTCGATGCGATCGCGTTCAGCCGCCGTGGCTTCCTCGTCTTCGTCCTCCGCACTGTCGCTCAACCTGGCCTGGTCCTGGCCATCGGCGGTCAGTGCCAGTTCGTCATCGCCGGTGCCGTCTGCGCAGTTGGCGTACAGCAGCCAGCATCCGCGTAGCCCGTCGAGGAGATCCTCGAGCAGATCGGGTGCCGGGCGCGCTGGGTCCAGCGGCGTGATGCGGAACTCGGCGAGCAACCCGGCACGGATCTCCTCGGCCCGCTCACCGTATTCGCTGGCCTGTTCGTGGAGTTCGGCCAGGCGCCGGGCGAGGGCGTCTGGATCCGCGAGATGGCCTTCAGCGGCTTCCATGCCTCAGCCACCAGGCCAACGACCACCTGACGCGGACTCGTGCCATCGTTGAGACGGCGCAGGACCAGTGTCGGGGTGTGGACCTGCAGTGCTTCCAGGTTGTCGGCCTCGATGACCACTTCCGCTGGGTCGATGCCTGCCATCGGGGCCACGACGTCGGCAGCAGCCTGCAGCCAGTGCGCTGCGGCCACCGCCGCAGCGGTCGGATCCAGGTCGGTGAACAATTCGCCCGCTCCGAGCGGGCTTGCCCGCAACAGGGCATCGGCAGCCTGGACCTGCACCGGGGAGGCGTCCGCACGCGACAGCAGCACCGCCTGCTGCGCCCGGCCTGACAGGTCACCGCGCTCAGCGGACTCGATCGCGTCAAGCTCGCGCCGCGCGTCTGCGGCTACGCGTTCGGTCAGTCCCGCATCGCCGATCGCGTGCAGCGCACGCCCGACCCGGTGGGCAGATTCCTCCACCGGGCTGTAGGACACCGACAGCAAGCCGCTCTGGGTGGGCAGGTCCGGTGTGCGGATCGCTGGCAGGACAACGCTGAACCGGGCGCGCTCCTCGGCCCGCTGCCAGGCCTGGCTATTCGGCTCCGCAGGGTCGCCGGCCGCGCTCGCCGGGCGCGTGTAGGCATTCCATAGGAACCGCGACAGGCCTGTCAGCGTGGAAGCCAGGTGCAGCGCAGCGTCGTGAGCGGCCCCTGGGGGCAGGACCGAGACCGTCTCCGCCAGATCGCCGCGCCCTGTCCCCCAACAGGCAACCAGTGCCAGTCGGCCCGGCTCATACGCATACCTCGTCATGCCGCCATTGTGGCGCTCCAGGTTCCCGCGGCACGCCCGGTCAGATCAGGGCGCATGGAGGTGAAGACCGGCCTCGTGCCCCACGGTGCGCAGTTGGCCGCGGAACATGCGAGCACTCGGGGGACGGCTATCCGGGCGGGAGAGCGAATTCGCCGTCCGGCGCAGACGCCGCCGAAGTCCACCCCACGCCGGACGGGCTAGCTGCATGGGCCTGACCTGGTTCTGAACGGCGAGCCGCTGACCGTGCTTGATCCCGGTTCCGGCGCGGCTTCCAGCTCATGATGGGCGGCATCGGGGACAACTACCAGCTCTACATGCTCCTGGCGGACCGGCTCGCCGCCCGCGTCCCGGGCCTGCAGCCGCCGGAACGCCACTGGGTGGCCGCCACCACCGATACGCCACCCGCCCTGCCCGCAGGCGCGGTCATTCAGCGCCGTTGCCGCCTGTTCGACGGCCACGGCTCCTACGTCTATCCCGAAGGACGCCCGGATCCTGAGTTCTGCATCCGCCGCTGGGCCGGTGCGGGTGTTCTGCGGAGAGGGAGGCAAGGGCGCGGGGCTGCAATCATTGCAATTCCTTGTGCATGCTGATGTGCTCGATCCCGTCCTCGAAAACAGGTCCCCGTGGGCGGTGTAACCGAGTTGCCCGTAAACCGCATGCGTGCGTCTGCGCGTGCAGTTCGACGGCGGCGAGCCCGCTCTCGGCCGCCCGCTGCTCGATCGTGTGCACGGGCAGCTTGCCCAGGCCCATGCTCGGGCGGCCTTGCCGACCGCGAGAGGGGCGGGCACCCCCGTGCCCTTCGCCCCCGGCCTGGGCCGGCGCCTGGCTCAAGGCCGGGGACGGTGAGCCGCCCGACCCCGGCCAGAGCCCCGTCGAGCAGGGCAGGAAAGTGCTCGGCCGCTGGATCATGCTCATCGAATTCGAGCTCTTCTGGCGCAGGCTGCTCGGTTACGAAGACCCGGAGGCGCACCTCGAACGCGGCATCCTGGTCGGTCTCGCTCTCCGCCAGGCGGACCTCCGCACCTGCCTCAGCGCCCATGCCGGGGATTGATGCACGCGCTGAGTGGCGGTTCAGGCATCCGGACACACGCGGATCAGCAGGCGGCGGCGCTCCGGTTCTGGCTGATCCTGGCAGGCGGTGCGGCGGTGCGTGATGATGTGGCTGTTAAGGAACCGCATGCCGCCCGGCCGCGGTTCCATCGTGACCTGGAACCGCGGATCGCAGTTGATCTGGCCGATGGTCGGGGAGCGCAGTGCCGCCGCCGCGTGGGCCA
>DATGGU010000149.1:0-2984 GCA_035308365.1 Streptosporangiaceae bacterium
GATGCTCACGGCCGGTTCGGCCGCCGACCGCACCGGGGCACGCAAGGTGTTCCTGATCGGGCTGGCGGCCTTCGGCATCGGCTCGGCGGCCTGCGCGGCCGCTCCCGGCCTCGGCGCGCTGATCGCCGCCAGGGCCGTGCAGGGCCTGGGCGCGTCGGCGCTGCTGCCTTGCTCGCTCTCATTGATCGTGCATCAGTACCCCGGCACCAGGGCCCGGGCCCGCGCTCTCGGCGTCTGGGGCGGCATGGGCTCGCTGGGCGTCGCGCTCGGCCCCGTCCTCGGCGGCGGGCTGATCGCCACGGTCGGCTGGCGGGCGATCTTCCTGGTCAACGTCCCCGTCTGCGCCCTCACGGCCTGGCTGCTGATCAGGTACGTCGCCGAGTCGGAGCCGGACACCACCCGCCGCACCGACCTCCCCGGCCTGCTGCTCGGGATCGGCGCGCTGGCCGGCATCACCGCCGCCTTCATCGAGGCCGGCCGGGAAGGATGGCTGTCCCCCCTGCCCGATGCGCTGGGCGCCGCCGGGATCGTGACCGCTGCTGCCTTCACGGTGACGGAAGCAAAATTTTCCGGACGGAGCGGCCGGGACCCCATGCTCCCCATGCACCTGTTCCGGTCCAGGCCGTTCAGCACGGCGACGTCGGTGGGGTTCCTGTTCAACGGCTGCCTCTACGGCGCCCTGCTCTGTATTTCGCTTTACCTGCAGCAGGCCCGGCACGAGTCCGCCGCCATGACCGGGTTGCTGATCCTGCCGATGAGCGTGGCCGTCGGCGCCGGCTCGACCGCCAGCGGCTGGGTGACCGCCCGCTTCGGCCCCAGGCTCCCCATGGTCACCGGCCTGGCCCTGTCCGCAGCGGGCGCGGCCCTGCTCAGCCTGGTCGGCCCCACGAGCTCGCTGGCCCTCCTGGTCGGCGGAACGGTGATCCTCGGCATGTGCTCCCTGGCCATGCCCGCCATGACGGCCGTCGTCGTCGGCTCGGCCGGCCGCGAACACGCCGGCGTGGCCAGCGGCGTCCTCAACACCGCCCGCCAGGCCGGCGGCGCCCTGGGCGTAGCCCTGCTCGGCTCACTGCTGGTCAGCGGCGGTCGCGGCGCGCAGGCCCTGACCCTGCACACCCCGCTGATCGTCTCGGCGGCCGGTCTCCTGATCGCCGTCTGCCTCGCCTGGGTCGCAACGCACCGCTCATAGCGCCAGGGCGGGAGCGCAGGTCACGCTCCCGCCCTGACCGGTTGGTGGCTCTGGGATCAGGCGGCAGCGATCCCCTCGCCACCGGCCGAGCTGGCCACGGTGACGCTGCCGATCTCGGTGAGGCCACCGCTGGCCACCGAGAACTCATCGACGATGCCGTTCGCGCCGGTCTGCACGTACAGGTACCGGCCGTGCGGCGAGGCGACCGCGTCCACGGTGCCCGGGTCGGTGCTGGTGTTGCCGAGCAGGGTGAGCTTGCCGTGGGGGGCGTTGCTGTAGCCGCTGACGCTGGCGCTGCCGGCGTTCGAGACGTACAGGTGGTTGTTGTCGGTGGCGACCCAGCAGGTGGCGGACTGGCCGGTGGGCACCCGGTCAAGCAGGGTCAGCGTGCCGTTGGCGTGCAGGTCGTACGTGGCCAGCGCGTTGGTGCCGGCCTCGGCTATGACCAGGTTGCCGGACGAGTCGTAGGCGATGGCGAACGGCACGGTGTTCGGCTCGTTGTTCACGACCGGGCTGGCGCTCAGCGTGCCGTCGGAGGTGACCTTGAACACGTCGATGTTGTTGCCGTTCGCCTTGGTGGTCACAAGGAGCTGGCCGCCGTTGCGGGAGAACGCGACCTGGCCCGGCGTGTTGGTGAACTGCGGGGTGGCGGTCGTGCTGAGGTGCAGGTCCCGGTTTGACCGCGGGATGGCCACCAGGTGGTCGCCGCCCACCCGGAAGCCTTGCACCGACCCGCCGTTCAGCGCGTTCACGACGTAGACCAGGCTGCCGCGCACGGCGATGCTGACCGGGAACGTCCCACCGGAGCTGATGGTCTGCCGGAGCCGCAGCGTGTCACCGGAGGCGGTGAAGACCGACACCGTGTTGCTCCCGGCGTTGACCGCGTAGAGCAGCCCGTGTGCCGCGTCGTAGACGAGTGAGCCCTGGGAGGCCAGGTGGTCGGCCACCGATCCGGTGAGCTGCCCGCCGAGCCCGCCGGTGCCGTAGGTCGCGGCCAGCTTCAGCGTGCCGTCGGCGGCGCGGTCGTAGACGGCCACCTGGTTGCCTGAGGTGTTGTCGGTCTGCACGAAGACGACGCTGCTGGCGCCGCTTGGATGTGTGGCCTGCCTGGTAGCGGCGCTGGCCGGCGCCGCGAAGGCGGCGATCGTGGCGAGCGCGGGGACCGCGACGGCGCTCGCCAGGCCGATCCGGACGGGGAGTTTCATGCCTCTCCTCCTGAAGACTCTAGGCTGTGACATGACCCATTCGGACCGGTACGCGGACCGGATTGGTTCGGTGAGGAGATGCCGCCCGTGAACGACTACCCGGCTTCGATCACCCCGGTCAACCACGTGGAACCGGTGCCACGCCGGATCCGCGCGATGCTGGCCGGCCAGACCGTGCTCGACACGACCAGGGCGCTGTATGTGTGGGAGTGGGCCGCCTATCCGCAGTACTACATCCCGGTGGCCGACGTGCGGATGGACCTGCTGGCCGGCGAGAACCAGGTCAGGCAGAGCCGACGCGGCAAGGAGAACCTGCACGCGCTGCGCGTCGGGGACACCCGGCGGCCGCACGCGGCGCGGGTGCTCAGCTCCTGACGCTGGCCGCGCGTCAGCCGGCCAGGGTGTCCACCGAGACCTGCCAGAGCAGGCTGGCGGCCTCCGGGTCGAGGGGCAGATGCTGCATCACGATGCCAGCACGGCCATCATCAACCGGGACCTGCTGTCCCCGGCCGGGATCCTGGGCGATCCGGTGCTGCGGGAGATGATCGACTTCACCCAGCCGGTGGCGATCCTGCTGCTGTCCATCCTGC
>DATGGU010000150.1:0-15454 GCA_035308365.1 Streptosporangiaceae bacterium
GCCGCCCGCACCACCGCCACATCCTCCAGCGCCTGACCCAGCTCCAGCGGCCGGGTGACCGTGCGGTAATAGGCCACCGCCTCCCCCAGCAACCCCAGATCACCATCCACCAAACCCCGGCACCGCCGCGCCGCCGCCACCGTCACGCCGACGTCGCTGAGCTGAGACGCCAACTGCTCGCAGCGCGCGGCAGCCGCTTCGGCGGCCGGCCGGTCCCCGGCGGCCAGCGCGCAGCGCACCAGATCCGCCAGGCCCTCCAGCTCCTCCTGATCCGCGAAGTAGCCGCCGGAAAGGCCGGCCCCCAGAAGGGCCGCGGCCTCGCCGGACCGC
Source organism: Streptosporangiaceae bacterium (assembly GCA_035308365.1). Taxonomy (GTDB): domain Bacteria; phylum Actinomycetota; class Actinomycetes; order Streptosporangiales; family Streptosporangiaceae; genus PALSA-505. The sequence continues at coordinate 331 of DATGGU010000150.1, forward strand.
CCGTCCCGCTCGGCGGCCATCGCCTTGACCCGCAGCACATGCAGGCCGTAGAGCCGCCAGCCGCCGGGGGGGTCAGGCAGATGGTCGGCGGCGCGCAGGTGCGCGGTGACGCTGGCCTGATCGTCGCGGTGCGCGGCGATCAGCGCGGCCAGCCCGCGCAGGGACAGCTCTATGGGTGCCTCGATATCGCCGCCAGGCTGAAGCAGGACATCCAGTTCGGCCAGCGCGTCATCCCAGCGGCCGGCCTCGAAGAGGACTTCGGCCACCACGCCCCGGGCTGTGGCGGCGCGCGCCGTGCCGTTCCGCTCGGCCACGGTGAGCAACTCGTGCACCCCGGCCCCGGTGTCCCGGTCCAGGTTCGCCAGCGCGCTCAGCCGGTTGACCGACAGCAGCACCCGCAGATCAGCGGTCTCCGGGTCATCGCCGATCACCGCCAGCGCCCGCTCCGCGAACTCCAGCCCCCCGGCCAGGTCACCGCCGGAAAAGCAGACCACGGACCGGACGTGCAGGCAGTAGCCGGCGGCGAACCGGTCGCCGACCCGTTCGGCCTCGGCCAGCGCGTCCGCCGCCGCCGAATCCGCCTCATCGAACCGCACGGCGTTAACCAGCGCCACAGCCCGCATCGACCGCAGCCGCGTCGGCCACTCACCCGCCGCCACCGGGTCCCGCAGCGCCTGGTCGGCCACGGCCAGCGCTTCGGACGACCGCCCGGTCCGCGACAGCGTGCTGGTCAGCGCCCAGGCCACCCGGCCTCGCCGCTCCGGGTCACGGCTGCGGGCCAGCAGCTCACGGGCGACCGGCTCGGCCTGCTCATAGCGCGCCAGCAGGAACAGCACCCAGGCCAGGTGCTCGGCCAGCACCTCACCACGCTCATCACCCACCGCCACCCCCGCCACCGCCCGCTCCAGCAACTCCGCCGCCGCCCGCGGCGCCCGGTGCACCAGCACCGCAGCATGCTCCACCAGCCAGCCCACCATCCAGCCATCCACCTCACCCCCCGCCAGCAACTGTGCGGCCACCCGCTCGGCCGGCGCGCCCGCCTGGGCCAGCGCCCGCGCGGCTGCACTGTGCAGTTCCGCTCGCACCCCGGCGGGAATCCCCTCGGCGAGCGCCTGCTGGATCAGCCCATGCCGGAAGAGCAGATCCAAGCCCGACTCCACCAGCACGCCCGCCTGGGCTGCTTCAGTCACCGCGCCCGCGAGTTCCCGCGCACCGCGCCTCGTCACCACCGTCAGGTCCCGCACCGAAAAACGCACTCCCAGCAATGCCGCCGCCCGCAGCACCTCCAGTGTTTCCGGGGAAACGAATCCCAGCCGGTCCTGGATCGCCTCGGCCAGCGACACCGCGACCTGGCCCGGCTCCCCCGTGATCTCCGCCACGCCTTCGCGCAGGCGCACCCGGTCCTCCCGCAGCAGCGCGTCTGCCAGCTCCCGCAGGTATAGCGGATTGCCGCCCGTCTGCGCCACCTGGGCCGCCAGCCGTGGCCCCGGCGGGCCGCCCACCAGGCCCTCCACCAATGCGGTCACCTCCGCGGACGGCAACGGCCGGAGCGTCAGCACCACGCCGCCTCGCCGCATGACCCCCTGCCGTGCCACCACCAGCCCCGGCGACCGCGGCACCTGCCTGGCTGCCCCCACGACCAGCAGCGGGACCTGGTTCACTCCGGCCGCCAGCCGGTGCCACACCGACACGCTCGCCTCGTCCGCCCATTGCAGGTCATCGATCACCAGCACGACCGGAGAGACCGCGCACAGCCGGTCCACCAGTGCCAGCACCCGCTCCGCCGCAACCGCCACCGCGTCCCCGGCCGGCAATATCCCTCTCAGTCCCTCCCCCCGCAGCAGCCCCGCGATCTCCCGCCGCTCCCCGGCGCCCAGCCCGCCGCCGGCGTCCAGGCCGTCCAGCATCACCCCCAGCGGAAACCGCCCGCGCAGTTCGTCGGCTACGCCGGTGAACACCGCGCAGCCGAGTTCTTCCGCCCCAGACAGGGCTTCACTGACCAGCGCCGACTTGCCGATTCCCGGCTCCCCCTCCACCCACACCGCCCCGCCGTGGCCCTTCGCCACCGACGCCACCAGCCCCCGCAGTATCCCCAGTTCGGTCGTGCGGCCGACAAAGCCGCCCGGACTAGCCCGCTCCACCACCCCACCGACCCTAACCCCGGCACATCCGCATGTCTGCCTGCTGGCGATGCCGGTGATGTCCCGATCCAAGGACTTGACCGTCCCCCGAATGAGATGTGCCATGCCCGCCAAGAGGGAGCTTGGCGGGCAGTCCGTGACCCGCGAAGCTGGCGAGAACGTGAACGGCCGCGGCGGAAGGCAGGAAATGATGGCAGCCGGGTACGGCGTCGCTCCGGACTTCACCGGCATGGCAGGCAGGCTTTCGCCGGGCAGCGGCGGGTGGATCAACTGGACGGCCAGCCGGTGAGCGGGGTCGTGTTTCACCGTCCGGTCCGTGCTCTTCCGCCGGCCATCCCCGGCGGGCGGGTGACGCTGCCCGCGGTGCCTCAGGAGCAGCGGGCTAGCCAGGGGTCGGCGATGATGACGCTGGCCATGCCGGTGATGAGCAGCGTGATGATGGCCGGCTACATGTTCAGTTACGGCAAGCCGCTGCTGATCGTGATCGGGGTCGTGTTCGTGGTCGGCTCGATCGGCACCGGACTGATCATGCGCCACCAGATGCGCAAGGGCACCCGGAAGAACAAGGCCGTCCAGCGCGCCCGGTACCTGGAGTACCTGACCGGCGTACGGCAGGCCGCACGAGAGGTCGCCACGCAGCAGCGGTTCGCGGCGGCGTGGGCGCATCCGTCGCCGGAACGGCTGTGGGCGATCTCGGTTCGCCGGCGGCGAGTGTGGGAGCGCCGTGCGGCTGATCCGGATTTCCTGCGCGTGCGGCTGGGCCTGGGCCGGGACAAGCTGGCCACGGCGATCGGCGTGTCCGGCCATGCCGACCCGCTGGCCGAGTATGACCCTCAGGTCCTCGGCATGGTGCAGCGGCTGACCGACCGGCTGTGCATGGTCGGCCGCCAGCCAGCCTGGGCTGACCTGGGCAACGCCGGCGTAGTCAGTGTGCTCGGCCCGCCCGCGCGGGCCCGGGCGCTGGCCCGCGCGATGCTGATGCAGATCGCGGTGCTGCACGCCCCCGATGACGTGGCAGTGATCGTGTGCACGGCCGATGACCCGGGGTGGGAGTGGGCGAAATGGCTGCCGCACACCCGCTGCGGCCAGACCGCGGAGAGGGCGGGAGATCCCGGCGAAGCCGGGTTGCCGCCACTGGTCGCGGCGGGGATGGAAGGACTGGCCGACGTGCTGCGATCCGAGCTGGAGCAGGCCAGCCAGCACCGGCCCGGCCGGGGCGGGCAGCCCGGGCAGATCAGGCTGGCCGGGCCGCAGCTTCCGGTGCGCCGGCGACTGCTGGTGGTGGTGGATTCCTATGACCCGGCCGCGGCGTGGGCCCAGTCACCGGAGCTGACCGGGCTGCTGGAGGCCGCCGGGCCCGAGTCGGGCATCACGGTTGTGTGCCTGGTGGCCGTGGAGTCCGCCGAGCCCACCCGCACGCAACTACGGGCCAGGGTTGGTGACGACGGTACCCTGTCCCTCGAAGGACCCAGGCCCGAGTTGCGTGGCGCGGCCACCGAGGCCGTCGCGGACCAGGCCGGTCCTGTCCTGGCCGAGCTGACCGCACGGGCGCTGGCACCGTTGCGCCTGTCGCAAGAGCCAGACCGGCTGCTGGTCACCACGATCAGCATGCCGGAGATGCTGGGCATCACCGATTTGGCCACCTTCAATCCGGCTGGCTCCTGGCTGGACGCCGAGGACGAGCAGGTGCTGCTGCTGCCCATCGGCCGGGACGCCGACGGCGAGCCGGTCGAGCTGGACCTGAAAGAATCCGCGCAGGGCGGCATGGGACCGCACGGCCTGGTAGTCGGCGCTACCGGCTCAGGGAAGAGCGAACTGCTCCGCACCCTGGTCACCGGGCTGACCATGACCCACTCCCCGGAACTGCTGAGCCTGGTCCTGGTCGACTTCAAGGGCGGTGCCACCTTTGCCGGACTCACCGAGCTGCCGCACGTGGCCGGCCTGATCACCAACCTGGCCGACGACCTGTCCCTGGTTGACCGGGTCCGCGCCGCCCTGCACGGCGAACAGCAGCGCCGCCAGAAGCTGCTCCGCGACGCGGGAAACGCCGACTCGCTGCTCGACTATCACGCCCGGCGCGCGGCCGGCCACACCGACGCCGCCGGGAAGCCCCTCCAGCCGCTGCCCTACCTGCTGATCGTCGTGGACGAATTCGGTGAGCTGCTGTCCCAGCGCAGTGACTTCATCGACCTGTTCGTCCAGATCGGCCGGGTCGGCCGGTCCCTCGGCATGCATCTGCTGCTGGCCACCCAGCGGCTGGATGAGGGCAGGCTCCGCGGTCTGGAATCCCACCTGTCCTACCGGATCTGCCTGCGCACCTTCAGCGCCGCCGAAAGCCGCGCCGTCATCGGCACCACCGACGCCTACCAGTTGCCCCCCATTCCCGGCTCCGCCTACCTCAAGGTCAGCGAGGCCACCTACCGCCGCTTCCGGGTCGCCCACATGTCCGGCCCCTACCACGTCCCCGGCGATGCCGGCGCACTGGAATCCGCCGGGGCCACCGTGACGGCGTTCGGGCTGCGGACCGCGCCGCCGGACCGGCCGGACGGCCGACCCGAACAGTCCCGGCCCCGCTCGGTGCACACCGGCCCCACCGCAATGCGGGTCGCGATCGAGCAGCTATGCCGGTTCGGCGAATCCGTGCACCAGGTCTGGCTGCCGCCGCTGCCCTCGGTCATCGCCCTGGACGCGCTGCTCGGCCCGCTCACCGAGCAGCCGGGCCGGGGCTGGCAGGCCGCGATGTGGCCCAGGTGCGGGCGGCTGTCCTTTCCGGTCGGCCTCATCGACCTGCCATTCCAGCAGCGGCAGGAGCCGCTGGTCCTGGACTTCGCGCGCAAGCACGGCAACCTCGCGGTGGTCGGCGCACCGCAGACGGGGAAGAGCGGCCTGCTCCGCACGCTCATGCTCTCGGCCATGCTCACGCACACCCCCGAGGAGACGCAGTTCTACTGCCTCGACTATGGCGGCGGCACGCTCGCCCCGCTGGCCGCGGCACCGCACGTCGGGGCGGTGGCCGGGCGCCGTGACCCGCAGACGGCCGGCCGGCTGCTCAGTGAGATGCTCCGCCTGATCACTGCCCGGGAGCAGCTATTCGCTGAGCATGCCGTCGACTCACCCGCCGCCTTCCGCACCCTGGCCGGCTCGGGGCGCCTTCCGGCCGGCACGCGCGCGGCGGATGTCTTCGTCGTCATCGACAACTGGGGCGCGGTGCGCGCCGACCTCGAGGACGCCGATGACGCCGTGACCGAGATCGCCTTCCGCGGCCTTGGCGTGGGCGTGCACCTGATCCTGACCGCCAGCCGGTGGGCCGACATCCGGGTGAAGCTGCGGGATGGCATCGGCGCCCGCCTGGAGCTGCGGCTGAACGACCCCGCCGAGTCGGAGGTGAACCGCCAGCTCGCCCGCCAGCTCGCCGCCAGCCCGGCCGGCCGGGGCGTCGTCCCTCCCGGCCTGCTGTTCCACTGCCTCGCGTCCCGGCTGGATGGCATGGAGACCATGGAGGACATCGGGGACTCCCAGGACGAGACCATTGCCAAGATCGCCGCGTCCTGGACTGGAGCGGTCGCGCCACCGGTCCGGCTGCTCCCGGACCTGGTGCGGGCAGCCGATCTGGCCGGTCACGAACCTGCGGCGGGCGCCCGCTCCGCCACCGCCGTCCCGATCGGCCTGGGCGACGCCGACCTCGGCCCGGTCAGCCTCGATCTCAGCGAGGACGATCCGCACCTGCTGATCCTCGGCGACGCCGGGGCCGGGAAGACGGTGTTCTTGCGTACCCTGCTCCACGGCCTGGCCGGCCGGCACGGGCCCAACCAGGTCCGGTTCATGCTGGTCGATTTCCGGCGCAGCCTGCTGGACGCGCTGCCCCCGAGCTATGTCGGCGCCTACGCAGGCGACGCCCCGGCCGCCCGTGAGTACGCCAGCCAGCTCGCGGCCAAGCTCGCCGGGCGGATGCCCCCGCCCGGCCTGTCCAGCGGTGAACTGCGGGCTCGCACCTGGTGGAGCGGCCCGGAGCTGTACCTGGTCGCCGACGACTACGACCTGGCGGCTACCGGCCAGAGCGGGCCGCTGGCCCCACTCATCGACTACATCCCCCAGGCCAGGGAGATCGGCTTGCACATCATCCTGGCCCGCCGCGTCTCGGGCATGTCCCGGGCACTGACGTCCGACCCACTGCTGACGCGGATCCGTGACCTGGGCACCGCGGGACTGATCTTGTCCGGTGACGCCCGCGAGGGCGTCCTGCTCGGATCTGAGCGGGCCGCCCCGCGGCCGCCGGGCCGGGGCATGCTCATCCGCCGCCGCCAGCCCCCGGTCCTGATCCAGGTGGCCACGGCCACCGGACTTCCTGATTCCCCGCCGTGCCCCCCAGCACCCAGCTAGAGCCACCACCCCGATAAGGGGACTCCCCCGGGTGGCCGCCGCCATGTCCTGCAAATGGGGATCTTGGCGCCTCCCCCGGAGCCGGTCCAAGGTGAAGAGCGAACCGCCAACGGCGGCCAGGGCGAGACAAACGGAGTGTTCAATGGCGGACAGGAATTGCCGGGTCACCGTGATCGGCACGGCAAAGCGGGCCGATGTGGCCGTGCCCGCGCGCGCTCCCATCGGGCAGTACGCCACCAGCCTGGCCGTGCTGTGCGGCGAGCCGGACAGCGACGTCATGCCGGCCGCGTGGTCGCTGGCCACCCCGGAAGGGGGAACGCTGCCACCGGCGTCGTCGCTGGCCGAATGCGGGATCGTCGACGGGCAGGTGCTGTACCTGCGGGACCGGGCTGCGGGCGAGTACGACGAGCCCGGCGTGTTCGAGGTGCACGAACTCGTCGCCGAGGCCGCCGGGCGGGCCGGCGGGCCGCGGTGGGACGCCGGCGCCCGGACCGCCGCCATGCTGGCCGCCGGGGCGGCCTGGCTGGTGGCGGTGGTGACTGCGCTGGTGTTCACCGGCGCCCGGGTGGGCGCGGGACCGCTGACGGCCGGAACCGGGCTGGCGCTTGCGCTGACCGCCTGGGTGGCGCGGGGGGGCCGGCAGACGGTCCCCGCCGCCGTCCGTGTCCTGCTGGCGCTCGGTGCGCTGCCGTGCCTGGGCGTCACCGGATGGTTCGTCGGCATGGCCAGGTCAGGCGGCCAGGCCGGGCCCGGTATCGCGGGGCTGTCAGCCGGGGTTCTGGCCGGGGCGCTGATCGCTCTGCTCGCCGTGCCGTCAATGGCGACCTTCGCGGCGGCCGCGGCGGCCGCGGTGACCGCCGCGATCATCACGGCGCTGGTCATGCTGCACGCCGGGCTGGCCGGAACATCGGCCGTGATAGCCCTGCTGAGCTACGTCACGGTGATCCTGGTGCCTCGCGCGGCGGGCCGCCTCGCCGCGCTCTGGGCCATGCTGACCGGGCAGGAGGACCCGGCGGTGACGGTTGTCTGGGCCCGGCGTCTGCTGGCTGCCGGGAACATCCTGGCCTGCGCCGTGCTGGCGGTCGCGGTGGTACTGCTCGGGCACTCCCCGAGCCCGTTCGCAATCGCTCTGGCCTTTTCGCTCTCACTTGCGGTCCTGCTGCACACCAGGGCCTGCTCGTTCGTGGCCGAGGCCGGGCCCGCCGTGGCGGCCGGCCTGGCCGGCCTGCTCAGCGTCCTGCTGTTCGCGCCCGGGCACCTCCTCACCGCCCCGGCCTGGGCCGTCCCGGTCGCCGGCGCTGGCCTGGGGGTTGTCATGCTCGCCGCCGGGCTGGCGCTGAACGTGGGCGCACCCGACCGTGCGGCCGGAGAAACCGCCTGGTCGCGGACGATCGCATCGGCGTGCCTGGTAGCGGCGGTTCCGCTGGCGGCCGGCGTCTTCGGCGTCTTCGGCACGCTCCTGCACCTCGGGCGGCACATGTGAGCCGCCCGGACATCTACTGGAAGGAAGACCAGTGACAACAGGCAGCACACCTACGGCACCGATGGCCGGCTACCGGGTAACACCGGACGACGTGTCCGCGGCGGCCAGCTATGTCGACATGCGCGCATCTGACATCGAAGCCAGGATCGCCACCTTGAGCACGTACGTCAACAGTCTCAGCGTCTACTGGACGGGTCCTGCGCATGGGCAGTTCGAAACGCTGATGGCGGACTACCACATATACGCGACCATGCTGCAGAACGCGCTGACCGATATCGCGAGCGGACTGCGCGGCAACTACGTCAATTACTCCTCGGCCGAGGCCACGAACGTGAGCAACCTGGTCAAGGTCAATCTCCCGGCACCCAATTTCGGCTCATAGCCGTCCCGTTCCGCTTTCTCCATCTCCCGGACAAGGAGCCTTTCATGACTATTGCCGACAATACGCCGATCCTGGTGGCGGCCGAGCTCGAGACGGTGGGCACCAATCTGAACAACCAGGCCGCCACGATCTCCGACGAGCTCAGCCAGCTCGCCAGCTATCTCAACCAGCTTCCGGCCATCTGGCAGGGTGCTGCCTCCGACTATTACCAGGGCCTGCAAGCGGAGTGGAACATTGCCGCGGAGGGGCTGTTCGGCCCCGACGGGGTGCTCGGCGAAATCGCCACCGCGATGAACGTGAGCTGGAACAACTACAGCGATGCCGAGTGGAGCAACTCACAGACCTGGCAGCATGCCGGCGGCCCTTCGGCGCGCTGACCGGGCGGGCGCGAGCGGGCCTGTTTCCTGGCGTCTGGTGAGGTGACGGATGAGTAGCGCGTGGGTCAAGGTCGGCGATCGCGGCTGGGGCACCCAGCGGACAATCACGGCCGGCATCCGGGCCGTCGCCGATGGCGGTGTGGTATCGGTCGCGCCTGGTGAGTACCGGGAGAGCGTGGTGCTGGACCGGACGGTGACCGTGCTGGCGGAGAAGGGCCCGGACACGGTGCGGGTCATCGGCTCACGCGGAGCCGCGGTCACGGTGACCGCCGGGGCCGGGACGCTCAGGGAACTCGGCGTCGAGGCCGGGCCGGACGGCGGTCCGGCCATGCTGATGACCGGGGGCACCGCCGTCCTTGACCGCTGCACGGTGACGGGCGGCCACGTCGAGGTCACTGGGGTGGCGGCCCCGGAGCTGCGGGACTGCCGGTTCCGTCAGTCCCACACCGGCCTGCTGCTGGCCGGTGACAGCCGGGCCACCGTCCGGGGTGGCACGCTGGCCGACATCAGCGGTCCCGGCGTCCTGCTCGACGCCGGCGCCGCACCCGACGTCAGTGGCCTCAGCATTGCCGGGCCCGGCGGCGACGGCATCCACGCTCGCGGTCTGGCCGGTGGGGTGTTCGAGGACTGCGACATCGCCGCCACGGGCGGCGCGGGCCTGCGGGTGAGCGACGGTGCCAAGCCGTTGCTGCGGCGCTGCCGGATCCGCGACGGCCAGGCCGACGGCGTCCACGTGTCCGCAGCGGCACCGGCCGAAGACCCTGTCCCGGGTGACGGGGCCAGCGCAGGTGATGGCGTGGACGCGGGTGCCGATGCCGCCCGGGCCGCCCCCGCCCGGACGACGCTGGAGGCCTGTGAGATCTCCGGCACGGCGCAGGCTGGGGTGGCCACGGTCGCGCACGGCCGGGTGCTGCTGCGCGGCTGCCGGATCGAGCGGGCCGGGACGGCCGGGATCCTGGCCGGCGATTGCAGCCAGGTGCGGGCGGAGACCACCATGGTCACCGACGCCGTCAACACCGGGCTCGTGGTCAGGGGCGAGGCCGTGCTGACCGTCCAGGGCGGCGAGATCACCCGGCCCGGGGGCAACGGCGCCTTTGCTGTGGGACAGGCCCGCCTGGAACTCGATGGCTGCGACCTGACCGACACCGCCTTCGCCGCGGTGCACCTCGGTGAACGGGCCGCCGCCATGCTGCGCGGCGGCCGGATCCGCGGATCGTCCGAGCATGGCATCCGGGTGACCGGAAGCGCGCTACTGACCGCCGACGGCACGGTGATCGAGCGCTCCCGGATGACCGGGATCGCGGTCGAGGAGCACGGTGACGCGGCGCTGGCCCGCTGCAAGATCGCTGACTCGCGGACCGGGCTCACCCTGCGGGCCGGTCACCGCGCCCTGGTCGAGGATTGCGAACTGACCGGCTTCGGGCGCGCCGGGATTGAGCTGGGGCCAAGGGCCGGCGCCGTGCTGCGGAACACCCGGATCAGCGGCACCGGATCGGCCGGCCTGGTGGCTGAGGAGGGCAGCCTGCTCATCGCCCGCGGCTGCGAGATCGCCGACACCGGCGGCAGCGGCATCGTGATCAAGGCAGGCGCCACCCCCGAGATACGGGGAACGGCCATTGCCCGCACCGCCAGCAACGGCGTGTATGTGAGCGACGGAGCGCACCTGCTGCTGGAGGACTGCACGCTGTCCGCCACCGTTTATCCAGCCCTGTACGTGGGCGCCGGCGCGGACCCGGTGCTGTCCCGCTGCCGGTTCCAGGACACCAGCCAGGACCTGCTGCTGGCCGAGGGGGCCGAGCCTACGTTCGAGGACTGTGCGGCCGTCCGGGTCACCACGTCCGGGCTGCCCGCTGGAGACGGCCGGGGCGGCGCGGCCGGCGCCCGCCTGGCCGTCCGCGCCGGCGCACCAGGCGCCCGCCCGGCTGCCCGGCCGGACGGGTCCCCCGAGCCGGCCGAGGACCTCGGCTCGCTGCTCAGCGAGCTGCACCAGCTGGTCGGCCTGGCCCAGGTCAAGCGGGATGTGACCACGCTGGTTAGCCTGGCGCAACTGGTCCGCAAGCGCGAGGACCTGGGCCTGCCACCACCTCCGATCAGCCGTCACCTGGTGTTCGCCGGGAATCCCGGCACCGGCAAGACCACGGTGGCCAGGCTTTACGGCCGATTGCTGCACGCCCTCGGCATGCTCGCCACCGGTCACCTGGTCGAGACCGACCGCAGCGACCTGGTCGGCGAGTACGTCGGGCACACCGGCCCCAAGACACAGGCCGTATTCCGCCGGGCGCTGGGCGGGGTACTGTTCATCGACGAGGCCTATGCGCTCGCGCCCCGCGGCCAGGGCGGCGACTTCGGCCAGGAAGCCATCGCCACACTGGTCAAACTGATGGAAGACCACCGGGATGAGGTCGTGGTCATCGCGGCCGGCTATCCCGCGGACATGCATCACTTCACGTTGGCGAACCCGGGCCTGGCGTCCCGCTTCAGCCGGACCCTCACCTTCGATGACTACTCCACCGAGGACCTGATCGGCATCATCGCGCATCAGGCCGCGGGTCACAGCTACGAACTCGCGGAGCCGACCATCGCGGCTGTGGCCGGCTTCCTGGACCACCTGCCGCGCGACGAGAAGTTCGGCAACGGCCGGACCGCCCGGCAGCTGTTCCAGCGGATGACCGAGCGGCACGCCCAGCGTGTCGTCGGCCTGGAGAACCCCACCAAGGCGGCGCTCTCGACGCTACTGCCCGCAGACCTGCCCGAGGACCACGAGTCGGCGTCCTGGTCGTAACCGGTGTCATCCAAGAAGACCTGGCCGCCGCTCTGTACTACGTGGGTATCAGAGCCGCGCGCAGATCACCCCGATCTGCTGCATGGCCCCAGGCCCTGGGTAGTGAGCCTGGCGGGGAGACCGGCGGGGACGGACAGCTTGCCGAGCATGGTCTTGATGGTCAGCTCCCACACCGTGGCTGCGGAACGTGCACGCCTTGCGCGGACGCGATTGCCTGCCGTGCCTGCGGGCCCAGGCGCGGGTGCTTCCACGCCTGCACTGAAATGTGGCCAGAATTGGGGCATGGTTTCTGAGATTTTCGATCCCGGGCAGTGGCGTGAGGTGGCGGAGTTCTCCTTCACCGACATCACCTACCACCGTGCCGTGGGCTCTGGCACCGTCCGTATCGCCTTCAACCGGCCCGAGGTCCGCAACGCCTTCCGCCCGCACACCGTCGATGAGCTGTACCGGGCGCTGGATCACGCGCGGATGAGCAGCGACGTGGGCTGCGTGCTGCTCACCGGCAACGGCCCGTCCCCCCGGGATGGCGGCTGGGCCTTCTGCTCCGGCGGGGACCAGCGTATCCGGGGCCGGGACGGCTACCGCTACGACTCCGGCGAGGCCGCCGGGAGCACCGGCCCGGCCCGGCCGGGGCGGCTGCACATCATGGAGGTGCACCGGCTGATCCGGTTCATGCCCAAGGTCGTCATCTGCGTCGTGCCCGGCTGGGCCGCCGGCGGCGGGCACAGCCTGCACGTGGTCTGTGACCTGACCCTGGCCAGCCGCGAGCATGCCCGGTTCAAGCAGACCGACGCCGACGTGGGCAGCTTCGACGGCGGGTTCGGCTCGGCCTACCTGGCCCGGCAGGTAGGCCAGAAGTTCGCCCGGGAGATCTTCTTCCTCGGCCAGACCTACGACGCGCAGGCCGCGCACCGGATGGGCATGGTCAACGCGGTCGTGCCACACGCCCGGCTGGAACCCACCGCGCTGGAATGGGCCGCCACGATCAACGCCAAGAGCCCCACCTCCCAGCGCATGCTGAAGTTCGCCTTCAACCTCAGCGACGACGGCCTGGTCGGCCAGCAGGTGTTCGCGGCCGAAGCCACCCGGCTGGCCTACATGACCGACGAGGCCGCCGAAGGCCGGGACGCGTTCCTGCAAAAACGCGACCCAGACTGGGCACCCTACCCCTGGTACTACTGACGGCCTGCCGGTCCCATCGCGACATGCCAGAGCGGCCCATCGCGGCATGGCTATCCGGGCCAGCGTGAGATTCCGGCCCGGCCCCAAGCGGGTGTCACCGGCGCACGCGGCCACGCCCTGGTGAGCCTGGGCCGGCCAGCCGGGTCACGATCGGCGGCGTGGTCGTGATGGCAGGCCCACGTGCGCGGGAGGAGCCACCCGGCTCCTCCCGCGCGCCCAGCCGCGTGGCTCAGCTCAGTTCACGCTGGCTTGAGCGTAGGCCACGTTCACCGTGGTGCCCGGCTTGAGATGTTCGGGGTTGCCGGCCACTGTCACCACAAGCTGGACCATGATGACAGTGATCTTGTGCTTCGTCTTTATCCGGCGGTGCAGCCACAGCGTGCCCAGCCCGGCCAGGGTGACCTTGGTGTTCGGCGCCACGTGTGAGCCGATTCCCGGATGCCCGGCCACCGTAAGATTGACGAACGTTGAGGTGTCACCGAAGGCCGGCGGGGTGCCCGTGGCTGACACAGCCGCCTTGATGGCGGTGGCCTTGACGGTGCCGTTGAGCAGGTTCAGGCCCTGCACGGTGGAAGCGGCCTTGGCGGATGCGGCCGTGGCCGTGGCTATGCCCTGCACCGTGTCGCTCACCGTCCCGCTGATCAGAATGCCGGGGATGGACACTCCCGCGCCCTGATTGGTCCTGGTCTTGCCGTTCGTGCCCAGGCAGGACAGCGACTCAGGGAACTGCTTGCCGGCGATGAGCATCTTGCCCAGGCCGGCCCGCGCACCGTACGCGAGCCCGTCCAGCAGGCCGCTGACCGGGCCGCCCAGGCTGCTGTGAGCGAACGACACGACGATCTGGGTGCCGACCTTGGCGGTCGGGTTGGGCTTGGTCACGACCACGTGAATGGCGATGACGGCCAGGCTCGCGCGGGTCTTGGTGACCTGCGCGACCTGCTGGTTCAAGATCACATAGCCGACACCCGGCAAGTTGATCTTGGTATTCGGCGCGGGGGTGACGTTGATCGGTTTGCCCGCGACGACCAAGCCGGCGAACGTGGTGCCCGCCGCGCTCGTGCTGAACGAGCCCGGCGCGTGCTCGATCGTGGTGCTCACCGCCCGGACGGCCGCCGCCTTTACCAGGCCACCCAGCGCGCTGGCCTGCTGGGTGGCCGCCTTGCTGGCCGAGGCGGGTCCGTCCGCGGTGGCCTGCGAGGCCGCGCTGGTTGTGACCGTGCCGGTGCTCAGCAGCGGGGGGACATTGACCGAGGCGATGCTGTTAGTGTCCGTGACGCCAGTCCGGGATACGCAGCCCAGCGTGGACAGCGCGGAACGGCCCGAGCGCACGGCCGGGCCCACAGTGACCAAGGTGCCATAGGCGGAGCCTTGAAAGCCGATCTCGGTGGCCGCGGCCTGGGCCATGGCTGGCGCCACGGCGGTCAGCATGGACGCCGTTAAGCCGACGCCGGCCACCAATGTGAGCAGGTACGTCTTCCGCAGCATGGAATCTGCCCTCCTGTGCCGAGGTGGAGGAGCAGCAGTCGCGGCCCCCCCGCCACTAACATTGCGACCGCCCGGCTACCCCGATTTCGGCGGGCTACCCGCGAGTACGACGACGAGACCGCGGTTTGCCCGAAGCCGAGACGGCGCGGCTCTGGGATGGCGGGCCGGCCCAGCAACAGCGGCGCCAGTTGCTCCCTCCTCACCGGTCAAGCGCGACGATTCCGCAGATCATCTACACGCAGCCACTACCGGGAATCGCGGTATGCGGCATCCTCTGGCGAGTGGGCATGTGCCATCCGCGTGGTGGCACTCCGGCGCGAATCGCGCTGGGACGGCGGTCAGCCGTGGGCCAGGAATGCGGCGAGCCCTCCGTCCTGGCGATGAAGGCACCGGGAACCGTCATCAAGATTTCGTCCGCGTGGGTCATGCACACCCACGCCGAGTGGCCCGCCGGATCCGCACGCTTGATCTCAGCCCGCTGCGAGCATGACTTCCCGGTTCGGCTGATCTCGCAGTGAGCTGTCGTGCCGCCCCGGCGCCTGCGCCAGGGCCGCTGCCTCTTTCAGGAGGGAGAACCAGTCCTGCCCGTCTTCTTCCTGGCCGGGCGGCTGAGAATCTGAACGGTTCACACGAGCGGCGCTCCCGCTCGGCCACCCGCCGACCGCGGTCACTCGATGCCATCCGTCACCGCCCAGGGACGGCCAAACCCACGGACGAATGATCAAGGCACGGTCACCATGAGTGGCGACCGGGCCTCTGACCTGCGTTAACACTCGTAGCCCCGAGCGGATTTGAACCGCCGTCGCCGCCTTGAGAGGGCGGTGTCCTAGGCCGCTAGACGACGGGGCCGTGCTGCTGACCGAGGTCAGCGGGTGGAACTCCGCGAACTGCCGGTGGCACCGGCAGCCGCAG
>DATGGU010000151.1:0-92831 GCA_035308365.1 Streptosporangiaceae bacterium
CGCCCCGGTCCGCCGGACCAGACCCTCGATCAGGGCAGCCGGGTAAGGCACCCGGAAGCGGTCGTAATCCTGGGCGGCGCCCTGTTACAGGTCAGGCCGGAACTCAAGATCGCCCACAGGCGCCCATCCTCCCATGGCGGACGAAACCCGGATCGACACCCTCGGATGGCGGACGAAACCCGGATCGACACCATCGGATGGCGGACGAAACCCGGATCGACCACCATGGAGGACGGGTTGGCGGTGCGCTCCTAGAGGGCGCCGGCCAGTTCTGAGGTCCAGACGACGACGCGGATCTTGTCGCCCCGGAACAGGTCGCGGGCGAACTCCAGCGGCTCTCCGGTGCGCGAGTAGGCGGTGCGCTCGACCAGCATGAGCGGCGCCCCTTCTTCCACTTCGAGTGCCTCGGCCTCGCGCACGCTGGCGGTGACCGGCTCCAGCCGTTCCCTGGCGTGATGGGGCCGCTGACCGTACCTATCTTCGAGCAGTTCGTAAAGGGAGCCATCAAGCCGGCAGGTCAGCATTCCGGGGAAGACGGCCGCCGGGAACAGCGAGTGCTCAAGGACCAGGGGACGGCCGTCGGCCAAGCGGATCCGGCGCACGCCGTAGACCGGGTCTTCCTCGCCGATCTGCAGGGCGGCCGCCGTGGCCGGGCCGGCCTGGTGCTCGGTCGCGGCCAGCACCCGGGCGCCGGGGGTCATGCCGTGGCGGCGCAACTGCTCGGAGAAGCCGGCCAGAGTGGTGAGATCCTGCTCCAGTTTGGGCTCGGCCACGAAGGTGCCGCCACCACGCCCCACGGTACGGGTGACCAGGCCGCGCCGGGCCAGTTCGCCGAGGGCGTGCCGCAGCGTCATCCGGCTGACGCCGAACCATTCGGCCAGGTCCTGCTCGGCGGGCAACCGGTCGCCCGGGGCGACCCGGCCGGACGCGATTGCGCCGGCCAGCCAGTCTTCGATCTGGGTGTGGATGGTCATGCCAGGTCCGCGCGCGATCTTGGGCGGCATCCCGGCCAGGGTCTGCAGCCGCCGCATCACCGCGCCCCTGTGGCGGGTGCCTCGGCGGCGGGTGGCACCTCTTCGGCCGGCGGCATGACCGGCGCGAACGTGCGGCGGCGCCCTGCCGCCAGATAGTAGATCGCGCCGATCACGGCGATGCCGATCACCACCGTCCAGAGAATCGGGATCTTGTTGAGGAAGCTCCAGCCGAAGCTGAGCAGCCCGCCGGTCTGCTCGGGCTTGGGGTTGCTGGCCGCTCGTGGCCAGGCGAAGTTGACCAGCATGGCCCCGCCGTAGAGCAAGGCTACGACGTTGACCAGGATGCCCCAGCGGCCGAGCCGGAACGGCGCGCGGACCTTTGGCCAGCCTCTGGTGCGGGCGCGCATGATCACTATGTTGCCGAGGAAGTAGCTGAGGTAGATCATGCCGGTCGCGGCGATAGCGATGGTCCCGGCGCCCGAGTATTTCAGGAACGGCACCGCCGACAGGATCGCGACCACCAGGCACGCCCACACCGGGGTGTGCAGGCTCGGCGCCACCCGGGACAGCGCGCCCGACCACGGGAGCTGGTTGTCGCGCGACATGCCGAAGCAGAGCCTGATCGTGGCCGCCAGGATCGACAGGCAGCAGACGAAGATCGCGGCGGAGACCACCAGCAGGTACAGCGTTGCGAAGCCGGAGGAGAAATTGGCCTCGATGATCTGGGCCGGGCCGAAGCCCAGGCCGCCGTTGCCGGTGATCGCACCGTGCAGGTTGGGGATCGCCACCAGCGTGCCGAGCAGGAACACCCCGCCGATCACGAACGCGCCGACCACGGAGAACAGCACGGCCTTGGGCGCGGCCCGGCGCGGATCCCGGGTCTCCTCGGCGAGGGTGGACGCGGTGTCGAAGCCGTAGATCACGAACAGGCTCATGAACATCGCGGCGAGGAACGAACTCGGCTGCACCTTGAACCCGGCGCTGTTGGTTATCACACTGAAGCCCTGGTGGTTATGGAAGGCCATCAGGACCAGTGCGAACACGAACATGCCAAGGATCTCGAACAGCACGCCGGTGTTGTTGATGAGGGCGACAAGCCGCACGCCGTAGATGTTCAGCACGGTGATCACGGCCAGCGTGATCAGCGCGACGACCTCCTGGGTGTGCAGGCTCCCGGCGTTCAGGCTGTGCCAGCCGAGCCCGTTGAGCGCGGGGATCAGGGCGAGCGGCAGCGTGGCGACCACCGCTGTCACGGTGAGGATGCCGGCGAACAGGTAAATCCAGCCGGTGAACCAGCTGTAGCTGCGCCCGGCGAGGTACTTCGTCCATTGGAAGACAGAGCCTGCCACGGGATAGTGGCTCGACACTTCGGCGAAGTTGAGCGCGACGATGAACTGCCCAAGCGCGACGACCGGCCAGGTCCAGATGAACACCCCGCCCAGGGTGGTGAGGCCCAGGGCGAAAAGGGTGAAGATCCCGGTCGAGGGCGAGATATAGCTGAAGGCGACGGCAAACGAACTGAACACCCCGAGCGAGCGCTTCAGTTCCTGCTTGTACCCGAAGCGCGCGAGATCGGCGGAGTCGCGTTCGTGGCCGCCCGAATCCACTTGGCCTGCGCTCATCGGATGCCTTCCCAGCGGGGACCAGGTTGCGGCTATCGGCGTAGCGTATGTCTCTGGCCAGCTAATTGTCCAGACGTTTCACCTGTTCAATCAGTCAAAAAATGGGATAAATCGCAGGTAGGTCGCATGTAGCCTGAGGTAATTTGACGGATACAATGTGTAGTCATCGGGTATTACTTCTTTTGTCTAGACGTTATCGGTGGCAAGATCTACGCTGTGCTCTCTCAGGTGTTCCGGGTTCGTCACGAACCCACCCCGGCCCCCGGCCCAGGTCTGCAACCCCGGCAATGTCACATCGGCCGGGCCCATGCCCCGGCAATGTCACACCGACCGGGTTCCCTGCGCCGGTGACCAGTGACATCCAGGAGGATCTCGATGCGCTCTTCGACCGCGTGCCGAGCCTGGCAGGCTCACCGCGTCGCGTCCAGCGGTTGTATGGCGGGCTTACCAACCGCAACTACAAGGTCGTCACCCCCGCCGGCGCGTTCGTCGCCCGGGTGTTCGCCGACGGCGGCGAACTGCTCTCGATTAACCGCGACAACGAGTACCGGAACACGGCGGCCGCCGCGGCGGCGGGCGCGGGCGCTCCGGTGATCGAGTACCGGCCCGAGGCCGGGGTGCTGGTCATCGGGTATATCGAAGGACGTACGCTCACCGACGCCGACGTTGCGGAGCCGGCGAACATCCCCCGGATCGCGCAAGCGTGTCAGCGCCTGCATCAGGCAGCACCGTTCGTAAATCGTTTCAATATTTTTGATATTCAACGGTCGTACCTGGATGTTGTGCGAACCGGCGGCTTCCGGCTGCCAGCCGGATACACCGGCCTGATGCCGCACTTCGGGCAGGCCGAGGGCGCGCTGGGTACACACCCGGCCCGGCTGGTGCCGTGCAACAACGATCTGCTGGCCGGGAATTTCATCGACGATGGCGACCGGATCTGGCTGATCGACTACGAGTACTCCGGCAACAACGATCCCTGCTTCGAGCTCGGCAACATCTGGAGCGAGTGCGGGCTGTCCCTGGACGGGCTGGCCGAACTGGCCGGCGCGTACTACGGCCGGCGGCTGCGCAGCAAGATCGCCAGGGCTCACCTGCTGGGCCTGGCGGCGAAATACACCTGGACGTTGTGGGGATCCATCCAGGCCAGCACCAGCCGGCTCGACGTGGACTTCTGGTCCTGGGCGATGGAGCGCTACGAGGGAGCCGCCGAGGGGCTCACCGGCCCGGACTTCCCGCGGCTGCTCGATGAGGTCCAGCGCGATGACTGAGCTGCCAAGCCGCGCCCGGGTGGTCATCGTCGGCGGCGGCGTGATCGGCA
Organism: Streptosporangiaceae bacterium; assembly: GCA_035308365.1. Classification (GTDB taxonomy): domain Bacteria; phylum Actinomycetota; class Actinomycetes; order Streptosporangiales; family Streptosporangiaceae; genus PALSA-505. The sequence continues at coordinate 3,915 of DATGGU010000151.1, forward strand.
CCAGCGTCGCCTACCACCTGGCCGCACTGGGCTGGCTGGACGTGCTGCTGCTCGAACAGGGCCGGCTCTCCAGCGGGACGACCTGGCACGCGGCCGGCCTGGTCGGCCAGCTCCGGGTGTCGCAGAGCGTCACCCGGCTGGTCCAGTACTCCACCGAGCTCTACCGCGGCCTGGAGGCCGAGACCGGGCTGTCGGCGGGCTACAAGCAGTGCGGCGGCGTCACCGTGGCGCGCACCGCCGACCGGATGGTCCAGTTGCGGCGGACCGCCGCAGCGGCCACGGCCTACGGCCTGGTCTGCGAGCTGATCAGCCCGCGCCGGGCGGCGGAGCTTTACCCGGTGATGCGCACCGATGACCTGGCCGGTGCCATCTGGCTGCCGGGCGACGGGACGGCCAACCCGACCGACCTGACCTACGCCCTGGCCAAGGGCGCCCGGAACCGTGGCGCGGTCATCCGCGAGCGCACCCGGGTGACCGGGATCACCGCGGCCGGCGGCGCGGTGAGCGGGGTGCGGACCGCCGAGGGCGACGTCGAGGCGGAGATCGTCGTCAACTGCGCGGGCCAGTGGGCCAAGAAGGTCGGGGCGATGTGCGGGGTGAACGTGCCGCTGCACTCAGCCGAGCACTTCTACGTGGTGACCGAGCAGATCGAGGGAGTACGGCGCGACCTGCCGGTGCTGCGTGACCCGGACGGCTACACCTACTTCAAGGAGGAGGTCGGCGGCCTGGTCGTCGGCGGGTTCGAGCCGCAGGCGAAGCCATGGGCCGGGCCGGACGCGGTGCCCGACGACTTCGAGTTCAGGCTGCTGCCCGAGGACTGGGATCAGTTCTCGGTCCTGATGGAGAACGCGCTGCTTCGGATCCCGGCGCTCAGCCACACCGGCGTCAAGAAGTTCTACAACGGCCCGGAAAGCTTCACTCCGGATAACCAGTTCATTCTCGGTGAGGCGCCGGAACTGCGGAACTTTTATGTCGCCGCCGGCTTCAATTCGGTCGGCATCGCCTCGGCCGGCGGCGCCGGGCGCGCGCTGGCCGAATGGATCACGGGAGGCGAGCCCTCGACCGACCTCTCGGCGGTGGATATCCGCCGGTTCGCCGCCTTCCACGGCAACAACCAATGGCTGCACGACCGGGTGGGTGAGGTGCTCGGCCTGCACTACGCCGTGCCGTGGCCGAACCGGGAGCTGAACACCGCCCGGCCATTCCGGCGCTCGCCCGCCTATCACCTGCTGAAGCAGGCCAACGCCTGTTTCGGCAGCCGGATGGGCTGGGAGCGGGCCAACTTCTTCGCCCCGCCGGGCGAGCAGCCACGGATCGGCTACTCCTGGGGCAAGCAGAACTGGCTGCCCTGGTCGGCGGCCGAGCAGCGGGCCGCCAGGGAGCGGGTCGCGGTCTTCGACCAGACCTCGTTCGCCAAGCTCCTGCTGACCGGGCCGGACGCCGAGGACGTGCTGCAGTGGCTGTGCACCGCCGACGTGGCCACCGCGCCGGGCCGCACGGTCTACACCGGGATGCTCAACAGCCGCGGCACCTACGAGGCGGACATCACCGTCACCCGGCTGTCGGCCGAGGAGTTCCTGCTGGTCAGCAGCGCAACCCAGGCCGAGCACGACGCCGATCACATCCGCAGGCACATCCCGTCCGATGCCGCCGCGGCCCTGGTCGACGTCACCTCGGCGTACGCCGTCTACGGTGTGATGGGGCCGGCCTCCCGTGACCTGCTGTCCGCTGTGTCGCACAGCGACTTCAGCGACCAGGCCTTTCCATTCGGCGCCAGCAGACCCGTGGACATCGGCTATGGCACCGTCCGGGCCACCCGGATCACCTACGTCGGCGAGCGCGGCTGGGAGCTTTATGTGCCCGCCGAGTTCGCGGTCGGCGTGTATGAGGATCTGATGGCGGCGGGCGAGCAGTTCGGCGTGGCGAATGGTGGATATTACGCCATTGAGTCGATGCGCCTTGAAAAGGGGTACCGCGCCTATGGCAGAGAACTCAGCCCCGATTACAACCCGGTCGAGGCGGGGCTTTTGTTCGCCTGCAAACTGAAGACGGATATCCCTTTCCTCGGCCGCGAGGCGGTGGAGAAAGCCCGGGCCGACGGGCCGCGGCGGCGGCTGGTCTCGCTGGTGCTGGACGATCCGGACGTGATGATGTGGGGCGGCGAGCTGGTCCTGCGCGACGGGCTGGCCGCGGGCCAGGTGACCTCGGCCGCCTGGGGCGAGGCCCTGGGCAGCTCGGTATGCCTGGCCTATCTGCGCGATCCGGGTGGCGGGGTGGTGACCGCCGAATTCACCAGGTCAGGCCGCTACGAGGTCAACGTGGGCGGCGACCTGTGCCCGGCAACCGTCCACCTGCGCCCGCCCTTCGACCCGGGCGGCGAGAAAATCAAGGGGTGAGCACAGCAGAGCTGCGTGAGCAGAGGCTGGGTGGGCTGCGCTGGATCGTGGTCAGCGGCCCTGGCGCGGAGTGTTTTCGCGCGCTCGGCGAGCACATGCGCGAAGAGATCTCCTACGCGGTCACGGACTGGCCGCTGATCCACCGGCTGCGCCGTCACGTCGCCGGCGAGCCCGGGCGCGGGTGGCTCGCCTCGGTATGGGCGGCGACGCAGGCGGCACACCCGGCGGAGTGGGCCGAGCTCACCGCGCTCGCGGCCGGCGCCGGGGTGGCCGTGGCGGACCTGGCGCTGCTGAACTTCCGCGGTGACCTGGGGGCGGTCGAGGGCGGGTTCGGCTGCAGCGATCTGGCCTGGCGGCGCGGCCGGTCGTTCATCGCGCACAACGAGGACCAGTCCAGCGCGGTGGCCGGACTGTGTGCCCTGCTGACGCTGGCCATCGACGGCCTGCCCCGGGTCTGCGCGTTCTGGTGCCCGATGCTCCTGCCGAGCAACCCGGCCACGACGCCGCCACGGTGTGCACCCTCGTCGCCGACCTGACCGCAGGCCAGGCAGTCATCGCCACCCGGGGAGAGTCACCGGTCGCGATACTGCTGCCCGACCTGCCCGCCGGGAGGGGTACCGCGCAGCATGTCCTGGCTGGCCCGGGACTGCCCGCTTTTCCTTGATTGCGAATTTGGCTGATTAACCCGGAACAGAAAATGATCACTCCCGGGTGTCTATTGACCACCTTAGGAAACGTCAATAAGGTCATGCCTGCCGTCCGCCGCACGGGGTAATGCGGCGGCGGATGCATGAGTCATTGCTTCTCGGGGGAATAATGGGTGTCGGCCAGCAGCCGCGGCCAGCTCGACGAGCTGTCGCTGCGGCTGCGCGCGGCCTCCCCGGCCGCCTGCGCCTGGCGGACCGTGAATCCGGAGCAGGCAACCCCAGGCCAGCCGATTCAGCCGGACGGCCCGGAGTTCGGGGCGCTGCGGCGGCGGTTGCGGGACGGCCTCACCGAGCCGGACCCGGCCACGGCGGCCCGGATCAGCACCGCGATCGAGTGCCTGTCGAATGCGGGCAGGCCGGTGGGCTGCGAGCTGGTCGTGGACGGCTGCTACGACAGCGGGTGGGCGCTGATGCACGCCGGGGACGCGCTGATCGCCTGCACCACGGTCCGGGTCATCGGCGTTTCCCGCCCGATAGCGGTCTCGATCATGGCAGGCACCGGGATGCGCGCCGTGGGAGCGGCCTGATTACGGTCGTGATCTCCGTCTGCGACGATCCCTCCATGGACGAATCAGGCACCGGGAAGCTCACCCGGCAGGAAATCTCGGACGTGGCCACCGGCTGGGGGTGGCGCCTGCTGCGGGGCGCCCTGGTGACCCAGGTGGCGGTGGAGTCGCTGGCCGACGCGGCCGACCTGGCCGCGCGGCTCACCAGCGGCGTCGGCTGCGGCCGCGATCAGGAGCTGCGGCTCGACGTCCGCGACGGCCGCCTGATCCTGACCCTGCAGTCGGCCGTCGCCTCGATGGCGACCCGGCAGGAGGTCGAGCTCGCGCACCGGATCTCGGCGTTCGTCAGCACGCTCGGGCTTTCCGCGGACGCGGCCGGCGCCGGGCGGCCTGCGCAGTTGCTGGAAATCGGGATCGACGCGCTCGACATGGCCGCGATCCGGCCGTTCTGGAAGGCGATCCTGGGCTACGTGGAGGAGCCGGAACCGGATGACCCGCCGAACGGGATCGCCGATCCGGACGGCCAGGGCCCGTCCATCTGGTTCCAGCAGATGGACGCCCCGCGGCCACAGCGCAACCGGATTCATTTGGACATCACGGTGCCGCACGACGAGGCGCAGCGCCGGATCGAGGCCGCCATCGCGGCGGGCGGCACGCTGCGCTACGACGCCGAGGCCCCGGCATTCTGGGTGCTGGCGGACGCCGAAGGCAACGAAGCCTGCATCACCACCTGGCAGGGCAGGGACCAGGCGGCAGCCTAGCCGCGGCGGCGGATCGCGTAAGCGACGTTGAGGACGCCATGACCACCCAGGTCAGTGCGACCAGCAGCACCTGGTGACGTCATCCCCGGGTGCTCTGATCCACGGATACACGATACATCGCGACTCGTGGCCCGGCGAGGATCCACTATGGATCCCTGGCAGTGATGAGGAGGTGTGCGGCGGGTGTACATCGGCGTCGATCTGGCCTGGAGTTCGGGCATGACCGGGCTGGCGGCCGTGGACGCCGGCGGCGACCTGATCGCGGCGACGCAGCGGCGGGCCGATGCTGAGATCCTGGACTGGCTCAGGCCCCGGACCGCCGGGCCGTGCCTGGTGGGAATCGACGCGCCGATCGTCGTGCGCAACGCAACAGGGAGCCGGGACTGCGAGAAGCTCACCGGCCGGTATTTCGGCCGGTACGGCGCGTCCTGCCATCCGGCCAACACCTCGCGCCCAGCCTTCCAGGGCGGCACCCGGGCGCTGCGGCTCGCCGGGGAACTGGGACTCGGCATCGACCCGGCCAGCTCCGCTGAGCGCCGGGCGATCGAGGTGTATCCGCACCCGGCGATCGTGATGCTGTTCGGCCTGCCCGCGATCGTCCGGTACAAGATCAAGCCAGGCCGCAGCCTGGAGTCCCTGCGAGCCGAGACACAGCGGCTGCTGGGCCTGATCGAGGGCCTGGCGGGCGACCCGGTACCGCTGCGGGCCGGCGCCTGCCCGGCCTGGAGCGAGATCCGCAACGGGGTCGGCAACGCCACCAGCAAGGCGGCGCTGGCCCGCCTGCAGGACAGTATCGACGCTGTCGTGTGCGCCTACATTGCCAGGCTGGCGCACAGGTGCCCGGACCGGGTACGGACCCTGGGCACGGCGGGCGACGGGTACATCCTGACCCCGGTCACCCCGCGGCTCGCCGCCCAGATCGACGCCGGCATCATCCGCTGACGGCGGTCAGTGCACCGCCCCGGGCGGCGGCCGCCAGTGCTGCCAGCTCCGGTGCACCGGGAAGAACCGGGACGGCCCCGGCGCAATGGCTATCAGCTGGTCCTTGGGGCACAGCGAGAGCCCGGCCGGGACCGGTTCCCACCAGCGCTGCCACCGGAACAGCCGGCTGAACAGCTCCCTGCGCCCACCGGGGCCGAGGATGAACTCGGCGGGGGCCCGCTGATCGGGTGACTGCCAGCGGAAGTCACCCGATATCCGCAGCCGCGAGCCGGTGTTGGGCAGCACGGCGTGCGGGGTGAGGGAATGGAAGATGATCACGTCGCCGGCCCGGTAACCGGTGGTCGCCCAGCCGCGCTCGGCCGGGTCCAGCAGGTGCGGCCGCCGCAGCCGCTTACGGTGGCCGCCCGGCTCCACGGCCAGCCCACCCAGCCGGACCGGGATGTCCATCAGCGGGATCCAGCTGGTCAGCATGTCCTGCACGCCGGCCGCGCCATAGTCGTAGTGCACGTACCGGCCGAGGGTGCGGCGCTCGTGCTGCTCGGGGTAGACAGCGCGCAGCACCTTCACCGGATAGGAGAACGCCCCGGCTCCAAGGATGCCCCGGACCAGCCCGCGCAACGGAGGCAGGTAGGGAATGTGGTTGAAGGCGACCCCGATCACGGCGGCCCGGTACGCCGGGTCGGCGAGCGCGTCCTGCCGTAGGGTGCCTTTCCGGCCGGGAAGGCCCGGCCCGGCCGCCCGGGACGGGCCTGACACGGCACCATCGGCGGCGGCCCAGCCGCCGCGATGCAGCCGGGCGAGCACGGCGGCCCCGGCGGCCCGCACCTGCCCGGCAGGCAGCAGGCCACGGAAGAACAGGTACCCATCGGCCGCCAGCCGCCCACGCAGCGCCTCGTGGTCACCCACCAGCTCGCTGGAGTCGGCCAGCTCGTCCACCCACCCAACGATAGTCACCCGGCACCCCGGCGGCGGCCGGGCTCGGGTCCCGCCCGCCACCGGGCGCCCCGGCCGCCCGGGCAGCCCGGGCGCTCCCGGCGATCCGCATCAGGCGTCGCGGCGGTGCAGCAGGAGGCCGCCGGCCAGCAGGGCGCCGGCCGCCCACAGGGCCAGCACGCCGAGGCCGCCCCACGGACTGATCGCCAGGCCACGCAGGCCGATGGTGTCCTGAATGGTGAGCCCGGCGATCATCGGTGACCAGCGGTCGAGGCGGTGCTGCCAGTGCTCGCTGTTGGACAAGATCGAGACGATGACCGGCGGCAGGTAGAGCAGGGCGAGCATCGTCCCTGTGGCCACCGCCGAGTCCCGTAGCAGAGCCGCCACCCCGGTGCTGAGCAGCGCGATCAGGGCCAGGTAGAGGACCGACCCGGCGGCCGCCCGCAAGGTCGGGCCGTGCGCCAGGGACAGCAGCGGGAAGCCGTGGGCGACGGTGAAACCGTTGCCGGTCAGCATCAGCCGCCCGGCCAGCACCGAGCCGAGCACGCCGATCGTCCCCGCAACCAGCACCAGGGCGCCGGCGATGACCGCCTTGGCGGCCAGGACGGCGGACCGGCGCGGGGTCGCGGCGAACGTGACCCGGATCATGCCGGTGCTGTACTCGCCGCAGAATGCCGTCACGGCCAGGATGACGACGACCACCTGGGCGAACTGGACCCCGGTGAGGCTGAGCCTGGTGGTGTCCACGAAGCAGTGCCCGGCCGGGCACGTGCTCGCGGCCACGGCGGCGACGCTCACCGATATGGCCGCCGCCGCGATGCCGGCCAGCAGCCAGATCGTCCCCGGCAGCGTGCGCAGCTTGGTCCACTCCGCGCGCAGGGCGCCGCGCAGGCTGCCGCCCCACCCGCCGGGCGCCACGGTGATACGGCCGCGATCGGCCAGGATGGCTGATGCTGAGTTGCTCATGCGTCCCTCCGGTTCAGCACGTACCAGGCCCCGGCAAGGGCGGCGGCGGCGTAGCCGCACAGCACGGCGAACCCGGCCCACGGGGCCAGCGGGAAGTAGCCATCCGCCGGTGTATATGCGGCGTTGATCTGCGCGAACTGGTGCACGCTCTGCTGGATGGCGAAGCCGGCCGCCGGGCTGAGCCGCAGCAGCCAGCCCGCGGCGCCGGCGGGCAGCACGGTCATCGAGAGGATGTAGGGCAGCACGATCGCCACGATCACGGCGGTCACCGCGGTCGCGCTGCGCCGGGTCAGGGCCCCGACCGCGACGGCGAGGACGGCGCCGGCGGCGAGCAGTGCGGCCGTGCCGGCTACCACCCGGATCTCGGTCAGCACGGACACCGGCATCACGTACACGCCCTGGCTGCTGGCCAGCCTGGTGCCGACAGGCAGCACGATGGCGCTGGCGATCAAGCCAGCCACGAAGGTGACCAGGCCGGCCACGGTGGCCTTGGCCGCCAGCACCTGGCCGCGCCGTGGGTTCGCGGCGAACGTGGTGCGGATCAGCCCGCGCCGGTACTCGGCGGTGATGAACATCGTGGCCACGACGACCATCGCGATCAACCCGGCGAACGAGCCCACCAGGTGCTGCTGGCCGGTCGTGGTGGGGAAGGAGGCGCCCGACCCGCTGATAGCCGGGGCGATGTCGCCGGATCCGGTCAGGCTGAACCGGCCGCCGGTGCGGGTATAGGAGGCGCCCTGCACCGGGTAGTCCGCGTTGATGCCGGTTCCGATGCCGGTTCCGGTCCACCTGCCGCTGGTCCACCCGCCGGCCAGGCCGACGTGGTCGAAGACGGCGGTGTCCTGGCTCGGGGTCATGTTCGCACCCCGGCCACCGCCGCCGGAATCCAGCAGGGCCTGGGGCGAGGTCGCGAACAGCCCGGCCTGGACGGTTGACGGCAGCCCGGCCAGGGCGACGGTGCCGACCTTGGTCCAGTGGCTGCCGTCGGCGGAGTCGTAGCCGGTGACCGTATCGCCACTGCGGGTCAGCCGCAGCCAGCGCGGCGAGGACGCGCTGACGGTGCCGGGCATTCCGGCGATGTCACCGGTGTAGTTGTACTGCATCCGTACCCCGTGGCTGCCGGTGACCAGCATCGCCGCGTACGCCGATCCCTGCTTGGTGCTGGCCTTGATGATGAGCCCGGCCTTGGACCACGGCTGGAGCCCGGGAACCATGCCCGCCCCAGGAGCCTGGCCGGCTGGGACGCCGCCGTTGCCATTGCCGGTGACGTACCGGCCGGTGAGCGAGGTCACCCGGGTTGTGATGCTGCCGTTCCCGGCCAGCGGCTGGCGGACGAAGTAGAAGCTGTCGACGACCGCCTCGCCGCCCGGCCCGTAGGGGATGTAGGGAAGGCAGGCCTTGCCGGTCAGGGTCGGGCCGCCCGGCGTGCCGCACAAGATCTGGGCGTTGCCGGCCGCGAACAGCCCTAGCCACAGCATCACCAGCACCCCGGCGATCGTGCCGATGATCCAGCCGCGAACCGTCCGGAACTTGGTCCACTCCGCGTGCAGCACCCGGCCGAACCCGTCGCTCCCGGCCCGGGAGCCCGGCCGGTCCGTGGTGGTGAGGGTGGCGGTCACCTGGACACCTCGCTCACCGGCTCCGGCCCCTCTGCCAGCCCGGGGGGATGACCCCCCGCAGCCCCCCGAAATTCGACCGCGTCCCTGGTCAGCTCCATGTAGGCCTGCTCCAGGGTGGCGCGGTGCGCGGACACCTCGGAGAACGGGACGCCGCGTGCGCTGAGCAACCGGACCACCTGGCCGGTGGGCAGCCCGGACGCCATCAGCGTGTCGCTGCCGGTGACCTCCACGGCCGCCCCCGCGCTGCGCAGGACCGTGGTGGCCTCCGATGGCGAAGCCGTGCGCAGGACGACCCGGTCGCCGGATGCCTTGGCGATCAGCTCCTGCATGCTGGTGTCCGCGATGACGTGGCCGCGGCCGGCCACCACCAGGTGATCGGCGGTGTCCTGCAGTTCGCTCATCAGGTGGCTGGAGACCAGCACCGCGCGTCCCTCGGCGGCCAGCGACCGCAGGAACCGGCGCATCCACACGATGCCCTCCGGGTCCAGGCCGTTGAACGGCTCGTCCAGCATGAGCACCGGTGGGTTGCCGAGCATGGCCGCGGCGAGCCCGAGCCGCTGCCGCATGCCCAGCGAGTAGCCGCCGGCCCGGCGCTTAGCCACCGTGCCCAGGCCGGCCTGCTCGATCACCTCGTCCACCCGCTTGGCGGTCAGGCCCTGCGAGTGGGCCAGCCACAGCAGGTGGTTGCGGGCGCGCCTGCCCGGCTGCAGCGCGGCGGCGTCGAGCAGCGAGCCGACGTGGCACAGCGGGCGCCGCAGGGTCCGGTACGGCTTGCCGCCGATCAGCGCGGTGCCCGAGTCGGGCGCGTCCAGGCCGAGTATCACCCGCATCGTGGTGGTCTTGCCCGCGCCGTTCGGGCCGATGAAACCGGTCACCTGGCCGGGTGAGACGGTGAACGTCATCCCGTCCAGTGCGATGGCCGGCCCGAACCGCTTATGCAGGCCACTGACTTCGATCGTTGTTTGCATCTTCAGGTCCTTATCCGCGTGAAGTGCGTCTGACCTGGTTCTATGGCAACCGCCATAACATGGGCCGAACGAGGGCTGTTAGGCCGTTGTTAGGTCCGGCTGGCCATCCTGATGGCCGGGCCAACTGGAGGCGAGGATGGGTTTGCGTCTGCCGCGCCGCACCGTGCGGCTCCGCCTGACCGCCATGTACGGCGCCCTGTTCCTGTTCACCGGTGCCCTGCTGCTGCTCATCGCCGACGGGCTGTTCGTGTCGGAGCAGAGCGTGGCCGCCATCACCGGCCCCGGTCAGCCCGGCCTGCCAGTGCAGCAGTCAGCGCTGGCACGGGCGCAGGCGACCATCCAGCAACTGCGAGCCGAGCTGGCCAATCAGGGCAACAACGGGCCCGGGCATGTCGTGCCACATCAGCTCGTGATCGCCTCGGTGATCGCGCTCGGCATCATGACCGCGGTGGCAGTCGTGCTCGGCTGGCTGCTGGCCGGCCGGATGCTGCGGCCGCTGCGGAAGATGACCGCGGCCACCCGCCGGATCTCCGCGGACAGCCTGGACGAGCGCCTGGGCATGCCCGGCCCCAGCGATGAGCTGAAGGACCTGGCCGACACCATCGACGGGCTGCTGGAACGCCTTGAGGGCGCGTTCGCCGCGCAGCGCCGGTTCGCCGCCAACGCCTCGCACGAGCTGCGCACTCCGCTGACCACCATGCGGGCCTGGCTGGATGTGGCCGTGGCCAAGCCGGAGCCGGTGCCGCCGCAGACCATCGCCCTGGCGGGCCGGCTGCGCACCGAACTGGACCGGGTGGACGGGCTGCTCGAAGGGTTCCTGGTACTGGCCCGGGCCCAGCATGGCGCGCTGCCGGGCCGGGGCGTGTTCACGCTGGACGACATCGCGTCCGCCGCGCTGGCCGCCAGGGCGGACGGCATCGCCGCCAGGCACCTGACCGTGCGCCAGGTCACCGGCAGCGACGCCGCCTGGGTCGAGGGGAGCCAGCCGCTGCTGTCCCGGATGGTGGAGAACGTGCTGGAGAACGCCATCACCCACAACACCGTTGGCGGCTGGATCCACGTCGCCACCGGAGCGGACGGCCCGGCCGCCCGCATCGTTGTCGAGACCGGCGGCGAGGTGCTGGACCAGCGGCAGGTCGCCGAGCTGGCCCAGCCGTTCCGGCGGCTCGGCGCCGACCGGATCGGCTCCGACAAGGGCGCCGGGCTCGGGCTGTCCATCGTCGCGGCCATCGCCTCGGCGCACGGCGGCACGCTCGGCCTGCAGGCCAGAGCGGAGGGCGGCCTGCGGGTCAGCATCGGCCTGCCGCTGGCCATCCGGCACTCCCCCAGGCCGTTGCCTGAGGGCGCGCCGGCATGAGGGTCCTGGTGGTCGAGGACTCCCGGTCGCTCGCCGAGGTCCTGGCCGAGGGCCTGCGCGACCAGGGCATGGCGGTGGACTCCGCCCTGGATGGGCTGGAGGCCGCGGCCAAGCTCGACATGAACGCCTACGACGTGGTCGTGCTGGACCGGGACCTGCCGGGCATCCACGGTGACATGCTCTGCCAGATGATCACCGAGCGGGACGACCGGGTGATGGTGCTGATGCTGACCGCGGCCGGTGCCCCCGGCGACCGAGTCAGCGGCCTGGGCCTGGGAGCCGACGACTACCTGGCCAAGCCGTTCCACTTCCCCGAGCTTGTGCTGCGCATCCGGTCGCTGGCCAGGCGGCAGCCCGCCGCCCGGGCCCGGGTGCTGCGCGCGGCCGGGGTTGAGCTGGATCCGCTGCGCCGCACGGTCACCCGCGACGGGCGCCGGCTCGGCCTGTCGGTCAAGGAGTTCGGGGTGCTCGAGGCGCTGCTGCGGGCCGGGCCCGGATTCCTGTCCGCCGAGGACCTGCTGGAGCAGGTATGGGACGAGCACGCCGACCCGTTCACCAACACGGTCACGGTGACCATCGGCCGGCTCCGCCGCAAGCTCGGCGACCCGCCGCTGATCACCACCACCCCGGGCGTCGGTTACCGGATCAGTCCGACAGCATGAGCACGGCGTAGGCGGCCAGCCAGTGCCCGACCATGTAGTCGCTGTCGGTCACATAGGGCAGGACCGCCTTGGCGTGGTCGCGGGCGGCCGCCAGGGCGGCCCGGGCCCGGGGGTCGCCGGCGGGCAGGGACTTGGCTATCTGGCGCCAGCACCAGGCCCGGCTGGCGTTGAGGCCGTGCAGGTGGGAGATGTAGCCGTCGCTGCCGTCCGGCACGGTCACCGGGGTGAACAAGGTGGCGGGCTCGCTCCGCTCGATGCTGGGCAGGAACACGCCCAGCCACTCGGTGAAGTCGCCGGCCGGCAGCAGCCGGGCCATCAGCTCGGCCTCGGTGAGCGCCGGGGACAGGAAGTCCTGGCCGGAGGGTTCCAGCATGGCCGGGTAGAGGATGTCGCTGCCGAACCACGCGTAAGCCTTGTCGGTGATCATCCGCAGCAGCTCCGGATTGCCCGAGCTGGCGATCGCCTGCGCGTAGGGCAGGGCCCGGGACAGCCCGAACGCGGTGTTGGAGTGCACTCCGTGCCGGACCGGGTAGGCCGCCCTGGGCAGCCAGCCGAGGAAGAGAGTGCCGAGCTTGGCCGCCAGCGGAGCCAGCGCGGCCGCCCACTTCTGGCCCTGCGGATCGTCCCAGGTGGCCGTCTCGTGCATCAGTGCCAGCGCCCAGGACCAGCCGTAGGGGCGTTCGCGCAACCCGTCCGGGCCGCAGATGAATTCTTCCTCGGCGGCCAGCCCGGGCCGCTGGAAGTGGGCGCCGAGCGCCGCCCTGATCTCGCCGGACGGCACCGAATCGGGCACGGCCCGCAGCAGCCGGACCAGCAGCCAGTGCATCTCCACGCAGGAGTGCCAGTCGTAGCTGCCGAAGAAGACCGGCGTGCGTGCCCTGGGCCGGTACGGGAAGTCGCCGGGCGCGTTCATCGTGTGGGACACCGCCGCCGGGAACTCACGCTTGATGTTGGCCAGCGCCACCCGTGCGTAGGAGCCAGCCTCCGCGCGCAGCATCCCAGCCCAGTCGTCGTCCAGTTCCACCATGCCTCCTCGGCGGCCGGTGCGGGCGGCCGCGCACGGATCCCATCCGCAGGCTAGCCCGAATGCCGTCCGCTAGAGTCGGCGGATGACCGAAGCGCTGCTGTTGTCCAACGCGAGGGCGCCGGGCCTGGGCTTCCTCGATCACGTGCGGGACACGATCGCGGAGGTGCTGGGAGGCCGCGACCGGATGCTGTTCATCCCGTACGCCTCGGCCGATGCTGACCGGCACACCGAGCTGATCCGCGAGCACCTGGCCAAGATCGGGGTCCGGGTGGACGGCGCGCACACCGCACCGGACCTGTGCGAGGCGATCGTCGCGGCCCAGGCGGTGTTCGTCGGTGGTGGCAACAGCTTCCGGCTGCTGAAGCGGATGCGCGCGGCCGGCGCGCTCAAGCCGCTGCGCGAGCGGGCGCTGGACGGGATGCCCTATGTCGGTGCCAGCGCCGGGTCGAACCTGGCCTGCGCCAGCATCCGCACGACCAATGACATGCCGATCGTCAACCCCGGCTCGTTCGAGGCGCTCGGCCTGATCCCGTTCCAGGTCAACCCGCACTACCCGTACACGGCGACGCCGCCGGAGATGCACGCCGGCGAGAGCCGCGACGACCGGATCGGCGAGTTCCTGGAGGAGAACGACGTGCCCGTGCTCGGCCTGCCCGAGGGCACCTGGCTGCGGGTGTCCGGCCGGACGGCCAGCACCGGCGGGGTCACCCACACCAAGCTCTTCCGGCGGGGGGCCGGGCCACAGGAACTCCCGCCGGGATCGGACGTGTCGACGCTGATGGGCCTGCCCGCCAGGTTCGACACCAACGGGCAGGCCCTCGGCTAGGGCACCTTTGGAAGGCCCTTTCGGAATCATCAAAACGATCATGAAACCCGGGAGGGTTCGTCAAGACCGGCCAGCGATATGGAGTTTTGAAAGGGTCTGTCCCGGTTACGGCTGGCCGCGATCGTCGTAACGGCGGCCGCAATGCGGGCCACGGCCCCTGACCAGATATGCGCCGATCGCGGCCAGCAGGCAGATCGCCAGCCAGGACGGCATGAAGAACCACCAGAAGGCGTGCCCGACGCTGACGGCGAAGACCACGACGAGCGCCAGCAACAGGGCGGTCCTGGGGTTGGCACGCACTCGCGACCGGCGGGCCGGGACCTCGGGTCCCTCGTCCAGCGGTGGCAGGTCGGTGAACAGGCCGCTCAGGTCCGACTGGGTCTTGGCGTTCATGGCCTGGTCGACCCGCTCGTTGAACTCGTCCTGGGTCAGCCGCCCGTCGCCGTAGTGCTTGGCCAGGCGGTCGGCCACCTCGGACCGTTCGGCGTCGGAGACCCGCAGGTCCGGGTTGGTGTAGATGATGCGGCGGAATGCTGAGGTGCGCGTTGTCATTTGACTGGCTTTCTGCGAAACGGCCGGCCCACGGGGCTGGTCAGCGTGACTTGGCCTGAAAGGACTGGATGAGCTCGCTCGCGATGGACTGGCTCTGCCCCTCCTCGGGGATCAGCAGCCAGCAGGCCAGGTAGAGCGGGATGCCGATGCCGCCGACGACGACGAGCACGGCGAACAGGATGCGCAGGAGGGTCGGGTCCACGCCCAGGTAGCGGGCTGCGCCGGCGGCGACCCCGGCCAGCATCCGGCCGTTGGTGGCGCGCTCAAGCGGCGGCGTGCCGTAACGGCTGTCCTGCCGGTGGTCGTAGCCGGGCTTGCTGTCTGCTGGGCTGGTCGTTGTTGTGTTCATGGCTCCAGCCTGCTGCTCGCGCGGGGACAGGGGTATCGGGAAGAACCCGGACCCGACCCCGAGGATCCCCCGGAGGGATCAGGGGGTGCCCCGATGGCCGATGACCGTGGTTGGCGCGATGATGGAGGTGTGGAGGAACACAACCACCCGGCCCGCGACTGGCCGCCCAGCCCCGGACGGGGTCAGGGCCGGCCCGGCAGCGGCTGGCCGGAGGGCCGCTCGATGGGCGGCCGGTGGATGGGCAACGACGACCGGGAGCAGCCTCAGCAGGGCTGGCCCGGGCAGTCTTTTCCGGCCGGAAGGACACCCTACGGCCGGCACCCGAGGCGGTCCGGCCTGATCAGGGGACAGGGGCCGCTGCGGCGGGCGCGCGAGGGCCGGCTGGCCGGCGGGATCGCCGCCGGCCTCGCCAAGCGGACCTGTCTGGATATCACGGTGGTGCGCATCGGGCTCGTCGTCGCCGCGGTGCTGACCAGCGGGTTCGTCCTTGCCGCCTACGTGCTCGCCTGGCTGCTGCTGCCGGTGGAGGGCGAGGAGACCAACATCGCCAGCAAGGCGATGAGCGACGGGCGCGGCATCGCGCTGGCGGCCGGCCTGGCGTCGGTGCTGGCCATGGTGCTGATCATCGGGACCGTCGTCGGATCCGGCTGGTTCAGCGGGGTCGGCTGGCCGCTGCTGATCAGCCTGGTCGGCATGGTGCTGATCTGGCGCAACGCGCCAGACTATGAGCAGGAGCAACTGCGGCGGGCGGCGGAGCCGCTGATCGGCCAGGTCGGTACCGGCGGCTGGGGCCGGCTCGCGACGCGGGCCGCCATCGCAGCCGCGCTCCTTGTGGGCGGCCTGGTCGCGCTGTTCGGCGGGCACCCGAGCCACGAACTGCGGCCGCTCGGCGGCGAGGGGCTGGTGATCGTGGCGTTCGTGGTCGCGTTCGGCCCGTGGTGGCTGCGGATCGCCCGGGATCTGGTGACCGAGCGCCAGGCCAGGGCCCGGGCCGAGGAACGGGCCGACATGGCCTCGCGGGTGCACGACTCGGTGCTGCAGACGCTGGCCCTGATCCAGCGCCGGGCCGAGGATCCGCAGCGGGTCGTCCAGCTCGCCAGGGCGCAGGAACGCGAGCTGCGGTCCTGGCTGTTCGACGGGCAGGTGCCGGGCTCGCCGGGCGACACAGTGACCACGCTGGCCGCCGGGGTGCGGCTCATCCAGCAGGAGGTCGAGGAACAGCACGGCACTTCGATAGAGGCCGTCACCGTCGGCGACTGCGAGATGGACGACGACCTGGGCGCCCTGCTGGCAGCGGCCCGGGAGGCCACGGTGAACGCGGTCAAATGGTCGGGCGCCCCGGTAGTCTCGGTGTTCGCCGAGGTAGAGCCGTCGGAGGTGTCGATCTACGTGCGCGACCGGGGCAACGGGTTCGATCCCGGCGCGGTGCCCAAGGACCGCAAGGGCCTGGCCGAGTCCATCCACGGCCGGATGGCCCGGCGCGGCGGCACCGCGAGCGTGCGCAGCGTCCCGGGCGAGGGCACCGAGGTGACGCTGAAGATGCCGCACATGGCCGGGTACCGCGCATGAGCCCGCCGGCCAAGACCCTTTCAAAATCACAACATCGATGATGAAAGGCAGGCCCTGACCTGAACATGCACCAAGCGAACGCTGATTTTGGAAGGGTCTCCAAGCCGAGAGTGTTCATCGTGGACGACCACGGGCTGTTCCGGTCCGGTGTGCGGTCCGAGCTCGGCGACGACGTCGAGGTCATCGGCGAGGCGGACGACGTGGGGCCGGCCATCGCCGCGATCGCGAAGTGCCTGCCCGATGTCGTGCTGCTCGACGTGCACCTGCCCGGCGGCGGCGGGCAGGCGGTGGTCACCGCGATGAAGGCCGACCACCCGCAGGTCCGGTTCCTCGCCCTGTCCGCCTCGGACGCCCCGGAGGACGTGATCGCGGTGGTCAGGGCCGGGGCCCGGGGTTACGTGACCAAGACGATCTCCGGCGCTGAGCTGGTGGACGCGGTGCGCCGGGTCGCCGCCGGGGACGCGGTGTTCTCGCCCCGGCTGGCCGGGTTCGTTCTCGACGCGTTCGCCGCGCTCCCCGAGCCGAGCCCCGGGCGCCCGTCCTTCGACCCGGAGCTCGACCAGCTCACCACCCGCGAGCGGGAGGTCCTCCGGCTGATCGCCAGGGGATACACCTATAAGGAGATCGCGCGGGAGCTGTTCATCTCCGTCAAGACGGTGGAGAGCCACGTCTCGTCGGTGCTGCGCAAGCTGCAGCTCTCCACTCGTCACCAGCTGACCCGCTGGGCCGCCGAGCGGCGGCTGACCTGACCTGGCTCAGCCGCTGACCGGGCAGATGTGCTCGACCAGGGTGTGGTAACCGCCACCACTGGCCCAGATGCCGGCCGGCGTGGGCGCCGACACCGACCACAGGACGTTGGTGTTGCCCTTCTGGGCAAGCCCTGGGGAAAGTTCCTTCCAGCCCAGGCCGTTCCAGTGCAGCACGAAGGTCCGGTTCAGAGCCGTGCTGCCGACCGCCCACATGTCGTTCGCGGACACCGCCGTTATCCCGTTCAGCGTGTCGTCGCCGGTCGGGCTGGGCGGGAAGTTCAGCGCCCAGAAGTGCCCGTTCCAGTGCTCGGCCAGGGTAAACGTCACGGTGCCGGTGGGGGTCTGCACGTCATACCAGCCGGCCGCCCACACGTCGCTGGGCCCGGCCGAGGTAAGACTGCGCAATGCGCTGGTGAAGCTCTCCGCCGGGATCTTCACGACCGACCAGGCGTGGCCGTCCCAGTGTTCGGACAGCGGCGCGGTGTCGAACCGGTTGGTGCCGGTGGCGCCGGTGGCCCACACGTCGTCCGGCCCGGCGACCGTCACGCCGCTCAGGCTGTCGCCATACCTGCCCGGATTGGGGGTCGGCACCACCCGCCAGCGAGTGCCGTCCCAATGCTCGGCGAGCGTATCCGCCGAGAGCCCGGGGTCGCTGGCCGGCCGCAGCCCGACCGCCCACACGTCACCTGGTGAGGCCACGGCGAGCGCGCTGGCGAAGCCTTGAACGCGGGGGCTGGCCACCACGCTCCAGGCCGAGCCGTTCCAGTGCTCGATGACCGAGTACCCCGCCGACACCTGGGTCCTGGACATCCGGCCCACCGCCCAGACGTCGGCCGGGGATATCGCCGCCACCGCATACAGGACGACGTCCGTCATCGGCCGGGGGCTGGCGACCACACTCCACGCCGTGCCATTCCAGTGCTCGATCAGGGGGCGGTAGACGACCGTCCCAACACCCCGGTCGCTGTAACCGACCGCCCACACGTCATTCGAAGCGAGAGCGGATATACCGAAGAGGCTGATGTACCTGCCAGGGCTGGGGGTAGGGGTGAGAACCCCATAGCGACACGGCGAACTCGTGGCCGCCGGCCCGGACGCGGCGGACGCCGGCCCGGACGCGGGAAGGCACAGCAGGCCGAGAACCGAGACGGCGGAAGTCACGGATGCGACGCGGCGTGAGGTGCGCCGCTTGGCTGGCCGGTGAACGACCTTGGTGGCTGGGTGGCTGATTAACCGCATGTCCCTCTCCTCCGCTCCTCACATGTATGAGGGTCGTCTAGAAACCCTTTCAAAATCACACAAACGATCATGAAACTAGACTGTGACCTCTGCGTTCACTCAGCGAACCTTGATTTGAAAGGGTTTCTTTAATGACGGCGGGGACCGATGCTGGGTTCACTCAGACGGCGTCCAGTCATGCACTCGGGCCAGTGCTTCGTAAATTTTCACCAAATTATCTGCCGCTCGTCACGGCGCCCCTGGTACGGAGCATGGCCAGCAGCACGTCCCGCCAGATGATCTTCCGGTTCAGTGCCCGGCTGGCTGGCATGATCATGATGCGTTGCCACCATCGCGGCACGGCAGCCAGGCGCAGGTCGGGGTAGACCTCGACGCCGTGCTTGGCAAGCAGGGTGGCGGCGCGCGGCGAGCCCGCCCAGCGTGGGTCGGGGCCGACGATGTAGCGGGCCATGCTTGCCGAGCCGGGAAGAAACCCTACGGCAGAGCTTGCCGAGCCGGGAGGAAACCCTACGGCAGAGCTTGCCGAGCCGGGAAGGCACCCTACGGCAACGTCCTCTTCCCGGTTGACCACGGACAACGTGGTGCCGACCGCCCGCACGACCAGCCGGGAGCCGTGCACGCTGAACAGTTCCGAGTCATCCTCGTCGTGCAGCGCGACAGTGAGCCCGTCGAAGACGAGCGCCCCGAACCGGGGCCGCACCACACCGCGCTGGCTGGACCAGCCGACCATGACGGCGGTATGGCTGGGGACCGCCCAGCCCTGCGGGGTCAGCGCCGGCACGCCCGGGCCGGGCCGGGGCAGGAACGTCACGGCCCGCCCGGCGAACCCGGTCGCCGGAACGCGGGTGCCGAGCGCCAGCCCCACGTCGTGGCCGCCCTCGATCTGCCGGAGCACGTGCCGGAACTTCTCGATGCCGAGGATTTCAAAGACCTGATCGCCGCAGGCCAGGCCGTCACCGACCCGCAGCACTCCGCAGCCGTCAAGGTGTCCGGTCAGCACGGTCCCCCTGCCCGGCGTGTTCACGAAGAAGACATCCTTGACCGTCATGGACAGGCCCTGCGGGTCTGGTGACTCCATTGCTCGACGTCCCTGCTTTATGGGCCGGAAAAACACCCGGGAAGACACCCTACGGCCGTGCCGCGCGATGAATGAGCTGCCCGTAACGGCGGATTCTGCCACAGCGGGCGGCGCGGCAGACGGGCATTGACCCGGCCTTGCCGGATTTGGCATCACACCAGGTCGGGGCGTCGTTTACTCGATCCTGGTACCGATCGGCGTGCCGATCTCGATGGTGCGGCCGACCGTGCAGAGCCGGTCGTGCGATGCCTGCACCAGACCGGGCACCAGGCTCTGCGCTTCGCGGCCCGGCTCGGTGTCCGGGAACGCGACGCGGAAGCTGACCACGACGCCGGTGAGGTGGTTGCCCTGCTCGTCGCGGACCTTGTCGGCGTCGGCCCGTACCTCGAAGGTGTCCGGTTCGGCGCGGCGGGAGGTGACGACGTCGACGTCGATGCCCGTGCAGCCGGCCAGGGCAACCAGCAGCAACTCGACCGGGCTGAAGTCCTCGGTGTCGCCCTTGCCCAGGGTGAGCTGACCGCCCCGGACATTCGTGGCCGTGTACCGGCCCGCTGAGGTGCGTGCGACGGTGACAGTGCGGTGCTCGGATCCGGACGCCATACCCCCAGCCTGCCAGATCGGGTTGACAGACGTTTGACTCCGTTACGGAGGGGGTTAACTCCAGCGGACGCGCAACCGGTCGCGCCAGGTCGTGAGCACACCGGCGTCGCCGGTGACATCGATCCCGCCCGCGGCCGGGTCACGGTTCCACAGCAGCAGGTAGAGCGCGGACGCGGGCCCGCTGACCTCGCAGTGCCGTCCGGGTGTGGCGGGCTGCACCAGCCCCCGTGACACTCCGGAGCCTTCCTGGCCCATGGTCACCGTCCAGGCGGCGGCCGGGGCGCCGGTGGCCCGGACGGCGAGCGTGGCCGGTGAATCGGACAGCGCGCGGGGATTGCGGCCACCGAACCCGGTCAGCAGCTCGTCGATGCCATCCGCGGCCAGGCCGGTGGGGAAGGGGTCCAGCGACCGTCCCGCCGCAAGCTGGGCGTCGATGCGGTGGATGGCCGTCTCGTGGGCCTGGCGGCGTGCCCAGAAGGCCAGCGGGGACGGGGCAGGCAGGAAGGTCCAGCACTGCAGATCCGGGCCGGCGGCGGACAGGGCGGCCACCAGGCCGGCGTGCCCCTCGCGGAACCAGCCGGTCAGCGTCTCGTCGCCGGGGGCGAGCCGCAGCAGTTCCGGCTCGTCCGGATCGTCGGCCGGCTCGGTCAGGCCACCGGCGACGTAGCCGGCCGCCCACCGGTGCACGAAGCCCAGGTGGGCGAGCAGGTCGCGGACCCGCCAGCCGGGGCAGGACGGGACCGGAGTGTCCAGCGGGACGGCCTCGGCGGCCTCGGCCAGCAGCTCGCCCTCACCCCGCAGACTGGCGATGTGCTCGGTGATCTCCACCCGGTAAGGGTGGCATTCCTGACCGGTTACGCGCTCGCGAATTTCCCGCCCCAGGTAAGGGCAGGATCCGGCTGTGTCAGTATGGAACCGAATCGCGTTCTAGTTCCTAGTGAAGGACGGTTCGCCATGACTGCCCTGGACATCGACCTGTCGAACTCGGCGTTCTGGGGCCTCCCGCTCGCCGAACGCGAGGCGGCCTTCGCCGAGCTGCGCGCCCGGCCACGGCCCGCCTTCTTCCGCGAGCCCGACTCGCCGTTCGCCCAGCAGGGCCCGGGCTTTTACGCCCTGGTCAAGCACTCCGACGTGACCGAGGCCAGCAGGCACCCCGAGGTATTCTGCTCGGGCCGTGGCGCGACCCAGGTGCCGGATGTGCCGGAGGAGTTCAACGAGTACTTCGGTTCGATGATCAACATGGATGACCCGCGGCACGCCAGGCTCCGCCGGATCGTCTCCCGCTCGTTCACCCCGAAGATGATCAAGAAGTTCGAGGACGACGTCCAGCGGACCGCCGAGCAGGTGGTGAGTGATCTGCTCGAGACCGGCCCCGGTGACTTCGTTCAGCACGTCGCGGCCCGGCTGCCACTCAAGATCATCTGTGACATGATGGGCATCAGCGACACCCACTACGACATGGTGCTGCACAACACCAACGTCATCCTGGCCGGTTTCGACACCGACCTGATCAGCGAGGATCTCGACGAGGCGCTCGGCCAGATCATGACCTCGGCCGAGGAACTGCGCGCCCTGGTTACCGACCTGGGCTCGACCCGCGAGGGCAACCCCACCGACGACCTTGTGTCCGCCCTGGTCAACGCGAACATCGATGGCGAGCGGCTGACCACGGCCGAGCTGGCGTCGTTCTTCATCCTGCTGGTCGTGGCCGGCAACGAGACGACCCGCAACGCCATCTCGCACGCGCTGTGGCTGCTGACCCAGCACGAGGACCAGCGAGCGCTGCTGCTGTCCGGCCTGGAGGAGCGGCTTCCCGGCGCGGTGGAAGAAATCGTGCGGTGCGCCTCGCCGGTGATCTTCATGCGCCGGACCCTGACCCGGGACTACACGCTCAACGGTGCCGACTTCGCCAAGGACGACAAGGTCATCCTCACCTACTGGGCGGCCAACCGGGACGAGTCGGTGTTCACCGACCCCGGCCGGTTCGACATCACCCGCCACCCCAACCCGCACGTGGGCTTCGGCGGGCCGGGCCCGCACTTCTGCCTCGGTGCCCACCTGGCCCGCCGGGAGATAACGGTGATGCTGCGCGAACTGCTGAGCCGGGTGCCGGACATCCGCGCCGCCGGCGAGCCGGACCGGCTGCTGTCCGCGTTCATCAACGGCATCAAGCGGCTCCCCTGCGAGTTCACCGCCTGAGCCCGGATTCAGCCCAGGGCGTCGATGCGGCGGGCCAGGGTGAAGTCATTGGCGGTCAGGCCGCCGGCTGAATGCGTGGACAGGGTGAGCGTCACCTGATTCCACTGGACGAGGATGTCCGGGTGGTGGTTCATCTCCTCGGCCAGGTAGGCGACCGCGCCCACGAAGAGCATCGCGGCGCGGAAGTCGTCCCTGGTAACGGTGCGCACGATGCTGTCGCCGCCGCGCTCCCAGCCTGGCACGCTGCCAAGCTCGGTCACGATCGCGTCCTCGGTAAGCAGGTCCATCTGACTGCCTTATCACGTTCCGGCTGGCTGCTGCTAGGCTGCCGGCGCAGCCGACCTCTGGGAGTGCCTGCCATGACCCAGCCCGATCACACCGGTGACGCGCCGCGTCAGACGCCGCTGCTCGCCGTGCACCGGCGTCTCGGCGCCACGCTGACCGAATTCGCCGGCTGGCTGATGCCGCTGCGCTACGGCAGCGAGACGGCCGAGCACCTCGCCGTCCGTACCGCCGCCGGCCTGTTCGACCTGTCCCACATGGGCGAGATCGTTGTCACCGGGCCGCGGGCCGCCGAGGCGCTCGACTATGCCCTGGTCGGCCAGCCGTCCGCGCTCAAACCGGGCCGTGCGCGCTACACGATGATGTGCGCGCCGGACGGCGGAGTGCTGGACGACCTGATCGTCTACCGGCTGGCCAGCGAGAAGTTCCTGGTCGTGGCCAACGCGGCCAACGCTGCCGTCGTCCACGGGGAGCTGGCCGGGCGAGCCGCCGGGTTCGGCGCCGAGGTCGCGGACCGGACCGATGACTACGCGCTGATCGCCCTGCAGGGCCCGAACGCCGCCGGCATCCTCGCAACGGTCACCGGCACCGACCTGACCGGGGTCAAGTATTACGCCAGCCATGATGCCGTCGTCTGCGGCAGGCCGGTACTGCTCGCCCGCACCGGCTACACCGGCGAGGACGGCTTCGAGATGTTCTGCGGGCCGCAGGACGCCGAGCCGCTGTGGGACGGGCTGACCGCCGCCGGGGCGGACCGGGGGCTTGTGCCGGCCGGGCTCGCGGCCCGCGATACCCTCCGGCTTGAGGCCGGCATGCCGCTGTACGGCAACGAGCTCGGCCCCGGGATGACTCCGTTCGACGCCGGCCTGGGCCGGGTGGTCAAGTTCGACAAACCGGGAGATTTTGTGGGCCGGGCAGCGCTGACCGAGGCCTCGCGGCACCCGCCGCGGCGCGTGCTCGCCGGGCTGGCCTGCCGCTCCCGGCGAGTCCCCCGGCACGGCTATGCCGTCCTCTGGGACGGCGAGGCCTGCGGCACGGTGACGAGCGGCGCTCCCTCGCCCACCCTGGGCGTGCCCATCGCCATGGCCTACCTGGACCCGGAGGTTGCCGCACGCGCCTCTCCGGCCGGAAAGACACCCGGCGGCCAACGCGAATCCAAGCTGACTATCGACATCAGAGGACGCGGTGAGCCCGCCGACCTGGTGACGCTGCCCTTTTACAGGAGGCAATCATGACCGTGCCCGAGGAGCTCCAGTACACCACCGAGCACGAGTGGGTGGCCATCGACGGTCCGGTGGCCACCGTGGGCATCACCGAGCACGCCGCCGAAGCGCTCGGCGACGTGGTCTACGTGTCCCCGCCGGCGGCGGGCGCGAAGGTGACCGCCGGGGAGCCGTGCGGCGAGATCGAGTCCACCAAGTCGGTCAGCGACCTGTACTCACCGGTCGACGGCGAGGTCACCGAGGTCAACGCGGACGTCGAGGAGGATCCCGGCCAGGTCAACACCGACCCGTACGGGGCAGGCTGGCTTTTCAAGGTCAGGCTGGACGGCGACGCACCTGGTGACCTGCTCTCCGCCGAGCAGTACAGCGACCTGATCAAGGACGCCAGCTGACCCCGCTTACCGGGAACGCCTGGACGCGGCCACCAGGGCCGGTGCCTCACTGGCCCACGCGGCCGTCGATGCACTCCCGCAACAGATCCGCGTGGCCGCAATGCCGGGCGTACTCCTCGATCCGGTGCACCAGCAGTTCCCTGATGGCGATGGCATCCTTGCCCACACGCTCGCTCAGATCCGGATACCCGGCCAGCACGGCGTCGGTAGCCGCCTGCTCACGGGCCAGGTCGGCGTAGGCGGCATCGACCATCGCCTGATCGGCGGTTGCCTGGTCGAAGCCGGCGTCGCGTGCGCCGTACAGCTTCGGCAGCGGGCCGTCCGGCAGAATCCAGCCGCGCCAGTCCCGCTCTGCCTCCGCCAGGTGCCGGAGCAGGCCGAGCAGCGACATCGTCGACGGCGGCACCGACCGGCGGGCCAGCTGCCCGGCGGTCAGGCCCTCGCATTTCATCAGCAGGGTCAGCCGGTAGTTCGCCAGGTAGGCCTGCAGCGTCGCCGGCTCACCGTCCGGGCTGGCGTCGGCGTTGTCGCGGGGATCCTCGTCCGGGTCCACCCACATGTCTGGATAGACGGTTGCCCGAGTCCACCGCTGGGGTTGGCTGCTCATTCTGGCCATGGTGGTCCCCGCCCGCCCAGGACGCCACCGGATTTCCCGCGACCCTGCCGGGCCACGAGTGCCGCGAGCGCCGCGAGGTCAGCCGGTTCCGGCGGTGGGCGCCCGCTCCAGGCGCAACGGGATGATGTCGCCGGTGGCGGTGCCGGCGACCACGAGGCCGGGGCCTGCTACGGCGATCTCGCGCAGCGGGACGTCGGCGTCGAACACGGCGAGCAGAGAGCGGGTGGCGGTGTCCCAGGCCCGGACCTGACCCGAACCGATCGAGAACAGCGTGCGGTCGTCGCCGCTGAGGGCCAGCCGGTCGACGCTGCCCCGGTGCGCGTCAATGGTCGCGGTGACCTCCAGCGTCCCCAGGTCGATGATGGTGATGCTGCCGTCCTCGCAGGCGGAGATGGCCTGGTGGCCGCTGGAGGTGAGGACCAGGTCCAGTACCCAGCCGGAATGGCGCAGCACCCGCAGCGGCTCGCCGGTGGCCAGGCTCCACACCCGGACGGTGCGGTCCCAGGATCCGGACAGCAGCCGCCGGCCGTCCGGGGTGATCACCAGGCGTTCCACGTAACCGTCGTGGCCGCTGAGCGGGGGCAGCAGGCGGCAGCCGGCCCGGCGGTGCCAGATCTCGATGACGTGCTCGACCGTGGCGATGGCCACCGTTTCGCCGTCCGGGCTGAGCGCCAGCACCGGACTGTAGCGTTCGCCGCCATTGTGGACCGGTCCCGGCGCGCCGGTCTTGGCGTCCCACCGGCGCCAGGTGGCGTCCCTGGCGGCCGAGATGATCTCGGTGCCATCCGGCGTGACGGCCACCGCGTCGGCGCCGCAGGTGTGTCCCTTCAGCACGGCGGACGTGCCGGCCGCGGTGTCCCACAGCCGCAGGGTGCTGTCGTAGGAGCCGGATACGACGCCGCCCGGGGCCACGGCGAGGGCGACCACGGGCCTGCGGTGGCCGGACAGTGGCGGCAGCGCCTGCCCGGCGGCCAGGTCGAAGCGGCTGATCATCCGGTCCACCGCCGCATAGGCTACGCCGCCCGCCACGGTCAGGGCACGCACGCCCCGGCCGTGCAGCGCCTCGACGGCGGCACCGTCCGGATCCCAGACCCGGACCAGGCCGTCGTTGGAGCCGCTGATCACCGGGCCACCGCCACGCGGCGCGGCCACCGACAGGCACCACGAGGTGTGGCTGCCCACCCGGCGGCCATGCCCGTCGGTGAGATCCCAGACCAGCACCTGCCCGTCGTCCGAGCCGCTGGCCACCCGGCCATCGGCCAGCCCGGCCACCGACCTGACCCGGCCGGTATGGCCGCGCAGCGTGCTGATCCGCCCGGTGTCCAGGTCGACCACGACCACCAGGCGGTCACGGGTTCCCACGGCCACGGCGCTGGACCCGGGCACCGCAGCCGCGCACAGAATCCGGTCGCTGGTCAGCTCGATCCGGTCCGCCAGCCGGCCGTCGGTCAGGCACCACACGGCGATGCTGCCGTCGTAGGAGCCGGACACCGCGCGCTGCCCGTCGCTCAGGATGGCCACGGCGGCGACCAGCCCGTCATGGCCGAAACCCTGCCACTGCGCGGTGGCCTGGGTGAACGGCTGGCCATACACCGACATGCCGCAGCCGTAGACCAGCATTCCATCCCAGGCCGCGAGGCTGGTGGCGGTCCCGGCCGTGAGCGTGGCGAACGGCCGGATCCGCCGGTCGGTGACCGACCAGCGCACGATCGTGCCGTCCTCGCGCGCGATGAGCGCCTCGCAGGTGTCCGGGCGGAACGTGACGGCGTTGACGGACGGGCCGTTGCCGGCATGCCACAACTGCTCCATGGTCTGCAGGTCCCAGGCGTACAGGCCGCCGTCCTGGCCGCCGGCCAGCAGGATCGAGGCGTCGTCGCTGACCGCCAGGGCGTCGGCGAACCCCTGCACGGGGCCGAACGAGGCGAGATAGCCGTGCTCGCGGGTCGCGCCCAGCGGCCGCAGCCAGGTCGCCCCGCGCCAGGCGGCCGCCTCGTCAAGGAGCGCGTCCACGTCCGGCGCGACCGCGCGCGGCACCCGGGACAGCAACTGGCCGCGCAGTTGCCCCGGCGCGGCGCGCAGGATCCTGGCCGACTCGGCCACGGCGGTCTCCAGCGTCCGCAGTTCCCTGGCCGCGTCCTTGGTCGGCGCGAGCCGCTGCGCCGCCTGGATGTCGGCGACCACCGCGTCGGCACCCACGCTGGCCAGCTTCGCGGCCAGGTAGCCGACGGAGGTGACCAGCTCGCGGATCCGCTGGTAGCGGCCGTTCGGCGCCAGTACGGCGGGCACGTAGTGCTCCAGGACATCGGCGTCGAACCGGCACGTCATAACAGGCTCCCCTCGATAGCCTTTTCCATCCGGGCCCGGACCATGCCCATGTCCAGGCGGCCGCACACGTAGTCGGCGAAGCTCGTGTGGGCCAGCGCGAACCGGGTCTGCCCGCCGGCTGCCGACGTGGTGAGGAACCCGGACCACCAGCTCAGCACCGTACGCGTCGTCTCCACGGACTCCCCCGCGAACAGCGCCAGCCGCCCGGCTGTCAGCGGCCGTGGCCAGACCGCGAGGACGGCCAGGATGGCGAACTGCCGCTCCGGCGCTATCCCGCCGTGCCCGCACGCGCTGGAGCGCTGCTCCAGGTACGGGAAGTAGGCCCGCAGCCCAGCGGGCAGCGAGGTCAGCATGGCGGAGCCGTCCGGCCGGCGCTCGCGCACCGACCACAGGACGTGCCGCAGGTAGAGGAAGTTGCCCTCGCTGCGCTCGGCCAGCAGGCCGGTGAACGCCGCCGCGTCAAGGCCCAGTTCGGCCAGCCGGGTGGTCATGATCTCGGCGTGCCGGGCCAGAAACGTATCTATGTACTCCCTGGCGTCGGCGCGGCCCTCGGCGTCCCGCCCGTCGATCAGCAGGTCGCGACGATCATCCACGAACAGCTCGATACCGTTCAGATCGCGCACCGTCAGCACGAAGATGACGCCGGGCGGCAGCGCCGAGGGCAGGAACAGCGGGTTGCCGGTGGTGCTGGCCGCCACTTCGTCGACGGCATCGACGGCGACCACCACCCGCTGGTCCTTGGCCGCCTCCTCCAGCAGCCGCAGCAGCGTCGCACCGTCGGCGGCGACATCCTCGGGCAGCCGGTCATAGGGCAGGTGGTACTTCAGGATCAGCCGGGCACACACGTTGCGCAGGAACTTCTCCGCCGACGTGACTGCGGCCAGCGCGCTGTTGTAGTGATGCACCAGCTTGCCCCGGCGGGCCAGCGTGGCCAGCAGCGCGGTCTTACCGACACCGGGCTCGCCGCCGATGACCACGTAACCGGACGGGAACCGGGGATCGTCCAGGGTCGCCGCCAGCCGCTCCAGCAGGCTCCGGCGGCCGATGAACTCATCGTCAGGCTCCCCGGCCAGTCCGCTGAAGTGGCTCAGCTCGGCGGCCAGCGCGCTGTTGTCGCATTGCAGGCCGGCCCCGTCCGGTCCGGCCTGGCCGGACCGCAGCACACGGGCCAGATCCTCACGGCCGATGGCGGTCAACGCGGCGTGCAGGTCGTCGAGCCTGCCGCGGTCCGACAGCCAGTCCCAGATGGCGTGCGGTTCCTCACCACGGGCGAATCCGTTCTGCTCGTGCGGGCGGATGCCGACGTAATCGGCGAGGTCCAGCCAGCTCGCGGCGAGCCGGTTGTGGAACGCGATGCGTACTCCGGGTGGATAGGTCATGGCTCCGCCGACCGCAGTACGTCGGCCAGGTCAGGCCGGCCGATCTCGTTGAGCGCGGCCGGCAGCGCGTGCAGCCGCATCCGGACCTCGAGCCACTCCCACAGGTCGCGCGGCTGCTGGCCGTGCCGGAACCTGGCCTTCACGTGGAGTGGCACGTCGAATATGTCGGCGACGTCCTCCCAGTCCGCGTGCAGCCGCTGGCAGACCGCCACCTTCACGCGTCCCGGGTAGGTCTTCGGCACCTTGCCCGGCAGGGCCGCCGTCGTGGTGTGGCCGGGATCAGCCGGGGGAGACGACCCGGCCAGCACGGCGACCGCGAACCGCGCGGCGGCCTCCGCGGCGTACCGGTGCCACGCGTCGTTCTTCGCACCGTCGGCGAAGTCGCTGACCGCCTTGACCATGAGGAAACCGGGTCCGTTCTGATACGCGGCCAGGGCCACGCCCAGGCTTTCCATCTCGATGCCGATCGCCTTGGGCCAGGCGAGGCGCAGCCGGGCCAGCGTCGCCTCGTCGGCGAGCACCTTGTCACCGGTCAGCACCGGCCCGACGTGCACCACCGGGCGGATCCGCCGGCCCGGGTCGTCGGGCCGTGGCGTCGCGATGGCGTCGGCCCAGTCGGTCGGGCGCAGGCTCCGGGCCCGGGACAGCAACTCCACGTCGGGCCGGTAGACCTCGTAACGCCGGGCGGTGTCTCCCGGGGTCACCTTGGCCAGCTCGTACCCGACGACCTGGTCGGGGACGAGGATGTCACCGGGCCGCATGTCCGCCGACGACCCGGGAGCCCCGCCGGCGATGCCCACCAGCATCACCCGTGCCGGGTTCCAGAACCCGATCACCCGCTCGGTGGCCTGGGCTGCCCCCGCGTTGCCCATGCCGCCGATCGGGAACACGAGAACCCGGTGCCCGGCCACCGTCCCCAGGTGCAGGGACAGGCCCTTCCACCGGACGACCGAGCAGTCCCCGATGGCCTCGGCGATGGCCGACTGCTCGACATCGAGCGCGGCCGGGATGGCCACGTCCACCCGCAGCGACCGGTCACTGCGGACGTTGACACCCGCGTGACTGGCGTGACTGGACATGGGCATGAACTGGCATGTACCGGTCGACGGAGCTTCGAGCCGCGGGTCCAGGCCCGCCAGCTGGGTCACCGCCAAGTCCCGTTCTGCTGCCGGTGGAGCACATCACCGGTTCCTGAATAGGTCATGAACTCCCCCGCGCTCCGAACTTCTTGCCCACGATCGCCCGCTTTCATCGGCATTTAGCTCGACCTTCGGTACAAAGCGTGCCCAATGCTTCTACCGGTTTTCTTCCTCGGTGGTCGCCGCGGCCAGGGCCGTGACCGCCGTCATGCTGACCTCCTCGTGCCCGCATGGAAGGCGGGCCTGAATTTCCCGCATGGCCTGGCCGGCGCGGGCCCAGGCGAGATCCAGCGCGACCGCGGCCGGCAGGCTCAGATCGCCCTGGGCAGCCGGGTGCACGACCACCAGGGCGCTCACCCGGTGGTCATCCGGGAGGATCTCCCGCCACTGCCAGACGGCCGCGATCAGCGGCCGCACCGACTGCCCGGTGTACATGCCGTCACAGTGGACACGGCCGCTCGCCGTGGCGACGGCGTACTGGCCGGGCGGCCAGGCGACCGACTCGATGAACATGACCCGGCGGCCGGCACTGACCGCGTGCTGGATGCGTGCAGCGTCCCCGGTCATCGGGCGGACGCCCTGGAAGATCTGGACGTTCGGGAAAGCGAACAGGTCGGCGAGCAGGACACCGGTCCGCGTGGCCACCTCGCGGGCCGTGGTGCCGATGGGGCGCAGCGCGCGCCGTTCGCTGTCGGTGATCGAGTCGAGGCTGCCGTGGTAGCGGCGAAATAAGAGGGTGGCAGGCCCACCGGGACCAGCGGCCCATCGATCCCCTGGCTTCATCATCGTTACCACCGTCACTCTCCGGTTGATCGCAATCACGTTCGCCCATTGCAGCAAGGGAAGCTACCCGGTTGCTTCCGTTTTGCTGCCGGGGTAGGCGACGGGCCCCCGGCTCGCGTAGCGTCGGTAAATCGCCGCAGATACGAGGCCCGATGCGTCCCGATGGGAGGCGCGCATGATCTACCGGTTGCTGGGAGAGCTGCAGATCGGAACGGGTGGTCTTTTAGTCGACCTGCCGGGTGGTCCCACCCTGATTGTGCTGGCCTCACTGCTGGTCAACGCGAACCGGCGGGTTGCCAAGGCGGAGCTGATCCGGGCGGCCTGGGACAGCGAGGATATGGCCGAGGCACAGCTGCACAAGCGGGTGAACCAGGTGCGCAAGCTGCTGGATCAGATCGGCCGGCGCGACGATCTGCACACCCACTCCGGGTTCGGGTACGAGATGCGGGTCGCCGAGAACGATGTGGACTCGCTGCGGTTCCAGCGGCTGGTCCGGGAAGCCGACGAGGCCGGGACGAACGGGCGCGCCGCGGAAGAGATCGGTCAATTGCGGCAGGCGCTGCAGCTGTGGCGTGGCCCCAAGCCGCTGTCGAACGTGCCGGGCGATGCGTTCCGCCAGGACAGCCTGGCGCTGGTGCAGCGGCGCAAGCGGGCCGCGGTGCGGCTGTTCGAGCTGGAGCTGGAACGCGGCAACCACGAGGCCATCCTCGATGAGCTGATGTCGGTCGCCGGGTTCTACCCCTCCGACCAGCGGCTGGCCGAGCAGCTCATGACCGCCGCCTACCGGTGCGGGCATGTCACCGACGCGACCGCCGCCTTCGACCGCTACCGGGAGGCACTGGAGGAGGAGACCGGCGGCGAGCCCGATCCACTGCTGCGCGGCCTGTACTTTGCCATCGGCAGCGGAGACGAGGAAGCGATCGCGGCGGCGGAGTCGGCCATCGCCAAGCGCTCAGGGACGGTGACGCGTTCCGGGACGCCGGCCCGCCCGGTGGTGGCCGTGCCCCGGCAGCTCCCCCGCCCGGCGGATCTGGTCGGCCGGGAGGACATGACGGCGGAGGTGTCCTGGCTGCTGCGCCGCAAGTCTGGTGCCACGGCGCCGGTGCTGGTGATCTCCGGTTCCGGCGGGATCGGCAAGACCGCGCTGGCCCTGCGGGCCGCGCACGACGCCAGCAGCCATTACCCCGACGGCCAGCTCTACATGGAGCTGCGTGGCACGGTGGGCGGGGCGGCCGACACCGGCGAGGTGGTGGCGCAGTTCCTGCGGGCGTTCGGGGTACCCCGGGTGCCGGACACAACGGCGGAGCGGCTGGCGGCCTACCGGACGCTGCTGGCCGAGCGGCGGGTGCTGATCGTGCTGGATGATGCCGTGGATGAGGCCCAGGTGGCCGACCTGGTGCCGGCCAACCCCGGCTGTGCGGTGCTGGTCACGGCGCGGCAGCGGCTGCCGCAGATCAGCGGGGTGCATCATGTGGCGCCGCTGGAGCCGTTGCGGCGGGCGGAGGCAACCGAGCTGTTCCTGCGGGTGGTGCGGGACGCGGGGATCGCCCTGGAGAAGGATCTGGACGCGGTGGACCGGGTGGTGACACTGTGCGGCGGGCTGCCGCTGGCGCTGCGGATCGCCGGGGCGCTGCGGGTGCACGACCATCCGCGGTCCACGGCACAACTGGTCCAGCGGCTGGCCCAGTACGGGCCGGAGGGGTTCGTCTACGGGCAGCTCAACGTGGCCCGCACGATCGGGGCCGGGCTGGACCGGCTGGACGGCGGCGCCCGGCAGCTCTTCCTCGGCCTGGGCCTGCTTCCGCTGACCAGCTTCGGCCTGTGGACGGCCGCCGCGCTGCTCGATGACACCAGCGTGGACCCCGGCATGGCGCTGTCCCAGCTCACCGCCAGCTTCATGCTCGAATCGGTGGAATCCGAGCAGCGTTACCGGTTCCACGACCTGACCCGGGACTACGTCCGCCGCCGCGGGCTGGCCGAGTATCCCGCAGACTCCGGCGCCGCGGCGGCCCGGGCCTACCAGGCTCTGCTCACTCTGGCCCGGCGCGCCCACGCGGGGCTGCTCGGCGGCGACTACGAGGTGGTGCACAGTCAGGAGCCAGCCTGGGAGGCACCGGCCGAGGTGCTGGCCGAGGTGGACGAGTCGCCGGGAGGCTGGTTCGAGAAGGAACGGGCCAGCATCCGCGCCGCGGTCGAGGACTGCGCCAAACTTGGCCTGACCGCCCTCTGCTGGGATCTCGCGGTCTCCGCGCACGAGTTCTACACGGTCCACGGTTACCACGACGATTGGCACGCCACCCACACCGTGGCGCTGGAAGCCTGCCGCCGGTCCGGCGACCGGCGAGGTGAGGGGATCGTGCTGGCCTGCTTCAACCAGCCGGCCCTGCCGGCCAGCATGCGCGGCGGCGGCGGGTCCGACCTGGCCAACCTGGAGCGTGCGGCCGGTCTGCTGGCCGAGTGCGGTGACCGGCACGGTCAGGCCATCGCCCTGCGCACGCTGGCCAACGCGCTGCGCCGGCACGGCTACCTGACCCGGGCGCTGGCGCTGTTCGACGAGGCGCTCGGCTACTACACCGCGAGCGCGGACCCGGTCGGGCGAAGCCAGACGCTGCGGTTCATCGGCCAGACACGGCTCGACCTCGGCCGCCACGACGAAGCCAGCCAGGCGCTGGAAGAGGCCGCGACCGTGGCCAGTGAACTGGGCAGCAACCGGCTGATCGCCCAGGCCCGGTACTGGATCGGCCAGGCCTGCCTGCTGCGCGGCGACATCGACGGCGCCCAGGTCGCCTTCGACGCGGTCTTCGACGTCTACGGCGACACTTCGGGCGGCGGGTACATCTACGCACTGCACGGCCTCGGCCAGGTCGCCGCTCACCGAGGTGCCTACAGCATCGCCGGCCGGCACCTGTCGGAGGCGGCCAGCCTGGCCCACGACATAGCCAGCGCTCCGTTGGAGGGCCGGATCTGGCTGTCCATTGCCGAACTCCGCCACGCCCAGGGCCAGCCCGGTGAACAGGCCGAGGCGCTGCGCGCGGCCGTCACCGTCCTGCATGACGGCGGCGAGGCCAGCCTGGAGGCTCAGGCCCTCGCCGAACTGGCCCGGGTCCTGACCGAACGAGGTGACACGGCGGCCGCCGGGCAGGTTTGGACCCGCATCGAGAACCTGTACGCGGCCGATCTGCCGGAGGAGGACCGCATCTACCGCCGTCCGGATGGCGGCTAGGAGTAGGCGGCCGCGGCAGTGCGCATCAGCGGCGGGTTGAGCGAGTAGGCGGGACCGCGCCGGTAGAGCGCCGCGGGGCGGCCGGTCTCCGGTGCGCGCTTGTCCCCGGTGGGCAGGACGAACCCTTCGGTGTTGGTGACCTTCCGGCTGAAGTTCCTTGGATCCAGCGGCATGTCCCAGACGACCTCATACACGTTGCGCAAGTCACCGATGGTGAATGTGCTGTCGCAGAATGCAGCGGCGAGCGTGGTGAACTCCAGGTGCGTCCTGGCCCGTTCGACCGCGTCATCCAGGATCTGGGTGTGGTCGAACGCGAGCTTGCCGCGGACCCGCTCGACCGGTTCCCACCGGGCGCTGCGCGCGTCCGACCCCGCCGCGGGGATGGGCAGGTTCGGTGCGATCGCGAGGTAGGCGACGCTGACCACGCGGGCCCGGGGATCCCGGTCCGGGGCGCCGTAGGTGGCGAGCTGTTCCAGGTGCAGGGCGCTTCCGTCGAGGCTGGTCTCCTCGGCCAGTTCCCGCTCCGCCGCTTCCCGCAGATCCTCGCCGGCCCGCAGGAACCCGCCGGGCAGCGCGTCCTGACCCTGGTACGGCTGGTTGGCCCGCTCGATCACCAGAACGTTCAGCCGGTTCTCCCGGACGGTCAGGATCGCCAGGTCAACGGCTAGGTGGAGCAGCAGGCGCTCACGGTCGATCATGGTACAGATCATAGCTTAGTGTCTGGCTGACATAAAACCTTATCGTCTTATTGACATTAAGCCGGGGGCACTGTTATCGTCACCGTGACAGTAAGACGGAGAAGCGACCGGACCCATCGCCCGCGGTCCACGTGGAACCTCTGATGTCACCGGTGCACCGGCCCAGAGCTGGTGCACCGGAGTAACAATCGCGCGCGCAAGGCTCCGCGTAGAGG
Source organism: Streptosporangiaceae bacterium (assembly GCA_035308365.1). Classification (GTDB taxonomy): domain Bacteria; phylum Actinomycetota; class Actinomycetes; order Streptosporangiales; family Streptosporangiaceae; genus PALSA-505. Next base: position 38,195 of record DATGGU010000151.1, read on the forward strand.
CCGGCCAGCCTCCACTCCATCGCCCGGCAGGCGATGGAGGACGCGAGTGCCGCATTCCTCTGATTCTCCTTCTTCAGCATTCCCGAAAGGTAAGACCATGCGCGCACTTCGGCGTTACTTCCTGGCACCAATGATCCTCGCGGCCGCCCTGTTCTCGGCCGGCGGCGCGGCCTACCATGCCGCCACCGCCACACCACACCGCACCACCATCTCGGCCGACCCGGTCTGCCCGTACGGCACGAACTGGGAGGTCCAGACGCAGTCCTGCTCCTGACCACCGGTAGAAAATCGGTAGATCTTCGCAGAAGCCTTTATACCGGCAGCGGTGTTACCTACCTCTGCGACGGGGGCGTCGGCGGGCCCGCGCTTTGGGTCCGCCGTCTGCCATGTTTCAGCATCATTGGCCCTTTTACGGCGCCGCTAACCCCGCCGGCCAGATTTGACCCTGACCAGCCGCCACCAGGTCAGCAGGGCGAACACCAGGCCAAGCAGCACCATCAGGCCCATATCCCGCAGCCAGGTGGCCGGGCTGTGGTTCCAGACCGGATCCGTGGAGAGGGCCGGCCCACCCGTACTGGGCTGCTGGATCGCGTTCAGGTTCACGGTGGACGCCGCCGCCCCGAATCCCCACCGGGCCGGCGAGACGACCGCTACCTGCTCGAGGCCGGCCTGCCCGGCCAGCGGGAAGATCCCGCCGGTCAGGACGATCTGGAACATCACCGCGACGACGAGCAGCGGCATCGTCTTGTCGGAGCTGCTGACCAGCGACGAGATGAGCAGCCCCAGGGTCATCGAGACGATCGCCAGCACCCCCATGGCCAGCAAAAGTTCGGCCAGTGGCAGATGCCGGAGGAACGATCCGGCGGTGGGCGGCTTCCTGGTGGCCAGGCCGATCGTCACAAGCACTGTGGCCTGCACGGCGCTGATGACCCCAAGGACCAGCAGCTTGGCCACCAGGTATGCGCCGGCCGACAGGCCGGCCGCCCGTTCCCTGAGGTAGATCGCCCGTTCCTTGACCAGTTCGCGCACCGCGTTCGCCGCTCCGGCGAAACATGCGCCGATCGCCAGGGTCAGCAGCACCGACTGGGCATCGGTGTTGCCGCGCCCGGCCAGGCCAGGTGGATCGGGCACCGCCAGTGCCAGGGCGCCAAGGATGACCGGCATCAGGCCCGCCACGGCCACGTACGTCCGGTCGGACGCGATCACCGCCAGGTAGCGGCGGCACAACGTGCCAAGCTGCGCCAGCCGGTTGCGGGCCGGCGGCGGGGAGGCCGGCCCGGCCGCCACAGCGGCCGGCGCGGGAGCGTCCAGTTCGGCGGCGATGTAGCGCTGGTAGTACGGGGAGCGGCGGTACTCGCCGGCCCAGTCGCGGCCAGGCTCGGCCTCGAACGCCTGGAACACCTCGGCCCAGCCCGGCTGCCCGAAGTGCCGCAGCCCGTCGGCGGGCGGGCCGAAGAACGCGAGCCTGCCGCCAGGCACCAGGACCAGCAGGCGGTCGCACCGGCCGAGGTTCGCCACGCTGTGGGTGACGACGATGACCGTCCGCCCGTCGTGCGCTAAACCGGCCAGCTGATCCATGACCGACTTGTCCAGCCCAGGGTCCAGGCCCGACGTCGGCTCGTCGAGGAACAGCAGGGACGGCCTGGTCAGCAGCTCCAAGGCGACGTTCACCCGCTTCTGCTGGCCGCCGGACATGGCGGAGATGCGCGTGCCAGCGTGCGTGGTCAGGGCGAGCTCGTCCAGCACATCGGCGATCCGGCGCTCCCGCTCGGCCTTGCTGGTGTCCCGGGGGAACCGCAGCTCGGCCGCATAGCGCAGCGCGCGCTGCGCGGTGAGCTGGGTGTGCAGGATGTTCTCCTGCGGAACGAGCCCGATCCGGTGCCGCAGCTCCGCGTAGTGCTGGTAGAGATCGCGGTTGTCGTAGAGCACTGCGCCACCGTTGGCCGGCGCCATCCCGGTCAGGGCGCCGAGCAGCGTGGACTTGCCGGCACCGCTCGGCCCGATGACCCCGAGCAGGCACCGCTCGCCCAGCGGGAAGCTCACGTGGTCGAGCAGCACCTTGCCGCCGGGCAGGGTGACCGTGAGATCACGGGCGGCCAGCGAGACGTCACCGGTGTCGATGAACTCCTGAAGTTCCTCGCCATCCAGCCGGAACGTGGCGGGCCCCACCCCGATCAGGTCAGCATCGGTCACCTTGGCCGCCCCGGTGATCCGCTGGCCGTTCAGGTAGGTGCCGTTGTGGCTGTCCAGATCGGCGATCTCGTAGTCGCCGAGCGCGGTCTTGCGGAGCTGGGCATGGTAGCGGGACACGCTGAGGTCGGCCACGACGACGTCGTTGTCCGGCGCCCGCCCGATGCGCAGCATCGTGGTCCGCAGGCTCATCACCGCGCTGGGCGGCCGGGGCGGCGCCGGAGGCTGGCTGACCACCGACGGCCCCCCCGGCGCGGGAACGAACGGAATTGACAGCGAGCAGGAAAGCTCCGGGCCGTCGTCCGGATGGCCGAGCCGGACGAGACACTCCCCGGTAATCGTTACCTGGTTCACCCGGCCCGAGCCGCTGAATGTGCCATTCTTACTTCCCGCGTCCTGAAGCAGCCACGAATCGCCTTCGTACATTAACCTGGCGTGTTGCCAGGACACCCGGGGATCATCCACGGCTATGTCAGAGCCGGGATCCCGGCCGATCCGGTAGCTGGGCCCGGCCCGGAGGATCCGGGCCTGACCTTGCACCCGGACGTAAAGCGGCAGGTCCCCCGCCGATATGGCCTGCTCGATCTTCATTGGGCAACTGTAGAGCGAATCGCGGCAAAGCAGAATCGTTGTGAAGAATTGCCGATTCCATCTGACACTGGGGCGGAATAAGCTTCCGTAGGCAAGACGGCGCGGCCCAGGGCGAGGGCAAACAGACGGGGTGGAGGAACGGTGAGCGAGGGAACACCCGGGGGGGGACCTGGTCAGTACGCCGTAGGTTCGGTGGTGGCTGGGTACCGGCTGGAGCAGCAGATCGGGTACGGCGGCATGGCCGTCGTCTTCCGTGCGCACGATCCCCGGCTGAACCGGGACGTGGCGCTCAAGATCCTGGCGCCGAACCTGGCCTACGACGACGCCTTCCGCAAGCGCTTCATCCGGGAGTCGCGGGCGGCGGCCGCGCTGGACGACCCGCACGTCATCCCGGTCTTCGAAGCCGGCGAGACCGAGGGCGTGCTGTTCATCGCGATGCGGTTCGCCCGCGGCGGCGACGTCAGGTCGCTGCTGGACCGGGCCGGCCCGCTGCCGCCCGCCCGGGCGGTGGAGATCATCGCCCAGGCCGCCTCTGCGCTGGACTCGGCCCACGCCAGCGGCTTGGTGCACCGCGACGTCAAGCCCGCCAACATGCTGCTCGACAGCGGCACCAGCGGCGACCGCCCCGACCACGTGTACCTGTCAGACTTTGGCCTGAGCAAGGTGTCCCTGGCCCTCACCGGCCTGACCGCATCCGGCCAGTTCCTCGGCACCCTGGAGTACACCGCTCCCGAGCAGATCCTGGGCCAGCAGGTGGACGGCCGGGCCGACCAGTACGGCCTGGCCTGCGCCACCCTGGAGCTGTTCACCGGCGCACCCCCGTTCCGCCGTGACCAGCCCATGGCGATGATGTACGCCCACGTCAACGACCCGCCCCCGCTGCTCAGCGAACTGCGCCCCGATCTGGGAGATGCGGCCGACGACGTACTGAACCGGGCACTGGCCAAATTCCCTGAGGACCGCTACGACACCTGTCGCGAGTTCGCCGCCGCCCTGCGCCAAGCCTTCCAGCTCGGCGCCGCCGAGCCCGGAGGATGGCCCGCCCCGGCCGCCTTCTCCGGCGGCCCGGCCGGCCCGCCGACCCAGACGGCCAGCCACCCCAGCCAGCCACCAGCGACACCCGGGACCGCGCCCGGCCACGGTGCCCCGGACTCGCCCATCGCAACCAGCGGGCCGCCAGCCCAGACGGCCAGCCACCCCAGCCAGCCCCAGCTGACACCGGAGCCACTGGCGGCCACACAGTCCCCCGGGCACGCCGCCGCCCAGCCCGGCCCGCCACCCGCGCAATCAACGGCACCGGCCGGACCCGCAGGACCATCCGCCGGACCGCCCGATCACCAGCCCGGAGCTGGCTGGCCCGCAGGACCCCCGGCACCGCCCGAGCCTGAGCCACCGGTGGGGCCGTCCGTCCGGGCAGCCTGGGAGCCGGGACCGCCGCAGCCTGCCCGGGATCCGGCCGGCGCCGATACCGAACCCGGGGATGGCGGCGACACCGAGCCGCACGGTGAGTCCCCGGTCGAGCCGGGTAGCGGGCGGCGGTCGTGGTGGCGCTCACCGGTCATGGCGGCGGCCGCCTCGGTCGTCATCGTGCTGGGGGTCGCCGGAGGGTACTTCCTGGCCGGGCGCGGCGGTGGGCCGGGCGCGGGCAAGGCGGGCGGGAGCATCAACGGCCGCCTCTCCAGCCACCGCAGCCACACCCATCATCGTCCCACCGGCCCGGTCGCGCCGGGCTGCAGCACGACGGTGCCCAAGCTGACCCCGGTTATCAAGGTGGCCACCCGGACGATCAAGGTTGGCCCCGCACCTTATGCCCTGCAGCACAGCACGGATGGACGGTACACGTTCGTAACCGTGAGCAACGGTATCGCCGTCTTTCACAATAACGGTGGCCTGTCATTGAGCCTGCTGCGGACCGTACCGTTGCCCGGAGCAGGCACGGGCCTGGAAACCACCACCGACGGGCATTATCTGATCGCGGCCGACGGCAGCGGGGCCGCGGTGCTCAGCGTCAGCGCTCTCGAAGACGGCGCGGCCCACCCGGTGCTGGGCATGCTGACCAGCCCGCATGGCAGCGGAGCGGCCACCCCGATGCTGTCCGTGGATGACCAGTATCTGTTCGTCGCGCTGACCGGCAGCCACTCGATCGCGGTGTTCAACTTCGGCCTGGCCGTCAAGAGCGGGTTCTCGGCCACGCACTTCATCGGCGACATCCCGGCCGGCGTGCAGCCCACCGGCATGCGGCTGGCCGTCGACCAGAACTACCTGTACGCGACCAGTTTGCGGCGGAAGCCGGGCAACGGCCCCTCGGAGGGCACGCTCAGCGTGATCAATGTGCCGGAGGCGGAGAAGGATCCGGCGAAGTCGGTGAAGGTGACGGTCGACGCCGGGTGCGGCCCGGAGCGGATCTACCCCTCGCAGAACACGGTCTGGGTCACCGCCAGGGACAGCAACGCGATACTGGCCTTCTCGGCCAGCGCCCTGCTGGCCAACCCCTCCCACGCCCTTCTCGCGGTCGTGCCGGCCGGCCCGGCACCGGTCGGGGTGACGCCGCTGACCGACGGGCGAATCGTCATCACCGACTCCGCTGATGGCGCGGCCCGCGGCGGATCCGGCAACGTAGCGATCATCAGCGGCGACTCCGCGCTGGCGGGCAAGCCGTCCCTGCTCGGCGTCGTCCCGGTGGCCGGGGAGCCCTATCAGCTCACCCGGATCGAGAACCATAACACCCTGCTGGTGACCAACCTGGCCACCGGCCGGCTCGTGGCCCTCAACGTCACCAGCCTGCCGTCGTGACCTGGAGCGGCGGCCAGGACGCGGAGCCGGCACCGGCCCCCGGCCATGAGCGCGGGCGGCGGCGCCGCTGGCCCTGGGTGCTGGCGATCATCCTGGTGGTGCTGGTGGCGCTCGCCGTGACCGCCGACTTCATCGCGCGATCGGTGGTGCAGAACCGGGTCGCGGCCCAGATCCAGCAGCAGGGCTTCCCTGCGAAGCCTACGGTCACGATCGAGGGTTTCCCGTTCCTCACCCAGGTCGCCAGCCGGGACATCCGCCAGGTCAGGGTCAGCGCCCGGAACGTCACCGAGGGCTCGCTCCGGATCTCGGCGGTCAGCGCGGTGCTGACCGGCGTCCATCTCAACAGCGGGTTCAGCGGCGGAACCGTCGACCAGGTGTCCGGCTCGCTGTTTGTCACGTTCCCGGCGCTGGCCCGGACGCTGACCTCGCAGATCGGTTCGCTCGGCTCGCTGGCGTCCTCGGCCGGCCTGACCCTGTCGGCGGCCGGCCCTGACAAGGTGCGGGCGAGCGTGAACCTGATCGTCGCGTCCGGCTCGGCCACCTGGCGGGTGTCCCGGCTGACCGGGGATGAGTTCAGCGTCAAGCTGGCTGGCGAGACCGGCATCCCGAGCGGCGTGCTGGGTTCGATCAGCGACTTCACGATCACCGTGCCCCGGCTTCCGCTCGGCGTGCAGATCGGCAGCGTTGACATCACCCCGCAGGGTCTGGTGGCCAGCGTCAGCGGCCGCGACCTGCCATTCGGAAGTTAGATGGACACAATCTAGGGTCGACCGCCGATGTAGCACGGTTGCGGCCATACCGACAGGAATAAGCTTCGATAACACGAGACCGCGTGACCCGGGTGGGCGCCAGGCAGCGTGGAGGATCGGTGAGCGAGGAATCGCGCGGGGGCCCCGGTCATTTTGCCGTAGGTTCCCAGGTCGCGGACTACCGGCTCGAGCAGCAGATCGGGCATGGCGGTATGGCCGTCGTTTACCGTGCCCGCGATCTGCGGCTGGACCGGGATGTCGCGCTGAAGATCCTCGCGCCCAACCTGGCCTTGGACGACGCCTTCCGGCAGCGCTTCATCCGGGAGTCCCGGGCCGCCGCCACCCTGGACAACCCCAACATCGTCCCGGTCTACGAGGCCGGCGAGTCCGACGGCGTGCTGTTCATCGTCATGCGGTTCGTCCGCGGCGGCGATGTCAGGTCGCTGCTGGACCGGGAGGGCATGCTGTCGCCGAGCCGGGCCACCGGGATCGTCTCCCAGGTGGCCTCCGCGCTGGACGCCGCGCACGAGGGCGGCCTGGTGCACCGCGACGTCAAGCCGGCCAACATGCTCCTTGACAGCGGCGGCGACAGACGTGACCACGTGTACCTGTCCGACTTCGGGCTGAGCAAGTCATCGCTGGCCGGCAGCGGGCTGACCGCGTCCGGGCTGTTCCTCGGCACGCTGGACTACACCGCGCCGGAGCAACTGCTGGGCCAGAAGGTGGACGGCCGGGCCGACCAGTACGCCCTGGCCTGCGCGACGTTCGAGCTGCTCACCGGCAAGCCGCCGTTCCACCGCGAGCAGCACATGGCGACGATGTACGCGCAGGTTCACGAGGTGCCGCCGCTGCTCAGCGAAAAGCGGCCCGGGCTCGCGGACGCGGCCGACGAGGTGATGGACCGGGCGCTGGCCAAGTCTCCGGACGACCGGTACGGCAGTTGCCGGGAGTTCGCCAGCGCTCTGCGCAGGGCGTTCGGCCTCGGCGCGGCGTTGCACCGGACGTTCGGCGTCGGCACCCTCAGCCCCGGCACCCTCAGCCCAGGTACCCTCAGCCCCGGTACCCTCAGCCCCGGTACACAGCCCGCGTCTGCGGGCAAGGACACAAAGCTTTCGGGGCCGGAAAGCCACCCTGCGGAAAGACACCCTACGGCGGCCCATGGCGAGCAGGCCGCCGCGATCGCGGCCGTTCCCGGGACCGCGGGTGCCAAGGCGGCCGAACCCACGACCGTCGATCCCAGTCCGGTCGCCGATCCGGCAGCTACCGACCCGGGCTCGGCCGAGGCCGCAGGCACGGGCTCCGCGGACACCCACCCAGGGACGGCGGATCCGTTCCGCACCGGCCCGGCCGGGGAGGACATGCCGGACGGTCGTGCCGGGGAGGACGCACCGGACGGCCCGGCCAGGGAGGACCTACCAGACGGTCCCGCCGGGGAGGACGCACCAGACGGCCCGGCCGGGGAGACCGGCGAATCCGGTGGGCGGCTGGCCGGGGAAGACGTGCCGGACGGCCCGGCCGGGGAAGACGGCGAATCCGGTGGGCGGCTGGCCGGCCCGGACACTGCGAACTTGGCCGCCGGCACGCTGGCGGACCGGGAAAGCCGCGACGGGCCGGTGCGCACCCGGCGGCGGTGGTTGCGCTCGCCGGTCCTGGCAGCCGCTGCCTCCGTTGTCATCGCGGCCGGTGGCACCATCGGCTATTTCCTGGCCGCGCACACCAACGGCAGCACCGGTGACCACGCCAAGGGCGGTAACAGCAGGCCACACGGTGACAGTTCCCCCGGCCATGCCCTCGGCTCAGCGCCGACCGCACCCGGCTGCACCACTGCCACCACGACGGCCAATCAGCCGCCGCCGCAGACCGTCCCCAGCACGAGGATCAAGCTCGACGGCGTTCCGCTCGCCATGCAGCACAGCTTTGACAACCACTACACGTTCGTGAGCCTGCCCAATGCGATCGAGGTCCTGCGCAACAACGGCCCGCTGTCGCTGACTCCGCTGCGGAAGCTCCATGTTCCCGGAGCGGGAACGGGCCTGCTGGCCACTCCGGACAACCGCTACCTCATCGCGGCGGCCGGCAGCGGGGCGGTGATTCTCAGCGTCGCGAACGCCGAGTCCGGCAAGGGCAACCCGATCCTGGGCAAGATCGACGCCCCGCACGGCAGCGGAGCTGCCATCACGGTGCTCTCGTCGGACAGCAAGTACATGTTCGTGACACTGGAGAACAGCGGGACGGTTGCCGTCTTCAACTTCGCCGCCGCCATCTCCGGCGGACTGCACAACCCGCACTTCATCGGCTACATCCCGGCCGGCGTGCAGCCGGTGGGACTGCGGCTGGCGGCCGACTCGAACTACCTGTACGTCACCAGCCTGCGCCACACGCCGGGCAGGCTCCCGCAGGAGGGTACGCTCAGCGTCATCAGCGTGCCGGAGGCGGAGACGGACCCGGCGAAATCGGTGAAGACGACGGTGGCCGCGGGCTGTGCGCCGATGCGTGTCTACTCCGAGCAGAGCGCTGTCTGGGTCACTGCCAGGGACAGCAACGCGCTGCTCGCGTTCGACGCCAGCAAGCTCCTGACCGACCCCTCACACGCGATCAAAGCCGTGGTGCCTGTCGGCCCTGCACCGATCGGGCTGACGCCGCTGACCGACGCCCGGATCGTTGTCGCCGACTCCAACAGCACCCACGGCGGCCACAGGGGCGGCGAATTGGTCATCGTCAGCAACGACAGCGCGCTGGCTGGCAGGCCGGCCCTGCTGGCCGTCATCCCGGCGGATGGGCAGCCGTTCCAGCTCAGCCCGCTCAAGGGTCACAACACCCTGCTGGTGAGCGACCAGGTCACCGATCAGTTGCTCGCACTCAGCGTCGCGGCGATGCCGTAACGACAGCCGCTGAATGTTATTCAATCGTCGCGCCAGTGGAAGTTACCCTCGGCTGGAGCCCTGGTGCGCGCTCACTCATTTACGCCGACGCCAGAGGATGAACACCACGGCGCCGATCACGACCGCGCCGGCCGCTGCTGGAGCCCCGGTGCACGCTCACTCATTTACGCCGACGCCAGAGGATGAACACCGCGGCGCCGATCACGACCGCGCCGGCCGCCGCTGCGTACCGGGGATCGATCCTGCTGGCCTGCTCGCGCACCCGCTCCATAACCCGCCGCGCATTGTTGGCCGGGCTGACGCGATCGGCGATGGCGTCAATCGTGCGGGCCAGGCTGTCCCTGGTGCGCTCGATCTCGGAAACCAGTGTGTCCGGATCCCGCGCCTCCAGCGCAGTGTCCGTGTCGGCCATCGCTCAGGTCCTTTGCTCGCTGATAAGACTGCATTCCCGGGCTAGAAGATCAGTCTGTCAGGTCCACCCTCAGTTTCACATCATTGGGGCCGCCTGCCGAGCGCGCCGGCCCCCGGCACCGAAGCGCCGGGGGCCGGAAAACAGTCGCCACCAGGAACGGTGAGCTGCCCGGTTAGCAGCCGGTCAGGCTGGACTTGTAGATGAGCGGCTTGACGTTCGGGTCGTTCACGTTCGCCTTGGTGATGGCCGTCAGCGGAGTCGGGATGTTGGCGGTCACGTGCTTGCCCTCGATCGCGTTGACGGCCTGGATGACGCCGTCCTCACCTTCGAGCGCCGGCTCCTGGGCGATGATCGTCTGAGCGACGCCGCCGTTGAGCATCTGCACCTGGACGGGCTCGGCGTCGAAGGTGACCAGCTTCACCGAACCGATCTTGCCGGCGTGCTGGATACCCGCGGCCACGCCTTCGGCGGTAACCGTGTTCGCCGCGAAGATGCCGCTCAGGTGCGGGTCGGCGGTGATGTCGCCTTCCGCGAACGTGGTGGCCTGGGTCGTGGTGGCGGCGATGTCGTTCTGCTCGGGAAGCAGCTTGATGTTCGGGTACTTGGACTTCATCTCCGCTATGAAGCCCTGCACCCGCTGGTCGGTGGTCGAGGTGCCCTTGGCCATGCTGATGACGCCCACGGTGCCCTTGCCACCTAGCGACGCGCCGAGGCTGTCGGCGGCTACCTGACCGCCCTGCACGTTGTTCGACGAGATCCGGGACAGCCCGATCGACTTGTTCAGCACCGAGGTGTCAACCAAGATGATCTTGGTGCCATTGCTCGCGATCTTCTGCAGGTCAGAGTCCAGCTTGACATCATCGGTCGGCGCGACGACCAGCGCGTCCGGCTTGGTGACCTCGGCGTTGTCAATGATCGGCTTCTGCAACGGGACGCTGAAGCTGGTCGGCCCCTGGACCTTGAGGCTGACGCCGAGCTTGGCCGCCTCCTTCATGGCACCGCAGGCCATCGTGATGTAGAACGGGTCGGTCGCGTTGCCAGTGATCAGCTCAACCGTCTTTTTACCCGAGCCAGACGACTTGCTTGGACTGCTGCTGCAGGCGGCGACCCCCAGCACGGCGACCGCGACGACCGCCACGCCGGTGATCTGCACGGGGTACCTACGTGACATTCATTCCTCCCTGGTTTGTCCTTAGCTGTGCCATTCCCGCCTGGTGCCGAGCGTCATGCAAATCCGCATCGTAAGTGCAGGCCCAGCGAGCCTGCGCGAACGATCGGGTCAGTTCAGAACTGCGGTCACCAGGCAGGTAAATTTGCATGACGCGATTTCGATTCGGCACGGCGCCTCAGCCTGCTCTGTCTCGCAACCTGAGGCGGAATTGATCGAGGTAGACCGCGCCAACGAGCACTACGCCGATGGCCACCTGCTGCCAGTCCACGTTGACGCCAAGAATCACCAGGCCGCTGTTCAGCACCTGCGGGATGAAGATGCCGATGAAGGTGCCGAGCATGGATCCGCGGCCGCCGAACAGGCTGGCCCCGCCGAGCACCACGCCGGTGATCACCGTGAGGTTGTCCGTCGTGTGACCGGTCAGCGTGGTCCCGTCGTTGAACCCCAGCGACATGATGCCAGCCAGGCCGGACAGCGCTCCCGCCAGCGCGTACACCTTGATCAGATGACGGTCCACGGCGATGCCCGCGCGCCGTCCCGCTTCCGGGTTCGAGCCGATCGCATAGGTGTACCGGCCGAACCTCGTGTACGAGAGGATCAGGCCGAACACCAGCGTGGCCACGAAGCTGATCACGATCAGCCAGGAGACGCCGGCCACGCTGCCCGCCCCGATCGTGTTCTTGACCGGGCCCGGTGGCGAGCCGAGGTCGACCCCGCCGGTGATCAGGTAGCTGATCCCGAGTGCGGCACCGAAGCCGCCGAGTGTCGAGATCAGCGGCGGGATCTTGGCCTTGGCCACCAGGAATCCCTGCATCCCGCCCCAGGCCGCGGTGACCGCGATGGCGATCACCATGCCGATGATGACGGTGAGCCAGCCACCGGAGCCGGCGCCGTGATGCTGGTAGTACTCGTCCGCGATCACGCTGGACAGCACGAGCACCGATCCGACCGACAGGTCGATCCCCGCGGTCAGTATCACGAAGGTCTGGCCGATGGCCATCACCAGCAGCGGTGACGCATTCTGGGCGATGAGCGAAAGGTCGTTGGTGGTCAGGAACGTGCCTGGCGCCTTGATCGTGAAGAACGCCATGATGACGATCAGCGCGAGGATGGTCCACGATTCGTTCGCGGTGATCGTCCTGCGCAGCAGCCGGCGGCCCAGGCTGGCCCGCCGCAACTCCGCCCGGTCCTGTGCCGCGGCCCGTTCCTCCTGCGCCCGGCTGTCGGTGCGCAGCGTGGCCTCCGCGGACACGACCGCGGTCGCCGGCTCCGCCGGGCCTGAGGTCGCCGTGGCGGCCGAGGCGGTGGACCCGCCAGTTGCTGAACCCGGCTGCGCGGGTGCCTGCGACGGGTCCGGCTGAGCTCCGGTGATCCCCGGTGTGTCCGGTCCGCCGCCGGTCATGACGTCCCCCCGGCGGTGCCTGCGTCACCGGACCGGCTCACCCCGGCACCGTTGTCCACATCGGCGGATGCGGTCTTCAATGCCGCCGTCACCTCCAAAGCCCCCGTCATGGCCCCGACGAGCTGCTCGACGGATACTTGTGCGGCGGTGAACACCGCCACCCTGCGGCCCATCCTCAGTACCTCCACCCGGTCGGCCACCGCCAGCACCTCTGGCATGTTGTGGCTGATCAGGACCACCGATATGCCGCGGTCACGCACCCGGCGGATCAGGTCGAGCACCCGCTCGCGCTGCAGGACGCCAAGCGCGGCGGTGGGCTCGTCCATGAAGATGACCTTGCTGGCGTACAGCGCGGCCCTGGCCACCGCAACCGACTGCCGCTGGCCGCCGGACAGCGTGGCGACGGGTGCGGTCACGTCCGGCAGGCTCACGCCGAGTTCGCCGAACGCGGCGACGGCGCGCTCGCGCATGGCGGCGCGGTTCAGCACCCGCAGGAACGGGATCAGATAGAGTTCCCGGCCCAGGTGCAGGTTGGCCGCGGCATCCAGATCCGGGGCGAGCGCGAGATCCTGGTAGACGGTCTCGATGCCGTGCCTGCGGGCATCCAGCGGGCTGGCCAGGCGGACCGGCTTGCCTTCGATCAGGATCTCGCCGCTGTCCGGCCTGATCGTCCCGGACAGCGTCTTGACCAGAGTGCTCTTGCCCGCACCGTTGTCCCCGATGAGGGCGACGACCTCGCCCGGGTACACGGTGAACTCCGCCCCGTCCAGGGCGAGCACGCGACCGTAGTGCTTGGTCACGCCGCGGGCCTCAAGGAGTGGCTGGCCGGCCGCAGGGCGACGTCCCGGCCCAGAAACCTCGCCTGCAGGCTCTCTTCGCGGCCCAGAAACCTCAGCCGCGGGGTTCCGTCCCGGCCCAGAAACCCCGGCCGCAGGGTTCCTCCCCGGCCCAGAAACCTCAGCCGCAGGGTCCCTTCCCGGCCCAGCAAGTTCGGCCGCAGGATGTCCTTCCGGCCCGGAAACCCCGGCCGCAGGGTTCCTTCCCGGCCCAGAAACCTCAGCCGCAGGATCCCTTCCCGGCCCAGAAACCCCGGCCGCAGGATCCCTTCCCGGCCCAGAAGCCCCGGCCGCAGGGTCCCTTCCCGGCCCAGCGAGTTCGGCCGCAGGATGTCCTTCCGGCCCAGCAAGCTCCGCCATCCAGCCGTCCCTCCCAGGCACGTCCCCGGCGCTTCGCGCTCATCACATGCCGCGCTTCCCGCCGGGACCGGCGAACCCTCGCCGTCTTGGATCGGTATTGGTAACGTTCACATTATGATGGGACATCCTCGAAGCCGACACGCCGTCTGTCAAGAGGACTTGCCCGAAGCTGGTATTTATCCGTACAAACCCCTTAATATCAGGGCATCCATATTCGGCGTACCCCGTAACCCTACGCCGAAACAGTTGCGGACACACGATCATGGGCACCGGGAGCCTGCCAGTTCGATGCAACGACTTGATAACGTTCCCACCGGCCGTAGGGCGTCTTCCCGGCCACGAGAGCAGAGCGCGAGCTGATGGGCCGCCCGACCATGCGCGACGTCGCCGCAGCCGCCGGTGTGAGCCTGATGACCGTGTCACGTGTGGTCAACGGTGAACCTGGGGTGCTGCCGGAGACCGCGGCCCGGGTGGAGCGGGCGATCCGGCGGCTCGGCTACCAGCGCAACGACATGGCCCGCCAGTTGCGCAGCAAGGGCCAGCTCACCCACACCATCGGCCTGCTGGTAGACGACCTGGCGAACCCGTTCTTCGCCACCCTGGCCAGCGCCGTCGAAGACGCCGCCAGGCTGCGAAAATATGTGGTGCTGATCGGCAGCTCCATGGACAACCTGCGCCGGGAGCGGGAGGTAATCTCCGCGTTCTGCGCCCGCCAGGTGGACGGGCTGATCGTCGTGCCGGCCGCAGGCAGCCACCGGTTCCTGCGGGACCGGATGACCGCTGGCACCAAGGTAGTCTGCGTCGACCGCCCGGCCGACGGGCTGCGGGTGGACACCGTAGTCGTGGACAACAGGAACGGCGCACGCGGAGCCGTTCGCCACCTGCTCGACCGCGGCCACCGGAGAATCGGCTACCTGGGCGACCGAGATGATCTGTGGACCGTGCAGGAACGCTACGCCGGGTTCGCGGAGGCGCTGGCGGCCGATGGCCTGTCGCCGGATCCAGCTCTGATCAGGCACGGCCTGCAGTCGCGGACCGCGGCGGCCGAGGCCGCGGCGGCGCTGACCCAGCTTCCCGAACCGCCGACTGCGCTGTTCGCCAGCAACGACCTGATGACCATGGGCGCCATCGATGGCCTGCACGGCCAGGCGGGCAGTGTCGCGCTGGTCGGCTTCGATGAGTTCTCACTGGCCGACAAGCTGACCCCTCGGGTCACGGTGGTCGCGCAGGATCCCGCGGCCATCGGCGCCACCGCCGCCCAGCTCCTGTTCGCCAGGATCGGCGGCGACACCTCTCCCCCACGCGACGTGGTCCTGCTCACCCGCCTGGTAGCCAGAGGCTCCGGCGAAATAGCCCCCGCCCCGGCCTGACCCCGGCGCTTGGCTGACCTGCCAGTCAAACACCCCCCGCCCCAATGCCTACGCGGCGGCGCAGCTCATCCAGGTCGAGCCTGCCGAGGGCAGAGTGCTCGCGGAGCAGGCCGGCCAGGCGCTCGCGGTCGGCGTCGCTCAGCAGCCCGCGCGGCGGGCCCGCTCCTGGCCCGGCACCACTAGACTGAAGGCCGGACTACCACCGCGCTGCCGTAGGCGACGATCTCGGTGAGCTGCTGGCCGATCTCGGATGAGTCGAACCGCATCGCCACGATCGCGTTGGCCCCCATCAACCGGGCGTTCTCGATCATCCGGTCGACCGCGTGACGGCGGCTGTTCTCGAGCAGTTCGGTGTACTGGCCGACCTCACCCTGGCGTAGCTGCTTGAAGGCGGCCCCCATCGACTTCACGAACCCCATGCTGCGCACGACCAGGCCGAACGCCAGGCCCAGGTCCCTTTCGACGGTGTAACCCTGCAGCGCGAACCCGGTCGTGACCGGGAGGCTGCCGGGCGAATCCCCGGTAGTAGACATGGAATGCATACAGTCACACCCGGGCGCCCACTGTCACTCCGGCACGGCCGGGCCGGGCAGCCTGTAGTGCGCCTCGTAGGCGCCGATGTCACAGGCCAGGCCCCACGGGCGGGACATCCCGCGCTGATCGGTGAGCGGGCAGCCGGATGTCGCCGGGAGGCCGCCGGCATTGATGGCCGGGCTTCCGGTCAGCAACGCTTCCGTGCTGGTCGGGCCTCCGTTGCTGGCCAGCGGGCCGAGCTTCGGGTTGACCCCGGACAGGTCGGTAGGCCGGGACAGGCCACAGGATCTGTCGGTGGCCAGGTTGTACCCGTTCGACTTGAACAGCCGAGCCTGGCAGTCGGGCTCTGCGCCGTTCGTGGCCAGGATTGTTCCCGTGGCATAGATGGGATTCTGGCCGGCGATGTTCCCCGAAGCATTGTTCTGCAGTGTGTCGAACGACAGATAGACCACCCCACCGCTGTTGGCGGGATTGACGATGGCGCCGCCACCTGCCGGTGTTGTCGTGTTGCCGGCCACCGTGCTGTTGGACAGGTGAAGCGTCCCGCCGCCCTGGATCATCGCAACGGCAGCAGAGCCGGGCAGCCCTTTGCTGCCAGCGGTGTTGTCCGCGATCGTGCTCCCGGTGATGAAGTCGGGGCCGCCCACGGTCAGCACACCGGCGGACGTGGCGGCGTGGTTCCCCACGATGGTGGAATCCGTGATCGTCATACGCCCGAACGCGCCGGAGAAATCGCCGATCGCGGCACCTTCGTAGGCAGTGTTTCCGGAGATCGTGCTGCCGCTGATCGTGCCGACGCCGAGCAGCCCGCCGTCCGGGGCACGGCCACCCGAGTTGTTGTCGATCACACTGCCGACCACGGTGGCACCTCCGTCGGAGGCGATCCCCCCGGCGCCGTCCCCGCCGGTGTTGCCGGAGACATCGCTGTCCTCGACGGTCAGGACCAGCCGGGGAGCGTACGGCGGAAGCTGCCCGGTGCAGTGCCCGTAGGCACACACCCGGGGCCGCACCGCCGGCGCGCCAGGCAGAGCCGGATGCCCGTTCTGCCCGTTGAAGATCCCGCCACCCCAGTTGGCGAAGGTGGAGTTGCCGGTGATCGTGCTCGACACCACGAGCACGGAGCCCGCGACGTTCCTGGGGCCGCCGTTCTGGATGCCGCCACCTCCCCAGCCGCCGCCGCTGTTGTGCTCGATGCTGCTCCCGGTGACCACCAGCGACCCGCCGGCGTTGTCCACCCCGCCACCGGCCCCGGCCACGTTGTCATCGATGGCGCTGCCGGCGATGGTGAGCCGCCCGCTGTTGTACACGCCTCCGCCGTACACGTCCGGGCCGACGTGGCCCTCGGTAATCTGCACCGCGTCAAGACCGGCGGTCGCGGACGCTCTCACCGTCATGACCCGGAAGGCACGGCCGCCGCTGATCACTGTCCGCCCGGGCCCGGCTCCGTCGATCACGATGTTCCCAGGCCCCGGGGAGCTGGCACCTACGGTGAGGGTGCCGAGCCGCAGGCGGTAGTACCCGGCTGGGACGAAGATGCTGACGGCGCTGTGGGCTGGCGCGGCGTCCGCTTCCTCGATCGCCGCGCGCAGCGTGCACCGCCCCGCTTTGTCCGCGCAGCGGCCATCACCCGGATGGGCATCGTGCGCGTCGGCGCTGGTTGTCACCGTAAATTTCAGCCTGCTGGCGGCTGTGGCCGGCGAGGCGGAGCTGATCGAAGCGAGCAGACACCCGGCTCCCATTGCGGCGGCCAGCGCCCGGCGGGCGGGCGGACCTGTCCGGTTGCGCAGTCGGTGCATCGCGGTCCCTCCCACCGCGAACGCTATCGTTTTCAGATATCAACACGGAAGCCCACGCGCCCCCGGCCGAGGTGCCTCAGCCCCGCGACCAGGATGCCGGTGAGAAGGGCCGCGTAGCGCCCGTCCGGGTCCGGTCGGGGTCCGGGGGCTCGGCCCCCGGGTCAATACTGCGGCCCTCGGGAAAGGCGCCCGAAGGGCACCGGCCAGGCAAGGCCGGCTCGTGGGGCCGGTGGGATTCGAACCCACACTGGCAGGATCCTAAATCCTGTGCCTCTGCCATTGGGCTACGGCCCCGGCGCAGGTCAGACGCCTAGCTCTTGGCGGAGCCTGGCGACGTGGCCGGTCGCTTTGACGGCATATTGGGCCTTCTCGATGAACCCGTCCGGGTCGATGACGAAGGTGGACCTGATGACGCCGACGGTCTCCTTGCCGTAGAGCATTTTCTCGCCGTAGGCGCCGTAGGCGGCGAGCACCTCCCGGCCGGGGTCGGACAGCAGGGTGAAGTTCAGGCCCTCCTTGTCCCGGAACTTGGCCAGCTTCTGCGGTTGATCCGGGGAGATGCCGATGACCGTCATGCCCGCGGCGGTGAGGCCGGACAGGCTGTCCCGGAAGTCACAGGCTTGCTTGGTGCAGCCGGGGGTCATCGCGGCCGGGTAGAAGTAGACGACCACGCGCTTGCCGCGCAGCGAGGACAGGGTTACCGGGTTGCCGTCGGCGTCGTTCAGGGTGAAGTCCGGCGCCTTCTCACCCGGTGCCAGCCGCTTGCCGTCCACGCCCTCTCCCTTCGGCCAGGTGGAACTCACCTACGGTACAGGCACGGCGGAGGTGTTGTTAGCCGGGCGGCTGGCCGGGTAGCTGAGCACCGGGCGGCGCGATGGGAGGTTACCGACCATGAAGCCGGTTCGTAATATATTGATCCTTGGTGGCCATGGGCCCAGTTTGGCCATCGGGTCGCCCGGGGGCTCATTGAAATCACCAGCTGACCGCCCGTATCCACCGGCACGCTGCCAGGCGAGGAAAGGTCTGATGCTGTCGCATTCGATACCAGCCGCAGGGCTGAAGAAGATCATAATGACGGGCGCCGCGGGCGTGGCGGTGATCTTGCTGGCCGCGGGCTGCGGAGGGCATTCCACCACTCACACCGGGACCGGTGCCCTATCCCCGATCCAGGCGATCACCCTGGCCGCCCACCAGGCCGAGGCGATCAACTCGGCCGCGTTCACGCTGGATGTCCAGACGACGGGTGCGACCAGCGAGAACGTGGCTGGCACCATACAGGCCCGGTTCCGGCCCAGCGTGCTCGCCAATGAGGACTTCAGCACGCTGACCGTCAACGGCCGCAGTATCCCCGGCGGAATACATGAGATTCTGAACAGCCAGACCGCCTACATGAAGATGGCCATCCTTCAGCAGGAGCTGGGCAAGCCCTGGGTCCGGCTTTCGTACGCCGAGCTGCGCCAGGCGACCGGGCTTAATCTTGGCCAGCTCGTCCAGCAGGTTCAGGACTACAACCCAATGGTGCAGACGCAGATGCTGGCCGGTGCCAAGGACGTCAAGACGGTTGGCACGCAGACCATCGACGGTGTCAAGACCACCGAGTACACCGGCACCTACACGATATCGGCCGCGTTGGCCAAGATCCCGTCCGGCCTCCGGGGCTTTGTGCAGAAGCAGGCCCAGTCGATGAAGCTCGGCGCCGTCCAGTTCAAGGCGTGGATCGACGCTCAGCATCAGATCCGCAAGATCATCACCGTCGAGCACGGCACATCCACGCAGATCACCGTGACCGTGCAGGTCACCGCCATCAACCAGCCGGTCAGCGTGACCTATCCACCGGCCAGCGAGGTTGCCACGATCCCGGCCGACGCATTGCGGGGCTGACGAGGCCGGCCCGCATCGTAAGAGAGCCCGCTTGATTCACATAACGGATGAGCATCAATGGCGAGGCTTGCTCAGAACCCGCTGACTGATTTACATACCTGCAGGCTAAGTCTCGCTGCAGCAATTCGGCGATCACCGGGGCCAGGGCGCGCAGTGCCCTGCCCCGGTGGCTGATCGCGTCCTTGTCCGCCGGTTCCATCTCGGCCGTGGTGATCTCGGAGGCGTCGGGCAGGAAGATCGGGTCGTAGCCGAAGCCGTTCGTTCCCCGCGGGGACGTCGCGAGGCGGCCATACAGGCGGCCTTCCACGACCCGCTCGGCGTCCTCATCCGGAGCGTTCGGCAGGACGAACGCGGCAGTGCAGGCGAAGTACGCGCCGCGGTCCTCCGCCGCGACGTCGGTGAGCTGGGCGAGGACCAGATCCAGGTTGGCCTGGTCGTCGCCGTGCCGCCCGGCCCAGCGGGCGGACAGCACGCCCGGCATCCCGTTCAGCGCGTCGACACAGAGCCCGGAATCGTCGGCGACGGCGGGCAACCCGGTGAACTTGGCCGCCGAGCGCGCCTTGAGCAGCGCGTTCTGCTCGAACGTGCGGCCGGTCTCGGTCACGTCGGGAGCGTTGGGGAACTCGGCCAGGGTGACCAGGCTGACCTGGACCCGGCTGGCTTCGAGGATCCTGGACAGCTCGGTGAGCTTGGCGGCGTTCCTGGTGGCGAGGACGATTCTGCGGGTCACCCGGGTTCCCCGGCGAGCACCTCGCGCTGCAGTCTGGTCAGCTCGGCGCAGCCATCCACGGCGAGGCCGAGCAGCCGGTCGAGCATGTCACGGCCGAACGGCTCGCGCTCGGCCGTGCCCTGGATTTCGACGAACCCGCCGTCGCCGGTGCAGACCACATTCATGTCTGTCTCCGCGATCACGTCCTCGTCGTAGCAGAGGTCGAGCCTGGGCTGCCCGGCCACGATGCCGACGCTGATCGCGGCCACCGAGCCGAGCAGCGGATCGCCCTTGCACCGCTTACGGGCGCAAAGCCAGCTCACCGCGTCGGCGAGGGCCACGTACCCGCCGGTGACCGCGGCGGTCCTGGTGCCGCCGTCGGCCTGCAGCACGTCGCAGTCGACGATGATCGTGTTGTCGCCCAGCGCCTTGAAGTCCACGCAGGCGCGCAGCGACCGGCCGACCAGCCGGGAGATCTCCTGGGTGCGGCCGCCGGGCCTGCCCTTGACCGACTCACGGTCGCTGCGGGTGTTGGTCGCGCGCGGCAGCATCGCGTACTCGCCGGTCACCCAGCCAAGGCCACTGCCCCGGCGCCACCTCGGGACGTCCTCGGTCACACTGGCCGCACAGAGCACCCTGGTCGCGCCGAACTCGACGAGCACGGAGCCCTCGGCGTGGCCGAGCCAGCCCCGGGTGAACTTGATCGTGCGCAACTGGTCGGGATTGCGTCCATCTGGCCTTGACATGCCGGCCAGCCTAGCCGTTTCAGGACAGGTCGAAGACCTGACCCGAGGCAGCCAGCGTGATGGGACCGGTGAACACCCGCGCCGCTTCCTCGTGGCTGCGGGCCCGGTCGTTCCACGGCACCAGGTGGGTCAGCACCAGGTGGCCGGTGCCCGCCCCGGCCGCGTGCTCGGCCGCCTGGCGGCCGGTCAGGTGCACGCCTGGCGGCAGATCCGGCCCGTCGAGGAAGGACGCCTCGCAGAGCATCAGGTCGCTGTCGCGGGCCAGTTCGGTGAGGACCGGTGACTCCCCGGTGTCCGCGGAGTAGGCCAGGCTGGCGCCCGCGTGCTCCAGCCGGAGGCCGAACGTCTCCACCGGGTGGTTGACGTGCCTGGCGGTCAGCCTGAACGGGCCGATCTGGCGATCTCCTTCGGTCAGGGTCTCGAAGCCGAACGCGGAGCGCATCTCGGGGCCGGGGTCCATGCTGTAGGCGCGGGTCATCCGGTCCGCGGTGCCCGGCGGGCCGTAGACCGGGATCGCTGGCCGGGCGCCGCCGGAGGCGTACAGCCGGGCCACTGTGTAGGAGCACAGGTCCAGGCAGTGGTCGGCGTGCAGGTGGCTCAGGCAGATGGCGTCGACGTCGTACAGGCCGCAGTATCGTTGCAGGGCGCCGAGCGCACCGTTGCCAAGGTCGAGCAGCAGCCGGAACCCCTCGGCCTCCACCAGGTAACACGAGCCAGGGCTGTCCGGACCTGGGAAGCTCCCCGAACATCCGATCACGGTCAGGCGCATGAGCGTTCACGTTACGCCGGACGTGCGAGCGGTGACTAGGACGTAAGTTTGGGTTCGCCGTAGGGTGTGGTTCCGGCAGCGGAAGCACTGCGTTTCCCCGATCGGCGGCGTTCAGATCGCTGGAGGATGAGAGTTCGGTTATGCGCTGGTCTCAGATGCACGTCCCGACGCTGCGGACCGACCCCGCCGACGCCGGCGCGCCGAGTCACCGGCTGCTGCTGCGGGCCGGGTATGTGCGGCAACTCATGGCCGGGCACTACTCGCTGCTTCCGCTGGCCGTCCGGGTCCGGGCGAAGGTGATCGGGATCATCCGCGATGAGATGGACCGGATCGGCGCCCAGGAGTGAGGACCCAGGTGGTCTACTGCCCCTCGTGCGAATATGCGGCCAACATCGAGAAGGCAACCTCGCGGCTGGCCGACCCGGTGGACGAGGAAGGGCCCGCGGCGCCCGAGCGGTTCGCCACGCCGGGCGTGCGGACCATCGAGGATCTGGCGGCCGGCTACGGCGCGACGGGCGACCGGCAGATCAAGACGCTGGTATACGTGCTGGACGACGCCCTCACGCTGGTTCTGCTGCGCGGCGACCACGCACTGAACGAGCAGAAGCTGGTGGACGCGACGGGCGCCACGGCGGTCCGCCCGGCACGCGCCGATGAGATCACCGAGGCGCTCGGGGCGATGCCGGGCAGTCTGGGCGCTTGGCGCCGCGGGTGTGGAGGTCATCATCGACGACCGGCCGGAGCGGCCAGGCGTGAAGTTCCGCGACGTGGAACTGACCGGGATCCCCTACCGGCTGACGGTCGGCAAGCGCGGCCTGGCCGAGGGCGCGGTCGAGTTCACCACCCGGAAAACCGGCGAGACGGTGAGCGTCCCGCTGGCCGAAGCGGCAGACCACGTCACGAAGGTGCTCGCGGCCGCCCTCGGGTGAGCGGCGGCTACCTGCCGACGCGGGCAAGCCGCCCTCGGGTGAGCGGCGGCTACCTGCCGACGCGGGCAAGCTGACGGCTCTGGGCCACCAGGCGGTCCGCCGAATCCCAGACCTCTGCCTCCTCGTCGAACCAGCCGTTACTGACATGCCGGCAGCGGGCGGCGATGCGCAGTGGGCCGGGGGCGGGGACGGCGCGCATGTGCCAGGTCAGCTCGACCGTGGGCGCCCAGCCGATGGCGCCGAGCCCGAACACGACCGGCGGGAGGCCATCCACGGCGAAGGCAAGCAGATAGGCGTCCGGTTCCCGGCCGTCGCGCAGCCGGAAGTAGCCACGCATCTCGGGGAAGCCGCCGGGGTTGCGGTCGAGCCAGCCTGCCGTCGCCGGGTCGAGGCGCATGTCCACCTGGCCGTTGATGCCGCCGGCCGCCGGGACCTCGATGCACTCGTCCAGGGGTGGCAGGATGGGCGGCTCCCCCGTCCAGCTCAGAGCCTCGGCCGCACCAGCCGGGGTACCGGTCAGCGAGCCGGTGGCGATCATGGTTTCGATCATCGCCTCGTCATCTTGGATGAGCGAGGCCTTGGCCATGGCCGTGGTCTTGCCGTGCTTGAGCCAGGTTACGGTGATCTGGGCCGGGGTGGCCCTGGGCACCCGGAGGAAGTGCGCGTTCGTGACGACCGGGTGCGGGTGCGGCGAGGTGTCGAGCACGGCCCGCAGCATGGCCGCTATCAGCACGCCGCCGTTGACCGGGGCCGGGACACCGGCGGCGGGGGTGGGAGGGGCGAACCGCGGGTCGGGGCACATCTCGTAGCTGCCGTCGGAGATCCGGCGCACGGCAGTGGCCTCGTCAAATGCACCCGTGGCGGTCACGCCCACAGCTGGCCTTCGAGTTTGGCTTCGGCTTCCTCTTCGGTACCGCTGTAGGCGCCGGTGGACAGGTACTTCCAGCCGCCGTCGGCGATCACCAGCGCGATGTCGGCCCGCTCGCCCGCGGCGGCGGCCTTCGCGGCGATGGAGATGGCGGCGTGCAGCGCGCAGCCGGATGAGATGCCGGCGAAGATGCCCTCGACCGCGAGCAGTTCGCGGGTACGGTGCAGCGCGTCGGCAGTGGACACCGAGAACCGCCTGGTCAGCACCGACGGATCGTACAGCTCCGGGACGAAGCCCTCGTCCACGTTGCGCAGCCCGTAGACCAGCTCGCCGTAGCGTGGCTCGGCGGCCACGATCTGCACGCCGGGGCAGTGGTCGCGCAGGAAGCGGCCGGTGCCCATCAGGGTTCCCGTGGTGCCGAGGCCGGCCACGAAGTGGGTGATCTCCGGCAGGTCGGCCAGCAGCTCGGGACCGGTGGTCTCGTAGTGCGCGCGGGCGTTGGCCTCGTTGCCGTACTGGTAGAGCATCACCCAGTCGGGATGCTCGGCGGCGATCTTCTTGGCCACCCGGACGGCCTCGTTGGAGCCGCCCGCGGCCGGCGAGAAGATGACCTCGGCGCCGTACATGGCGAGCAACTGCCTGCGCTCCACCGAGGTGTTCTCCGGCATCACACAGGTCATCCGGTAGCCGCGCAGC
The DNA here is from genome assembly GCA_035308365.1 of Streptosporangiaceae bacterium. GTDB lineage: Bacteria > Actinomycetota > Actinomycetes > Streptosporangiales > Streptosporangiaceae > PALSA-505. Next base: position 61,879 of record DATGGU010000151.1, read on the forward strand.
TTCGCCACCATGGCCAGGGAGATGCCGGTGTTACCCGAGGTCGGCTCCAGGATCATGCAGCCGGGCGAGAGCAGGCCCTCCTTCTCCGCCTGTTCGATCATGTAGAACGCGGCGCGGTCCTTGACCGAGCCGGTCGGGTTCCTGTCCTCCAGCTTGGCCCACAGCCGGACACCGGGCGCGGGCGACAGCCTGGGCAGCCCGACCAGGGGGGTACGGCCCAGCGAGTCGAGCAGCGAGTCGTAGCGCATCCCGTGAACCAGAAGGAACTCAGGCAGCCGGGCCGCGCCCGCCGCCGGCCGCCACGCCGCCGCCGCGGGCCGCCGCGCCGCCGGCGACCGCGGGCAGGACGGTGACCGTGTCGCCGTCCTGGAGCGGCGTTTCCAGGCCGCCGAGGAAGCGGACATCCTCGTCGTTGAGGTAGACGTTCACGAACCGCCGCAGCCCGGCGTCGTCGACCAGCCGGGCGCGCAGGCCGCCGTGCCGGGCCTCCAGGTCGGTAAGCAGCTCGGCCAGCGTGGCTCCCGAGCCCTCGACCGACTTGGCCCCGTCGGTGTAGGTGCGCAGAATCGTCGGGATACGGACCTCGATGGCCATGCGGTGCTCCAGTATCAGGTGGTGATAGCGGTCTGGCACGCCGCCGTGCGGCGCATGCGCCATGGAGACGCGACGCGGGTGCCGGGCCTCCAGGCATCACAACCCGCCGCCCGCCGGGATCATTCCTCGGTGACGCGGACCTCCTCCTCGGTCACCGCGTCATCGCGGATCCGGAACGAGCGGAACTCGGTCCGCTCGCTGTCCCTGGTGGAAACGAGCACGTAGTGGGCGCCGGGCTCGCTCGCGTAGGAGATGTCGGTGCGGGACGGGTAGGCCTCGGTGGCCGTGTGCGAGTGGTAGATGACCACGGGATCCTCGTCCCGGTCATCCATCTCCCGCCACACCTGCAACTGCTCCAGCGAATCGAACCGGTAGAACGTGGGGGAACGCTCGGCGTTCATCATCGGGATGAACCGCTCGGCCCGGTCGCTCCCGGCCGGCCCGGCGATCACGCCGCACGCCTCGTCCGGGTGGTCCGCCCGCGCATGCGCGACGATCTTGTCGTACAGCGTCCGGCTGATCGTCAGCATGGTCCCGAGAGTACCCGGAGCCGCCGGACGCTCCGCCCCCGGTGGCTAGCAGAGCGCGTCGCCCGGTGGCTAGCAGAGCGCGTCGCCCGGTGGTTAGGAGAGCGCGTCCACCAGCGTGCCCAGCAGGAACGACAGCCAGTCGTAGATCCACAACGCGGCCGCCTGCGGGCCGCCCTGCTCGGCCCGCCGGTCCATTTCCTCCGGGTCCTCGCTGACGTCCAGCCGGACTCCCAGCGCAAGCCTGACGTCGTTGATCGAGCGCAGCCAGGCCTGGGCCTGGTCCGCGGTGAGCCGGACCTCGCCGCCTTCCTCGGGCAGCGTGTCCAGCACGGTCCGGGCGGCGGCCACCTTGCCCGAGCGCAGGCCGCGCTCGGTGTACCGGCGGAACTCGGCCGAGGCGTCCTGGTCGCCGGTGTAAGCGTCGGGCAGCAGCCGGGCCAGCGCCGGGTCATCGGGCAGCTCGGAGTTCTCGCTCAGGCCGAGCATCTCCGCGAGTGAATCCGCACCTCGCGGCCCGGAGTTCCCCACGGAGTCCTCGCCCAGCAGATCGGCCACCTGGCCGACCAGGCCGCGCAGCAACTGCGCCTCGGTGGTGGCGAACCGCGCGGTGGCACCGCCCCGGCGCACCCGGCGGAAACCGGCCATGTCGCCGGAGCCGCCCTGTTCAGTCATGTCTTAACGGTCCTGGGACACGGTGGCCCACAGTCCATAGCCGTGCAGGATCTCCACGTCGCGTTCCATCTCCTCGCGCGGCCCGGCCGCGACAACCGCCTTGCCCTTGTGGTGCACGTCCAGCATGAGCCGCTCCGCCTTGCGCTTCGGGTAGCCGAAGACCTGCTGGAACACGTAGGTCACGTAGGTCATGAGGTTGACCGGATCGTTCCACACGATGGTGATCCACGGTATGTCCGGCGTGGTGTCCTGGTCAGACTGCGGGAGATCCACCTCGGCTGGCGCAACGCTCACCGCATACTCACCTCCTCAAGTCTAGTCTTCCACTCGTGAGCAGTCCTGGGATCAGCGAGGCCGACCGGCCCAGCACCGCGCTACTGACCGACCACTACGAGCTGACCATGCTCCAGGCGGCGCTGCGCAGCGGGGCGGCCAGGCGGCGCGCGGTCTTCGAGGTGTTCGCCCGTCACCTGCCGCACGGCCGCAGATATGGCGTTGTCGCGGGCACCGGCCGGTTCCTCGACGCCCTGGAGCGGTTCCGGTTCGGCCCAGCGGAGCTGGACTTCCTGCGCGAGGGCGCCGTGGTGGACGAGCCTACCCTCGACTACCTCAAGTCATACCGCTTCACCGGGGACATCTGGGGCTATGCGGAAGGCGAGTGCTACTTCCCCGGCTCGCCCATCCTCGTGGTGCAGGCGACGTTCGCCGAGGCCGTGCTGCTCGAAACGATCATCCTGTCGATCTTCAACCACGACTGCGCGATCGCGTCCGCCGCGTCCCGGATGGTGACCGCCGCGGGCGGCCGTCCGCTGATCGAGATGGGATCCCGGCGCACCCACGAGTACGCCGCCGTGGCCAGCGCCAGGGCAGCCTATATCGCCGGCTTCGACACCACATCGAACCTGCAGGCCAGGCGGGAATTCGGGGTGCCGAGCGCCGGGACCAGCGCGCACGCATTCACGCTGCTGCACGACAGCGAGCGGCACGCCTTCGCCACCCAGCTGGAGGCGCTCGGCCCCGGGACCACACTCCTGGTGGACACCTTCGACGTGCCCCGGGCGGTGCGGACCGCCGTGGAGCTGGCCGGTCCCGAGCTCGGCGCGGTGCGGATCGACAGCGGCGACCTGCCCAGCCTGGCCCGCCAGGTCCGTACGCTGCTCGACGACCTGGGAGCCACCAAGACGAAGATCGTGCTGACCGGCGACCTGGACGAGTTCTCGATCGCGGCGCTCGGCACCATCCCGGTTGACGGTTACGGTGTGGGCACCGCGCTGGTCACCGGCTCGGGCGCCGCCACGGCGGCGCTGGTCTACAAGCTGGTGGCCCGCGCCGACTCCGAAGACAGCACCGCGCTGCGCCCGATGGCCAAGCGTTCGGTGGGCAAGCCGGGCCGTGGCGGCCGCAAGTGGGCGGTGCGGCACCGTGATGAGGAGGGGACGGCGCTGTCCGAACTGATCACGCTGGCCCCGCCGGATGTGGGACCGCATGACCGGGCGCTGCTGCAGCCGCTGGTGCGACGCGGCGAGATCATCGGCAGCCAGAGCGCCCAGGCCGCCAGGGAGCGGCACCGCCAGGCGATCGCCGAACTGCCCGGCTACGCCCTGCAGCTCTCCCGGGGCTACCCGGCCATCTCCACCGTGTTCGGCCCCGATGGTGAGTAACGTCTACAGCAGCCAGGCTCAGCCGGGCTTCCGCCAGGTCGATACCCACAACCTGACCGCAGCGCGCAGCCAGCCGCCGGACGAGCAGCCCGTCCCCGCAGCCGGCATCCAGCGCCCGCCCACAGCCCGGCGGCACGGCCCGCAAGACCAGCCGCTGATAGTGGATGTTGTGGTTCCAGTAGCCGGGCCGCTCAGCGTCCACCCCTCCATTCTCCAGGCGGTCGATGTGCCCTTTGACCGCCTCTGGTGGCGGTCGATGCGGCCATCGACACCCTTCGTGTGACCGTGGCCGGGATGCGAAGGCTGGCAAGGTACGGTCGGGACATGCGCGCTCTCATCATCGTCGACGTGCAAAACGACTTCTGCGAGGGCGGCTCGCTGGCCGTGACCGGCGGCGCGGCGGTAGCCAGCGCGATCACGGCTTACCTGGCCGCGCACGGCGGCGATTACAGCCAGGTCGTGGCCACCCGGGACCACCACATAGATCCTGGTGATCACTTTTCCGATCACCCGGACTACGCGGCCTCCTGGCCGCCGCACTGCGTCGTGGGCACACCCGGCGAGCACTTCCACCCCAACCTGGACACCAGCGGTCTTGCCGCGGTCTTCCTCAAGGGTGAGCACGCGGCCGCCTACAGCGGCTTCGAGGGCGTGGACGAGGCCGGCAAGCCCCTGGCCGGCTGGCTGCGCGACCATGGCATCACCGACGTGGATGTGGCCGGCATCGCCACCGACTACTGTGTCCGCGCCACCGCCACCGACGCAATCCGCGAAGGCTTCGCCACCCGCGTCCTTCTCCCCCTCACCGCAGGCGTCGCGGCCGAGAGCACAGCCCAGGCCCTGGCCGGGCTGCGCGCCGCTGGAGCAGAGCTGAGGCCGGGGTAAATTGGTCAGATCTGTGCAGCGTCCAGTCCCGTGGGTAAACGACTACAGGACTGGACGGGAGTGAACCATGAGACGTGTAACACAAGGGTTGGTGGCTGTGGCTGTGGCTGTGGCGGCGACGCGAGTATCCCGGCTGGCGATGCTGGCGAGCCGTCTCGGGGCTCTATCATGCCCGCCGGGCCGATGCCAAGCCTGGCGACCCCGCCTCCGTCAAAGGCGAGGATCCGCTCGACTTGCGCGACCAGATCCGCCGCACCGAAGCGCTCGGACAACTCTGAACATCAGCCAGGCCAGCCCGGCCCCACCCGTCTCGGGCTCAGCACCGCCGCAGACGGAAACGCGCGGCTCTGGGTGGATGAGCCCTACTCGCCGGAAGGCAGCGACTCGTAGATTTTCTGGCAGTCCGGGCAGACAGGGAAGCGCTTGGGATCTCTGGACGGGACCCAGACCTTGCCACACAGGGCTACCACAGGGGTACCGCTGACCGCGCTGTCCACGATCTTGCTCTTGTCGACGTAGTGGGCGAACCGCTCGTGGTCGCCGTCGCCGTGGGACAGGTCGGGCCGGGTGTCCCTGGCCGTGCCAGTGCGGCTGTCGGGAAGAATCTCGGTACTCACAACCACCGAGTTTACGCGGCGGCCCAACCGGGCCGAGTCAGAGACTCGTTCAAACCAGTCCTGCGGGGTTCAACGGGCAGGACTGTGAACTCCTGTGGCCGGCCAGCCACTCGGAGTTCTGACGAAGCCTCTCAATTGAGCCGGGGGTCTTCCGGATAGGTCGCGACCAGGGCCAGCTCGCCACCCTGGCGGCGCAGCACAGCCTGCCAGAGGCGCTCCGGGTCGGCCATGAACGGGTCGGCGGGCTCGCCGGGCAGAACGTACCAGGCGCCCTCTTCGATCTCGGCTTCGAGCTGGCCGCTCCCCCAGCCGGCGTAGCCCGCGAACACGCGCAGCGAGGTTATCTCGGCCGCCAGCACCTGCGGCGGGGCCTCCAGGTCGACCAGGCCGATCCGGGACATCTCGGGAGGGCCGTCGAGGCCGCGCCAGCCGAGGGGTTCGCCTTCGCCACGAGCCAGGGCCAGCGCCAGGGCGCTGGTGGGCGCTACCGGCCCACCGGTGAAGACGACGGACGGGCCGGTGGCCAGGTCGGTCCAGGGTTCGAGCACCTGCCCGACCGATACCTCGGTCGGGCGGTTCAGCACCACGCCCAGGGTGCCTTCGTTGGGCTCGTGCTCGACGACGAGAACTACCGTGCGCCGGAAGTTCGGGTCGCCCAGCATGGGCGTGGCGACGAGCAGCCGCCCGGCCCGGGTCGATTCGTGCATGGCACCATCTTGGCTCAGAGTCAGGATCCGGCTTCCTGTCCGCTGCCACCGGCCTCGTCACGGACCGCTGCGGCAACGACGGTAGCCACATCCGCATGGAAAACGGAGGGAATGATGTAGTTCGGCCCCAGCTCGTCCGCCGAGACAACGCTAGCAAGAGCGCGCGCCGCCGCGAGCAGCATATGGTCGGTCACCGTCCGGCCTTGTGCGTCCAGCAGGCCCCGGAAGACGCCTGGGAAGGCAAGCACGTTGTTGATCTGGTTGGGGTAGTCGCTGCGGCCGGTGGCTACCACGGCGGCGTGCTCCGCCGCCGCGTCCGGGTCGACCTCGGGGTCCGGGTTGGCCAGCGCGAACACGATCGACGGGCTGTTCATGGCGGCGATGTCGTCGCCGGTCAGGATCCCGGGCACGGACAGGCCGATGAACACGTCGGTGCCGCGCACCGCCCCGGCCAGGTCGCCGGCGTAGTCATGGGGGTTGGTGTTCTGCGCGACCCAGCGCAGGCTGTCGTCCATGCCCGGCCTGCCCCGGTGCACGGCGCCCTTGTCGTCGCAGACCACGACGTCCTTCGCGCCGGACAGCAACAGCAGCCGCAGCACGGCCGAGCCCGCCGCGCCGGCCCCGGCCATCGCGATCTTGACCGTGTCCAGTTGCTTGCCGACGACGCGCAGCGCGTTGGTCAGCGCGGCCAGCACCACGATCGCGGTGCCGTGCTGGTCGTCGTGGAACACCGGGATGTCCAGCAGGTCGCGGAGCCTGCGCTCCACCTCGAAGCAGCGCGGCGCGCTGATGTCCTCCAGGTTGATGCCGCCCCAGCCGGGAGCGATGGCCCGCACGGCGGCGACGATCTCGTCGGTGTCCTGCGTGTCCAGGCAGATCGGCCAGGCGTCGATGCCGGCGAACCGTTTGAACAGCGCCGCCTTGCCCTCCATCACCGGCAGCGCCGCATACGGGCCGATGTTGCCGAGCCCGAGCACCGCCGAGCCGTCGGTGACCACCGCGACGCTGTTGCGCTTCACGGTCAGCCGCCGGACGTCTTCCGGGTTCGCCGCGATGGCCAGTGACACCCGGGCCACGCCCGGCGTGTAGGCCATGGACAGCTCGTCCCTGGTGCGCAGCGGCACCTTCGCCCGCATCTCGATCTTCCCGCCGAGGTGCATGAGGAAGGTCCGGTCGCTGACCTTGTGCAGGGTCACGCCGTCGATGGCGCCGAGGGCGGCCACGATCGCCTCGGCGTGGCTGCTGTCACGGGCCGCGCAGGTGACGTCCACCCGCAGCCGCCCATGTCCGGCGGCGGTCACGTCCAGTGCGGTGACCACGCCGCCGGTCTGCTCGACCGCACGGGTGAGTTCGCTGACCGCCCGGCCATGGGAGGGGACCTCAAGCCGTACGGTGATCGAATACGACACGCTCGGTGCCATGCTCACGTTCATCTGCCTCTCGTGCACCGCCGCCGTTGCGCCGCGTACCCTGCAAGGGTGGCACATGCAAGAACGGCGGGGGCTGCCGCGGCATTCGACATCCCGCCGGAAATCGACGCGGCCAGGCTCCGGCAGGCGATCGCCCGGCTGTCCAGGCGGTTGCGCCGTCACCAGCTCGCCGGGCTGACCCCGACGCAGCTCGCCGCCCTGTACACCGTGGAGCAGTCCGGCCCGCTGCGGCTGAGCGACCTCGCGGCCGCCGAAGGGATCGCCCCATCCACGCTGACCCGGCTGGTCGCCGTGCTCGAGGAACGCGGCTACGTGCAGCGCTGCGCCGTGGCGGGCGATGCGCGGGCCAGCATGCTGACCATCACACCGGAGGGGCACGAGGTACTCGACCGGATCCGGCAGGAGGCCACGACCGCGCTGGCCGGTGGCCTGGCCCTGCTCAGCCCGGAGGATCTCGCCGCCCTGGCGGCCGCCCTGCCCGCCATCGAGCAGCTCGCCGAGGGCGTTTAGAACAGCAAGCTGGACAAGGTGCCGCGGGCCTTGGTGACGCGCGGGTCCCGGGGCGGGAAGATCTCGAACAGGCTGAGCAGATGACGCCTTGCCTGGTCGCGTTCCTCGCCTGTGGTGCGCCTGATCGTGCCGAGCAGGCGGTCGAAGGCCTGGTCGATCTTGCCCACGGCCAGATCCAGGTCGGCGACCCGGCACTGCGCGGCCACGTCCTCGGGGTGCTCGGCGGCCTCGCGGCGGGCCCGCGCCTGGTCGTAGCCGTTCACCCGGCGGATCAGCTCGACCTGGGCCAGCCCGAGCTTGGCGACCGGGTCGTCCGGTGTGACGGCCAGTACCTCCCCGAACGCGGCCGTCGCACCGTCCAGGTCACCACGCTCCATCGCCTGCTGCGCCCGCTCGAACGCGGGGTTCGAGGGCATCCCGCCCGGCATCCGTGACTCGCGAGGGTCACCGGGGCTGGCAGCAGCCTCACCCGGCTCGGCCCCCTTCGCGGCACCATCGGCCGGCGGACGCAGGCCGAGCTGCTCGGCGGCGGCAAGCACCTGGCCGAGCCACTCGCGTACCTGTGCCTCGGGCAGCGCGCCAAGGAAGCCGTCGACCATCTGGCCGGCGACCACGGCGACCACCATGGGGATGCTCTGCACCCGCAGGGCCGCGGCGAGCTGGGGGCTGGCGTCCACGTCCACCTTGGCCAGCACCCAGCTCCCGGCCGCCTCGGTGGCGAGCTTCTCCAGCACCGGGCTGAGTTGCTTGCACGGCCCGCACCACTCTGCCCACAGGTCCACGATCACCGGCACCGTGCGGGAGCGCTCCACCACGTCGGCGGCGAACGTCTCGTCGCTGGTGTCGAAGACGGCCAGCCCGGCCCCGTTGCCCGCGGTGGCCTGGTCAGCCGCGCGTGCCGCCTGCTGCTGCCTGCGCTGGGCGGCGGTCTGGCGCGCTCCGAGGTCGACCGCGCCATAGAGGGAGAACTGCTGAGGCTGCGACATACTCTTCATCCTGCCCGATGGGTCCTTGTGCCGTTGTCACGCCAGCGCTACCCGGTCGACCGGATAGCAGCGCCCGGACACGGCGCTTATTCAGGTGTCCGGGTTCTTCAAGAAGCCCGCTCGGGTTGCCGCGCTGCTACCCGCACCGGCACTCGGGCACCCACAAATCGCCTGCCCTCGCCAGCCGGTCTTGAAGAACCCTCACGGTACTGCTGACGTCGCCGCACCATACCGCCGGGCCGCATGAGCTAGAACGCCGGCGGTTCGGTGTAACTTCCCCACTCGGCCCGCAGCGCGCCGCAGATCTCGCCCAGGGTGGCCTCGGCCCGGGCGGCGTCCAGCATGGCTGGCACCATGTTGCCGCCCGACCTGGCCGCCTCGACCATCGCGGCGAGCGTGGAGTCCACCGCGGCCTGGTCGCGCCGGGCCCGGCGGCCGGCCAGTGTGGCGGCCTGTTCCCGCTCCACTTCGTGGCTGATCCGCAGGATCTCCAGCGGTTCCTCGGTGGTGGCGGTGTGGCAGTTGACCCCGACGACCTTCTTGTCGCCCTTCTCCAGTTTCTTCTGGTAGGCGAAGGCCGCCTCGGCTATCTCGGCGGAGAACCAGCCTTCCTCGATGCCACGCAGAATCCCGCCGGTCATCGTGTCGTCCGGGCTCATCGCCAGGATGCGGGCGAAGATGTCCTCGGCCTCGGCCTCCAGCTTGTCGGTGAGCGCCTCGACGTACCAGGAGCCGCCGAGCGGGTCGGCCACGTTGACCACCCCGGTCTCCTCCATGATCACCTGCTGGGTGCGCAGCGCTATCTCGGCGGCCTTCTCGCTGGGCAGCGCGAGCACCTCGTCCAGCGCGTTGGTGTGCAGCGAGTTCGTCCCGCCGAGCACGGCGGCCAGCGCCTCGATCGCGGTCCGCACGACGTTGTTGTCCGGCTGCTGCGCGGTCAGCGAGACGCCGGCCGTCTGGGTGTGGAAGCGCAGCCACTGCGCCCGCTCAGTCTTGGCGCCGTAGCGGTCGCGCAGCCACCGGGCCCAGATCCGGCGGGCCGCCCGGAACTTGGCGATTTCCTCGAAGAAGTCGATGTGCGCGTCGAAGAAGAAGGACAGGCCGGGCGCGAACTTCTCGACGTCAAGCCCGCGGGACAGGCCGAGCTCCACGTAGCCGAAGCCGTCGGCCAGGGTGAACGCGAGTTCCTGCGCGGCCGTGGAGCCCGCCTCCCTGATGTGGTAGCCGGACACCGACAGCGGCTTGTAGGCGGGGATGTTGTGCCCGCAGTACTCCATCAGGTCGCCGATCAGCCGCAGATGCGGCTCCGGGCCGAACAGCCACTCCTTCTGGGCGATGTACTCCTTGAAGATGTCGGTCTGCAGGGTGCCGTTCAGCTTGCCGATGTCGGCGCCCTGGCGTTCGGCCGCGACCAGGTACATGCAGAACACCGGGACCGCCGGGCCGCTGATCGTCATCGACGTGGTGATGCCGGCCAGCGGTATCCCGTCGAACAGGACGTCCATGTCCGCGGCCGAGTCGATGGCCACGCCGCAGTGCCCGACCTCGCCGAGCGAGCGTGGGTCGTCGGAGTCCCGGCCCATCAGCGTCGGCATGTCGAACGCGACCGACAGGCCCGCGCCGCCGGCCCGCAGCAGCATCTTGTACCGCTCGTTGGTCTGCTGGGCGCTGCCGAACCCGGAGAACTGGCGGATCGTCCACGACCTGCCCCGGTAGCCGGTCGGGTAGAGGCCGCGGGTGAACGGGAACTCGCCGGGCCAGCCGATCCGGTCGAACCCTGGCGGTTCGAAGCCAGCGGCCGGGCCGTAGACCGGGTCGACCTCCACCCCGGACAGCGTGCTGAAGTCCGCGTCCCGCACCCGGGATTCGCCGTAACGGCGCTGCCAGCGCTCCCTGCCGTCGTCCGCCCCGGTACCTGTGGCTTGCGCGTCCATGCCGTTACCTCCCATGCATCCGGGAATTTAATAGGACGTCCTACTAATTTCCCTGTTATTGAGTGTACCCAGCCCCAACCAAACGACCAGGAGCGGCGTCATGAGATAGCAAGTGCCCGGACGTGACAGGGGTACGCCCGGGCGTCGTCCAGTCTGGTCATGGCCGGCGATGCGGCAGAATGTAATGGGGAAACTCGTGCGCTGTTACCTCGGCGACGCCAACGCCTCAGCGAGTGGCGTTATGGTCATGCCGCAGCGGCCGATCGCGCCCCGATCGCTGAGCACCAGCAGGGGAGACTCGGTGGGCCGGTTCCTGGGCACTGACGCAGCCGCGGCGGAGGCGCTGTTCGACAGCACCTACCCGCGGCTTGCCGGGTGGGTCAGGCGCCTGGTCGATGACGACGACACCGCGCACGAAATCGCTTCGGAGGCGTTCACCCGGCTGCTGGCCAGGTGGTCCTCCCTCGACAACCCGCAAAGTTATCTGTACATGATCGCAACCAACCTCGTCCGTGACCACTGGCGCAAGACCGAACGGGAGCGCCGGGCCATGCGCACGGTCACCGCGTCGGCGGCGACCGACCACGTTCCGTCCCCGACCGGGGACGTCGACGTCCGGCAGCTCATCCAGGGCCTGCCGGTCCGGCTGCGCAACGCCTTCCTGCTGCACTACTACGCCGGGTTCGCCGTCCGCGAGGTCGCCGCCATGCTCGGGCGGCCCGAGGGGACGATCAAGGCCGACCTGTTCCAGGCGCGGGCGAAGCTGCGAGCCAGCATGAAGGGGGCCGCCGGTGACTGAACCACACGACGACCTCGACAACTGGCTGCACACGCGGATCGAGCCCATGCAGCCCCCGCCGGGAACCTTCGAGCGGATCAGGAAGAACGCGCGGCGGCGAAAGCGGCGGCAGGCACTGCTGTCGGCAGCGTCGGCGGGCGCCGTGGCGGCGGTGATCACGCTTGCCGTGGTGGCGCTGCCCAAGGTGGTGCCGACGGTGCTGCACCTGCACAGCCACCAGGCCGGCCACTCCGCCGCCGCACCGGCGCCGTCCAGCTCGCCCATCTCCACCACGGCGGGCACGCCGTTCACCGCGCACAGCTATCCGGTGAACAGGCTGCCCAGCGTGCCGCCGAACTTCCAGGCCACCTCGGTCACGTTCGCGAGCCTGCAAACCGGCTGGGTGATCGGCCAGGCCGCCGTCGGCGTGCCCGGCTACTGCCGCACGGGATACTGCACGTCAATGGCACGGACCGACAACGCCGGGAAGAGCTGGTACGGGCTGCACGCGCCGCTGGCCGGCGCGCCGGACGGCCCGGCCGGGGTGAGCCAGGTCCGGTTCCTGAACACCGAGACCGGCTGGGCGTTCGGCCCGGAGCTGTTCGCGACGCACGATGGCGGCGCGACCTGGGCGCGGGTACCCGTTCCCAACGGGATGCGGGTGACCAGCCTGGAAACCGTCGGCAGCGCGGCGTTCGCGGTGTTCGCCCAATGCACCGGCACAGGCGAGGACTTCGCGGCGGGCTGCACCCGGTTCTTCCTGTACTCCTCGCTCGTGACCGGCAACGACTGGACCCCGGTGCCCGGCCTGGCCGGGGGGTTCGCCCTGAACAGCGGCGCCGCCAGTTCGGCCACGATCGTGCTCACCCACAGCGTGGGCTACCTGTACACGCCGGACGGCAAGCTGTTCAGCGGCCCGGCCACCGCAGGGGCAGCCTGGCAGCTGGTCAGCCCCACCTCCCTGCCCTGCCTGCCCGGCCCGGCCGAGGCGGACGGGCAGCCTTCCGGCGGCCAGCTCGCCGCGTCCGCACCCGGCGATCTGGCGCTCGTCTGCCCGCCCGGCCAGGCCGGGGGAACCCAGTCCGGCGGCCATCCGCAGGTCATCTACACCTCGGTGAACGGCGGGCACAGCTGGCTGCCGCACGGTGGCCTGCCCATCCCCGCGACCGTGACGTCGCTGGCCGCCAGCACCGGCGGCGTGCTGGCGGTAGGCACCAGCCAGGGCATCGAGGTGTCGCCGGACAACGGCGCGACCTGGCGGCTGACGTTGCACGGGGCCGGGGTCAGCTACGTAGGCCTGACCAGCCCGCTCCAGGGCGTCGCCGTGCCCGCCGACACCAGCCTGCACCAGCTCTGGTTCACCTTCGACGGCGGGCAGAGCTGGCAGGCCTCGGCGATCGCCAACGGCTTATCCCCCGGTAAAGTCACCCGCCGCCAGCCGCAGCCCGCGTAGCAGGCCGAACAGCTCAGCGAGCTGCCCGCTGTCGTACCCGGCCATGCCGAACTCCGCCGTCATCAGCTCCCCGGTGGCGGCCGTGACCACCTCCCGGCCACGATCGGTTATCTCGGCCAGCGTGCCCCGGCCGTCGCGCGGGTTAGGCTTGCGGACCACCAGGCCCTGCTTCTCCAGCCGGCCGATCGTGTTGGTGACGCTGGTCGGGTGCACCATCAGCCGCTGGCCGATCACCCGCAGCGGCAGCGCGCCCGTCCGGCTGAAGCTCAGCAGCACCAGCGCCTCGTACCTGGCGAAGGTGAGCCCGTGCGGCTTGAGGATGCGGTCCAGCTCGCCCAGCAGGATCTGCTGCGCTCGCATGATCGAGGTGACGGCGGCCATGGCCGACGGCGGCCCGAACCGCCGCTCCCAGATGTCCGCCGCCCGGGCGATAGGGTCGAAGGGCAGCTCAAGCGGCTTCGCCACACCCGCCACCGTAGCGTGCCGCAGCTCAGATGCTGCCGCAGGTTGCGATCCAGCCAGAGCCGGCGCCCATGGCTACAGCTGCCCGGAGGCCGCTTCGGGTGTGGCGCGCTCGATGGCGGGCCAGCCGCTGTCGGCGTCGTGTTCGGCTCGCTCGGCCTTGCCACCACCACGCAGGCCGAACAACCGCTTGGCCAGCAGCAAGTAGACGGCGATCGCCACGTTGATGACCAGCGCCACGATCTTGAGCCAGGAGATGGTGCCGGTCAGCTCATATACCTCGAAGGGGATGAAGACGACCGTCGCCACGAACGTCAGGTACTCCGCCCACCGCTTGCCCAGCCAGAGGCCGATGGCCTCGACGCCCTCCAGGACCGCGTAGGCAGCGATCGCCACACCGATCAGGTCCAGGCTCCTGATGCTGAACGTGAAAAACGTCTGGATGTCGTGCACGATGCCGTGCTTGCTGGTGGTGACCGGTCCGCCCACGCCGCCCTGCAGGTCTTTGATGATCTTGGTGAAGTCCTGGCTGAGAGTGGCCCGGTTGTTGGCGAACAACAAGACCACGGCGGCCAGCGCACTCAGGGCCAGGAAGTGCACGATCCGGTCTATGGCGATCAGGCGCAGTACGTAGCGGTCGCGCAGCGGCCTGCCCCGCAGCGGGAGGGCGATCTCGTCCCGCGACGGCGGGTACTTCCGGGCAGGCTGCTCCGGCGGCAGCAGCGGCAGCCACGAGTCGCAGCGCATGCACCGGTACCAGCGCAGGCCACCCGAATCGCGGGCGAACAGTGCATCCTCAGGACGTAGCCCGGCCGCGTCGGTGCCGAGCAGTTCGTGACCGTGCAGCCCGCAGCCGATCAGCTCATACCGCAGCTTCGGGCGATAGCGGCGCGGCTTCTCCGTTCCTGGCGCTGGCACATGCCCCGATGGGGAAACGTTCATGACGCTAGCTTGCCAGGGTGCCGGCGAATCCTTGGCAGCGGTGCTCGCGCTGCTGGTTCAGTCCCAGCCGGTGAAGCTCTTGGCCGCGAGGCAGAACTCGTTGCCCTCGGGGTCTTGCATCACGGTCCAGCGGTGTCCCGGGATCTGGTGCTCGCCGGCGACTGTGGCGCCAAGCCGGACCAGCTCATCGATGGCTGTGGGGGCTGGATCCACCAGGTCGAGGTGAACGCGGTTCTTGGCCCGCTTGATCTCGGGCACCTTGTTGAAGTACCAGGCCGGCTCCTGCCGCCCGGCGTCGGTCCCGCCGATCGAAGCAAACCATTCGCTGCTGCCCTCATCGAGTGGGCGGCCCAGCACCGCCGACCAGAAGGCCGCCAGCTTCAGCACGTCGTCGCAGTCGAAGGCGATGTTGCCGAGCCTGGCCGTCATGACATCCTCCCTTGGGTGCCTGGCGGGGATCGCCGCCGGCCGTCCAGGCCGCCGGAGCCCGCGCACCAGCTACGGCGCGGCTTCCGGGTCGCTGATCAGCGTGCCGACGAGCTGGTCGGCGGCCGTGAAAGGATCGAGCTCGCCGCCGGCGACCTGGGCCGCCACCTCGTCGAGCCCCTCCGGCAGGCGCTTCATCCTGCGGCGCAGCGCGGCCAGGGCGATCCCGGCCACCTCTTCCCTGGACCTGGCCAGCCGCCGCCGCTCGTGCTCGCCCGAGGAGGCCAGCCAGGCCCAGTGCGCGTCGAGTTTGCCGGCCAGCTCCGAAATCCCCTCGCCGGTGCTGGCGACCGTGCTCACGATCGGCGGCTTCCAGCCGGACCAGTCCGGGTCGCCCCGGCCGCCCAGTGCGATCATGTTGCGCAAGTCCCTGACCGCCTGCTGCGCCTGCGGCCGGTCCGCCTTGTTCACCGCGAACACGTCAGCGACCTCCAGGATGCCGGCCTTGGCCGCCTGGATGGAATCGCCCATCCCGGGGGCGACCAGCACGATCGTGGTGTCGGCCAGCGAGGCTATCTCCACCTCGGCCTGGCCGACCCCGACGGTCTCGATCAGGACCAGGTCGAAGCCGGCCGCATCCAGGACACGCAGCGCCTGCGGCGTGGCGACGGCCAGCCCGCCGAGGTGACCCCGGCTGGCCATCGACCGAATGAACACGCCGTCGTCGGTCGCGTGGTCCTGCATCCGGATCCGGTCGCCGAGCAGCGCCCCGCCGGTGAACGGCGAGCTCGGGTCGACCGCGATCACGGCGACCCGCAGGCCTTCGTTCCGGTACGCCTTGACCAGCGCGCCGGTCATGGTGGACTTGCCCACGCCCGGCGATCCGGTCAGGCCGACGACCCGGGCGCCGCCGGTCAGCGGCGCCAGCGCCGCCATGATCGGCCGCAGCTCCGGTGCGCCGTTCTCGATCAGGGTGACCAGCCGGGCCAGGGCCCGTGGGTCACCGGTCCTGGCCCGCTCGATGAGCCGGCCGGGACCGGTGGTGAGGGTGCTGGCGGCCCGGTCAGGCACCGCTGGCGCCCTGTGCGGGCACCCTGAGCAGCAGCGCGTCGCCCTGGCCGCCGCCGCCGCACAGCGCGGCCGCGCCCAGGCCGCCACCGCGCCGCCGCAGCTCATAGGCCAGGTGCAGCGCGATCCGCGCCCCGGACGCGCCGATCGGGTGGCCGAGCGCGATCGCGCCGCCGTTCACGTTGACCTTCTCCGGTCCCACGCCCAGATCCCGCATGGACTGGATGGCGACGGCGGCGAATGCCTCGTTGATCTCGATCAGATCCAGGTCGGCGACCCTCGCCCCGGCCTTGCGCAGCGCATGGGCGATAGCGCCGGACGGCTGGGAGAGCAGCGAGTTGTCCGGCCCGGCCACATTGCCGTGCGCGCCTATCCCGGCCAGCACCGGAGCGCCGCGCTCGGCGGCGGCTTCGGCTGACATGACGACGACGGCGCACGCCCCGTCGGAGATCTGCGAGGACGAGCCCGCCGTGATCGTGCCGTCGGCGCCGAACGCCGGGCGGAGCTTGCTCAGCCCCTCGGCGGTTGTCTCCGGGCGGACGCCCTCGTCGGCGTCGAACACGATCGGCTCGCCGCGCCGCTGCGGCACCTCGACGGCCACGATCTCCGCGTCCAGCAGCCCGTTCTTGATCGCCTCGGCCGCCCGCTGGTGCGACCGGGCGGAGAACTCGTCCTGTTCCTCGCGGCTGATGCCGGCCCGGACGGCGTGCCGCTCGGTGGAGCCGCCCATCGAGATGTGGTCGAAGGCGTCGGTCAGGCCGTCGTGCGCCATGGCATCCAGCAGCTCGGCCGAGCCGTACCGGTAGCCGGCCCGCGCGCCGTTCAGCAGGTGCGGCGCCCCGGTCATCGACTCCATCCCGCCGGCCACCACGATGTCGTACTCGCCCGCCCGGATGAGCTGGGCGGCAAGCGCGATGGCGTCCAGGCCGGACAGGCACACCTTGTTGATCGTGATGGACGGGACGGACATCGGGATGCCGGCCGCCACCGCCGCCTGCCGGGACGGGATCTGGCCGGCGCCGGCCTGCAGCACCTGACCCATGATCACGTAGTCGACCTGGTCGCCGGTGATCCCGGAGCGGTCGAGCGCCGCCTTGATGGCGAAGCCGCCGAGCTCGGCGGCCTTGAAGTCCTTGAGCGAGCCGAGCAGCCGCCCGAAGGCGGTCCTGGCCCCTCCCACGATCACCGCTTCCCGCATCGGCGCGACCTCCCTGTCCTGCCTGGCTGCCCGTCCCGGATCATCCCTGACACGGGACGTCTGCCACGATACCTAGAGCCGTGGGCTTCTCATCGAGGAGGCATGTGGTGCATACCCTGCTGACCCGTATCGACCATGTCGGAATCGCCTGCCGGAACCTGGACGAGAAGATCTCGTTCTATGAATCGGCGTTCGGCCTCACCGTGGTAAGCCGCGAGGTAAACGATGAACAAGGCGTCCGTGAAGCCATGCTGCATGTCGCCGAGGGCCCCGCCGGATCGTCTTACATTCAGTTGCTCGAACCGCTCGGCCCGGACACTCCGGTCGGCCGGTTCATCGAGCGGCGCGGCGAGGGAATGCACCACATCGGATATGGCGTGACCGATCTCACTCACGCACTGAGCACGCTCGCCGCGGATGGGATCAGGCTGATCGACGAGCGTCCCAGGCACGGTTCGATGGGCGCTGCCGTGGCGTTTCTGCACCCCAGGGGCATGGGCGGCGTGCTGACCGAGCTGGTGCAGGCGCCACTCGCTGAATAGGCGTTATATACCATCAGCCCTGACAGAGCGGGACAGCCCTCTCATATACGAAAGAGTGGATATTCGGGCTGAGGAGTGAGAAGGCACAACCTAAACATCGTGGACGGAGTACGCTGCCATGGGTTGGGCGGTGAGGCTTGTGACGATCCGCACCGGCCGGGGTGGGGTGCAGGGAGGCCTGGTGTGAGTACTCCCCCGGCAGTCGGGTCAGCAAGCCGAAGCCGCTAACGTGTCGCGTGCCCTCACCTTTACCTACTCCCAGGATCAGGCGCCATGCAGTCGGATATTGATGCCCAGCTAAGCAACTTCTTCGAAGAGTCCTCTCCGCGCGAGTTCGCCAAGGTGATGCGAGGGTACGACCCGCATCAGGTCGATGAACATCTCAAGCAGATCGACTCCGAGGTGCGCCAGCACCGCGAGCAGGTCCAGGCGCTGCAGCGCGAGCTGTCCGACGCGCACCGGCAGATCCAGGAGCAGGAGCGCCCCACCTACTCCGGCCTTGGGTCGCGCATCGAGCAGCTTCTCCGGCTGGCCGAGGAACAGGCCACGGAGATCGTCCAGGAGGCGCGGTCCAGCGCCAACGAGTTCCACGCGGCCGCCAAGGTGGACGCGGCCGAGGTCCGCGCGTCGGCCGAGAACGAGGCCGCCGAGCTGCGGGCCACCGCCAAGCGGGAGACCGACGACCTGCGCGCCGGGGCCGAGCGCGAGGCGGACGCCATCATGACCGCCGCGCGGCGCGAGTCCGAAGAGCTGACCTCGACCACCGAGCGCGAGGTCGCCAAGCTGCGGGCCACCGCCGACCACGAGATCGCCGAGAAGCGGGCCGCGATCGAGCGCGACATCGCCAAGCTGCGCACCTCCACCGAACGCGAGGTCGCCCAGCTCAAGGCCTCGGCCAAGCGCGAGCGTGACGAGATCCTGACCACCTCCAAGCGGCAGGCCGACGAGATGCGCAGCCAGGCGCAGCGCATCCTCGAGGAGAGCGAAGCGCAGCGCGCCCAGCAGGAGGCCGAGTTCGAGATCCACCTCGCGGCCAAGCGCGAAGAGGCGGAGCGGCAGCAGGCGGAGCGGCTCGCCGCGGCGCAGGCGGCCACCCAGAAGCTGGTCACCGAGGCCGAGCAGCGCGCGTCCACGGCCGAGCAGCGGGCCTCCAAGGCCAGCGCCCAGGCCGAGCAGACCCGGCGCGAGGCCGACCAGCACGCCCGGACACTCGTCGGCAACGCCAAGAAGAACGCCGACCAGATCGTCGCCCAGGCCAAGGCCCAGGCGAACCAGTTGCTGTCCGAGACCAAGTCCGAGGCCGAGCGGCACCGTGCCGCCGCCCAGCGTCAGGTGGACGAGCTGACCCGCCAGAAGGACAGCATCACCAGCCACCTCACCCAGCTGCGCCAGCTGCTCGGCGGCCAGCTCCCCGGCATGGACGAGGCCCTGGCGGCCCCCACGGCCAAGGCCGGCATCGGGTCCGCCCCGGCGCCGGCGCCCGCCGACACCCCGGCCCCACAGCCACGGACCGAGGAGCCGCGCCAGGGTCCCGCGCACGCGGCACCGCCCCGGTCCACCAACGGCCCCTCCGCCCAGCAGGGTGGCCAGCGCCAGTCCGCTCCACGGCAGGGTGGCAGCCAGTCCAGCGGCGCACGCCAGCCGGTCGGCAGCAAGGCCAGTAAGTCCAGCGACGAGGACTGGTGGACCGAATAGTTAGGCCCTAGCCTGCGACAAGAGACCGCCGGGGTACTGCCCGGCGGTCTCTTCTATTTGACGGTTTCTATTTGACGGTGCCATGGGCGTCAACTGGCGAACTGGGCGATGTCCACCGGCGGGAGGCCCTTCACCTGCTCCTTGGTGAGCCTGAGCCTGATGCCTTCGTCATCCACCTTGTCCACGGCACTGATCGCGATCGCCACGTCCTTGCGGCCCCACAGATGCCCCTCCTGCAGGAGCACGTGGGTCACATGCTTGTCCTTGGCATCGACGACGAGCCCTTCGACCCGGCCGATCTCACCGTCGGTGGCGTGGACGCGATCGCCGCGCCGCACCTCCACCTCACCGAGCGGAACTTTGTCATAGGTCACGGGCGTGACCAGATCCGAGCCCGCGAGCGCCACGTCCAGCCGGTAGTAGGGCCAGGCCAGGACACGGCCGGGCCCGAACCCCGGAGAGAGCGGGGAGCCCGGCAGGAACCGGACTTCCTCGGCGGGATCCAGCTTTCCGAACTCCGCCTTGGTGAGCCTGAGCATGACCCGATCGGGTGTCGCGGACTCGACAAGGCCGACGGGTACGAGCCGGCTGACGTCCTCCAGCGCCCTGGGCTCGGCCACCACGTGGGTCACCGCCTTGGCGATCGGGTCGAGCACAACGCGTGTCAGCTTGCCGCACTCCCCGTCGCCACACATGACCTCGGCGCCAATGGTGAACTCCGTCGTGTCTGCCATGACCGCCTCCTTGTCTGGTCAGTAACTGACCGCGGGCTGGTCCGGTAAACCCGGTGCGCGTCTGGCTGGCTAGCGGTAGCGCCGCCCGTGCAGCAGGGTGACCAGCGACACGACCTTGTCCAGATCCTTGTCGGTGCGGCTGAACGAGGTCAGGTTCACCATCGGCTTGAACCGCTGCCGGGTGATTCCCTTGGCCCGGGCGAACTCCTTCAGCCCGTCCGGGCCGTGGATCCTGCCGAAGCCGGACTCGCCCACCCCGCCGAACGGCAGTGCCGGCACGCCAGCGAACGCCAGCACCGCGTTGATGGCGGTCATGCCGGTGCGCAGCGACCGGGCCGCCTCGACCGCCTGCTTCTTGCTCTTGGTGAACACCGCCGAGCCGAGCCCGTAGGACCCGGCATTGGCCAGCCGTACCCCTTCGGCCAGGTCGCTCACCCGGGTCACCGTCACCGTCGGCCCGAACGTCTCCTCGGTGACGGCCCGGCTTTCCTCCGGCACGTCGGTCAGGATGATCGGATCGACGTAGGGAGCGCGGATGCTGCTCAGCCCGCCGGTGACCGGCTGGCCGTTCCTGGCCAGAGCGTCGGCGACGTGCCCCTCGATGACGTCGAGCTGGCTGGCCATGGTCATCGGCCCGTAGCTTGCCTGCCTGTCCTCACCCGGCCGGAGCGCGGACACCTGCTCCCGCAGCTTGTCCAGGAAAGTGTGGTAGACCCCGTCCACCACGTACACGCGTTCGATCCCGATGCAGGTCTGGCCGGCGTTGGACATGGCGCCCCAGGCGGCGGCCTCGGCGGCCGCGTCCAGATCGGCGCCGGAGTCCACCAGCATGGCGTCCTTGCCGCCGCATTCGGCGACGATCGGGGTCAGGTTCTCGGCTGCGGCAGCCATCACCTTGCGTGCGGTGGTGGCCGACCCGGTGAAAGCGATCTTGTTGACCCCGCTGCGGGACAGCGCGGCCCCGGTCTCCCCCATGCCGGTGATGAGCTGCAGCACGGGCTGTTCGGGAACGATCTCGTTCAGCGAGCTGACCAGCCAGCCCCCCACGGCGGGAGTGAGCTCGCTCGGCTTGAAGATGACCGCGTTGCCCGCGGCGAGGGCGTAGGCGATGGATCCCATCGGGGTGAAGACCGGGTAGTTCCACGGACCTATCACCGCGACCACACCCAGTGGCTGATACTCGAGGATGGCCGCCTGGTTGATGGAGATCAGCCCGGCGCGCACCCGGCGCGGGCCGAGGATGCGCTCGGCGTTCTTCGCTGCCCAGTCAAGGTGCACGATCGTCAGCAAGATCTCCAGCTTGGCGTCGGAGACCGGCTTGCCCGTTTCCTCGTGCACCAGCTCGGCCAGTCTTGGCATATACCTGGTGATGTGCGACTTCCAGGCAAGCAACCGCAGCCGCCGCTCCTTCCAGCCGAGGCCGGCCCACCAGGTGGCGGCCTGCCGGGCCCGGTCCAGCGCCGCCTCCACGTCGCCGGTACCGTGCACTGGGAAGCTGGCTATCACCTCTCCGGTGGCCGGGTTCACCGTGTCGAACGTGCCCGCTGGCCGAACCCCTGAGACCCTGGAACTCGTCGTTACCATTGCCCTCACCACCGTCGCTGCGTATTGCCTGCCTGCAAGTAAATCATCGGCCAACCCAGGAAGCTACTGTTGGGTAGGTAAGGAGTCCTGCTCGTGACCCAACGTCCGTATGTGCTGGTGAGCTGCGCCATGTCAGTTGACGGGCACATTGACGATGCGAGCGCGACCAGGCTCATTCTGTCCAGCGACGAGGACCTGGACCGGGTGGACGAGCTGCGGGCCGCCTGCGACGCGATCCTGGTCGGCGCCGCCACCATCCGCCGTGACGACCCGCGCCTGCTGGTCCGGTCGGCGTCTCGCCGTGCGGAGCGGGCGGCCAGTGGTCTGCCAGAGAGCCCGGCCAAGGTCACCGTCACCATGGGCGGGGATCTCTCACCCGCGGCACAATTCTTCACCGCGGGGTCTTCGGCACGGCTGGTCTACTGCGCCCGGGCAGGCCTGGCGCTGGCGCGGGCACGGCTTTCCAATGTGGCCGAGGTGATCGACGCCGGGGATATCCCCACGCCGGCGTTCATCGTGACCGACCTTGCCCGGCGGGGAGTGACGCAGGTCCTGCTCGAAGGCGGCGGCCAGCTGGCCTCGGCCTTCCTCACCGCCGGCCTGGCCGACGAGCTGCACCTGGTTGTCGCGCCGTTCTTCGTAGGCGACGAAGCGGCCCCGAGGTTTGCCGCCCCCGGCGGTTACCCGAACGACCCGGCCCACCGGATGAAACTGGCCGAACTCCGCCCGCTGGGCGACGTCGTCCTGCTCCGCTACCTGCTGGCCACCCGGCCGGTCCCCGCTGCCGCGGTTCCGGAGCAATCCCAGCGCGCCCGGAGCTCCGAGGCACTCGCCGACCACATCCGCTGGCTGCGCCAGACCATCAAGCTCCTGGAGGATGACGACTCTCCCGTGCCCGAACTGCCTGGCCAGCCCGCCTCCTGGCCCACCGGCCCGGCAGGCGACGGCTTCACCGGGGGAGCAGGCACACCACACCCTGACGGCCCGGGCGAGGCTGGGTACGCCAGCTCAGCCGTGACCCCGGCCGGGGAGCCCGGCGAATCCCCCGTCCCCGGCCCGGTCCCGGTGGACATCTACTGGCTGCGCGAGACAATCGAGCTGGCCAAGCGCTGCCCGCCGTCCGCCACCGCGTTCTCGGTCGGCGCGGCCATCGTCGCGGTCGACGGCACGCTGCTGGCGGCCGGCTACTCCCGGGAGAGAGACCTGCGAGACCATGCGGAGGAGGTCGCCCTGGCCAAGATCCGCCCGGGTGACCCCCGCCTGGCCACTGCCACGATCTACAGCTCGCTGGAGCCCTGCGGCGTCCGCGCGTCCAGGCCGCGCCCGTGCGCAGACCTGATCATCGCCGCCGGAATCCCCCGTGTGGTCTACGCCTGGCACGAGCCCCCCATCCTGGCCGTCGGCGGCGGCACCGAGATGCTCCGCGCCGCGGGGGTCACCGTCATCGAAGCCCCCGAACTGGCTCCCGAAGCCCGCGCCGTCAACGCTCACCTGACCGGCCCCGCACCCCCGCGATACCCGCCCGCCAGGTAAGCCACCAGCCGATGAGGCCGAGCGGGTCAAGGGCGGTGGACGTCGAGGCAGACCAGCCCCCACGGACGGTCGCTCACCCGGGTCATGACCAGGGTGGCGCGCCGGGTGCCGGAGAGCTTGAGCTGCCTGTGCAGGCGGCCGGCATCGCCGGCCAGCCCCCGGCGGCGGATGTCCACCGCGCCGATGTCAAGGGCGCGCAGCCTGGCCGGCAGGCGCTTCTGGTCCCATGGTGCCGAATCGATAACCCGTAGCGTCCGGGCAAACGGGGTTTCCACCGGCGCGCCGGCCGACAGGAACGCGATCCGGTCATCGATCTGCCACGCACCGATCATCAGCGCAAGCTCCTTGACCAGCCCCGCCCGGGTGACGGCCGGATTCGGGTCGAACAGGAACTCCCCAGGCGCCCGCACCTGTACCGCTTCCACGCGGGCCTGCCCCTGGATGAGGCTGTGCCCGTCCGGGAGAATGGTGGCCCGCCTGGCCGTCGTCGCCAGCGCCGGAGACCAGGCGACCGCCTCCTTCAGCTCCCGGCCCATGGCGACGAACTCAAGCTCCCAGCCGGCCGGCACGGCCTCGTGCGCCAGACCGGGTGCTGCCTTGATCGCCACCGGGGCAACCCGGTCCACCAGGCTCAGGCACCAGCCGAGCGGCGGTTCGCTGCTCCCGGTCCGCAGCCGCCCCCGGTCTGCCCGTCGCGCGGGATCGGCGAACACTGCCTGGATCCCGGCCAGATCGATGTCCCGCACGTCGGCTTCGATGGTGGTGAGGCCACCCGCAACGCCGTGTACCCCGGCGTTGGCCCGCGCCATCCGCAGGTGCAGCGGGTCACGGTCCACGGCCAGTACGTCGTGCCCGGCCGCCAGGGCGATCAGGTCCCCGCCGATGCCGCAGCACAGGTCGGCCACCCGGCCGCACCCGGCATAGCGGCCTGCCCGATGCCGGGCCACCAGCTCGGAGGACGCCTGCTCAAGCCCGGCCCGGGTGAAGAACATGCCGGCCGCCCGGGCAAACTTCACCCGTCCCAGCGACCGCAGCTCATGCTGAGCAAGGGCGGCGGTGACCAGGTCCGCCGGATACCTGGTGCGCAGTTCCGCGCTCACCCGCAGTTCGCCGTCCGGCCCGAACGCGTCACCCTGCCGGTTGAGCCAGCCGAGCAGTTCCTGTCCTTGCGCGGAGAGCAGCCTCTCGAACCGGGCCACAGCGTCGCTGCGCTCAGCCGGTTGCGGCCGGCCGTCCACGGCTCCTGCCGCCAGCATCATGCCGGTCCAGCCATCGGCTCAGTAGACGCAGGGGATGCCGTAGGGGGCGTTGGGCTTGACCGTGACGGGGGCCCCGGCGGCGCCATTGCCGGAAGTGCTCGACGGATTCGGGCTCGCCGAGCTGGAACTGGACGACCCCGGCGACAAGGAGCTGAAGCTGGGGACAGTCGCGGTTGAGCCAAGGATGACCTGCACGTGCCCGGCGCGCACGGAACTGCCGCGCTGGGCGGTCACCCCGAACAGTGCGGCGATCTTGGCCGCGTTCGCCTGCGCCGCCGGCCCGGCTCCGTACCGGACCTGGGTCGTGGACTGCGCGGCGCTGGCGTCAGCAACCTGACCTTGCTTGAACCCGGCATTGACCAGCCCGGCCGAGACCTGGCCGGCCAGCCCGGCCGTGTAACCGGCGTTGTACACATCCACTGTCGTCCTCGACAGCGGATAGGTCACCGCCGGCTTCGGCTTGGTCCTGGGCTTCTTGCCGTGCGACGGCGTGGCGGGCGCGGTGAACGCCTTCTTCACCTGTGCCTGGATGGCGGGGACATTGATCACGTTCGCGTCCTCCGCCGTGCCGCCGAGGTAGTACGTGTGATATCCCTCGATGGGCAGCGTCTGGAAGGTCAGGTTCCTGCCGGTCAGTGCGTGCATCTCGGTGGCGAAGTCAAGTATCTGCCAGCCCGAATCGGTGATTATGTATGACTTCGCAATGCTGAGCAAGTGGGTGAGCTGGCCGATACTGGTGAGCACACCCTGATGCGCGAGTTTCCAGACCACGTAGTCGATGACCGCCTGCTGGCGGTGGGTACGGTCCAGGTCGCCGTTCGGCAGGTTGTCCCGCTCCCGCACGAACGCCAGCGTCTGCCCGGCCGACAGGTGCAGGTAACCCGCGTGCGGCTGGTTGAAGCCGGAGTTGTAGTCATGCAGGTTCTGGCCGTGGTTCCACGACTTCAGGCATACCTCGATGCCGCCGGTGGCCCTGGCCAGCCCGTAGAACCCGGCCAGGTTGACCTCGGCGAAGTGGTTGACGTGCTGGCCGGTCACTGCCTCGACGGTGGCGATCGCGGCCGCCTGGCCGGCCTCATTGGCCAGGAGATAGCGCTGGTCCCGGCCCATGCTGGCGCTCGCGGTCTGGCTCAGGCTCTGGGCGTAGGCCAGGCCATAGGCCTGGTCGATCTTCCCCTGCGACTGGCCGTCGTACGCCTTGGGGAAGGTGACCCAGTCATCCCGCGGAATCGAGAAGCCGACCGCCCGCTGCCCGCCCGCGAAGATGTGGATGAGAATCAGCGTGTTCGTGTCCTGGCCGCCGGTCCCGTTCTCGACTTGCTGCCTGCTGCCTGAGTGCAGCGCGGCAAGGAGCGGGTCCGGCAGGATGTTCCCGTGATAATCGGTGCGGCTCTCCAGGCCCATCAGCAGGATGTTCATCTCACCGACGGATGGCCCGCCGCCCACGATGGCGTTCGAGCCGCCGATGGCGTCGACCTGTGCCCGTACGTAGTAGGCGAACCCGCTCACCACCATGACGACGACAGCCAGGCCACAGCTCAAGACGTAACCAGCCTTGCCCATGATCACAGCACCGCGAGCCCTGCCCACCTGCGTCTCCTTCGCGCGGCTCACCACCATTGAGCCGAAGACTACTTGGCCAACCTTGGAATTCACGCTCGCATAGCCGAATGATGACCGTCGGGTCATAGGTCAGAACAGGGTGTCCCCGGCTTCGACGCCGCGCAGGGCGTCGTAGTCCAGGATCACGCAGCGGATGCCCCGGTCCTCGGCCAGCACCCTGGCTTGTGGCCTTATCTCCTGCGCCGCGAAGACTCCGCGTACCGGGGCTAGCAACGGATCGCGGTTGAGCAGTTCCAGGTAGCGGGTGAGCTGTTCGACGCCGTCGATTTCACCCCGGCGCTTGATCTCGACGGCGACGCTCACGCCTTCGCCGTCCCGGCACATGAGGTCGACCGGGCCGATGGCTGTCGGGAACTCGCGGCGCACCAGGCGCCAGCCCGCACCCAGCACGCCGAGCTGCCTGGCCAGTTTCTCCTGGAGCTGGGATTCGACCCCGTCCTTCTGCAGGCCGGGGTCTACGCCGAGATCATACGAACTGTCGCTCAGGACTTCCTCGAGGCAGACCGTCAGGGTCTCCCCCGACTTGCCGGTCACGGTCCAGCGGTCAGCCTGCTCCACCAGCCTGCACGGTGGCGACATCCAGTTCAGCGGCTTGTAGGAGCCGCCGTCGGAGTGCACCAGCACGGAACCGTCGGCCTTGACCATGATCAGCCGGGTGGCGAGCGGGAGATGAGCGGACAGCCGGCCAGCGTAGTCGACGCTGCACCGCGCGATAACGATGCGCACGGACCAACTCTAGGGTCCAGTGCTGGCATGGCATACATTGACCGCCGTGAGCCCACGCAGAGCCCGGCGGCTGCCCGGCAACGTCCCGCGCAAGGGACGCGGCGGGGCCGTCCCGGGCCGGGTGGGCGAGGATGACTCCGGGGAGCGCGAGGCGTTCCCGGCGGGGCCGCAGACCGTGCAGTCGTGGCCGGACGGGGACTGGGTGGTCCGGCTGGTGCCGGGCCCGGCGGCGGTGAAGGAGTATCGCTGCCCGGGCTGCGACCAGGAGATCCCGGTGGGCACGGCTCATCTGGTCGCGTGGCCGGTCCTGACGCCGGGGCTTGACATGCGCAGGCACTGGCATCGGGCATGCTGGCAGCGACGGCTGCACCGAAGGCCGGGCGCCCGGCGGCCGAGGTGACCGGGCCGCGCGGCAGCGCTGATGGACCCGCGCCTGCCGCCGTGGCCGGAACGGCAGCGGCCTGGCAGGTTGGACATGGGGCGGCATCGTTGGGAGCGGATGAGCACGCGGAGGGCGGATGAGTAACAGCATGACCGACATCAGGGCCTCGACGATCCTGCCGGCCAGGCGCACGCCGCTGACCCTGCACACCGCCGATGGCCTGCGCCTGGTCGGCGAGCTCGCGCTGCCGCAGGACCGCGACCCGGTAGCCACCCTGATCTGCCTGCACCCGCTGCCGACCCACGGCGGCATGATGGACAGCCACCTGCTGCGCAAGGCCTCCTACCGGCTGCCCGCGCTGGCCGACCTGGCGGTCCTGCGGTTCAACACGCGTGGCACCTCGTCGCAGCAGGGCACCAGCGACGGTGAGTTCGGTGGCGGCGAGGCCGAACGCGAGGATGTGGCCGCCGCGATCGGCTACTGCGTCGCGACGGGGCTGCCGAGGCTGTGGCTGGCCGGCTGGTCGTTCGGCACGGAGCTGGCGCTGATGTGGGGGAATGACCCGGCCGTGGAGGGCGCGATCCTGATCTCGCCACCGCTTCGCCGGGCCGGTGACGCGCACCTGGATGCCTGGGCGGCGTCCGGGCGGGCGCTGACCGCCCTGGTGCCCGAACTGGACGACTACCTGCAGCCGGATGAGGCCAGGCGCAGGTTCGCCCGGGTGCCGCAGGCGGAGGTTATCGCCGGGGAACGGGCCAAGCACCTGTGGGTGGGCGAGCCGTATGTGCGTATTGTGCTGAACGAGATCGTGCGCAGGGTCAATCCGGCCGCTTGGCCGCTGCCGACCGAGTGGAAGGATTCCGATGAGCGCTAGCCCCTTCGACCTGACCGGGAAGACCGCCTTCGTCACCGGGGCCTCGCGGGGTATCGGCCGCGCGATAGCCGTCGCGATGGCCGCTGCGGGAGCGGATCTCGCCCTGGTCGCCCGCAGCGAGGACGGCCTGGCCGGGACCGCACGCCTGATCGGCGAGCACGGCAGGAAGGCCTTTGTCATCCCAGCCGACGTGACCAGCGAAGAGGCGGTGACGGCGGCGGTAACGGCCGGGATCGAGCGGCTCGGCCACATCGACATTGTGGTGAACAACGCGGGCGGCACCAACTTCATGGTCCCGTTCGCCGACCTGCGCCTGCCGGGCTGGGACAAGGTCATGCAGCTCAACGTGAACTCGACCGTCTACGTCTGCCACGCGGTCGCCCGCCACCTGCTGGAGCGGGGCACCGGCTCGGTGATCAATGTTGCTTCGGTCGGCGGCTTGGCTGCCGCACCGCTGATCGCCCCTTACGGTGCGTCCAAGGCCGCGGTCATCTCGCTGACCAGGTCGCTGGCGGTGGAGTGGGCTCCGCAGGGAGTCCGGGTCAACGTGCTCTGCCCCGGCTGGACCGCCACCGACCTCAACCGCGACCTCTGGGAAGACGACGTGGCCGGGCCGGCGACCGTCGCCACCGTGCCCATGCGCCGCTGGGCGCGGGCAGCGGAAATGGCCGGGCCGGCGGTGTTCCTGGCCAGCGACGCATCCTCCTACATCACCGGCCAGACACTGGTCGTAGACGGGGGCCAGACCGTCTCGCCCTGAGCCAGGCCCAGCGGCGGGGCAACCATGGCCTGTGCCACCCTTCCGGAGATTCGCCCGGTCAGCCGGTGAGAACGGCCGCCTGCTCGGGGTCGGCGGCGGCCAGCGGGGCGCGGCCGGCGATGAGGTCGGCGGCCCGCTCGGCAATGGCGATCGTGGGTGCGTTGGTGTTGCCGCGCGGCACGCTGGGCATCACCGAGGCGTCCACCACCCGCAGGCCGGCCACCCCGCGCACCCGAAGCTCCGGGTCGACCACGCTGGTCAGCTTGCTCGCGGCCAGCCGCGAGTCACCACCCATGGCACAGGTGCCGACCGGGTGGTACAGGGTGGCAAGATTGTGCCGGATGAAGGTGCGCAGCTCGGCCTCGGTGTCCACGCCGGGGCCCGGCGCGAACTCGCTCGCGCAGATCTTGGCCATCGGCTTGGCCGCCGCGAACTGCCTGGCCAGCTGCAGTCCCACGACCAGCGGCTCGATGTCGGCGCTGTCCACCAGATAGCTGGGGTTGATGGCCGGCTTGTGCCTGGGGTCGGCGCTGCGCAGGGTGATTCTGCCCCGGCTGCGCACGTCGACGAGCGTGACCAGCACGGAGATGGCGCGCTTGGCCGGATCGGTGAGTCCCTGGTTCTCGTAGGGAGCGGGCAGCGCGTGCCATTGCAGGTCGGGTGCTGGCAGCGCGGGATCCGAGCGGCTGAACCCGCCGGACTCGGCCACGTTGGTGACCAGCGGCCCGTTGTGCGTGAGCTGCCATCGCATCAGGTTGACCAGGCCGGCCTGCTCCCAGGCCCCGCGGGTCTTGGGTGTGTGCCACATGGCCGTGACGATGGGGTGGTCGCACAGGTTGGCGCCGACCCCGGGGCTGTCAGCGACCACGTCGATGCCCAGCTCACGCAGGTGGTCCGCCGGGCCGATGCCGGACAGCATGAGCAGTTGCGGGCTGTTCACCGCCCCGCCTGCCAGAAGGATCTCGCGCTCGGCCCGCGCCGTCTCCGCCACCCCGCCGTGCAGATAGTGCACCGCGATGGCCCGGCCGTCCGCCACCTCGATCCTGGTGACCAGGGCGTCGGTCCGCACGGTGAGGTTGGGCCGGGTCATGGCCGGCCTGAGGTAGGCGTCCGCGGTCGAGCAGCGGCGGCCACCGCGCTGCGTCACCTGGTAGAAGCCGACACCATCCTGCTGCGCACCGTTGAAGTCGTCGTTGGCCGGCAGGCCGCAGGCCATCGCGGCCTCGACAAAGGCCTTGGTCAGTGGTGACCGGTGCCCGGGGTCCTGCACCCGGAGCGGGCCACCGGCGCCGTGGTAGGCGGAAGAGCCGCGCGAGTTGTCCTCGGCCCGGCGGAAGTAGGGCAGCAGGTCGGCGTAACCCCAGCCGGCGCACCCGTACTCGTCACGCCAGGTGTCGTAGTCGTAGCGGTTGCCCCTGATATAGATCATGGCGTTGATCGACGACGAACCGCCCAGGGTCTTGCCTCGTGGCCAGTAGATGCTGCGGCCGCCCGCGCGGTCCTGCGGGACGGTGCTGTAGTCCCAGTCGTACTGGGTCTTCCACAGCAGGTTGACGGCCGCGGGGATATGGATCTCATCCGCGTCATCGGGTGGGCCGGCCTCGAGCAGCAGCACCCGGGCGGCCGGGTCCTCGCTCAGCCGCGCGGCCAGGACACATCCCGCGCTGCCCGCACCAATGATGACGTAGTCGTACATGGCCGCCTCCCGAACGCGGTTCGGACAGGCCAACCTTACTCGGGTGGCGTTACCCGGCGAAGGTGAGCTGGCCCAGAAAACACCGGACTGCAATCCTCCGGCGCCGAACAGTAGCCACGCCCACCCTGCCCAGCCACCCACCCTGCCCAGCCACCCACCCGCCACGCGCTGGGCCTGCAACAGCAGCTACGCCCCCGGCTCGCCGGCCGGGGGCGTAGCTCCCCCCCTGCTGGGTACCCGGCGGGCCCCCGAGATCCGCCGGGTACCGGGTGTCAGGCCATCAGCCGCCCATGACACCGGCCATCGGGAAATGACCCGGCCAACGCGGCTCGGCCAGTACAGACAGCCGCCGGAACAACGGCTGTGACTGCGCCTGGACAACCGCTCCGGTCAACCCCCGATTACTCTATGCATTCATACGATGCCACATCGTGTTCGCGATGTGAATACCCAAGATCCAATTTTCTGATCACGGGCGCCACTCAACTCGTCACATAGCGGTCGATCCGGGCTTCGTCCCCCTCAGGTGGGTGTCGATCCGGGCTTCGACCGCCTTGAAGGGGGCGAGGGAAGGCGGTGGATGGTCCCATCGGCCACCTCAGGTGGCGGTGGATGTGCCCATCGGCCACCTCAGGTGGCGGTGGATGTGCCCATCGACCACCTTCGGGCTGGGCTGGCTGGGCTGGGCTGGC
>DATGGU010000152.1:0-5187 GCA_035308365.1 Streptosporangiaceae bacterium
GGCCGATCCAGGCTTCGACCGCCACCCTAGGGCGTCGATCCGGGCTTCGACCGCCACCCGAGGGCGCCGAGTGACGGCCGATCCAGGCTTCGACCGCCACCCGAGGGCGTCGATCCGGGGTTCGATCGCCACCCGAGGGCGCCGAGCGGCGGCCGATCCAGGGTTCGACCGCAACCCGAGGGCGCCGAGCGGCGAGCAGATCCGGGCTTCGACCGCCACCCGAGGGCGTCGATCCGGGGTTCGACCGCCACCCGAGGGCGCCGAGCGGCGGCCGATCCAGGGTTGGACCGCCACCTGAGGGCGTCGAGTGGCGGTCGATCCGGGTTTCGACCGCCACCTGAGGGCGTCGATCCGGGTTTCGACCGCCTTGGTAGGAAAGGCGAAGGGAAGGGTGGCTGGGGTCACGAGCCGGTTATCGCCGCGAGCAGGCCGGGGGCGCGGGACGGGCCGGCCGCGAGCAGACAGCGCAGGGCCAGGCCCGGGTCGAAAGCGGCGAACTCCAGCGCGTGCCCGGCCCGCTCGATCTCCGCGTCGGCGAGGTCGGGGGGCAGCGTGCCGCCGGACGCCAGCGCGGCCGCGACCCAGTCGCGGAACTGGGCGTAGGCCTGCCGGGTGAAGCCGCTCTCGTAGCGGTCCGGCCGGTCCCAGCACAGGAACATGCGCACCACGGCCGGGTCCTCGTCCGCGAGGAACTCGTGCGCCCAGACCGCGTGGTTGCGGCTGGTGGAGAACTTCAGGCCATCCAGCCGGTAGAAGCCGTTCACGACCAGGCCGCCCAGCCAGCCCGGCCGCAGGCCGGCGGCGCTGAACAGGGCCGGGAACAGCAGGCCGAAGTAGAAGGCGTTGTCGATGCCGAGGAAATGCCAGCACTCCCCCACCTGCTGCCAGGCCGCCAGGTAATCATCGGCCCCCGATGCGGACGCGTCCAGTTTGCGGGCGATCCCGGCCAGCAGGCCGAGGCCCATCTCCACCCACACGTCGATCCGCTGGCCGTCATCGCCGTGCGGGATGCCCCAGTCCGCCGGGTAGGCCAGCGGCACGCCGGGCAGCCCGGTCTCCAGGTAGTGGCCGAGCAGCGAGCGGACCCTGACCGGCATCGCCGCCCGCGACCAGATATCGGTCAGCACGGCCCGGCAGGACTCAAGGCGCAGCAGCGGGATTGCCACCGTTATGTCCTCCGGCGCCCCGCCGCAGCGGGTGCAGCTCGCGCCGGACAGGTTGGCCGCCGTGGTGAACGCCCCGCAGGCCTCGCAGGTGCCGCCGCAGGACCCGGCGCCGCACCAGGGGCAGTCGCCAGAAACGTAGGCGTAGTGCAGCATCGTGCCGCAGGCCGCGCAGCGGGCCAGGGTAACCGGCTCGACCTCGACCGCACCGGTGGCGGCAAGCTCGGCCAGCAGCCGGGCCACCATGTCCCGGTACCCGGCGTCGGCCCTGGGGTCGGCGAAGACGTCGTAGCCGACCCCGGCCAGGCGCAGCGACCGCCGGACCAGTTCCTCGTACTCGTCCAGCATCGCCTCGGGGGTGCGGGCCTCCTTGGCTGCCATGGCCAGCACGTGGTTCTGGTGCGGGTCCAGGCCGCTGACCGTCAGCGTGCGCTGCCCGCGCACGCGCGCCGCCCTGGCCGCCACGTCGGCGGCGATGAACGGCCCGCTGAGGTGGCCGACGTGCAGTGACCCGTTGGGTGTCGGCGCGGTCGCGGTCACGACCACCAGGGTGTCCATTGGAACTCCTCCTATTCAGGGCAGGTGGACAGGGCGATCGACCCGGCGATCTCACCGGCCCGGATCGCGGTGGTGGACAGCAGCGTCGAGGAGATCCCGTGGCTGGCCTCGGAGGCGCCCTGAACGTAGATCCCGCAGCGCATCTGCTCCGAGGTGATCATGCGGTGATCGCGGTCCAGCCGCACCGGCTGCCCGGGCTCGGCCTTGCAGTAGCTGCTGAGCTGCCCGAGGACACACAGCGGGCTGCGCGGCCGGTAACCGCTGGCGTAGATCAGCCAGTCGGCGTGCACCTGGGTGACGCTGCCGTCCGGCAGGTAGGCGATGTCCACGTCCACCCCGGCGCCGGCCGGCCGGACCGCCGTCACCCGGGACAGATTGCGCATGATCAGGCGGCGTTCGCCGCTGACCATCTCGGCGTAGACGCGCCGGTGCAGTTCGACGATCAGGCCGGTGTCCACGGCCGAGTAGTTGGTGTTGGAGTGGTAGCCGAACATCATGTCCTTGACCTCGGCCGGGGCGTTGTAGAACAGGTCCACGGTGGCCGGGTCGAAGATCGCGTTCACGAACGGGGTATCGTCGGCCGGGCTGTAACCGTACCTGGCGAACACCGAGTGCACCTGCGCCCGCTCGAACCGGCGGTGCAGGTACTCCACCACCTCGGCGCCGCTCTGCCCGGCGCCCACCACCACGAAGGTCAGTGGGTCGTCCGGCGGCACGTCGCGCAGCCGGTACAGCAGTTCCTCGCTGTGCCAGACCTTGGGCGAGACCGGCACGCCCGGTGGCAGCCAGGGCTCCAGCCCGGTCGCCACGACGAGGTTGCGTGTCCGGTAGCGTACCTCGCCGGTGCCGTCGGTCCGGCGGGCCACCACGTCGATGTGCCTCACCTTGCCGCCGGTCAGGACGGGGATTGCGTCGACGGCTTCGAGGCCATAGGTCACCCGGTGCCGCAGCCGGGCGGCGGCCCAGCAGAGGTAGTCGTGGAACTCGACGCGGGTCGGGCTGAATTCCCTGGAGTTGATGAACGTGGCCAGGCGGTTCTTGGAATGCAGGTAAGCCAGGAAGCTGAAGTCGCTGGTCGGGTCCCGCATGGTGACCAGGTCCTTGAGGAAGGACACCTGCATGGTGGCGCCGCTGATCAGCATGCCCCGGTGCCAGCCGAACTCCTCCTGCCGCTCGATGAAGGCGGCGCGGACCGGGGTGTCCTCCAGGGCGATGGCGAGGGCGAGGTTGGACGGGCCGAACCCGATGCCGAGCACGTCGAGGGTTTGCGTCATTGCATGTCCTTCGAGAACGTGATGAACAGCGTTGCCGCCGCGACGGCCAGTACGCCGCACAGCGCCCACGGAAGCGACGGCCGGATCGAGAAGGCGAAGACCCCAAGTGCCGGGCCTGCCACCTGCCCGGTCGTCCGGAAGGTGCTGAGCGCGCCCTGGTAGGCCCCGTGAGTCTGTGGAGTGGACATCATCATGGCCACGGCGGGCGTGACCGGGTTGAAGATGATCTCACCGAGCGTCCACAGCGCGACGCTGACGGCCAGCAGCGGCAGCACCGACCCGGCCAGCAGGATCGCGTAGCCACCGCAGATCAGGACGCCGCCGCAGGTGAGCGGTACCGCGTAGGGCAGCCGCCGGGTCAGGTAGGACACCGGGAGCTGGAACACGATCACCGCGATCGCATTCGCGCTGAAGAAGATGCCGAGCAGTTCGAGGTTGTAGTGGTGCCTGGAGATGGTGAGCGGCAGCGCGCCGGACTGCTGGCTGTAGCAGGTCGCCACGCAGGTGACACCGAGGCAGAAGGTCAGGTAGCGGCGGTCGTGGCGGAGCCGCCGGGGTTTTGGCCCCGGCGGCGTCTGGGTGTCCGGGGCCGGCTGGGAATCCGGAGCGGGCTGGGGGTCCGGCACCGGCTGGGCGTCCGGCACCAGCGGGGGGTCCGGCACCGGCTGGGAATCCGGAGCGGGCTGGGCGTCCGGCACCGGCTGGCGGTCAGGTGGCAGGCGCTGGGCGGCGAGGGCGAAGGCGGCGGAGGTGACCGCGTCGATGAGGAACAGCGCGGTCAGCGAACGGGTCAGCAGGAACGTCGCCATCGGCGGCCCGATGGCGGCACCGATGTTGTAGGCGAGCTGGAAGAACGCGTACCGCTGCACGCGCTCGGCGGGCTGGGAGACCCGGCCGATCGCGGTGGTCGCGGCCGGCATGTAGGCCCGGTTGCACACGGTGACGCAGCACACCAGCGCGACGGTCAGCGGATACGAACCGGTGGCGATGAGCAGGGCGGTGAAGAATGCTGATCCAGCCATCGACGCGATGATCGTCTGGCGGCTGCCGATCCGGGACACCCCGGCGCCGCCGAGGGCGGATCCTCCGATCGCGAATAGCGCCGCCAGCAGCAGGGCCAAGCCGATCTTCCAGGCTGCGGTGTGCCGTACCGCGAGGATGAGCGCGAGAAAAACGCT
Organism: Streptosporangiaceae bacterium; assembly: GCA_035308365.1. Classification (GTDB taxonomy): domain Bacteria; phylum Actinomycetota; class Actinomycetes; order Streptosporangiales; family Streptosporangiaceae; genus PALSA-505. The sequence continues at coordinate 4,174 of DATGGU010000152.1, forward strand.
GACGTAGCCACCGGCGTTGTTGATCAGGACGCCAATGGACAGCAGCCTGATCGGCGCCGGAACCGAGCGAACACTGAGGCTTATTCAGAACCTCCTGGTGATCAGCCAGCCACCACAGCTCATAGACCTGGTGTCACGGCCACTGGGCTGGTTTTGAATAAGTCTCATAGCGCTGGCAGCGTGGAAGGAGACTTCAGGCGGACGGCTCCCAGTAGAGGTTCAGGGTGACGAGCGGATCGGTGCCGGAGCGGTTGACGACCACGTGCTGTTCTTCGCTCTCCAGCAGCACGACGTTGCCGGTGTGTGCCGTCTGCTGGCTGCCGCCGGCCTGGACCTCCGCGCTCCCGCTCACGATCACGACGAGCTCACGCTGGGAATGCTGATCCGGGTCGCTCTTCCCGCCGGGCGGAGTCACGCACCACATGGCACCGAACGGCAGGTCGCCGATGTCGGAATACTGGGTCCACCGGCCCGCAAGGATGCCGAACTCCGGTTCGAGCCGGGCAGAATCTCCGGCCAAGATCCGCATGAGCACTGCCCTCCTGTTATCACCTTGTTACAAGTCTGTCACAATTAACCGTAACTAGCTACATTTCTGTCTAAAATATCCGTAAAGTCCTTTTTGGTTTTGCTGATGATCATTGGGCCTGGGATCGCAGCAGGCCTGGGCCACTGGCGGGGGGATCCGCCCCCCGGTAGCGGGCACGACAGCCACCGCCGGGTAGCTGGCACGACAGCCACCAGTCGGGATCCGCCGCCCGGTAGCGGGCAGGACAGCCACTGGCCGGGATCCGCCGCCCGGCGGCTAGCACGACAGCCACCGACCGGATCCGCCGCCCGGTAGCTGGCACGACAGCCACCAGGCGGGATCCGCCGCCCGGTAGCTGGCACGACAGCCACCGGCCGGGATCCGCCGCCCGGCGGCTGGCACGTCAGCCACCGGCCGGGATCCGCCCCCCGGTAGCGGGCACGACAGCCACCGGCCGGGATCCGCCGCCCGGCGGCTGGCACGAC